>NZ_JBYCZP010000007.1:0-309847 GCF_057586295.1 Rhizobium sp. SRI_017 | reverse complement strand
ACCGGAAACCCGACATCAAATCCTGTGAGAAAACTGTGCAAGCTTACTGCGTCGCCCTATACCCACCCCACCCGTAGCAAATTTGGGGGTGGCTTGGACAACTTGTCCAAGCCACCCCCGCCTATTCAAAATCGCAAGGCCATACTGGCGCAGGAAAACTCCTGGAAGAAGTTGGTGGCCAACGACGATGGCAATGCGAACTGATCGTCACTTCGCGACGAGTTCGACGCGGCGGTTCCTTGCCCGCCCCTCGTCGCTGTCATTGGGATACCTGCCTTCAAATCCCCATGCCGGGCCGACCGGCCCCAAATGATGATGATGCACCATCTCCTAGCGTCGTGACATTCACCTGAACGGACATATCGAGATAGTCGTCTGCGTCGCCATCATAGCTGCCCGAGAGTGGGATTGCCTGACGGGGATCTCGGGCCACGGCCACGCGGATCAAGTCGCGGCTGCCGACGATCCCATTGGTCGGATCGAACTCGACCCAGCCCGCACCCGGCAGGTAGATTTGGCACCAGGCATGTGTTGATCCTCCGCCGAGCGTCTGTGATCCATCCCGATCCCGCACATAGATGTAGCCCGATACAAAGCGCGCCGGCAGCCCGAGCGTGCGCGCCGCCTCCATCATCAGAAGTGCGAAATCTCGACATGTGCCGCTTCTCAGCTCGAGTGTTTCGATTGGCAACTGGACGCCGCGGCTGGAACGTCGTTGATACACGAAGCTTTCGCGGATCGCATAGCACATGGTCATCAGCAAATGGCCGGTGTCGGTGGGGTGCCCCACCTTCACGAATTGACGCGCCCAATGGTCCAATAGGCCAGCCGGGTCTGGATAATGCCGCTCCATCAACGGATGTATGTCGGGCAATTCCAAAGTATCAAAGCTGAAGGGGTAATGTTGCGCATCGTCGTCAATGATGAGATCGAGCGGCACATCAGGGGTGTGTTCGAGTGTGATATTGGTTTCAAAGCGCAGGTTGTTCGCCGGTTCATTGAAACTCACCAAAGCGACACAGTTGCCGAAGACGTCGTGAATCCAGCGGACTGCCTCTGGCTTTGGGGTAACGACCAAGCTTTCCGTCAGCAGACGCTGGTCATAGCTGTCGCGTGGCCTGAACATCAGGCGGTGATCGCCAAAACGAACCTTTCGGCGATAGCTATAAGTGGTGATGTGCCGGACGCCGAATATCGTCATGACGGCGAGCCTGTCCATTGTCGTTGCGATTTGAGGTCGGATAATTCCGGAATTGAAGCCTCGCCGATCGGAGGCTTCTCACGTTCATTCCACGCCGAGGCGCGCATGAGCGATTGCCGCCTGAAAAAAGGCCGAACTGACGCACGCCGGCGCTGATGGCCGTTCTCGCCGCTCACGGTTTGATCGATCGCCCTAGCAAAGAAAGCCGCCACCGGGTCTCTCAGTGAACTTGCATAGCAAATCCGCTGAACCGTTTCCGACGAACTCAAAGAAGACAGCTAGGCCTGAAGGTTATCGGCCGACATCTTGCCGGACTTGCGGTCCTTGACGAGTTCATAGCTAATTTTCTGGCCGTCATTGAGCCCACGCATCCCGGCGCGCTCGACGGCAGAAATATGCACGAACACGTCCGTGCTGCCGTCGTCCGGCTGGATGAATCCAAAGCCTTTCGTTGCGTTGAACCATTTTACGGTGCCGGTAGCCATGCGTTACCCCAATCCTGAACTGCAGCAGTTTGAACGGTCGGCACCATGGAGGGCTTTGGAACTTATTGCAAGTCATGAAGGAGTTACGGATGGTGTTCCCAAGTTGCCATGCCTTGAACAGCGCCGCGATCGTTCGGAGTTCGGTATCGTACCAAACCCTGTGCATGCCGGTTTGCAGGCACATCTTGCCTTCATCGGCGCATCGCAGAAGCGTGATGATGCCGAAGTCGGGCGACGCGGCCCCAATCTTTCGAGGCGAAACATGTCCCTTCCCACCAGTTCCGGAGTTCTACCTCCCGCTGATTTCCAGATCGTCCACGCCGTGTTCTCCAAGATCGCGTCAGAGAACTGGTTACCCCTTCGGACGAACGACGCGAGCAATTTGCCATCGTCGTCATTGATGCGAATCGGCAAGGCTACGATCACCCAGCCGCGCTGGCTGAACACTGCAGGGCAATAGCGCGCCTGCGCGACGGCAACTCCGAGGATAGCCGCTGAGGATATGTCAAAAGCCTAAAAACCGCGCCGATAATTGACAATTAGCAATTTGGAAACGGCCGGCGTTGTATATTGTCGTCGCGGGCATGGCTGTTAGTCGCTCGCCGAAAATCGTCGGCATGTTTTGCGTACCGCCGACAATCACAGGAGCCGACCGGGCACATCGCGCGCCCGGTCGGCTCTTCTGTCAACGGCTGTAGTTCCCGTTGGCTGCGGTGCGAGCGCTTGTGCGCTCAGGCCTGCAGACGGCCAGATCGACAACACGGCCGCATCCCAAATCCCTATAGCGTAGGATCTGACTTTAGCAATCGTTCATGGAGGGTTCATCGGGCCGCATCTATACAAACGTATCAACTAACGAGGACTCAACAAAAATGAAGAAAATTGCCATCGGCGCGGTTGCCGCCATCATAGCTGCGACGTCATTCGCAAGCACAGCGAATGCGGGCGTTGTCCTGAAGTACCGCAGCGGCTGGCATCACCGCAGCCATGCTGCCGTGGTCATTCGTCCGCGCGCCCGCGTCTGGGTTGCGCCCCGCGTCGTCATAGGCTCGGGTTGCGTTGTCAAGAAGAAGATCAATCGCTGGGGCCAGGTTGTTCGCAAGCGCTGGTGCTGATCAATTTCAACGAAAAGCCCGGTGATGCCGGGCTTTTTTGTGCCATGCCGTATGCCTGCCAATGCAACGCACGACCCCGGAACGGCAACCGTCGTCCTTCAAGGGTCCCTCCGTTCCGTCGATTTCACCCTTCCGCCTTTGCTTGATGAGAATCTCGCAAGAAACGACGTGAGCCGCGACCGCCATCGTTCCGGGTGCGGATTGTGCCCCTTGCGGTCGAGACGTGGTTCCCGTTGCCTGAAACGGCGGTCTCTCCATCGAATACTGTGCCGCCGGCGACCTCTGGATAGAACACAGCTGCGCGGGCGCTGAGCCTCAAGCTGAATACCAAGCCCTACTAGTGTTGTTTCGCTGTCTCGATACCGGGATGGACCAGGCTCAAATCCGCCAGGTTGAGGGCGGCAACCTGGCGCTTGACGCTCGCGACATGTCCGACGACAAGATTGCCGAGACAGCCAATGCCTTGGGGCAGGCAATCGTGGATGCGTTGTTGGAAGTGTTTGATGGCCTGGTGGCTGATGCCTGACAAGCTCCGCGAGATCCAATAAAAAGAGCCCGACGCGGGAGGAGGTGCGTCGGGCTCTCGATAAATGACCTATGGCTGGGAGGAGGAGTGCCATCGGTCCCATGAAAACGGTCGGGAGGAGGATGACCGCATTCATTTGTACACCAATAATGCTGCGCTGCACAAATGTCAACTGTACGATGTTAGTATTAGACTTAGCCCTTGGCCCCGAGCGCCCTTTCGAAGAGCCGCGACAGCCGCTCGGCGAATTGACGCGGATTGGCCGGCTTGTCGCCATCCAGAATCCTCGCCTCGTCGAGCAGGAGCCAGGCGGCGTCAGACCTGAATGTCTCGTCAGCGACAGAGGACACCGATCTGATCAGCGCATGTTCTGGATTGAGTTCGAGGATTGGCTTCTCCGCCGTCTGCAGCCGCCCGGCACTTTGCAACAGCCGTTCCATCTGCCTGTCGAGCGCCCGATCCGAGGCGACGAGGCAGGCGGCACTCTCGGTGAGCCGGGCCGAGACGCGCACGTCGGACACCTCAGTGCTCAGCGTATTCTTGGCAAATCCAATGAAGGCCTCGACTTCGGCCGACGCCTCACCGCTCGCCACTGAGCCGCCGTCAGCCAAAGCAACCCTGTCGAGATCTGCGATGCCCTGGGTAATCGATTTGAGCGCCCTGCCCTCAAAGGCTGGCGCCTGTGGAGCCCAAAAGCTGTCAACCGCATCACTCAACAGCAGGACCTCGACGCCGCGTGCCCGAAAACCTTCGAGCTGCGGTGAGGCCTTCATCTGGTCGATATTGCCGCCGGCGAGGAAGTAGATCGCTTCCTGACCTTCTTTCATGTCCTTCAAATAATCGGCGAGTGAACGGAACCCATCGCCCGATGCCGTCGAGCGGAACCGCGCAAGTGCCAGAATCTGTTCGCGACGTTCGAAATCGTCGTAAAGACCCTCCTTGATGACAGCCCCGAAGTGCTCCCAAAGCTTGGCGAACGCCTCGGCGTCATTCTCGGCAAGCTTTTCGATCGCCGACAGTATTCGACTGGTCAGACCCTTGCGGATCGCGGCGAGAACAGGGCTTTCCTGTATCATCTCCCGCGAAATGTTAAGCGGCAGATCCGTGGTATCAACGACGCCGCGGACGAAACGAAGGTAGTGCGGCAGAAGCTCTGCCGATCCGGTGATAAATACCCGTCGAACATAGAGCTTCATCCGGCCCTTGCGTTCGGCGTCGTGCAAATCAAATGGCTGCGAGCCGGGTACGAAGGCGAGCACGGAATATTCATGCCGGCCCTCGGCGCGAAAATGCACGGTCAGCGCCGGCTCATCATACTGGCCCGAGATGCCGCGATAGAAATCGGCATATTCGGTCTCGTTTACCTCGCTCTTCGACCTGGTCCAGAGCGCGGTACCATCAGATACCTGCGCTGGCGCCGCGCCCGCTTTCGTCGATACCTCGATTGGCACCGGCACATGGCCAGACTGCTCGCGGATGATCCGTTCAATAGTCCATTTGCTCGCATAGGTCTTGGCATCATCCATAAGATGAAGAAGGACTCGTGTGCCACGGGCAGGGGCCTCGTCTGGATCGACCTGTTGGACCGAATAGCTTCCCTTGCCGTCCGACGACCAAAGCCAAGCCTCAGATGAACCTGCACGGCGGGAGATAACGTCGACCTTTTCGGCGACCATGAAAGCAGAATAGAAACCGACGCCGAACTGGCCGATCAGCTCTGCCCCCTCACCCGCCTTGTTCGCCTCCAGTCGCTCCATGAATGCGCGGGTCCCCGAACGGGCGATTGTACCGAGCGCCTCGATCATCTCGTCGCGGCTCATGCCAATGCCGTTGTCCTCGATCGCGATCCGATTGCTTTCTTCATCGAGCGACACATGGATCCGCCCCGCTGCGCCATCGGTGGCCAAGTCTGGAGCGGCAATTGACTCATAGCGCAGCTTTTCGCAAGCATCCGCGGCATTCGAGATCAGCTCGCGGAGAAACACATCCTTATCCGAATAGACCGAATGGACCATCATGTAGAGAAGTCGGCTGACATCAGCCTCGAATCTATGCTCTTCGGTGGTATTGTCGGTAATTATCTCAGTCACACTTGCCTCCATGCTGGTTCAAAATTTTGCCGCAGAGATGGTCGACGTCCGACGAAATTACAAGCGCTATCCGGCGCTCTGCCAGACCAGAACCGGGGGAAGGGTGATGGTCGTGCCACTCCCCCACAAGCGAGACGATCGAACCATGGCCTGCAGTGCTTCGAAGAATAGACCGCTCAACAATGCGTCACGCCGGCCCTACCCCACAAGGCTGACATTCGCCCCATTCGCCCTGAGCAGCGCCATCAGCATCGGCCCGAGAGAGAACTCGCCCTTCGCCGCCTTGCGCGTCAGGTCCCTGAGATAGCCGCCCGGCGAATTGATGTGCCCTCCCCGCTCGAGGATGCAGGCGATCGCTGTTGCGGCATTTTCTGGCCCCATCGCCTCGCAGGCCTCCTGGTAGGCCGATGGACTGACCCCGAGCATCGACCGGACGGTCACCGCCGCCGCCATCATGTCGCGCCAGCTGCCGATCGTCCCGCCGGGTCCGTACATCCCGATTTCTGGGCAGGCCCTCAGCACCATGCCAAGCGGGAAATTCTTGATCGGGATCGGCTCCCGCTTCGATTGATCATTGTCCACCGACTTTGCGCCCTGCTCTTTTTCAGAGCGAGGTTCAGATTCACTGATAGAGTCGGATTTTGAATTCTGTATGTGACGTCCGATTTGGTCGGCATTGGTGTCTGTTTTTTTGAGATTTTCCTGCGCTTCCAGGAGGTTGAGGATTTCTCCGCGCAACAGCTCCATTTCGTCGAGGATTTCGAGGGCCTGGTCGACCGTCGGGCTGCGTGGAACCCGCGCGCAGAGGCCGATATAGATGTCCTCGATCGCCATCCAGTCGCCGTCGGCACCTTCTTCCATCGCCGCCGAGATCAGCTTGCGGACATCGCGCCGGCAGATCGAGAGCTCTTCCTTGACGCGCCGGAACCGCGCCCGCTCGTCCGCCACCTGCTGGGCCAGCATGGCGAGTTCTGCCGCGCGGGCATGAAGCGGCGAGAGGTCGAACCCGAAGGCCGTCTCGATCTCGCCTCCCCGATCCTTCCGCGCATAGCGTTTACCGTTGGGA
Source organism: Rhizobium sp. SRI_017 (assembly GCF_057586295.1). Taxonomy (NCBI): domain Bacteria; kingdom Pseudomonadati; phylum Pseudomonadota; class Alphaproteobacteria; order Hyphomicrobiales; family Rhizobiaceae; genus Rhizobium; species Rhizobium sp. SRI_017. The sequence goes on along the minus strand of NZ_JBYCZP010000007.1, from coordinate 303,364 downwards.
CTGTCGCGGCGGATGATCAGGCCGGCATCGACAAGCGCTGCCAGATGACGCCGCAGCGTCGTCCCGGCAATGCCATGGGCCCGGACCGAGAGCTGCGCATTGGAGGGGAACACCACCATGGCCCGCTCGGCGCTCAACTCGGCAACGGGATGAAAGCTCAACAGCGCATCGAGCACGGCGAGGGCCCGATCCTGGACGCCAAGAAGCGACCGCGCCTCGCAGACATCGCGAAACACTTTCCATTTGTCGACCGAGCGATCCTTGTCTGCCTCTGATGTCGCCACCTGGCGTTTCACCAAGGCAAGCGTCATCGGCCGCCGCCCGAAGGGCGTCGTCACATATCCCGTTTCCATGTCTTCACCTTTCACAAGGCAAAGAAAAGGCTACGCCAAAGCGGCGTTGACTCTTGACTGTGATTCCGGGAAGTGCGATTCTCTAAGCGACCAAACTGAGAGAGGCCTTCTGGAACACTGTTTCGGAGGGCTTTTTCTTTGCGCTATTGTTCCCTTCCTCGGTTGCGATTCATCTCTGCTTCGCTCTTTTGAACGACGCGTAGATTTCAGGAAGCATCGACATCAGATAGTCGCCAAACTCCGGCGCCGCCTTCTTGTCGATGATCAAGGTCAGTGACCGTTTGTCCTGCCGGACCCGAGCGGCCTTAACCCCATCGTCTGCCTGCCAAACTTCGGCAAGTTCCTTGTCCTTCTTTACTCGATTCGGCGCGACCAACTCGAAGACACGTGCGAAGCGTTCATCTGAGGGCAACGACTTGACCGAACTATCTGCCAAGAGCGCTCGCGCTTTTTCGATCGCACCTTCGTTCTGCAGGCGCGCTGCTAACTCATACCAGCGGTCTCGACCCGTCTTTGGTGCTGCGCCGATCGAGCGAATAACGTCTGCGGGCAGCTGCGTCGCGGCCTGGATCAGGCGCGAGAGGTTGCTTTTGTCAACGGCCAGGGCCGCCATGATGACCGACCGCGCATAGCCGCTCGTTTCCAGTTCGGCCGCGTATAGTGCTCGTTCGATAAACGATAGGTCTTGGCGAGCGCTGTTCTCTTGGCCCTGAGCAAGGACGAGTTCGTCATCGGTCAAGCTCCTCACGGCGGCTTTGATCTTGAGTCCCGCCAGTTTGACGGCGCGGAGACGCCTGCGACCGTATGCAATCTGATAACGGCCTTCGACTGTTGGATGAGGTCGAACTAGGATAGGAACCTGCTGCCCATTCTCCCGAATGTTCCGAGCAAACTCCTCAAATTGCTCTCCGTCCTCATCGAGCCTGTCTGTAACTGACGGCGTGTCGATCAAGTCCGGGTCGAGGTCCGTCAGAGATTGCGACTTCAGCAGTTCGATGGAGCGAGATACAGCTCCAATGGCACCTCTTGGTGCATACTGTGGAGTAGCGCTGTCAACCGATGCGGTATCGTCCGAGTTTCCGGCTGACAACTTTGGTGCACCAAGGCCTGAGAGTAGGTGCTTTCTAGCCATGGGTCGCTCCTCCTTGGATCGACGCAATCCCACAGCCAGGAGTGCAGTGTAGGTCGAACCCATAAAAGTTTCCGGCTGACAACTTTTTATGTGAAATGTGCTTTTTCGCTCGCGTAGCGGTCATTATTTCCGACCCCACGACGACTGAATGAGATGTTCAATTTCACGATTTACGTTGTCGAGCGACTCCATCGCCCGATCGTAGGTCGCCCTCGTAAATTGGTCGCGACTTACTTCATAGAGTGTTTGCTTTGTGATCCCGGCATCCGAGATCGCCGTGCTCTTGAGCATTGGGTGGTTCAAAACGTGGTCGCCGAACATGGTTCGCATAAACGAAACCATCTGGTTCTGCGGCCCATCGCCAGGTTCATACCGGGTTACGAGGTAGCGCATCCAATCGTAGTTCATGCTGCCGCCAGCCTCTGCGACAACACTCAAGAGCTCGGAAGTCATCAGCAAAAACTGACACATCGACATGACATCGAGCATCTGCGGATGAACCGTAACCAGAACGGCTGTTGCGGCGCATAGGGCTGAGATTGTCAGAAAGCCGAGCTGGGGAGGGCAGTCGACGACGACCACATCATAGTCGTCCGCAACGGAGGCAATCGCATCGTCCATGCGGGTGAAGAAGATATTCTTTCGGTCGTTCGAACTAAGCACCTTTGCGGTGTCATGCTCAAATTCCATGAGCTCAAGGTTGCCCGGCACAAGATCCAAATTCGTGAAATAGGTCTTCTTGATAACGTCTCTTAACGCCCGACGCTCGCTGTCATACCGAACTGCCCCATAAAGGGTCTCATTGTCTTTGACATCAAACTCTGGCTGGAAGCCATGAAGGGCGGACATACTGGCCTGTGGATCCAGGTCAATCGCAAGCACACGATAGCCATTTAGGGCTAGATACTGTGCCAGGTGTGCAGCCGTCGTTGTTTTCCCCGACCCACCTTTGAAGTTGACGGCAGTGATGACCTGAAGATGCTCGCGGCCGGTGCGGCGTGGTGAATAACGTCGATCGCCCTTGCCATTCTCGTCCAGATATTCCCGGAGTGCCTGGATGGTCTCAACCGAGTAGGATCGACGGTTGTTGTTGCCGACCTCGGGCTGGGGGCCTTTGCCTTCGAGGGAAAGATGGCGAAGGTATCCATCGTTCACTCCGATCAGTTTGGCAGCTTCTGTTGAGGAGAAGGACCGAAGAGTTTTGCGGGCTTCTGGCGGATAGAGTTTGATGCGATGCTCGTGCAATGCGCCCGAAAGATCTCGCGCATGTGCTGCTATCAGCTTATGGATAGCCTTCTGAAGCTGAGCGGGATTCTCCACGACTTCCTCTCGTACACACGGTAATTTTCGTAAACACAGTGTTTAGCCGTGCATAGAACACCCGATTCCGTACGCGTTGGCAAGTGGATTAAGGTTAACAAGCCCTTAACGCCCGCAACATCGAGGGCTAATATTGTCAATCACAATTCGCGCTTTCTGTTGCAGTTTCTGACGCTTAGCCAAGCGGCTTGAACACCGGCGTTCAACCTATGTTCTAGGGTGAATCCTACAAGTCAAAACTGTTCGAAACTTCATACCCGATCAGCTTTAGCGGCTGCGTGCTGCGACTCATCCTAAGGTGCAACCATTTTACGACTCATCCCGTGGTCATCGTGATCTATTAGCGTCAGGGCAGAAACCTCAGCGAAGGGGCCGCCTCACATTCTCAGCCCCAATCCTTTTGTCAGCGACCGTTTCAATTCCTGACGGTGGGTGAGTTCGACCAGGTGGGCGCGCTCAACGATCTTCGCAACGTCTCTCGCCCGGTCGATCCGATTAGCGAGCTCGGGGCCTAACCGCTCGATGGCGGCATCCTTGCGCTGGAGATCGGCGGTCCCGAACCGCCGCTCCAATGCGGAGACGATGGTCGCCGCCTCCGAGAGAGCCTGCCGACCCTCGGGCGTTTGGGCGATCTGTGCGATGAAGGCGGGCTTGTCAGGGTAGGGGAGACTGTCGAGCTGGACGAGAATGCGCTCGCTCTGTGGGCTTAGGCCTGGCACCTCGACGACATCGCGCTTCTCCCTGTTCCAGGTCTCGCTCTCGCGTTCTGCCTTAAGCCGCCGCTGCCACGTCTCCGCGGCACTGCCCACATGATTTCCAAGGGCCTTGGCGAACTTCTGTGCCGCCTTGCGCTCCCTGTTGTCGCCCAGCATTCCCGCCTTGCCGAGCAGCACCCCGAAGGCCGCCGGGCGATCTGCGATGTCTGAGGCAAGCTGCTTCGCGTCGATCCTGCCTTCAATGATCTCGGACGCAATTCGCTTCGCCACCGCCTCTGGTTCAGCATAGACAAGCCGCGCCGTCGATCGCACCGCTTCCATCGCCTGCTCGAACTGCGGCCGGGCCTTCTCACGAGCGATGTCGTCAACACTGCGATCATACCTGGTGACTGCCGGCACGAGCGGCAGGATCTTCTCAACCCGATTGCCGCTGGTCTCCGGGCGTTCTCCGTGTTGCTCGCTGCGAACGTCTCCGGCTCGCTTCAGATCGACGTCTATCTTACTCCTGATCCCGAACGCCGCTGCCAGTCCGCGTCGCTCGGCAAAGGTCGTGGTGTAGTCGAGCGTCGTCTCCTTCGCACCCGATCGTCCCATGCTCAGTCCAAGGGTGGCAACATCCCTGAGCGCTTGCTGGTCGACGTAAAGCCGAACGCCCTCGCGATGCCGTGTCATCGCCACATAGGTCAGATGCCGGTCCATGGTCGTGGACGCCATGACGAAGGCCCGATCGACGGTGGCGCCCTGGGACTTGTGAATCGTCGTCGCATAGCCATGGTCAAAGGCCTGGTAACTTTTGACGGGTACAACGACGGTTCGGGCATTCGTCTCGCCTGCGCCGTCAAGCCGAACCTGTATTGCGTCCGGCTTGACGGCCTCGACCGTCCCCAGCATGCCGTTCTTGACGCCAAGATCCCTGTTATTCTCCAAGAGCACGATCCGGTCGCCGGACGCGAAGGCACGCTTGCCATCCTTGGTGTCGTAGACGATTTCCTGGGGGAGGGCGGAGGCATACGGCTGCTTGCTCAGTGGCACGTCGTGTCGCACATCATGTCTTTGGTTCTCGTGCTCGCCGATTTGCTCGATCGCTCGTTTCCTGGGTAGCCGACCTGATGCCTGCAGTGCCGATCGGATGTCAGCATTTATCGCCCTGACATCGACGCGGCGGTGGGCGAGCGCGATGCGGGACGAGCGAGAATTCGTCTCGAGATCGGCAAGATAATCCCGCACCAAAACCGCCCGCGCCACATCGCCATTAGCAGCAATTTCGATCGCGCCACGATCGGCATAGGCTTGAAGTCCGTCTGCCGTTCGGTGGGTGGCAAAGGCGATCGAGGCGTCTCGCTGCCAGCCCTGTTTCTGGCGGCGGATTTCTGAGAGCTCGACGGCGCCGGTTCGTTCGACGATGGCCCGGAACGGCGAACCGGCGCCGATCGCCTGGAGCTGTTCGTGATCGCCGACGAGAACAAGCTTGGCGCCGCGTGCCTCGACCTCGGTAACGAAGCGGGCAAGTTGGCGACTGCCCACCATGCCGGCCTCGTCGATGACGAAGACATCACCCTTGTCCAACAGCCCCTTGCCCGACTGCCAGCCATATTCCCACGAAGCGAGCGTGCGAGAGGCGATGCCTGATGATTCCTCCAGCCCCTCCGCCGCCTTGCCGGCAAGTGCCGCACCGACGACACGGATGCCCTGCTGCGCCCAGGCCTCGCGCGCGGCTGCAAGCATCGTCGATTTGCCGGCGCCGGCAAAGCCGATCACGGCGGCGATCCTCTCCGGTCCGGTGATGTGAGTCACGGCGAGACGCTGCTCTTCACTCAAGCCGGCACGCACGACTTTCCGATCGTGATCGGACGGACTGATCTCGCCACGATCGACAGCGTTGCCAAGCGAAGACGCGACCGCCGTCCTGATCGCCTCGTCCTGCCTATCGAGCGCGCTTGCGACATGAGCGGGTTTCACATGATGCGACCTGTCCTCGCCAAGCCGGACGGCACGCGCCGCCATCTGATGTTCGAGCGTGAGCATTTCGCGCGTCGTATAGCGCGCCAGTTCTCCATTCTGTTCGGGCTGCAGTTCGACCAGTGCTGGGGAGGCCATGACGCTGGCAAAGGCATTGAGGAAGGCGTTGCTGTCGTCGATATAGCGATGCAGTGCTCTCGCCACATCATGCCGGTCGAAGACGCTCTTCTCGTCGGTGAGAATGCTGAGCACCTCGCCGGGATTGTTGCGGATGCGATCGGCGTTTCGCTTCGCAGATTTGGCCTCGAGCCGCTGGCGTGAGACGGAAAGGCCACGCCGGTCCATCTGCGCGGCATGAACGCCCATATGCTCGGTCGGCTCGATCTCAAGACCGCGTTCGAGATGGGACCTGTGATCGATGCGGATATCGAGGCCGGCCCGCATCAGGCTCCGGTTGGCATGCTCCTCCCAGGTCTGTCTGATATCGCGAAGCTGCATATGCGAGGTCGGCTGTCCGGCATTGAGCAGCCACTTGTTCTCGCGCTCTACAAACGTCTTCTCGCCAAGGCCTTCAGGCGTCACCTGGCGCGTCGTCATCACCACATGGGCATGATGATTACGGATGTCGCCATCCTCGCTCGGCCGATGAATGGCGAAGTCGACAGCAGCGCCATAGCGATTGGCCAGATCCTGGGCAAAGGTCTTGGTCAGCTGATAGCGCTCGTCGGTTGAGAGCTCATGGGGCAGGGCGATTTCGAACTCGCGCGCGACCCGTGCATCCTTGCGTTTCTCCGCCCGCTCTACCGCATTCCACAATGCGGATCGATCCAACGCCCAATCGGCCTTCACCCCCTCGGGCAGCACGATCTCGGCATGCTCCACACCCTGCTTGCCGGTAAAATCGTGCAACAGCCCATCGCGTTCATTGAGCATCCTGGTGGCACTGCGATAAGCGATCGCAGCAACAGCGCTGCGGCCGCTGCCGCGGGCGATCACCTTCATGCTGCAATGATAGATCGCCACCTGGCCATCCCCGTTTCCGATCCGGCAGAAACGCAAGTCGAGTTGCCCGGCAACTCGTAAGTGCGCCCTTGGTCACTTCGTTCGCTACGCTCTCTTCGTAGGGACTTGCTCGTGACGATGTCACTCGCATTTCTATGAGTAGCGGCAAATAGGGTGAATCCTACAATGGCGCAGCTCTGCCAAATCGCCAATTTTGCGACCTGAGCAATCGGCTTGCCCCTGCGAGCGGATAACAACATATCGGGCTTCGTGCCCCCAATGAAAGGGCCGCTTCCTTTGCCACGTACATCCATCCAGCAGCGCATCAACCAACTCGATGAACGCAAGAGAGCGCTCAAGGCCCGATTGGGCAAACAGGAGCGGCGGGAGGACACGAGACGCAAGATCCTGATCGGCGCATTGGTGCTGCATCGCCTTGAACATTCACGCGACGCCGAGTTCACGCGGCGGCTCCGGGAATGGCTGGTTCGCGAGCTCCCAGGTTTTCTCGTCCGTGAAGGTGATCAGGCATTGTTCAGTGATCTTCTGAACCATGTGCCAAGCGAGAGGGTAGGGGAGGGCGCACCAATCACTGAGGATGGACGCGCAGACGGGAGCACCGCCGTATGAGCCGCGTCGCGCAATCCTGGAAGGCCGTCAAGCGAATGTTGCACCTCGCCGTCCGCGATCCCCTATGGGCACTGGTGTCCCTGATCGTTCTGCCACTGCGCGCGTGGAAGAGGGCGCTCGGATCACTGCTGCTTCTCCTGTTGGTCTGGAGCCTTCTCTGGATCGGCGGCCAATATCTTCTGCACCTGACCGGCAGCAGGTCACAGATGGTTCGGTCCTTCATCAATCTGGTCATCGAGGCGGTCGTCCTACTCCTGCTGTTCCGCCTCGTCGCCAGTTCGCTGATCCGCCATTTTGGCAATGACGACAGCGACACGCATGGCTCGGCCCGCTTCGCAACAAAGAAGGAAATCGCTCCGCTTTCGCAAGGCAAGACAGGCCTTCTGATCGGCCGGGATCAGAGGACTGGCAAGCTGCTTCGCTATGACGGTCCTGCCCATCTGCTGACGATGGCGCCGACGCGGACCGGCAAGGGTGTCGGCACGATCATTCCCAATCTCCTCACCGCTGACCGCTCAATCATCTGCATCGACCCCAAGGGAGAGAATGCCGTGATCGCTGGTCGTGCCCGGGCGCAGTTCGGTCCCGTTCACACCCTCGATCCCTTTGGTGTCACGGGTCATCTGTCCTCCGCATTCAACCCTCTCGACCGGCTCGACGTCGAAAGCCTGGATATCGCCGATGACGCGGCGACGCTGGCCGATGCGCTGGTCTTCGACGAGCCGGGGCAGGGGGGTGATGCGCATTGGAACGAGGAAGCAAAAGCTCTGATCGGCGGTCTCATCCTGGCTCTATCAGTGATAGAGCCGAAGACGCGGAGACATCTGGGAACGCTGCGTGACTATCTCACGCTCGCACCCGACCGCTTTGCGCAGCTGATGACGCGCATGCAGGAGATGAGCAAGGCGAACGCGCTCATCGCACGGGCTGCCAATCGCCATCTGTCGAAATCGGATCGGGAAGCCGCCGGCGTGCTTTCGGCCGCCCAGCGCCACACCCATTTCCTCGACAGTCCGCGCATGACGTCAGTGCTGGAACGATCGGATTTTGAGTTCGCCGATCTCAAGCATCGCCACGTTTCGATCTTCCTGGTCCTGCCGCCCGATCGGCTGTCGAGCTATTCGCGATGGCTCCGGCTGATCGTCGCACAAAGCTTGCTCGACATGGCACGCGACCCCACTAAGCCGGATGTGCCGGTGCTCTATTTGCTCGACGAGTTTGCAGCGCTGGGTCAACTCGCGCCAGTCGAACGCGCCATGGGTCTCATGGCCGGCTATGGCGTGCAGCTCTGGCCGATACTGCAAGACATCCATCAGCTCCGCGCGACCTATGGCAAACGCGCCGGCACCTTCCTGTCCAATGCCGGCGTGCTGCAGGTATTCGGGGTCAATGATCATGACACGGCGCGATTGGTGTCCGATCTTCTGGGTCAGGAGACGGTCGTTTTCCAGACGACGGCGGGATTCCGACAGGTCAGGCATTACCCACAGCCAGCATCACACGGGCCGTCCGTTGCTGACGCCGGACGAGGTTCGCAATTTGCCCAAGCAGGCGCAGCTGCTGTTTCTCGCTGGCCAGAGGCCCATCATGGCGGCCAAGCTTGCCTACTATAAGGACGACGAGTTCCTGGGGATGTACGAGGTATAGGGCAGGGGGCGGGGAATGTCGCAAACGCGCGCTGACTGTCTCCGTCCCGGATGGATTCATCATCCCCGGGAATCGGTCGGGAGGGATCGATTCAAAACTGTCATTGGACGCCTTCGATCGCTCCGGCGATGTTCGGGTCATGGCCCAACCAACCTATCATCTCCATGTGCACCGGATCGACGCTGCCAGGAACATGGCGCGCTACTACCGGCTGGCGATTGAGCCAACGCTGTTCGGCGACATCGCCGTTTTGCGCAACTGGGGACGGATAGGGACACGCGGGCAGGAGAGGGTGGAATTCTTCGACACCGAAATGCAGGCGCTCTCGCTCTTTCTCGAGATCCTGCGGGAGAAGCGACGCAAGGGCTATCGACCAGCACCGCGAGGCGCAGGTAGTCTATTGCTCTGACGGATTGTTTTGCAGCGATTGATCGCTGCCTGCGTCGGCCTCCCGCCTGGTAAGCTCTCGGTCGATCGCTTCGCGGATGAATGCAGCGATCCCGTAATTTCCGACTAGCGCCTTGATCCGCTCTCGCGTTTCCGGGGAGAGTCGGATTTTTGTCTCTTTTACATTGAGCGGTGGCCTACCCATGCGGTCCTACTTACTCCCCGACTATCTTACCAAATTGATTCAGAAATATCCGTCCCCGTTTATTGACTGAGTAAATGGGGACGTTTATCTTGGTAGTGCATTCGGCTGGACAAGTGCGGCAACACTTATCCAGCCTGACCACAACCTAGCTATTTGGAGCTTGGATCATGGCTGATTCCGACAATAGCAGAACTTTGCCTTCAGTTGCCCGAGCAAAAACCGTTTCCAACAGCGGCACGCTGGCGTCACGTAAATCGATCAACGGACGGAATCTCTTTGCAATCACGAGAAATCTTCTGGTGTCGCGCACGGCGGAGCTTCGAGAGCAAAGAGCCGATTGGCCTCCCGGTCCAACGCCGGCAGCTGAACTTTGGAGTAAGTGGTTGGTCTTCCATCAACGGCGCGAGCGGATGACCAGGTTTCAGCAGAAACTCGAGGGCCAAGTACTCGCGGCCGCCGGCGGCTTTCCAGTGGTGACGGTTGTGATTCCCGACCGGGAACAGCCGATCAGCGTCAACTCCTTCGCCGAAATCGAGCGCTTCAAGCCGCAGTTGTATGCCGGGCAGCTAACCGAGGCGAGATCGGAGCTTCGTCGCCGCCGCAAGAAATGGAGGGAGGCGGATAAGAAGCTCGGACTTAGCGCTGCTCTCGCTTTCGAACGCGACCTTTCTTTGCAGGAGGAAATGCTAGCCCGTATACTCTGGATGGCAGATCCTAACTCGCTCGCCGAAGTGATTGCCAAGCTGCACTGCCTTATGGCGATGGAGGACCCTCGGATGAGGCACAAAGAGGCGCCGTGGCCGCAACTGAGGACCATTCTTGGTGACCTCGTTCACATCGAGCAGCGTCGCGCTTTATGAGGTGCAGTGCGCCGCCGGTTGTGGACCGAGGTCTCGAGACGAACGGCACTCAAGATCGAGGAGTTGGAATCCAGAAGCGATGCCAGTCGACTTCTTGTCCGCATCGAACAAAGTACCTTCACCGGTAATTTCGGGGGGTGGCAATCACCCCCTGTGCGGATCGGCTTTTCGCCCGGCGATAGGCGGAACGGGATAAGGACCAGCGCTCAAACCAGCAATGCTTAGGTGAAATCGACGAGACTCACACGGAGGTCATTGATGACTGCGGCGAGCCCTGGTGCGCCGATCAGAGGCATAACCCGGGCTGGCGCCAGCTTGGAGACGGCACGCTCGAAGACAGCGACATTCGTGTGGCCATTCAGGCGAGATGGATAGATGATGCCGTCGGGAAGTGATTGATGCTCGTGGAAAGCCAGCGCCCAGGAACGCGCCAACCTCTGACGCGATGATTTCGCCACGTCAGTTGGAACCCCCATCCTGATCGCGTGATCCTCGCGCAGGTCAACAAGGCTGAGTTCTGCGATCGTCTCGACCTCAGCGTAGCGCCGCGCATAGATCTCTTTTTCGTCGATCGGAAGATCGCCGATAAGACCGTCGCGGCGATCACGCAGAACCGCCTCGAGGAAACAGACTTTGAGTGTTTCGCCCAAGTAAAGAACGCCGAAACGCTTCGTTGCATCACGTCGGCGCGGGTCGCTGAAGCGGCTCGGCGTCTTTCCAAATCCCAGCGGGTCCGGAAAGGCGCTTGCGTAAATCCGGCCAAAGCGACGCCCTGAAGGAACAGTTTCGATATCGAGCCGCTGTCGCTCGAAACCCGCAGGCGGATTGACACCAGCCATTTAGCGAAAGTCACCGCAGGCAATGCCCTCAGCTGCTGCGATCACGTCGCTATCCTGGCCCCGTTTCAAGGCTTCGAGCCCGCTACGACCGTCAAGAGCGCCGTGGGGCGAAACAAGAAAGCGGTAAACGGCCCAGGCACCCGCCAGGATCTCGTGCAGTTTTGGAAGCGCCGCATAGGGCCGGCCGTCCTGATCGAGCTGCCAGGCCGGAAAACGGAACCCTCGCTTGGCGCCGTCCAGGCCGAGCACCTGGCCATTTTGGCGCTTTGTATTGACCGTGACCCGCGAAACGCCAAGAAGATCGGAAAATGCGTCCGCGCTGAGCATGCCGTCCTCGCTGAGGATCTCTGCAACACGGCGGCGGCCACGCTCTCGTGCGGCGGACAGGGCTGTCTGGAGTTCGTCATCCGGCTCGCCGGCCTCTTCGACCGGAAACGCACTTTCGCGAACCAGTGGGTCTTCCTCAACAATAGAAATTGTCTGCGCTCCGGCGCGCGGATCCACGACGACGCGGAAACTCACCTGATGGCCAGCCTTCTGGCTCAACTGCACCGCCTTGGTATATTGATTGAGCAACGCTTTTTCGAAATCGGCCTTGCGGGGCAGCTTCATCGATAGGGCGATGTTGGGAGTTTCGTTTGCTGACGTTTTCGTGACGGGCATAATAATCCACCTTTTAAAATCAAGGTAGATAAGTTTGGTCAGTTCGTCAAGATCGTTAAGTTTGTAAAGACCACAGCGATCGAGTGACTTTTCGAACTGACTGCCGCAGTGCACGCGCTCGACAACGAATGAAATCGCAGACAAGATTGCGGGCGATCACGGTCTGACCAAGGTCCAGAGCAAGGCAATCGTCGAGGCCGTCTTTGCGGCGATCACAGCAGCTGCGGGATCCGGGAATGAAACCTCGATCCCCAGCTTCGGCAAATTCAAGGTTAAGGACACGCCCGAGCGCGAGGCCCGAAATCCGGGCACCGGCGCAACAATCAAGGTGGCCGCAGCGCGGAAGGTGACGTTCACTCCCGCCAAGGCTCTAAAAGACGCCTTGAACAAATAGTTTTGATAGCGTGCTTTGTGATCGAGGCACGGGCGATCGTTGATCTAGTGGCGGCAAGCTCGACGAGCTAGCCTGCGCATAGTCGGCGCAAGTTTGTCATGACACCACTGCTGGCTGTCATCGACTCCCGATCCGCTCCCATGGAGCGGACGATGAGTGTGGGGAGGCGTCCCGCCGATTGCCTCCCCACGTCTTCGCGGAGTCCGCAAACAGCAATGGCGGCCATCTAATCCCCATCGGAGCGGCGGGTAAGAGTTTGAACCAGGAACAGAAATCAATTCCTTGGCGGGAACAAATCAGGGCTTCCCGCGTTTGGCGCGGCCCTTCTAATCAGTGCCCGATAAGGGTGAAACGGGCTCGGCAATAACCGACAGGCGGAGCCAACACGAGCCGGTCGGAGAATACATCAACGGCGTGAATCAATGCGATCGTTTTGGCGTGCAGCACGTCGAGCGGGAAGGCCGCTTGCTGGTGCATTGCCGCCGCTTGCAGCGCAACCCCGCCCTGATTAGCGCACCCGCCGCCAGTCCTGGTCATAGGGCGTGCGCGGATCGAAAGACGGATCGTCCGATGTCAGCTGCCGGCCATAACGGTCGACCCAGATGACCGCGGGCGTGCTGGAATAGCGCTCCGGCCCGTTGCCCCACGGATCCTGCTGCCAGGTCTGGCCGGTCATCATTGGCCCCATGGCATCCTGTCGCCGTTCATCGGAGGCCCAGCGCTCGCGCACCACCTGGTCCCAGGTGTTCTGCGACCAGCTTTGATAGTTGTTCCACGCCTGGCCCATCGCTGCCGTGTTGGCGCGGTTGACCGTATTGATTTCACTCGAGCCGAATGGGTTCGGGCCGGTGTTGTAGGCCTGCAGCGCGATGCCCGGCAGCCAACGTTCATAGGAGGGCCACGCCTGCGGCTGCGCCCAGGCCAACGCGATGAAGCCATTCATCTGCTGATAGCCGATCGCGACATTCGAAAACACGATGCCCTGCGCCGGAATTCCGTTCAGGGGTCCCGCCATCTGAAAACGCATGGAAACGTCGATCGCTGCGGCCTGACCGTAACCTTGGGCCGGCTGCACCGGCGACACTTTCATGAAGCGCGGATCAGGCGAAAGCCGCATGCCTTGCGTCAGAACGTAATGCGCGAACTGGTCGCAGTTCATCGGATACATGAACCCGCTCAGCCCGAAAATGAAGATACCTGCGGAAAGGTCCGGAGCCACCAACACCAAGGCGTGGTTGCCCTCCTCGCCAACGATCCAGCCTTGCGGGAGCGGGTGTGCGAAATTCGGTCCCTGGCGCATCTGGCAGGGTGGCCATTGCGGCTGAGCAGGCTGGTTCACGGCAGAGGTCCCCAGATTGAGCGATGGCAGTTTTTACCTGTTCCTTGTCATTTTCAAGTCCAGCCCGATGTCTCCCATCTAGATCTATGAGGGATCGCTGAATATCGCGAACGCTGGCAGCCGCCCTTTCCGGTGCTTTTGGGGAAATCATGTATTTGCCGAAGATCTGATCGGTCAGGTGCTGTCGCGGATCACCAGTTCTGGTTCGATGAGCCTGACAGCTGGCGCGCCCCAGGCATCACGATCCTCGATGCGTTTCAGAATACGGTCGACACCAAGGCGGCTGATCTCGTCGGCGGCATAGTTCACCGTCGTCAGCGGCAGGGCGCCGTATCTTGAGATTTCCGTATTGTCATAACCGACCACGGCCATGTCCGCGGGCACAGCCACACCGTTCTCTCGGCACCAGTGCAACGCGCCGATCGCCAACTGGTCGGTCGAGGCGAAGAGCGCCGTCGGGCGCGGTTCGGCAGCGACGATCCGCTCCGTTGCGGCGTAGCCATGGGAGGGCGAATGGCCATCGGGTTCAAAGACTATGATCGCGTCCTCGCCAAGGCCAGCCTCCTTCGCGGCCAGTTGGGCCCCGCGCATCTTGTCGAAATTGCCGAGCGCCCGCCCGCCGTCAAGCATCGCGATGCGCCGGTGCCCCAGGGCGCAGAGATGGCGCACTGCCCTGTACGCCCCGACCTTGTCGTCGATTGTCACGGTATCGAGGCCCGAACCGGGCAGGTCAACAAGCATAAGGACCGGTGTGCCAGCTTCGTCCGCGGCCTTGAGGTGCCGGTATTCCCGATGGTTGGCCGGATAGACCAGAATGCCGTCGACCTGGTAGGAAATGAAGAGCTCGATCGCGCGCCGCTCGTTGTCGACGCTTGAATCCGAGGCGGCGAACATCATGGCGTAGCCGGCCAATGTCAGTTCGCTCTCGATCGTATGGGCGGCCAATGTCAGCGTCGGGTTCATGATATTGGTCATGACGAGCCCGATCGTCCGCGAGGCGCTATGCACAAGCGAACGGGCGATCTTGTTCGGGCGATAGTTGAGCTGCTCGGCCGCCTTGAGTATCCGCTCGCGCGTTTCCTCCGGCAGTCGCAAGGAGCCACGCAGAGCGAGAGAGACCGTGTTCGCCGAGAACCCCGTCGCCAAAGCAATGTCCTTCAGACGCGCGCGTACTCTGGACCCTTCCATTCCCGTCCCGTATTCCGCGATCCGACAACACGTGCCGAACCTGCACTCGTCGATATCAAGATGATCAGTCGTTTACCAGTCCGCCACCCGATCGCGGCCGACAAACTGGGCACTCTTGTCGGTATATTCGAAGAGTTCGATCCGAACACCGTTGGGATCGCGTATCCAGGCCTGGTAAGTATCGTCGCAGGCATATTTCTTCTTGGTGATATCGACGCTCTTCGACTGGATATGCTCGATGGCCGCGTCGATATTCTCGACCTCGAGGCAGAAATGGGTGATCTGGTTTGTGTCGGCATAGGAGGTGCCGTCCTTCTGGAACACCTCGACATGGCTGCGACTGCCGCAATTGAGATAGAAGCCGAATATCTTGCCATCCCTGAGGAAATTGAACTGGATATCGAGTCCGAGCACGTCCTCGTAGAACCTACGAGTCTTCTCCAGATCATGCGCAAAGATGCACACATGCGCTATCTGCTTCACCTTGATCATCTCTAATTCTCCTGCACATATCAAAATTCGATCGCCGGACGTCGACTAGTAAGCCGTCAGCACATGCAATGGCGCGCCGGCTTTGAGATCGCGCTCTGCCTCGAACTGTATGCAGTTCGGCGCCATCTCCTGGATCTCGATCCGATTGCCGTCTGGATCCTCGATCCACATGCCCCAATTGCCGTCGACGCCACGCACGCTCTTGCGCGGTCGGCTGAGCTTTACGCCCGCAGCGGCGAGCTTCCTTTCCGCCGCGTCGGCGTTCTCCACGGTCAGGCAGAAGTGGTTCATGCCGGTCCGCGTTTGATCCGGCGCCGGACCGCCATCGCCGCCGGGGAACAGCTCGAGATAGAGATGTTCGCTGATCCGGTGATAGACGATCCACGGCTTGCCATCGGCATCGAGCAGGCGAAGCATTTCCGGAAATCCGATCCTGCTATAGAAGTCGACCGACCGGTCGAGATCGTTCACCTTGAAGGCGACATGTCCGAACCCTTCGAATATTCCCATTCTCGTCCTCCATCCGCCGCCCCGTGCCTGGTCGCGGCTCTCCCGTCGATACTCTCAGTCCCAGTCTGGCCCCCATGATGGCTTGATATGGCGTTCGCCGCGGTCGAGGCCCACGAGCACGGCCATATCAGCCTCGTCCAGCCGCACGCTCGATGCGCCCAGATTGGATTTCTGCCGCGCCGGTGTCGCGGACTTTGGGATCACGATCGACCCCAGCGCGAGGAGAAAGGCAAGCGCGACCTGATTGACCGGCACGCCATGCTTCAGAGCGAGGGCATCGAGCACCGCATTGCCATCGAGACTGCCGCCTGCCAGAGGCATATAGGCCGTCGGCACGATACCCCTGTCGCGACAATGTGCGGCGACAAGCCGATTCTGCAGGAAGACATGCTGTTCGAACTGGTTGGTGGCAAGGCGGCCCTCGCCGATTTCGGCGATCGCCTCGTCGACATGCCGTCGCGTGAAGTTCGAAACCCCGATCAGCCTCGCCTTGCCGCGATCCTGAAGCTTAGCGAGTTCGCCAATATAGGCACTGACGGGTGGGTCGTCATACGGCGCGGGCCAGTGGATCAGCACGAGATCAGCATGGTCGAGACCCATGAGCCCGAGGCTGGCATCGACGCTCGCGGCCAGCCTGCCGAGATTGGACGCGGTTATCTTCGTGGTGACGAAGAACTCCCGCCGGTCGATGCCCGACCGCGCGACGGCCTTGCCGACGTTTTCCTCCGTGCCATAGGTCTGCGCCGTGTCGATATGGCGATAGCCGAGATCGATCGCTGATGAGATCGCAGCCAACCCTTCGGCCTCCGTAAGGCCATAGGTGCCAAGCCCGACCCTGGGAATCTTGTCGTTCCCACCAAGCAAGAAAATGACCTCCCCGAAGCACCACTCTCGCGGCCGATTTGCGACCGATGATCACAAGCCCATTGACGTAGCGCTAAATCTAGCGTTATATTAACGTTAATACAAGGCACATTTTGACCGGTGTCGCACGGCCGTGTGGGGGAGGGCCCGCATGCTCGAGGGAGGAGATGATGGCAGTTCGATGGAGCTGGGCGTCGCCTAGGATTGCGTTGGTGCCCGCATTGGCAGTCACTGCCATCGCCTTTTTCGGCGCAATCTGCTGGACCGTCTGGATCTCCTTCACGGCCTCCCGCCGCTTTCCCGACTATGCCATCGACCTCGCAGACTGGACCCGGCAGTATCATCGCCTCTTCCGCGACGGCGCCTGGCAGACCGCACTCCAGAACGTGCTGATCCTCGCAGTCGGCAGCGCGCTCGCCATCGTCTTTGGCTTCATCCTCGCAGCCATGATCGAACGCGAGCAGCGCGGCGAAGGCTTCTTCCGCACGCTCTTCCTCTATCCGCTTGCCGTGTCGTTCATTGTCACCGGAATCGTCTGGCGCTGGATGTTCAATCCCGATCTCGGCATCCAGAGTTTCCTGCGCGGGCTGGGCTGGGAGAGCGCGACATTCAACTGGCTTTCGCATCCGCAGACCGCGATGTACGGCATCATCCTCGCCTCGATCTGGCATGGGCTGGGCTTCTACATGGCGCTGATGCTCGCCGGCCTGAAATCGATCAACACCGAGATATGGAGTGCCGCACGCCTCGACGGCGTCAGCGTCTGGAGGCTCTATCTCGAAATCATCATTCCGATGCTGAAATTCACCTTCCTGACCTGCGCTATTCTGCTCTCGCTGGGCGTGGTCAAAACCTATGACATCGTGCTTGCCATGACCGGCGGCGGTCCCGGCAGCTCGACATGGACGCCGGCCTATTTCGTCGTCAATTCCTATGCCGCCCGTGGCAATATCGCCTTCGCTTCTTCGGCAGCCGTCATGATGCTGTCGATGACAGCCCTGCTCTTCTTGCCGCTCGTTTTGGCCACGGCCTGGCAGGCACGGCGCCGGGAGGCGAGGGTCACATGACGGCAATCATCTCACCTGAAAGCATGGTGAAGATTGCGCCCGGAACGTTGCGCCGCAAACGCATCCGGGGCTCGTCGATCGCGATCCTGGTCTTCCTCACCATGTGCGCCGCCTTCGTGTCGCTGCCGCTCTATGTGGTGATCATCACATCCTTCAAGACTATGGACCAGATCGCGCTTGGCGAGATCTTCGCACTCCCGACCACATGGACCATCGAGCCGTGGCACGAGGCCTGGTCTGAAGTCTGCGCCGGCATGACTTGCGAGGGCGTGCAGGCCGGCTTCTGGACCTCGATCAAGATCCTGTTTCCAAGCCTCATCATTGCGATCGGAATCTCGGCGGTGACGGGATATGCGCTGGCGCTGTGGAAGATCCGCTGGGCAGGTACTTTCCTGTTCATTCTGTTCATCTGCGCCTTCGTGCCCTTCCAGATCATCATGATCCCGCTCGTCGTGCTGATCTCGTCGCTCGGCATTTTCGGCTCGATCTGGGCGGTCGCCATCGTCCACTCCATCCTTGCGATGCCATTGCTAACGCTGATCTTCCGCAACTTTTACAAGGATGTGCCCGAAGAGATCATCAATGCCGCGATCATGGACAGCGGCTCCTTCTGGCGGATCTTCTTCGAGATCATCCTGCCAATGTCGTCCAACATCCTGATCGTGGTGCTGATCCTGATGATCACCACGGTCTGGAACGATTACCTGATCGGCCTGGTCTTCGGCGGCGTCGGCACACAGCCGATGACCGTCATCCTCGCCAACACCGTGATCACCTCGTTCGGGGAGGTCAAATATAATGTCGACATGGCGGCAGCACTTCTGACAGCCATACCGCCGCTCGTCGTCTATTTCGCGCTGGGCAAGTTCTTCGTCCAGGGAATTACAGCCGGAGCCATAAAGGGGTAGCCGTGCCGCAGGTCGAATTCACCAATATCGTCAAGCGTTTCGGCGCGCTCACGGTCATGCAGGATCTCAGCCTGCGCGTCGAGGACGGCGAATTCTTGGTCCTGCTCGGCCCGTCGGGCTGCGGCAAGACCACGCTGCTCAACATGCTGGCCGGCCTGCAGGACGTGACGTCGGGTACGATCACGATCGGTGGCCGCGACGTTACCGAACTTGACCCCAAGGATCGCGGCCTTGCCATGGTCTTCCAGTCCTATGCGCTCTATCCGACCAAGACCGTGCGCGGAAACCTGAAATTCGGGCTCTCGGCGCAGAAGCTGGACAGCGCCGAAATCGAGCGCCGGGTCAACTGGGCGGCGAGGCTGCTGCAGATCGACAAACTCCTCGACCGCAAGCCGGCGCAACTCTCAGGCGGCCAGCGCCAGCGCGTCGCCATCGGCCGTGCGCTCGTCAAGAATGTCGATGTCTTCCTCTTTGACGAACCGCTTTCCAATCTCGATGCGAAGCTGCGCACGGAAATGCGCCTTGAGATCAAGCGGCTACATCACGAACTCGCCAAGACGATCGTCTTCGTGACCCACGACCAGGTCGAGGCCATGACGATGGCGACCCGGATTGCCGTCATGGATGCCGGCGTGATCCAGCAGATCGGCACGCCCGACGAGATCTACGAACGGCCTGCCAATCTCTTCGTCGCCCGCTTTATCGGCTCGCCGGCCATGAACACACTGCCAGCAATCGTGGATCGAAGCAAAGGATCGACAGCCGCCGTCCATGTCCCCACCGGCGCGCGGATCGACCTTTCCGGTTACCGCTTCCTGAAGGAGCCAAGGGATGGCGACGCCGTCGTCATCGGTCTGCGACCCGAACATTTCGACATCGGTGGTCAGGCGCTGTCCGACACAGGCGCGCGGTTCTCGCTGCCCGTCCGCTACACCGAGAAGAACGGCACCGACGTGACCGCCTTCCTCGACTCCAAGGACGGCCAGCTGCTGGCCGCGCGCTTCGACACCAAGCACCATCATGTCCCCGCGATAGGGGAGGTCATGGACATCCATTTTCCAAGGGACCGTTTCGACCTCTTCGACGCGGCCTCGGAGAAAAGAATCTAGGCCACAAGGCCGGATGAACGCAGGGAGGAAATGGCAATGAAATCGATTCTGAAAGGCATTTTTCTCGCATTTTCCATGACTGTCGCGCCGGCCGCCGGCGCACAGGCTGCAGAGCTGACGATGTTTCACTCCTGGTCGAACGAGAGCGAAATTTCGGCCCTCAACGTCTTCGTCAATGCACTTAAGGCGAAAGGCAATACGATCAAGGAACTGGCGATACCCCACGAGCAATCCGGCGCCGGCGGCCCGATCGTCGCGCTCGTGATCGCCGGCACGCCGCCGAACATCTTCCTGACCGGCAATGCCGATGTCTTTCGTGACCTCAAGACCCGCGGGATGAGCCAGAGCGTCGGCGAGTATTTCGACAAGATCGGTGCAACGGAGAAGTTCCCGCCTGCCGTGCGCGAGGCCATCAAGGTCGATGGCGACGTGGTCAAGATCCCCTCGGGCATCCATATCGACGGCATGGTCTACTACAACATCAAGGTCGCCAAGGCAGCGGGCGTCGACCCGAATTCCTGGACCAGTTTCGACGCCATGTTCGCCGACATGGAGAAGGTGAAGGCGGCCGGCTATAATTTCATGGCCATGGGCGGCAACACCTTCCAGGCCGGCTATCTCTTCCATGCGCTGATGGCCGGCATTGCCGGGCCGGACGTCTACAACAGGTTCTATCGCGTCGATGCTGGCGGCAAGCCGGACGCGACCGTGTTTGACGAGAAGGGATTGCGTGACGCCATCGAGGCCTTCCGCAAGATCACCGCGCAGGCCGACGAAGGCTGGACGAACCGGCAATGGAACGAATCCACCAACACTGTGATCGCCGGCAAGACGCTGATGCATTTCCACGGCGACTGGATGAAGGGCCAGTGGAAGGCGAGCAAGAAGGTGCTTGGCGAAGACTATAGTTGCATCAACCTGCCCGGCACAAAGGCACTCTCGGTGACAGTCGATGCGATGGGCATCCT
This sequence comes from Rhizobium sp. SRI_017, assembly GCF_057586295.1. NCBI lineage: Bacteria > Pseudomonadati > Pseudomonadota > Alphaproteobacteria > Hyphomicrobiales > Rhizobiaceae > Rhizobium > Rhizobium sp. SRI_017. Next base: position 282,812 of record NZ_JBYCZP010000007.1, on the reverse strand, counting down.
CGGCGGCCCATCCGTTTCACCCGAGCAACTCGCTGCCGAGTTCGACATGGCTTCCATCGCCGTCGATCCTATCAAGAACGCCGAGTTCGCCTCCTTCAAGGGCTCGACGCCGGTCCGCACCGACGCGCCGGTCGATAAGCTCGATGCCTGCAACAAGCTGGTACTGGACTCGCTGGCAAAGGATAATTTCTGGGTGCTCAACCCGTTCTACATCAGCGATTCCGACTGGATCAACTCGGTCTGGAATACGATGTTCGCCTTCCAGGGCGATGCGTCAATGACGACAGACGCCGCCGTTGCCATGCTGAAGAGCGAATACGAGTCGATCTTCAAGTAACAATCGGAGTGCTCCCGAAGGCCGCGTCCCAGGCGGCCATCCTCCCAAGGGCGAGAGCGCAACAAGCTGCGCTCTCGCTTTATTGAGGGGTGTTCAGTCCATCTGGCGACGTCAGCCCCCTCTGCGCGCACCGAATTCTGTGCCTCCAGCATCGCGGGCAAGATCGGTCAGCAAGCCTGCGGCGACGGTGATGCGGGCGAGGTTCGGTTCACCGCTGTCGCTAAGGGCCGAGAGTTCCTCGACGATGCGGTTGATACGAACCTGGTCACCGGAATGCCAGGCCTCGACCGGACGTTTCTCCTTGCCGTGATTGGCGAGCGCGGCGATCACGATGTCACGCCGGGAGGTGGCGATCTGGTCGATACTGCGGGCCAGCGCCAGACTCTCGTAATGGTCCGACGTGACGATCCTGTTGCCCGCCGCAAGAAGGCGCTCGACGCGGAAGGTCTGCGACACGTCGAAATAGCCCTCGGCAGCACGCGCCAGTGGGGCCTCGGTACGCTCGACGATCTGCATGATCTCCGGCAACAAGGCAAACGCCGAGAGGCCCGCGATTTCGTCCGCCAGCTTCTCCGGCACGCCGCCGTCGACATACTCTGTCCGGCGCGTGGTATATTCCGCCGACCGCTGTCCGGCCAACGTCGGCTTGAGTTCCTTGAGCATGGCTTGAATGGTGCCGATGACGCTGGACATGTCATCCTTCACCATAGCGGTCTTCAACAGAAGGCGCGTGAGCACGGTGAAGACATGGCCAATTTCCGCATAAAGACGATTCTGCATCTGTCCGGAAATCTTGCCATCGAGCGCGTCGGTCTCCGTCCATAACCGTGTGAGGTGGAAACCGTCACGGGCGATGATCGACGCGCGCACGACATCCGGCGCGGCGGCGGCCGTCGCATCCATCATGTTGACGACGAAGGGCGGACCGCCACGATTGATCGCCTCGTTGGCGAGGACGGTCGCAATGATCTCGCGGCGCAGCCGATGGCTTGCAATATCGGCAGCGTTCGACTTCCGCATCTTCGCCGGGAAATATTGGGCGAGCGTTGCTTCGAAATAGGGATCGTCGGGCAGCGGGCTCGCGACCAGCGCATCGAAGAGCACGATCTTGGCATAGGAGAGCAGAACGCCGATTTCTGCGCGGGTCAGCGGCTTTCCCGCCGCATAGCGCTCGGCAAGCGCGGCCTCGTCAGGCAAGGTTTCGACCTTACGGTTCAGTTGCTTCGTGGCTTCGAGCACGGCCATGAGGCGCGCCAATTCCAGACCGTTGGCGGTGCCCTTCCGCTCCGTCAGCGAAATCGCCAGCGATTGCAGATAATTGTTGCGCAACACGAGTTCTGCCACCTCCTCGGTCATCGACGGCAGCAGCTGGTCGCGCTTCGCCCGCGTCAGCCGGCCGTCGTGCATGGCAGCGGCAAGCGCGATCTTGATATTGACCTCGACATCCGAGGTATTGACGCCGGCCGAATTGTCGATCGCGTCGGAATTGCAGCGGCCACCCTTCAGCCCATAGGCGATACGCCCCTTCTGGGTGACACCAAGATTTGCACCCTCGCCGATCACCTTGGCACGCACCTCATCCGCGGGAATACGGATCGGATCGTTGGCGCGGTCCCCAACTTCGGCGTCGGTTTCCGAGGCCGATTTGACATAGGTGCCGATGCCCCCGAACCAGAGCAGGTCGACGGAACTCCTGAGGATTGCACTCATGATCTCGAACGGCGTTGCGACGCTCTTGTCGATCCCGATGGCGGATACCGCTTCGGGTGTCAGCGTCACCGATTTCGAGGCGCGGGAGATGATCATCGCCCCTTTCGAGAGCACGCTCTTGTCGAAATCCTGCCAGCTCGAGCGCGGCAGATTGAACAGCCGCTGACGCTCGACCAGCGTCTTTGCCATATCCGGGTCAGGATCGATGAAGATGTCGCGATGATCGAACGCGGCGACGAGCCGAATCTTGGGCGAAAGCAGCATACCGTTGCCGAACACGTCACCCGACATGTCGCCGACACCGGCCACCGTAAACGGCGTGGTCTGGATGTCGATATTCATCTCGCGGAAATGGCGTTTCGCCGTTTCCCAGGCGCCACGGGCCGTAATCCCCATCTTCTTGTGGTCGTAACCCGCCGAACCGCCGGAAGCGAAGGCATCATCCAGCCAGAAGGCCGCCTCCTGCGCGAGCGCATTGGCAGTGTCGGAGAAGGTCGCGGTGCCCTTGTCGGCTGCAACGACGAAATAGGGATCGTCCCCGTCCAGCCTGGCCGTATCCTTCGGCGGCACGATGTCAGCGCCCGAGATGTTGTCGGTGATCGAGAGCAGCGTGCGGATATAGGTCTTGTAGGCCTCGCGGCCGGCATTGAAGACCTCTTCGCGGCTGCCGCCCGTCGGGAGCTTCTTGGGAAAGAAGCCGCCCTTGGCGCCAACTGGGACGATGACGGCATTCTTGACCTGCTGTGCCTTGACGAGGCCCAGCACCTCAGTCCGGTAGTCCTCGGCACGATCCGACCAGCGCAGGCCGCCGCGCGCGACCTTTCCGAAACGCAGATGGACGCCTTCGACCTCGACGCCATAGACGAAGATTTCGCGGAACGGACGCGGTGCCGGCAAGCCATCGACCAGCTTTGGGTCGAGCTTGAACGCCAGCATCGCCTTCGGCGATCCGTCGGAATTGCGCTGGAAATAGTTGGTGCGCAAGGTGGCGTCGATGACGTTGACGTAGCGGCGGAGAATGCGGTCGTCGTCGAGGCTTGGCACGTCGGAAAGCGCAGCTTCGATCGTTGCATGCAGGCCCTCGAGCTTCTTGGTGCGCGCTTTTCCCGCAAGCTTGATGTCGTGCTCATCGTGGAAGAGACGAAACAGGTTCGCGGCGATCTCAGGATATTCATCCAGCGTCTCGGCGATATAGTCCTGCGAATAGGCAATGCCGGCCTGGCGCAGGTAGCGCGCATAGGCTCTGAGCACATTGGCTTCGCGCGCCGAAAGTCCGGCGGAGAGGATCAGCCGGTTGAAGCGGTCATTGTCGATTGTGCCGTTGAAAGCGGCGACGAACGCCTCTTCGAGCGCCGCGCCATATCGTTCGAGATCGATCATGCGGCCACCGACGGCCTCGACCTTCATATCGTGCAGAACGACCAACTTCATTGCGCCCTCGGCAGCCGGCACCTCGATATCGAAGGTTCGTTCGCTGACGGCATTGAAGCCGAGATTTTCCAGGAGCGGCACCCGGCGCGACAGTGCGAGCTGACCGCCTGCATGGAAAATCTTGAGCGACAGGGCCGGGCCGTGCTCCTCCTCCCGGTGATAGAATTTGATGCGGATCGGCTCGCCCGTGGCACAGGCGAGGATGTCAGGAAGATCGGCCACCGTCTCCTCGGGCGTGAAGGAGTCCTGGAAGGCGTTGTCGACGTGGATCCTGCCTGTCTCGTGTCCGGCCAGGGCCTCGAAGCGCTGAACCCAGCGCGTGGTGATGCCACGGATTGCATCTTCGAGCGCTGCCTGGGGAACACGCGGCGTCTTGCCGCCCGACCGGCCGATGATGAAATGCACGCGTGCCACGCCGCCTTCCGGAAAGGCTGGATAATAGGCGGAGACACGGCCCTCATAGACGGTCTTGAGATAGGTCCCGATCTTCTCGCGGACGATGGAATCGTACTCCTCGCGCGGCACATAGACGAGGACGGAGACGAACCGATCGAAGTGATCGATGCGCGGCAGCACGCGCACACGCGGCCGATCGGCCAGATCGTTGATCTGTTCGGCGAAACTTGCAAGCAATGTCGCATCGATCTGGAAGAGGTCGTCACGAGGATAGGAATCGAGCGTGTTGGCCAGCATGCGCCCCGAATGGCTCATCGGGTCGAAACCGAAATGGGCCTTGACCCGATCGACCTTGGAACGCAGGAGCGGGATCTCGTCCGGGGTGGAGGTATAAGCTGTCGACGTAAAGAGGCCCACGATGCGCAGTTCGCCAGTGACATTGCCCTTGTCGTCGAAGCGCTTGACGCCGACATAATCCATATAGCCGCGGCGATGCACGACCGATTTCACGTTGGCCTTGGTCACGATCAGAAAGTCGGGGCCATCGAGGAAGGCAAGGATTTCCGGGGTAGTGGTCACGGCGTCGGAGCCGGTGCGGAGCACACGGACATCGGGGTCCGACAGAATGCCGAGGCCGGCGCCCTTGTCGCGCTCGACCTTGGCGTCCAATCCCTTGCCGGAATAGACATATTCGCGCATGCCGAGGAAAGTGAAGTTGCCGTTGCGAAGCCAGGTCAGGAAGGCGACGGCTTCGTCGCAATCCGCCTTCCGGCGGCCGGCATCATGGGCCGATAGTTCCTCGATGACGGTGTCGACCTTGGCAAGCATCGGTTTCCAATCGGAAACTGCGAGCCGCACCTGCTCGAGCAATGTTTGCACACGCTTCGCAAGATCGGCGGACTGCTGCTCGGTCAGCGGCGCGAGGTGGAGCTGGATGTGGCTGACGCGGCTGGCCTGAGCGCCGGTATGTTCAGACGAATAGAGTTCCGGAGACTTGCCCTTCTCGACAACCAGAATCGGGTGGACCGCCATATAGAGGTCGCGATAGCTGCTCGTCACCTCGCCCATGACCGACTCATAAAGAAAGGGCTTGTTGTGATCGGTGACCGAAAGCACCGAGACCGCCACGCCGCCAGGCTCGACATTTGCGATGGGTTCGATGCTGACGCGGGACATCTTGCCATCCCATGCGGCCAGCTCGCTAGCCGAATGGATGGCCGAAAAGGCCAGCATTTCCGGGGTATAGAGCTTGAGGTCGTCATCGCTCGCTCGATTGAAGAGAATTGCGGGGTCGAGATGCGGCTTCCCAGTCCCCGCGGCAACCTCCCGCGCACTATCGAACTGCTTTCGCCTCTTGAGTTCAGGTTTTCCCGCCATTGGTCGCTCCTCCGATTGACGTATTTTTTTGATATGGCCGCACCAACATCACCATAACCAACTTCTTCTGTTGTGGCTTCGAAAGAAATGCATTGTCCCCCGCGACTGCGCAGCCTTTCCTGTGTGCCTGACCTGAGAGGTAGGCGTGCCGGAGACATGGTTACACTTTTCGGTCTTGATCGGAATCGAACTCACAACCCAGCGATTTCCGCGATCCGGAAGGGCGTCAGGTCATGGATCTCGAAAACGAACCCGCTCGATCGGACATCGGCGATCCGGCAATGCCTCGTCGAAGGCGGTCGGTCTTCCTAATTGAAGCGCTGGATGTTTCCGTCGTGGCGGGCCTGAGCATTGTGCCCCCCATTTGCATCAACGCCGTAGGTCAGCCGGCGATCATTTCGCTCAGCCGGGCAAAGCCGGAATGTGGGCGGAGGTGCCGCCATCGACGACGATCATCTGGCCGGTGATGTAGCGGGCCTCGTCGGAGGCCGGGAAGGCCACGGCGACGTATAGGGAAAGGTCGGCGTCCACCAGACCTCGGTCGACATGCTGTTGCCGCGGTCGCCGAGATTGTCGACAGAGGAGGGAAGAGCAGGCCCGCTGTGATCGTGCAGATCTTCGGCGTGAAGCCGACCTGGATCGCCTGGTTCCAGAACGTGGCGAGATGGTTTTCGAAGGCATGACCCGCGATGATCTCGACGCCGGCATCCTTGAAGGCGGCGATCTGGGTCGAGAAATCGTCGGTGTCCATGCGGAACAGGCCGGCGTCGATGACGTCATAACCGGCGGCCTTGAAGGCGGGCGGGAAGCCGAATTGCGGATGGCTCATCGCGCGGCCGCCATCATTGTCGGCATAGAGCGTGCCGACCTTCTTGTTGGTCGGCAGCGTGTCCCACATCTTGGCATAGGCGGCGCCGAGTTCGTCGGCGCCCTAGAAGAAGTGGTAGGTAAAGGGAAAGCCCTTTTCCGGATTGTAGTTTCGCTGAAAGGCCCAGCCCTGCCAGGGGCCCGCCGGTCGAGATCTGCGGAATGCCGCGCGCATCGGCAATATTGGCGATGGCCGTACCACCCTCGGCGTCGGAGACCAGGATGATATCGGGCTGATCGTTGAGGATCAGTTCGTTGCCGACCTGCAGCGAACGGGTCGGGTTGGACTGGTTGTCCTTGACGATGATCTCGACGGCATAGGTCTTGCCGATGATTTCGATACCGTTCGCCAGTGGGGCATTGATGGCTTCGATCTTATGGTCGGTGGAGGCGCCGAACGAGGCGCGGATACCGGAAAGCGGCACGACGCAGCCGATCTTGATCGTGTCCTCGGCTGCCGACGCCCGGCGGACCCAGGTAGCGACAGCGCCGTGGTCGCCACAGCGAGCTTGCCGGCACCAACCAGCAGGCCACGCCGTTCAATATTGATGCCTGATATGTCCGAACCGGATCTTCCGCTCATCCCAACCTCCCAAGATCGTTCAAGAATCTCGCGTGCGCCATGACCCTGTTCCCTCCCAGGTCGGGGCTTGCCTGCGACAGTTTCTCGTTTATACATTCAACCAATGTTTGGTAAGGACGGATGGTTGGAGATCAGCTATCAGTTTCATCGATAGGCCGGGGGCTATCTGCCGGTGGAACGGGAACAGGAGCTGAACCCGGATCTGAGGAGACGATGATGACGGACGAGGGTGCCGCGAAGAAGAGCAGGCCGGCTGTGACGCAGACACGGCAGAATGGCGAGGAAACCCGCGCCAAGATCATCAACGCGGCCGAATTGCTGTTCGGCAGGCTGTCCTTCGACACGGTGTCGCTGCGCGATATCACGATCGAGGCGGGGGTGACGCTGGCGCTGGCCAGCTATCACTTCCGAACCAAGGAGAATCTCTTTGCGGCCGTCGTTGCGCGCCGCGCCGAAGTGATGAACCGCATTCGGCGCGAGCGGCTGGCGGCCCTGGACAAGAAGGGAAAACTGACACTCGAAGCGCTGCTCGACGCCTTCATGCATCCGCTGTTCGAACAGATGAAGGGCGATGACGAGGGCTGGCGGGCTTATCTTCTGCTACTGGCCTCGATGGGCACGAGCGAGCGCTGGCTGCCCTATCTGCACGAGAATTTCGACGAGACCGCCAATCTGTTCATCGAGCGGCTGAAAGTGCTTTTGCCTGACGTCGAGGAGGAGGACCTGCTGCGCGGCTTCTCGATGATCCTGGTGCTGATGCTGCAGACGGTGTCGAAGAACCGGCGCCTCGATACGCTGTCCGACGGACGCTATCTGAGCTCCGACCTCGACAAGTCCTATGCGCTGCTCTTGAAATTCGCGCTGGCCGGGATCAATGCGCTGAGGAAGGGCTGAAACTCACCCCTTGTGGGCAATTATGATGGGCGCCGCATTCCGCGCGCTTCGCTCGTCGTCAACAATTCACTCAAGATCGACGAGCTCGAGATGAGTGGCGGCTCGCCGCAGGAGAAGGCGGCCTGATGGGCGCTTCGATGAAGGCGATCGCCGAGCCCATAGATAGGGGCAATCGGGAACGCTGGCGGGGCCAGCCGCGCATCGGGCCACTGCGCGCTGGCCTCGTCGGGTGTCACGGCGACCGGCGACATGCTGCAGGGCGGCTTGGCCTGCACCCAGCCGAAGCCGGTCTTCATCTCGATCGGGGCGATGCGGCGAAGCGACCAGTCGTTGATCTGGACAAGCAACCGGATATGGCCGAGCGCGGCGTCGACCGATGTGCCCATCGGCACCCGGTCGGTGATGACGCCATATTCGCCCTCGAAATCGATGTCGTCGCCTTCCGAGGGAAGGGGAATATCATCGGTCGCGCCATAGAAGCAGTCGGAGACGCCCTGATACATCAGCGGCCGGTTGGTCCGTTCCTTCTTGATGCCGAAGATCGTGTCCATGAGGTTGCCGTGGCTTTCGAAGGCCGAGCCGTCGAGCCATTGCCAGGCGCGGGGCAGGGGGGCCATCGCCGCCGAGAGATCGAAGGCGATAGCGGGCGCGGCGTTGCCGGCATTCAGCGCGTCGTATTCCGCGGTCAGATCGGCGACGACGTTGGTCCAGTCCTCGAGCGCCTGCTGCAACGTCTTCGAAGCGGATGCGGGCGCGGCGCGCTTGAGGTCGCGCGAAACGACGTGGAGCCGTCCGTCCGGCGTCCCGTCCCTGAGGGTTGCGAGTTTCATACATCCTCCCTTGAACAGTCTAGAATGATCCGTCGACGAACGCGTCGGCATCGGTGTCGCGATGAAAGCCGAGCCGGTCGGCGATTGCCGTTTCCAGCGGCGGATAGGAGCCGAACAGCGCGACGAGCTGGTCGTCCGGTACGTAGGTCACTTTCGACCGGCTGTCGGGAAAGCGGCGGAAGAGGGCCTGCACCAGCTCCTCGAAGGACAGATGCAGCGCCGGCAGGGTGAAGGCGCGATCACAGCCCAAGACGTCCGCGGCCAGGCGCCCCGCATGCAGGAAATTGCGTGCCGCCGCGTCGACGGACGTGAACCAGGTCCTCGATGACGGATGGACCGGCAGCGCGATATCCTCGCCTCGCATGATCGCGTAGAAAACGCGGCTCATGAAGGCGGTCCGCAGGCGGGCATCGGCGCCATCGCGCGCCATCACGCCCGAGAGCCGGAGCGACACGCCATCAAGCCAGCCGCGGGCGACGAAGTTCGAGATCGCCACCTCCAACATCAGCTTCTGGGCGCCATAGACCATGACCGGCCCTGTTGGCGTCTGGTCGGTCACCAGATCAGGCATCGGCTTGGCGAAGACGGCAATCGTCGAGGCGAAGACGAGCCGCACGCCCGGCACGCGATCGCGCAGGAATTCGATGAGGTCGAGCGAGGCATCGACATTCACCTTGCGGGCGAGCGCATAATTGGCCTCGGCCGCGCCGCCCAGGATCGAGGCGAGGAGATAGACCTCTGTCGCGCCTTCGAGCGCTGCGAGCGCTTGTGGATCGGTGAAACTGGCCTGGATGGACACTACATGCGCGTCACCACCCGGTGCGGTCGTGGGCACGGTGTCGATGAGAACAAGTTCGTCGTCCGCGCGGCTGCCCTCCGCCACCAGCTTCGAGAGGCGCTGCCCAAGGAACCCGCCAGCGCCGATGATGACCGTCTTCATGTTCGATCCGAAATATTGATTGGTTGGTCAAGCAGCAAACTATCCTCTTTGGGACAGAATGCAATCCATGGGTCTATCGGTTCTATCGATAGGCCATATCGAAACCTCCCGTTTGTTCGATCAAACGTTCAGCGTTATCGATGCCCCAAATTTGCCGGAGGAGAGATATGGCTGAGTGGCTCAAGCAGGGGGCTGAACCGTCCAAGGTCGCGGATCAGGACCGGAAGGTCCGCGAGGTCGTCGAGGCCACGCTTCTGGAAATCGAGACCCGTGGCGACGAGGCCGTGCGCGAGCTCTCGATCAAGTTCGACGGCTGGGATCGCGAGGACTATCGCCTGAGCCAGGCGGAGATTGACGACTGCCTTTCGCAGCTCACCCCGCGAGACATTGCCGACATCCGGTTCGCCCAGGCGCAGGTCCGCAATTTCGCCGAGATCCAGCGTGGATCGATCCTGGATGTCGAGGTCGAGACCCTGCCGGGCGTGGTGCTGGGCCACAAGAATGTGCCGGTGCAGGCCGCCGGCTGCTATGTGCCGGGCGGCAAATATCCGCTGCTTGCCTCCGCGCATATGTCCGTGATCACAGCCAAGGTGGCCGGCGTGCCGCGTGTGGTCACCTGCGCACCGCCCTACAAGGGCAAGCTGGCGCCCGCGATCGTTGCCGCGCAATATCTCGCCGGGGCGGACGAGATCTATGCGCTCGGCGGCATCCAGGCCGTTGGTGCGATGGCGCTGGGCACGAAATCAATCGCGCCGGTCGATATGCTGGTCGGGCCGGGCAATGCCTTCGTGGCGGAAGCCAAGCGGCAGCTTTTCGGCCGCGTCGGCATCGACCTTTTCGCCGGTCCCACCGAGACGCTTGTTATCGCCGAGGTCTCCTGACCCGCGACGATGTCGATCATGACAGGATCGGCATTTTCGCCCTGTCGCTGGGCGGTTATTTCGCGCCGCGCGTGGCAGGCATGGACAGCCGCTTCAAGCTCTGCGCCGTGATGGGCGCCAACCACAATTGGGGCGAGATGCAGCGCCGCCGCCAGTCGCGCGAGGGCGACCGGCCGGTCCCGCATTATTGGGACCATTTCATGTGGGTCTTCGGCAGCGCGACCATCGAGGAATTCATGGAATGGGCGCCGAAGATGGATCTGACCGGCGTGGTCAAGAACATCCGCGCGCCCTTCCTCATCACCCATGGCGGCGGCGACCGGCAGATCCCGATCGAATAATGCCCAACAGAGCTATGACGAGGCAGCCGACAGCGCCAAGCGCACGCTCTACATTACCAAAGCTGATGAGTTCGAGATCGAGCATTGCGGTGCCGGCAATGGCACCATCCTGCGCGGCTACATTGCCGACTGGATTTCAGAGACTTTTGGCGAAATGGTGTGAGAGTCCCATACTTTGCTTGAATTCCTCGAATTCTGACGCTATTTTGCGTCAGAATGATTGGCGCCGGAGTTCAACCCATGGCACTCGCCCAATATGCTGATGATGGCATCTTCGCACCGCGCAAGATCGCGGATGCCTTCCGCACGACCAGCGAGGAGATCGCCCAGACGACCGGCCTAGGACGCGATGCGATCCAGCGCAAGGAGCGCATCCGTTCGGACAAGACCCAGCGGCGTCTCAGGGAAATGGTTGAAATCGTCAACAAGATCGAGCCGCGTTTCGGCTCGGCGCTGGTGGCCTATGCCTGGTATCGCTCCGAACCGCTGGCCGGCTTTTCCGGCCAGACGGCCATGCAGCTCGTGCGCAACGGCAGGGCGGCCGAGGTGCTTGACTATGTCGATGCGGTCGATGCAGGCGTTTATGCCTGACGCGCATGCATTATCGGGGCACGCTTTTCCGCGCACTCAATCCCGTCCATGCCCGCGAACCGATGTCCGGTCGAGTCGCGGAGCTTTATGGCGGCCGCTTCAATCCCAAGGGAATGCCCGCGCTCTATACCGCGCTCAGCGTCATGACCGCGCTCCGGGAAGCCAATCAGGTCGGGCATCTGCAGCCGACGACACTGGTGTCCTACCAGGCCGACATCGGCGCGGTTTTTGACGGCCGCGATACAGCGGCGCTCCGGTCCCAGGATCTCGGGCCCGACGATCTCTCCGATCAGAGCTGGCGCGACCATGGAGAAGCCCGGACGCAGACACTGGCGCGACGGCTGATCGCCGCCGGCTATAATGGGCTTCTCGTCAGAAGTTATGCGCCGGGCGCGGGACCCGACGATTGGAATCTGGTTCTCTGGACATGGAGCACATCCGGTGGCGCCCGCCTCACACTGATCGACAACGAGAACCGCCTGTCGCGATAGGCTCTACCAGTAGATCAGAGGCAGGCCCGCCACCGGGCTGCGGAAATAGGGAATGCGGTTGCCGCGGAGCGAGCCGAGATAGACGGTCTTGAGATCCGGCCCACCAAAGGTGAGGCTCGCCATCCACGGGCAGAGTGTGCCGGTCGCCTGCGCCATCAGGTCCGGTGTCACGCGACCTTCCTCCCAGGCCTTGTCGAGAATGGCGGTCTTGTCGGGCTGGCCGTCGTCGAGCAGAGTCAGGAGATCGCCCTCGGGCGTAATGGCGACGAGCCGGTCGGCCATGATCAGCGTCGTCCAAAGATTGCCGAAACTGTCGAAGGCGATGCCGTCGCAGAAGCCACCGACATTGGACGGGCCGTAGACCTCGGGGTTGGTGAGCCGGGCATCGTCCGTGACGCGGAAGCGGGTGATGTTGCGCGAGGTCGTCTCCGCCACATAGAGCCACTCCTCCTTGGCATCGAAGCGCAGCTCGTTGGTGCCGCAGAGGTCTTCGGCGACGATCCGGACTCCGCGCTCGTCGATGACGGCGATGTAGCCGTCCCGGCTCATGGTCTTCACGTGATCCGTCCACGGAATCATCTGGGTGGTGACGGTCAGCCAGAGGCGGCCCCTCCTGTCGCGGGTCACGAAATTCGCCTTGCCGATCGGCCTGCCGTCGATGTTGTCGAGCAGCACTCGGCTCTCGCCATTGCGCCTCATCAGTTCCAGCCGGTCAGTGCCGAAATTGGCGATCAGGAAATCGCCGTTGGCATCGAAGGCGAGCCCGTTCGGCAGGCTTCCCCTGGTGTTGACATAGCGATCCTCGAAGAAAGATTCCTCTGCTGTGCCCAATCCCTTTTGCAGGACCAGTTCCTGCGTGCCGTCGGGCGCGATCCGCATCACGCCGCCCCGCGCGTCCGCGGCCCAGAGCGTGCCGTCGCGCTCCGCCAGAATGCATTCGGGCCTTTCGAGATCATGGCCGATGAAGCGAATGGCCTCGCGTTCGACCACGAAACCTTCAAGCGGATTCTTCACCTTTGTCCTCTCGATTCAATCCAAATACTGCTTGTACAACTAACCAAGAATATTTGCATGGCTTTGTCAAGCCGCCCTCGCCGGAGGCGCTGAAAATCTCGGGGTGGGAACAAATATGTTCCTCCTTCTCAGGCGTTTGAGCCTTCATTAGAACAGGCGGAAGTCGGGGTCGACGTTGGAGGAGGGAGGTTTGGGCAACCATCGCGGCCTTCGTCGGTCTGGTCCATCATCGCCATGAAGGCGCCCATCGGGAAGGGCGGCGCGTAGAGGCCCGACATGAACATCGGCAGGAAGGCCATGGATTTCATCGCAAAGCGCCGATAGGCCTCGGCATCGCGGGCTGAGAATTCGGCGATGCCCTGGCAGGTCCTGTCGAGATCCCTGGAGAGCTTGACTGCGGTACGGGCTCCAGAATGGCGTCGTCGCGGTCAAGCAGGATGAGGCGCGCGCCGGCGGCGCCGAAGAGTTCGGCGATCGCACGGCCCAGCCCGCCACCAGCGCCGGTGATGAGCGCGGTCCGGCCCTGGAGGCCTAAGAGATCGTTGATACCAGCCATTCAGCGCCCCTAAGGCTCTCGGCGATCTCGGGCGCGAAGGCGCCATCGATCAGCACGAACGCCATCCGTGCCATCTGACCGGAGCGGTTGGCCCAGGCATGATTGGTGCCGCGTTGCACCACGACGGAGCCCGGTCGGAGGACAACCAATTAGTCATCGAGGATGAGGATCAGTTCGCCCTGGATCAGGATGCCATAGTCGATCGACTCGGTGCGATGCATCAGCGGATGCGGCGAGTCGGCGCGAACAGTCGAAGCCTTCTCGTCACCGATCTCGGCGAAGGCCGCTTTCATCGAGGCCGCACCATGCCTGAGGAAATCCTCGCTGTCGGGCGGGATGTCGACGAAGCGAATGCGCGTGCCGTGTCGGGGTGGGGCAAGAGCAAGGGCTCCGAGTGTCGGGTCATTGCCGTTGTCGACCGGCGCAGGCGTGGCCGCGGTCGACCAGACTTCATGAAACACCGTGCACGGGATGGCTTCGAGACGGTGAACCGAGGGCAGGGGACCCTTGGAGGTGACGTGAGCCGCGCTATCGAGCCGGTGCCCGGTCACGACCCTTCGATCGGCGGAAGTTCGGCATGGGGCGGCTGCGGCATGGGCCTGTTCTCTTCGATGACGGAACAGTCATACGGACGCTCGGGGCGGGCAGTGAAATCGTTTTTTCGGATTTGCGCTATCGGCCGGGCGAATTGGCGGTGGGGTCTACCTCGACTTGACAACACGCAAGCAAAGCTAATTAGCTGGTCAGCTAACCAATAAAGTGCGGTGATCAAACTCCGGGAGGCCGATCCCGCTTGCTGGTCACGGCGCATCGGGACGGAGAGCAGCAAGGCCTGGTTTGAAACGAGCGCTCATCGCAGCGCAGATCGGCGCCGCCGCGGCACGTGCCGCGCTCTGGGCGGCCGGCAATGCGACGGGGATCGCCGAAACGGGCGTGTGCCCGTATGCAACACTACCGCCCCCCGCATATTAAGGAAGGTGCCAGGAGGACCTGGGGGTTTTGTCCCATCACGCCGCCAAGTGCTCGGCGATTTTTGCCACCGGCAAATGGACGAGATCCTTGTCGAGTTCTCCGACAATCGATGCCCTAACGGCGTCCGAGATGATATTCCTCAGCTCCGCCAGAGCCTTGGGCGGGGCGACAAGAACGAGCGCGTTGAACTCTTCACGACCCTTCGCAATTTCAACAGCCTCTACGGCAAGTTCGAGAAAACGCCGCCCGGCGATAGCATGCCAGTCGGTCTGCTGCACGCTGCTATGATGGCTGCCGGCATACACTGTGCCAGGCGCGTCCGCGCCCTGTTCATGCGTCGACGGATTGTCTGGCGCCTCGAGCACCTTTCTCACCTCCAACTGCGGAACAACGGGCGTGCCTTTGTTGACGAGCAGGATTGCCTTGCTGTGATCGGCGACCATGATCCATGCGCCATTCGGGATACTGACCTTCTTCATCGAACGCTCCTCATCATCTTCAAACCGACTTTGGCCCTGATGGGTCGAGGCGGCTTTGACCGAAGTCAACGAGATTGGCGATGTTTGCGAGAAGGTCATCGCTGAGACGTGACGATGCTGGTCGGAGACGTCATGACCAGAACGGCCGGTCTGGCAAACCAGCTCACTGCGTCCGCCGCGTCGCAAAGCTCATGCTTGATCACCCCGAGCCGTCTTCGCGAAGGAACTCGGCCGCCGCGGGCCGCCGATTTGGTCCGGTCAGGACTCGATTGCCCGCCGGATCTTTCGAATTATCACCCCGCGAGACTTGTCGTCGGCAGCGCTTCGCAACTCGTTGTTCAGGTCTTGGAGCAATACCTGGTAATCGTTGTTCCAGTCACGGTGCCCTGCGAGATCGGGGTCAATGCGTGGCATAGGTACGGAAGTCGATATGTCCACCGGACCTTGGGCTTCCAGCCGGAAGGCCGAGTCGAGACGCGGGATGTAAATTTGATTTTCGGGCACGACATTGCAAGCGCGTGATTTCATCGATGCGAGCGCATCCTCTTCGCCATGGACGAGAAATACCGCTTGTGCGATTGGCAGCCGATCGCGCAGCCACTGTTCCAATTCAGGTCCGTCCGCGTGGCCGCTATAGGCATCAATCGATCGGATGCGGGCGCGCACCGCGATTTCTTCACCCTGTATTCTCACGGTCGGTGCTCCATCCGCCAAAATGCGCCCGAGCGTCCCCGCGGCCTGGAAGCCGACCAACAGCACCGTGCCTTCCTCGCGCCAAAGCCAATTCTTTAGCCGGTGGCGGATGCGTCCGGCCTCGCACATGCCACTTGCCGCGATCACGATGTGGAAGCCCTGGACATAGTCAAGCGACTTCGATTGTTCCGCACTCTCGGTGAAGCGGACGTTTTTCGACCGCATGGCGCGGACCATGGCGTCACCGTGTTCCAGTTCGTTCTTGTGTGCCATGAAGATCTCGCTTGCCCGCGTGGCCAGCGGCGAGTCGATGAAGACAGGACAGGTGGGGATTTCCCCTCGCTCCATGAGCAAGAACAGGTCGGCCAGCAATTCCTGCGTACGTTCGACCGCGAAAGAGGGGATGATCAAGGCGCCGTTCCGGTGGCGCGCTGCGGTGCGGACTTCGTCGCCGAGTATCTTCTGTCGGCCGGCATCGGTGGCGTCAATTCGATCCGTATCGCCATACGTGCTTTCGCAAACCACGTAATCCCAACCCTTCGGCGCCACGGGGCCGGTTTGCAGCAGTTTGTGTTCGGGGCCAATGTCACCCGAAAACAGAATCCGAACGGGTTTCTCGTCGCCGATTTCCATTTCAACCGAGGCCGAACCCAGCAGGTGTCCGGCGTTCCAGAAACGGACGCGAACGCCCGGCGCCACCGCCTGCCAGAGCTCGAAGGGCACCGGTTGAAACTGATGCAGCATTTTGAAAGCGTCGTCAGCGGTATAGATCGGCTCGACGATGGCGCGCGCTTGCAAGCGGTTGCGGCGGTTGCGCTGTTCGACCTCCACTTCCTGGATATGCCCCGAGTCCGGGAGCATGACGCTGCAAAGATCTACCGTGGCTGGTGTCGCGAATATCTTCCCGTCGTATCCCTGCTTCGTGAGCTTGGGGAGAACGCCGGAATGGTCGATATGTGCATGAGTCAAGACGACGGCGTCGATCTGCCCGATTTCGAAGGGAAAGGCGCGATAGTTGAGTTCCTTTTCGGTTTTTGACCCCTGAAACAGACCGCAGTCGACGATCACGAGAGCCGCTTCGGTCTGGATGGCATAGCAGGAGCCGGTGACGGTCCCTGCGGCGCCATGAAATCTGATCGTGGGATATTGCATCTATCGTCTCCCTGAACATCCATGGCATCTATGCAACCTGAGGCAGGCCAGCATTTGTCGGCTCATTCCGTTCGGAACGATCTCCGTCACGTTCGCTTCGCATTCTCGGCAATGCACTCCATGCAGAGTGCTGCATGGGGAACCGCGTCCAGGCGCTCCTCTGACATCGGGCGGCCGCATTTGGCGCAGCGACCGTACGTGCCGTTGTCGATGCGGGCCAATGCTGCCTCGATGGCCTTGAGTTCAGCGAGGCCGGCCTCCCCGAGAGATTCCAGAACTTCTTCATCTTCCCGCTCGGTCGCACGATCATCGTCATCATTGCTCCTGGGAATGTCCAGATCTCCCTCGATTCGCCGAAGGCGGTCCAAAAGCTCATTTTGCCGCCCAGTAAGTCGGCTTCGATAATTTGCTGTCTGCATCTGGAACTCCCATCGGCGAGTGGCAGGGATCGCACATTGCTCACCCCTAATCTTAACTTATGCCTTCACTGCGAAATCGATGACCGCTTACTGGTGCTGCGGGTCTCCGCCACGTCGCTTCAAAAAGCGCAGCAGCAAGCCCAAAAGTGGAGCAACAATGCCAACCAGCGTCCCACCCGTCGTGGCGCTGCGCAGGAGCGCCTGAACATTGGCAAAGTCACTGCCGGCGAGCCGAGCTTCTTCAATCAGCGAGTCAAATGCCATCTTGTGCATATCATGCGCGATCTGCAGATCATTTCTTGGCCGACGATAAGCGGCTAGTGTGACGAGCAACGCGGAAAATGCCAGGCTTCCCAGCCCTACCGCGATGGCTGCCCAGATCATCCCGCACAGATCCCTGAGCGCAAAAAAAATCGCGATCCCAAGCATGACCAGTCCAAACACCCAGACGCAAAAAGCGGCTGCGCGAAGCACGATTTCGGACAGGCGCGCCTTGAAGGCCGCTTCGGCGATCATTGCGTCGGCCTTGGCGAGGAGCCTGAGCGACTGGATCATGTTGTCGATGCGCATGGGTCCCTCCGGCAGCAGAAGCTGCCCGTTGTGCTTGGAAAGGGAGCGCCGTTCTATGCGAGACAGCCAAGCATGGGCATGTCCAATGGCGCGCTCCACCGCTTCCCGTCGTTCGTCAATGCGCCATGAGAACCGGCGTATCGACATGGCCCAGCATGGTTTGCGTGGTTCCGCCAAAAATGCGCTCACGCAAGCGTGAGTGGCCATATGCGCCCATCACGACAAGCTCGGCGCCGATATCGCTGGCATGTCGCTGCAGAACGAGCGCGGGATCGCGGCCGCCGCTTGCGAGTGTCTCGACGGTCACCTTGACGCCATGTCTTGACAGGTATGTGGCCACGTCAGCGCCGGGTTCCTCACCCATTGCATGAGGGGTTGCGTTGGGATCGACGACGACGACGTGAACGTTTTCCGCATGGGCGAGCATGTCCAGCGACTGGCGCACCGCGGCGCCCGCTTCGAGTTTGGAGTTCCACGCGACCAATACGGTCTTGGGCGCGAGGGTTACCTTCCGATTCTGGCCCGCGAGGATGACAGGCGCAGGGGATGCGAAAAGAGCGCCATCCAGAACGCGCTTCAGCAAGTGATTGTCCTTGAGCATCCTGGTTCCGACGAGGGTTACGTCGACATAGGCCGCTCTCGTGGCGACCTCTTCATGGACACTCTCATTCAGGCAATAGACAGGCTGAACATCGCCCTCGAGACCGTGCTGGGAAAGCAGTTCGCGCAACTCGGCGGCCCGTGCAGTCACTCGGTCACTCTCCTCCTCCCATGCAAAAGCGTAGGTGGAGTAGGTCTGACCGACAAGGTCGCCGACCGGCAGCGGCGGCACGCAAGAAATGACAATGGCGTTCAGATGCGCACCGGATTGCCGCGCCACTTCCGCGGCAGCGAGAAGGTCTTCATTGCCATGATCGACCCCCACAACGCTCAAAATAGTCTTCGCAGGCATGACGCGGTCCTTTCGCATGAAGTTGATACGCGAAGCCTAGAAAGAGTTTGCCGTATTCACATTGATTTGCGTCAAGCTGTTGATCGATTGCGCGAAATCAATTGCGGATGCGATCGGTGAGATAGATTACGCGGAAATGCTTGGAGACAGTGAAATGGCAAAGCGCATTCTTGTGATCAATGGCCATCCGGACCACCGACATCACCACCTCTGCACCGCCTTCGCTGAAGCATATATCGAGGGTGCTTCGGGGGCCGGACATGAAATCCGGCGCATCGATCTCGCGGGATTTCAATTTCCGATGCTGCAGTCGCAGAGCGAATTCGAGAACGGCGACCTTCCCGAAGAACTCGATGTCGCCGTGGAGAATATTCTCTGGGCAGAACATTTGGTGTTCGTCTTTCCCCTTTGGCTGGGAACCATGCCCGCTCTGGTCAAGGCCTTTCTGGAACAGGTCATGCGGCCGGGGATTGCCTTTGAATACGGAGCCGGTGGCATGTCGACCAAGGCCCTGCTTAAGGGTCGAACCGCCCGACTCATCGTGACCATGGGGATGCCGAGCTTTGTCTACAGGTTGTGGTTCATGAACCATGGTATCGCCGCGTTGCGTCGAGGCATTCTGAACTTTGTGGGCATCAAGCCGGTCC
This sequence comes from Rhizobium sp. SRI_017, assembly GCF_057586295.1. Lineage (NCBI taxonomy): Bacteria > Pseudomonadati > Pseudomonadota > Alphaproteobacteria > Hyphomicrobiales > Rhizobiaceae > Rhizobium > Rhizobium sp. SRI_017. Next base: position 263,689 of record NZ_JBYCZP010000007.1, on the reverse strand, counting down.
GCGAGAGCCTGTTCGGCATGGTCGGCAATGCAGGCGAAAGCAAGTGTCGCAAGTGGTTGAAACAGGTGAAACAACTTGGCAGTCGGGGGGCCTGAATGCCGGCTGGACGAAACCTTCTAGCACTATCGACGGCGGCGCGTTGCCCGTCCGGATGAGAGACCATGGTAGCTCCGGAACGACGGCGCACTGCTGGAGCCACGCCTGAAGAAACCTCGTTCATCGTCATCAGACAGTTTAAGTCGTCGATACCCTCAAGCGCTGGGTCACTTATTCCTCGGCAGTTTGGCGGCCACTCATTCGATCAATCGAGATCGTATAGAACAGATGTGACCTGCTCTCCACGATGGCATTCGAGGATTTCGGCTTGAGTGCACCAGGCTCCCACCAGGTGCTCTGGTGCTGCAAAATTTCCCAGGCCCGCTGACAATCGTCAACTTCGGACAGTTCGCGATACCGGCCCTCGATAATCACGGACTTCCAGTGCCGATGATCCTGCAATTCATCCACCTGAAGACAAACATTGGGATTTTGTCGCATGTTGTCGATCTTCCGCCCAGGCAGGGAAAAGCTATAGAGCAGTCCTCCAGAGGCAACATATTGCACCGGGACGACATAGGGTTGGTCTTTCGCGCAACTTGCGAGCCGGCCAACGAACTGCTTGTTGATGATCCCGTAACAATCGGCATCGCGCATTTCACACACAATCATCTCGCATCTCCTTATCAATGAAGTTCACTTCCTGATCGATACCGCCCGTTCCGGCGCCGCTCAGTCTTGGTGCGGATGCGCCCATCGACCGGCGATCAATGCGACATCAGAACAGGGAGCTTCGGCTTCGAAAGGACTTCCGCGGTCGCGCCGCCGAGCACAAACTCTCGCAAACGGGAGTGACCGTAGCCGCCCATGACGAGCAGATCGGCCCTCAATTCCTGCGCCTTCGACTGGATGGCTTCGCCGATCGATCCTTCGCTCGCATGAAACGAAAAGGCATCCGCCTTCACGCCTCGCGAGACCAAAGCGTCGGCCAGCTGGCTCGCAGCACTTTGACCGATCGGCTTTTCGCCCAAGGCAGAGATGACGGAAACCTGCAAAGCGCCGTCGATGAAGAAGGTGGCGTCCGCCAACGCCCGGGCCGCCGCCCGGCTGCCGTCCCAGGCGACGGCAACACGCTCGATCCGACCAGAACAGGTCCGATCCGGATACAGAATGACCGGCCGGCCGGCGCCAAAGATCAGCGCTTCGGCGAACGCTGCGAATGGTGCTTCCGATTGCGCGAACGTCACATCGTAGAGGCGTGCTTGTTCCGTCGCAAAATCAATCGCGTCCGGCTGGGAGACATTGCTTGTCACGATCTCCAGAACGACGCCCGCTTCGGCGCAGCGCTTGCGGAGCGCGCCCTCCAGGGCCTCGCCGTTCTGCCGGCTTTGGCGCTCGGCCTTTTGAATCATTTCGTCCGTATCAAGGAACAGGGGCCAGGGATTGACGATGGGCGGTATGGAAACATCGAAGATGTTCGCACAAAGGACGGCGTCGAGATTGTTCGCAAGGCTCACCGCATTCTCGAGTATCGTCTCCGAGGACGAATCCGGATAGGTCAGCAGGGGAAGAAAGAGGCGCTTTTTCATCGTCGATCCTCTGGGCGCTCAAGCCCGGCGAGCCTCGGCACCAACAACCGGGGCCCCGCTGATGTCTGGCAAGAAACTTGCCGCGAGGGCCGATTTTACCAGCGGTTTTCGCGCTCACCTTGACGAGGATCAATTCGGAGTGCGATAATCGAGGTCTAACGCTCAATCTCATTTGAGATCGTCAAAGTGACGCGGACAGATCCGGGTTCGTTCAGACGGCTGCTTCTTTCGAACCCCTGCCTTTCGCAAAGCTCCAGCATCCTGCTGTTTTCCTCGAGAACGATGCCCTCGATAACGCCTATCCCCCCGGAAGAGGCGTAGTCGCGCAAATGAGACAGAAGCGTGGAGCCAAGCCCTTGGCCCTGCAAATCGCTCCTGACGAGAAGCGCGAATTCAGCCCGTTCCCGATCCGGATCACAGACAAGCCTGCCGATCCCTGCCAATGCGCCGCTGGCTTCCAGGGCGACGAAAGCCATCTCGCGATCGTAGTCGATCTGCGTCAATCGTATCAGCATCTTGTCTGATACGGTTACCGGCGCGAGGAAGCGCAGTCGGAGATCGTGCTGTGTCGTGTTCCGCAGAAAGGCGGGATAGAGCACAGCGTCATCGGGAACGATGGGCCGGATCGAAAGGACTGTGCCGTTTGCCAAACGGGCCTGTCTGTCCCATCCTTCGGGCACCGGCCTGATCGCGAGACTGGCGTTCGGCCCCTCATCCTCCACATGATCGGGATCGATCTCGATCCGGGCATCGAGCGCCATGGCACCGTGCTCATCGGCAAGCAGCGGATTGACGTCAAGCGCGGTCACGCAGCGAAAATCGACCGTCAGCTGGGATAGTGCACAAATAGCCTCGACAATCCTGGCCCGATGCGCCGGGGGGCGGTCGCGATACCCCGCCAGCAGCTTGCCGATCCGGGTGCGATCGATCAGGTCCGCCGCGAGCACGTCATCGAGCGGCGGGAGCGCCACCGCCGTGTCGTCGACCACCTCGACCGACACGCCGCCGGAGCCGAACAGGATCGCCGGCCCAAGCAGCGGATCGCGGGTCAAGCCGAGGATCAACTCATGGGCGTGTTTGCGTTCGACCATCTCCTGCACCGTAAAGCCATCGAGCTGAGCGCTTTTGCCGAGCCGCTCGAGATTGACGGCGATCTGCTCAGCGGCCACTCGCGCCGCAGCCGGTGTGTCCAGACCAAGCACGACCCCGCCGACATCGGACTTATGGGTCAGCGTCTTGGAAAGCAGCTTCACTGCCACTTTGGGCGATCGCTGCAGCAACTCTGCCGCAGCAGCCTCGGCCTCCTCCGGCGTCGAAACGAAAACGGTCTCGGGTGCAGGAATGCCGTATGCGCGGATGACGATCTTCGCCTCGACCTCAGTCAACATCCGTCTGCCTTCGGCCGCCGCCATGCGGAACACGTCGCGCACGGCCGTCCGATCGGGCTTGAGATGCCCTCCAGCGCGCGGCGTCCTGACCAGGCTGCGCTGCGCTCCCGACCAATCCGTCAGATAAGTGATCGCCGCCGCCGTTTCCGCGGGCGTATCGTAGGTTGGAATGCCGCTTGCAGCCAGCACCGACCGCCCTTCGCGGGCAGCGTAACTGCCGAGCCAGCAGCCCAGAACGGGCTTGCCCTCAATCAAGCCGGACGGCGCCGTGGCGGCGACTGCCCCGGCTGCGAATTTCGGCGAGGCGAGCCCCGTCGGGCAGTTCATCACCACGATGATGTCAACGTTGGGATCGGCCGCAACCTTCTCGATGGCGGCTGCGTAGCGCTCCGGCGGCGCATCACCAATGATGTCGACGGGATTGGACCGTGACCAGTTTTGGGGCAGGACCCGGTCCAGCGCCTCGAGTGTGGTCTCCGAGAGCGGCGCCAATTTGTGGCCTCTGTCCAACAACTGGTCGACCAACAGCACGCCTCCGCCTCCACCATTCGTGATGACAGCGACCTGCGACCGCGGCTGAGCGGCAAAGCGTCCGATGGTTTCAGAGGCGGCGAACAGTTCGCCGATGTCGTCGATCCTGAGTATGCCCGCGCGCCGGAAAGCTGCATCGACCACACGGTCGGCACCGGAGAGCGCGCCGGTGTGCGTTGCGGCGGCCTTTGCCGCTTCCGCGTGCCGGCCGGCCTTGATCGCCACCACAGGCTTGAGCCGGGCGGCGGCGCGGGCGGCCGAGATGAATTTTCGGGGATTGGGAATGGATTCCAGATACATCACGATCGCTTTGGTGCTCGGGTCACCCGCCAGGAGGTCGAGGAAATCTCCGGCGTCGGCGTCGGCCATGTCGCCCAGCGAAACGACGTGTGAAAACCCGACATTGTTATCCGCTGCCCAATCCAGGAGCGATGTCATGATCGCGCCCGACTGCGAAAGGAGCGCGATGCCGCCAGGTGCAGCGGAAAGATGAGCGAAACTGGCATTCAGCCCGATCGATGGAATGTTGAGACCCACGGTGTTGGGGCCCACGATACGGAAGAGATACGGCCTGGCGGCATCAAGCATCGCCTGCCGCAGGCCATTGCTTGCGGTGAGCCCGGCCGTAATGACGACTGCGGCACGGGTCCCCTTGCGTCCCAATTCGTCGATGATCGCGGGCACCGATGCGGCCGGCGTCAGAATGATCGCGAGGTCCGGCACGCCGTCGATGTCGTCGATGCGCCGGAAGCACCTCAAACCGGCCACGTCGTCATATTTGGGGTTGACGGGCCAGACTGATCCCGAAAACCCCGCCGACAGTATGTTCGACATGACCACCCGGCCGAGCGAGCCTTCGCGGTCAGACGCACCCACCACCACCAGAGATTCCGGCTTAAGCACATGGTTCAGATTGCGGACCGTCATCGGCTTGTTGCCTCACGAAAATCACTGGCTGCCGTGCGCCTGCGCTCCACGAACTTATCCAGTTCCAGTACCGCCATCAGCAACAGGGCCGGAGCGATGAGAATCGCCCAATCCGAAGGGGAGATCGGCTCGATCTCAAGTGTTCCGCTCAGGGCCGGGAGATACATGGCAGCCGCATGCAGCAACTGCGTGACGACAACACCCCCGAGCAGCAACGGATTGCGGAAAAAGTTGCGGCCAAGGACCGAAGACCGCTCTGAACGGGCACAAAGAGTGAGGACGTTCTCGAAGATGACGAATTGCAGCAGGAGCTGATTGCGAACACTTTCGAGCGGCACGCCGCTGTGCAGCTGCCAAATGAACAGCCCCACTCCGCTAACAGCCATCAATGCCGCGGAGAGAACGATGCGCCTCACCATGATGCGATCGAAAAGCGGATCGCCCGGCCGGCGCGGCGGCTGGGCCAGTTCGTCGCCCTCGGCCTTCTCGGCGGCCAACATGACGTCCTGAATTCCGTTGGTGACGAGATTCAGCCACAGCAATTGAACGGCTAGCAAGGGTATGGGCAATCCGAACGGGACGGTGGCCAAAAACAGAAGCACTTCTGCGGCTCCGGTCGCCACCAGCATGAAAACCACCTTCCGGATATTGGCATAGGCCACGCGGCCCTCCCGTATGCCGGCGACGATCGAGGCGAAATTGTCATCGGTCAGGATCACATCGGCGCTTTCGCGTGCGATGTCGGTACCGTTCCGGCCCATTGCCACCCCGACATGAGCATGCTTGAGCGCCGGCGCATCGTTCACGCCGTCCCCGGTGACCGCTACGACGTGACCGTTGCGCGCAAGCGACTCCACGATGCCGAGCTTTTGCAGCGGCTCCACCCGCGCGAAGACGTTTGCGTCACGGGTCAAGACATCGAGTGCGGCATTGCCTTGCTGCTCGGCAGCGCGCAACTCGGTTCCGGTGACCGATTTCAGACCAGCCATGTCCAGGCCCGCGTCGCGCGCAATCGCCGAGGCGGTCGAAGGATCGTCGCCAGTCACCATTGCCACGCGGATACCGGCCGCTATGCAAGCGGCAATCGCGGCGGGAACTTCCGGCCTCAGCGGATCCTTCATCCCGGCAAAGCCGAGAAATGTGAGATCGGCGAGATGACTGTGGCCGAGCGAGCCATCCTGGTCGGCGCTGATATGTCCTTCGGCGAAGGCAAGCACCCTGAGCCCTTGCGAGGCCAGCTCCTGTTTCTGAGCAAGGAGCAGAGCGCGATCTATCGCAACCACGCTTCCGTCGTGCAACATCGTCTCGGCCATGGCGATCAGAGTCTCGGGCGCTCCCTTGACGAAAATGGCAATGTTATCCTCCGCGTGGTGGAAGGACGCGGCGTACTTCTTCTCGGGCTCATAAGCGATGCGCGAAATCAGCGGATGGGCATCACAGACGCTGCCATGCGACAGGCCGGCGCGACGCGCAGCGGCGAGGAGAGCAAGATCGACGGCGTCACCCGACCCAACCCAATTGCCATCGTCAAAATTCAGGCTCGCCTCGTTAGGCAGAACGGCTGCCCTCAAAAGGGATGTCATTTTTCCTTGTGCAACTGGTGTTTCATGGTCGAGGCTTTCTTTCCTTCCCAGGCCCGGTTCGAACGATACGCGGGTTCCGTCCGGCAGCAGGACATCAGTGACGGTGAGCTCGTTGATCGTCAGGGTGCCCGTCTTGTCGGTGGCAATCACGGTGCAGGACCCCAGGGATTCCACTGCTGGCATATTGCGCACGATCACATGTCTCCCGGCCATGCGCCGAGCCGCGATCGCGAGCGCCACGGTGATCGCCACCGGAAGTCCTTCCGGGATGGCACTGACGGCGAGACCGACCGACGCCATGAAAAGCTCGGTCGGATCCATCCCCCGGATCAAACCCGCCGCGATGAGCACCGCAATGGCGACGAAAACACCAATGGCGAGCGTGCGGGCAAAACCCTCCAATCGGACCAGCAGCGGTGGCTTCGCCACGGGCTGGGTGCCAAGCGACGCAGCGATCTTGCCAAGCTCCGTGGACATGCCGGTCGCCAGGACTTCGCCGCGACCGGTGCCGCGCATGATCATTGTGCCCGCGAAGACCATGGACGTTCGATCATTCGGCGCCTCGTCAGCCGAACATTTCCGCACGGGAACGGATTCCCCCGTCAGCAACGATTCGTCGCTTTTCAAACCGTCCGAGACCGAAAGCCTGATATCCGCAGGCACACGCCGGCCCGCTTCGAGCACCACGCAATCGCCCGGAACAAGATCGCGCGCATCAATGTCGCGGCGCGTGCCATCGCGAAAAACGGTAGCAAGCAGTCGTTCGTAGGATCTCAGCCCAGCTGCCGCCCTTTCCGCCGAGTATTCCTGGATCGTGCCGACGACCCCGTTCACAAGGAGCACGACAGCTATGAACACGGCATCCTTGATATCGCTGAGAAACGCCGACACCACGGCGGCTGCGACAAGGATATAGATCAACGGGCTGAGAAACTGCCTCAAGAAGATCTTGAATACAGATTCGCTTTGCGATTCAGGCAACGCGTTGATGCCATGTCGCCCTCTTCGCAAGGCGACTTCCTGCTCCGTCAATCCCACCTGCGACATGCTGCTCCATCCTGCTGGCCGCGAGTAAGAGACCATATAGCGTGTCGTCATTCCTTGATTTCAGTCAAGCAACATCGCGACTGCGCAGTTAACATGGCTCCGATACCGCTCGGTAGGATCTGGTCGGAATTCAACAGGTTGCTCGGGAATGCCGGAGATTCGCATGATTGATACGTTGCTCATATTGAATGCGGGCTCATCGACGCTCAAGTTCCAGGTCCTTCGCTATGATGACCTCGAGGTTCTGCTCAGTAGTAAGGTCGCCAATATTGGCGAGGAAGCCTCCATCTCCGCGCGGCTTGCCGGGCGTGATGGAAAACTGGCCTCAACACTCGCGGGTAGCGATCATGATGCTGCGCTCAGGTCGGTGCTCGACCTGGTCGAACAACATGACGACGACTGGAAGATCCTGGCAGTGGTGCATCGGGTCGTTCACGGCGGATTGCGTTTCGCTGCCCCGGTCATCGTTACACCGGATGTCGTCAAGCAACTCAAAGCACTCGTCCCCCTCGCCCCGTTGCACCAGCCGCACAACCTGGCCGGCATAGTAGCCTCGAGGCGACTTGCCGGGCATGCGACCGACATCGCCTGCTTCGACACCGCTTTCCATTCGGGCCAGGAGGAACTCTTCCGTTCTTTTGCGATCGGAAAGCGCCTTCGCGACCAGGGAATAAGACGCTACGGTTTTCATGGCCTGTCATACGAGTGGATCGCCCACGTCCTCAGGGATCAGCACAGCGATCTTCACGGTGGCCGGGTGGTCGTCGGCCATCTTGGTAACGGCGCAAGTCTTTGCGCGATGCGGGGCGGCGTGAGCATCGACACAACGATGAGCATGACGGCGCTGGATGGCCTGCCGATGGGCACTCGCAGCGGCGCCGTCGATCCCGGTGCGGTCATCTACATGCTCAGGGATCTTGGCATGGACGCAAACCAGATCGAGCACGCGCTCTACGAGGAGTCCGGGCTCAAGGGCTTGTCGGGCATCAGCAACGACGTCGAAACACTGCTTTCCAGCAAGGATCCCCGCGCCGCCTTCGCGCTAGACTTCTTCGCGATGAAATGCGCCCAGTTCGCCGCGATGATGGCGGTTTCGATGGGCGGCATGGATGGTCTCGTCTTCACCGGTGGTATCGGCGAACATGCTGCGCCCGTGCGGCAGGCGATTGTTGAACGCCTGGCGCTCCTTGGGGACTTTCGGACACTGGTGGTGCCCGCGAACGAGGAGCGCATGATGGCCATCCACGCCAAACGTCTGCTGGAGGGATAGTTCGCAGCATTTTGTCTTTCATTCAATAACGCCACGTCCAATTCAGTATCTCGGGCATGTCCTGACCTTGTTCGCGGATGTATTCGCTGTGCGTGTCGAGCTTGCCCCGGAGAGCCGCTAGCGCCTCGCCAGCCTTCGCCCGGAGGCCAGGCACGCGCTCTATGGCGTCGATTGCCAGGTGATAGCGGTCCAGTTCGTTCAGCACCGTCATGTCGAAGGGCGTGGTCGTCGTCCCCTCCTCAATGAAGCCGCGCACGTGGAAATTCTCGTGGTTGGTGCGTTTGTAGGTCAGGCGGTGGATCAGATAGGGGTAGCCGTGATAGGCAAAGATCACCGGTCGGTCGGTGGTGAACAGCGCGTCAAAGGCTTCGTCGGTCAGCCCGTGCGGGTGCTGATCGTGCGATTGCAGCGCCATCAGATCGACGACATTGACCACGCGTATGCGAAGCGAAGGAAGCATCTCGCGAAGCAGCGAAACGGCCGCAAGCGTCTCCAGGGTCGGCACATCGCCGGCACAAGCCATCACGACATCGGGTGCCGGTGCGCTCTCCTCCGTACCTGCCCAGTCCCAGATACCGATCCCGGCCTCGCAATGCTTGACCGCCTCGTCGATAGTCAACCACTGCTGCTCGGGCTGCTTGCCGGCAACGATGACATTGATGCGGTCATAGGTCTTCAGGCAATGGTCTCCGACCCAAAGCAGCGTGTTGGCATCCGGCGGCAGATAGATGCGGACAATATCGGCCTTCTTGTTGGCGACAAGATCGACGAAACCCGGATCCTGGTGGGAAAAGCCGTTATGGTCCTGCCGCCATACATGTGAGGTGAGCAGATAATTGAGCGACGAGATGGGTCTCCGCCACGGGATTTCCCGCGTCACCTTCAGCCATTTGGCGTGCTGATTGAACATGGAATCTATGATGTGGATGAATGCTTCGTAACATGAAAACAGGCCATGGCGTCCGGTGAGCAGATAGCCTTCGAGCCAGCCTTGGCAGAGATGCTCGCTCAACACCTCCATGACGCGGCCCTTCTGCGCTAGATGGACATCATAGGGTTCGATTTTCTCCATCCACACGCGGTCGGTGACCTCGAAGACGCTGCCGAGCCGGTTGGATTCGGTCTCGTCAGGACCAAAGATACGGAAATTGGCATTTTCGCTGTTCAGCGTCAGTGCGTCGCGCAGATAGCGGCCGAGGATCTCGGTCGATTGCACCATTTTCGAGCCGCGGGCGCCGATATCCACCGCGTGCGCGCGCATATCCGGTAGCACGAGTTCCTTACGCAAGAGTCCGCCATTGGCGTGGGGAGTGGCGCTCATCCGCCGCGTGCCTGATGGTGCAAGTGCCCGAAGCTCTGGCCGCAACTGTCCGTTTTCGTCGAAGAGATCCTCCGGATGGTAGCTGCGCATCCAGTCTTCGAGGATTTTCCTGTGCCCGTCATCCTCACGGCAATTGGAGACCGGCACCTGATGCGACCGCCAGAAATCCTCGACCTTCTTGCCGTCGACCTCCTTCGGACCCGTCCATCCCTTGGGACTGCGCAGCACGATCATCGGCCAGCGCGGGCAGCCTTCCGGGGCCTTGCCAGCGCGGGCGCCGGCCTGGATAGCACGGATCCGGTCAAACGCCTGGTTAAGGGTCGCTGCCATTTTCCGGTGCATATCGCGAGGCTCGCTGCCTTCCACGAAGAAGGGCTCATAGCCGTATCCTTCGAAAAGGTGCTTCAGGTCATCGTGTGCCGCCCGTCCAAGAATGGTCGGATTGGCGATCTTGTAACCGTTGAGATGGAGGATCGGCAACACCGCACCGTCGACAGCAGGGTTAAGGAATTTATTGGAATGCCAGCTCGCCGCCAGCGGCCCCGTCTCGGCTTCACCGTCACCGACGACGCAGGCGACGATCAGGTCGGGATTGTCGAATGCCGCGCCAAAGGCATGGACCAGAGCATAGCCGAGTTCTCCGCCTTCATGGATTGATCCGGGGGTTTCCGGCGCTACATGGCTCGGAATACCGCCGGGAAAGGAGAACTGCTTGAATAGCGTCTGCAATCCCCCGACGTTCTCCGCCACATCGGGGTAAACTTCGCTATAGGTGCCCTCGAGGTAAGCATTCGCGACCATGCCAGGCCCGCCATGACCAGGTCCGCAGACATATAGGACGTCCAGGTCGCGGGTGCGGATAGTCCGATTGAGATGAGCGTAAATGAAATTGAGGCCCGGCGTCGTGCCCCAATGACCGAGCAGCCGCGGCTTGATATGCTCGGCTTTGAGAGGTTCGCGCAGCATCGGATTGCCGAGCAGATAGATCTGGCCGACCGAGAGATAGTTTGCCGCCCGCCAATATCGGTCGATAAGAGTTGTTTCGGTGTCGTCAAGGGTGTTGGAGATGGTCATGCTTGCCTCTTCCATCGCAGTTGCGAGATTGATGTGGCTTGCCAAATGGCTAGCTGAGCAGGCCGTCGATACTTTGACCGGGATCAATCAAGCGGATGATTGTGAGAAGTACGAGAGCGCCTTTGCCGAACTCAGACCATCTAGGCGCCTGCGATGACACGCAAGCAAGCGTTGAAAACGCGATCTGCCGGAATTCACTCCAAAGATTGGATGGGGCTTTGACTATACAATGATCGAGGTCAAAGCGTCGTGGCCGAAAGCACTGTTATCGAAGTGCCAGAACACGTCAGAAAAGCCTGCAACAGACTGACTTTGCGATATGCGGGGTTATGGCAGTTCCGATCCGATCACTGAAAACGGAGAGAGGACAGGCAGCGAGCCACCATCGGCGCTCAGTTTGCCTCCGCCCTTTCCGCTGAGCCAACCCGCGAGGTCGCGGGCGGTCCCCCTGATGGCTATTGCTGGCGCCCGGCCCATGATCAGCGGTGCGGCCCGATCGGTCGCCACCAGCGCGAACCTCCCGGCAGGAAGCCGTCGCGAGGCCTGATCGAGAATCAGGGCATCGACGAAATCCGCCGGCATATCCGCAAACCGGCCGCCGGAATTCAGATCGATGGCAAGAAGCCAGAGTATGCGGGCCCGCATCAAGGGCGTGTCCCGGAGCGGGGTCGTTCGACCCGTTGTGTCGGCCACCGAACGGCCCCAGTCTTCATTGCTCAAGTCGCGCCATTCGACATTGAGATGAACCGCGGAATGGTCAAAGAGATAGCGCAACGCCCGCGAAGGCTGGGTGATGCCGAATTCGAGATCGTCGGCGGAAACCTCGAGATTGCGTGGAAAGGGTCCGGCCTCGCCGGTCCTGCCCCAAGCCAGGAATTCACTCATGAGACGCGCATGATAGCCGACATAAGCCACCAGCCGGCGGCGGCTGAAACCTTCCACGCCACTTGCCTCATCAAGCGCGCGATCGGAGAGGTCGTTGAGAAGCCGCGCGAAATAAGCGGTGCCCCGCCGGGCCCAGTCGAGCGCGTGCGAGGGCGCGAGCGCGGCGTCGTGGCGCGCCCCGCTGCCCTGCCTTTCGCGCAGTGCGATCCGGGCCTTCTCCAGCGTCAGGTTCATGTCCCGGCCGCTTCGACATGGCTGCGCATGAAATTGAGCCGCTCCATGATCGGCGCATCGGAAAAGCGAAACAGGTCGAATTGCGTTTCTGACTGCAACGACCAGGGAACCCAGGACGGGATCACGAAGATATCTCCGATATCCAGCTCGTGCGTAACGTCGCCGATTACCGCCGCACCCTTGCCGTCGAAGACCTGGAACACCGTCGAACCAACCTCGCGGCGCGTCGGCGTCTCGGTGCCCGCACGCAAGCGGTGGAATTCGCAGCGGATGGTAGACATGACATCGCCGCCGGTCGTGGGGTTGACGTAGCGGATGGCGGCATGACCTTGCTCGACGGTCGCGGGCTGACCTTCCTCCTCGAGCAGCAACTGCTCGGTCAGCGCGCGGTCCGTATGTTCCCAGCGATAGGCACCGATCGGAGAGGCGACGGTGTCGCGCAGGCCGGACAGCGGACGAAGGCCCGGATGGCACCACAGCCGTTCTCCCCGCGAAAAGCGTGGCGTCGCGTAGTCCGTCACCCGGTCGGAACCGAGTTCGAAGAAGCCGACATCGTTCTGCTGCGCAAACGGAATATCAAGTCCGTCGATCCAGGCCATCGGCTTGTCGGTGTCGTTGTGATGGCCGTGAAAATGCCAGCCGGGCGTCAGCAGCAGGTCGCCCCGGCTCATGCGAACAGGATCGCCATTGACGACGGTCCAGACGCCTTCGCCTTCGACCACGAATCGGAAGGCGTTCTGCGCGTGGCGATGCTCCGGCGCCGTTTCGCGCGGGCCGAGATACTGGATCGCCGCCCAAAGCGTGGGGCTGACATAGGCATGCCCGCCGAGGCCCGGATTGGCCAGGCCGATGGCGCGTCGTTCACCACCGCGTCCCACGGGCACGAGATCCCCCGACCTCTGCGCCAGCGGCAACAGATCGGCCCATTTCCACACATGTGGCACAGCCTTTGGCTTCGGATGGCGCGGCATCAGATCGCCGAGCTGCGTCCAGAGCGGCATCAGATGCTGCGCCTCGAAGCCCTCGTAGAGCGCACGCAGTTCCGGTGTCTCCTCCGGGTTCATGGCATTGGCCGGCGTGCCTGGTGTCTGATCGTGCATGGCGTGTTCTCCTGCTCGCGCGGTCAGGCCGCATCGGGTTGCCGGGACGGCGCGGCGTTGCTGAATGCCGGAATCGCGTCAAGCCGCGCAAAAATCCATTCGATCGTCGGCCACGCCGATGTGGCAATCCCGAAGCGCTGATTGTTCCAGACCTGCGCATAAAGGCAAATGTCCGCGAGGCCCGGCGTGTCGCCGTGGCAGAAGGTGCGCGTGCGCGGATCGGAAGCCAGCGTGATCTCGAGCGCGTCGAACGTCGTGGCCACCCAATGAGTGAACCATTCCTTCTGCCCATCCTCGCCTGCGCCGAAGCGGTCTGCGAGATAGCCGAGCACGCGCAGATTGTTCAGCGGATGGATTTCGCAGGCGATCATATAGGAAAGCGCCCTCACCCGCGCCCGCCCGTCGGGATCGGCGGGCAGAAGCGCCGGCGTCGGATGCGTCTCCTCCAGCCACTCGATGATCGCAAGCGATTGCGTCAGGAAGCTGCCGTCTTCCCGCTCCAGTACAGGCACGAGGCCCTGCGGGTTCATTGCCAGATAGTCAGGCTTTCGCGTATCGCCACGGCGCAGGACATAGGGGACATAATCATAGTCCAACGCCTTGAGATTCAGCGCCGCACGCAGCCGCGTCGATGTCGATGAGCGGAAGAAATTGTGGAGCTTGAGGACCATTGTCAGGCCCTCGGTCCGATCGTGGTGGAAATCTCGCCGAGCCCCGCGATGCTGACAGTACAGACATCGCCAGGCAAAAGTGGACCGACGCCGGCCGGCGTTCCTGTCATGATAAGATCGCCGTGCGCCAGTGCGATGGAGTGCGAGAGATAGGAGATGATCTCCGGAACCGACCAGATCAGTTCGCGAAGATCGGCATCCTGCTTGACCACGCCGTTCACCGCCAAGCGAATCGACCCCTTCGCCAGATGCCCCGTCTGCGATACCGCATAGACCGGGCCGATGATGGCGGAGCGGTCGAACGCCTTGCCGAAATCCCAGGGGCGGCCCATGTCACGCGCGGCGAACTGCAGGTCGCGCCGCGTCAGGTCGTTGCCGACTGCGTAGCCCCAAACGTGCTCGAGCGCGTCGGCTTCGGCAATGTCGCGGCCGCCCTTGCCGATCGCCACGACCAGTTCAGCCTCGTAGTGAAAATTCTCGGTCTGGGGCGGATAGGCCACGGTCTCACCGGAATCGACCACGGCATCGGCAGGCTTGCTGAAGAAGAACGGCGGCTCCCGATCCGGATCCTTGCCCATTTCGCGCGCATGCGCCGCATAATTGCGGCCGACGCAGAATATCCTGCGCACCGGAAATCTGGCATCCGATCCGGCGACGGCGACGGTGGGGGTGGCAGGAGCGGGCAGAACCAATTTCATCTAACTTTCCTTGTTACAGTTCAGCCCCGCGGCGATACCGCGGAGCGTTGGGCCTTCGCCTTGGCGAGACTAGCGGTTTCAATCTCGTCCGGCTTCCATGATCTTCTCGCCCAGCAGTATGGGCGCGGTCACATGGGTCGAATGGCTGCCAGGCATGTTTACCAGCCGGTAGAGCCCAAGCTTTTCGGACAGGCGCGGATGAAAGGGCATGGACTGCGGCAGCGACGTGTCTTCCGTGCAATGCAGGAAGGACTTGCCGATCATGAACTCGGCGGGATTCTTCGACAACCTGATCCTGTCATTCATGGTATTGAACGGCTGGGCGTTGAGACTGTCGAAGAGCGACTGTGCCTGCTCCTGGCTTCCGTCGTTGATAAAGGCTTCGCGCAGGATCGGAAAGGGGAACAGAACTTCCCCGGTGTCGCCGGCTAGCTGCGGGAACAGCGCCTGATAATGCGGCGGGCACATGTCGATCAGGCTTTCGCCATTGTTGGGCACGAAGGCGCTGAAATAGACGAGACGGCGCACGCGGCCCGGACCCAGCCGGTCGGCCGCTCCGGTGATTGCCATGCCGCCCCAGCTGTGGCCGACCAGAATCGCGTCGTGGATGTCGTTCTCCTCGAAGAACGCGACCAGGGAGTCGATCGCATCGTCCAGCGTCACGGCCTTGCGGTCGTCGCCTGGCCGGTTGCCCTTGAGCGTCGGGCAATGGACGGTATGCCCGGCCGCGCGGATTGGCGCGGCGCAGGCTTCGAAATGGCTGCCGTCATGACATGCGCCATGAACAAGTACATAAGTTCCCATGGTTTACCCTCCTCTGGTCATGGTCTTCAAAGTCCGATTGCCGCATCCTGCCGCACCGGCATCGCGGCCAGCGCTTGGCGATCGATCTTCCCCGTTCCGGTCTTCGGCAGGTCGGCGACATAATCCACGATGCGCGGATATTTGTAGGGCTGCAGCCGCGTCTTCACATAGGCGCGCAACGCATCCGACTGCGCGTTGCTGGCCAGCCGGCCCTCCCTCAACCGGATCACGGCCCGCAGCGTCATCCGGCGGTCTTCGAGCTGATGGGCCATGACAGCGCATTCATGAACGTCCGGATGCTCGTTGAGGCACCGTTCGACCTCGAGCGGCCAGACCCATTGGCCCGAGACCTTGATGAGTTCGTCGGCACGGCCCTGGAAATAATAGTGGCCGTCGATCTCGACGAAGCGATCGCCGGTATAGATCCAGTCGCCCCGCATCGTCTCCTTCGTCTTGTCCGGTCGGTTCCAGTAGCTCGGAGCCGATGAATCGCCGCGCACGAACATGACGCCTTCTTCGCCGGGCTCCGGCACCCTGCCATCAGGCGTCTCGAGCCGGATCTCATAGCCCGGCACGCGCTTGCCCGCCGAGCCGATGCGATGATCGGAGAGGCTGTTCGAGAGATAGATGTGCAGCAGTTCGGTCGATCCGAGGCCTTCGGTCGGACCGTGGCCGGTCAGGCCTTTCCAGGCATCGTAAATATCCTGCGACAGGATTTCGGCCGCCGACATCGACTGCCGCAGCGAGCTCAGATCGCGCGCGCCGACACTCTCCGCCCGCGCCAGCGCGGTGTAGAGCGTCGGCAATCCGAACAGCACCGTCGGCCGGTATTTTTCGATCGTATCGAGCACCGCGTCGGGCCTTGGCTGGCCCGGCATCAGAAGCGTGGTCGCACCGATCGAGAACGGGAATGTGAGCGCATTGCCAAAGCCATAGGCAAAGAAGATCTTCGGGACGGAGAAGCAGATGTCGTCCACGTCCAGCCTGAGCGCATGCCGGCCGAAGGAGGCCTGCGTATAGGCCATGTCGTGGTGCAGGTGGACGATCCCCTTGGGCCGGCCCGTCGAGCCCGAGGAATACATCCAGAAAGCCATGTCCTCCGGCCCTGTATCGGCGCAATCGAGCGTATCGGGCTGGCGGGCGAGAAAGTCTGCCGCCGCAACCCGACCGTCTCCCCCGACCATGCCATTGACGATGACCACTTGCTCCAGCGTCGTGCCCTGAATCGCCTCGCCCTCGAAGCGCCCGGCAAGCGCGGCTTCGCAGAGCGCGATCCTCGCGCCGGTATCCTGAAGGAAGAAATTCAGCACATCGGGCGTGGTCTGGGTGTTGAGCAGGACCGGCACGAAGCCGGCGCGGACGGCTCCGAAGAAGGCTGCCGGATAGATGGGCGTGTCATCGAGGAAGAACGGGATACGGTCGCCACGTTTCAGTCCCGCGGCAATAAAGGCATTTCCCCAGCGCGCTGCGTCGGCAACCAATTCGGCATAGGTCAGCGATCCCGCCGGGCCGATCAGGGCCAGCTTGTCGCGATTGCGAGCGAGATTGTCCCAGAGGATCGAAGAGCCATTCGGATGGTCTTCGCGCCGGAAACCGATTTCCTTGGCGCCGGCGCTATCCAGACCGACGGGATCGGCGATGTTCGCACCGCTCTTCTCCGCATCATATCGCGCCATGAAACCGGGGGCCATCCGGCGGAGCCGCTCCATGTCGATGCGGCCGGAGCGCATCAGATAGTCGAGCCCGAAATCGACCGGCGACAGATCGATCTTGGCGGCAAAATTCTCATACCATCTGGCGGAGGTGTTGGCGGCATCGACGATCTTGCGGGCGATCGGCTGGCGCTCCGCCTGATAGGCCGCGAGCGCCTGGTCGACATCCTCATGGGACGACAGCGCCCGGACGAGCGCAATCGCGTCTTCCATCGCAAGCCGCGTGCCGGAACCGATGGAGAAGTGGGCGGTGTGCGCCGCGTCGCCGAGCAGCACGGCACGCCCGGCCACCCAGTTTTCGCACCACAGGCGCGGAAACTGCCGCCAGGCGGATTTGTTGGTGCTCAGGGGCGCGCCATCCAGCACGTCGCCGAAGATCGCTTCGCAGGCCCGAGCGCTTTCCGCTTCCTCCATGGCCGCGAAGCCATAGGCGTTGAACGTGGCGTCGTCGCATTCAACGATGAATGTGCTGCGATCGGGCTGATATCGGTAATGATGTGCGTTGAACGCACCCCTCTCCGTCTTTACAAAAGTCTGGGTCAACGTATCGAAAGGCCGGGCCGTACCGAACCAGGCGAAGTGATTGCTGAAATGTTCGATCGTCGGCGCAAATACCGCCTCATGGGAACGCCTGACGTGCGAATTCAGCCCATCGGCGCCAATGATCAGGTCGGCCTGCAATTCGTCCAGCGATCCGACCGCATGCGAAAAGCGGAGTTCGACACCCAACGCTTCTGCGCGCTTGCGCAGGATCTCGATCAGTTCGAGCCGCCCGATGGCCGAAAAGCCGACGCCATCGAGTACCGCCTGCCCACCCGGCAGGTTCAGGGTCATGTTGCGCCAGCGCTCCATGGCGGGCGTGACCAGATCATGGGTTTCAGGATCGTCGGCCCTGAGGAAATCCAGCGCCTGATCGGAAAAGACCACGCCAAATCCAAAGGTCGCGCCTTCGGGATTCTGCTCCGTCACCCGGAGGCGAACATGCGGCATGGCGCGCCGCAGAAGAATTGCTGTGTACAGCCCCGCCGGACCTCCCCCCAGTATCTCCACGCTAGACAGTTGCGACACGCCTTCCCCTCCAAAGTCACTCGACAATTCCCAATCCCCATGATAGATATTTTTCCGCACAGCGCAATAGGTTTCACATAGGAGAAAAATGGAACCCGTCCATGAGCTTGAATATGCGGTGAGTTTTGGTGACTGCGACCCGGCGGGGATCGTCTTTTATCCGCGGATCTACGCCTGGTTCGACCGTGCCTTTCACGACTGGCTGCGCGGATTTGGAGGCCACGGAAAGGTCTGCGAGGCCCTCGGCGCCGTCGGCATCGGCCTCTTGGAAGCAACGGCACAGTTCCGCAGGCCGATGCGCGACGGGGACAGGCTTCGCATCATGCTTTCCATCGAGGCGTGGGGCCGCAGGACTTTGCGGCTCGCCTATGAGATTACCGTCGATGGCGAGGTCGCCGCTGTGGGTTGCGAGGTCCGGGGCCTATTCAAGTTGTCGGGCAATGCTATTGTCGCCGGCGAAATGGAAGCGCTTCGCAAATTGCTGGATCAAGATGGATAAGGACGACGAAAGCGACCGCCAGTCCGGCGGGATCCATTCCCTTGACGCGGCGTTAAAGCTACTCAAGGCGATGGGAGGCTATCCTGGTCCGACGTCGCTCTCCGAACTGGCGCGCGACTGCGCCATGCCGCCGAGCAAGGTACACCGCTATCTGACGTCCTTTCTAAATGCGGGCCTGGTCATCCAGGCCGGCAAATCCGGCAAATACGATCTCGGCGAAGGCGCGATTGCATTGGGGCTTGCAGCGCTCGCCCGGCACGATTTCGTCAATCGCGCGTCCGATGGCCTGCCCGAACTCTGCCTCGAAACCGGCCTGACGGTGCTTCTCTCGGTCTGGGGCACGCATGGCGCCACCGTCGTCCGCTGGGAGCGCGCCGCCACGCCCACGGTCACGTCGATGGGCCTCGGCACCATCCTGCCACTCCTCAATTCCGCGACAGGCCGGGCCTTTCTCGCCTGGGCGCCACCTGCGCCGCTCGAGGCAATCCGCCAGACGGAATTGCGCGCCGCCCGCAAGGCTTCCTCCACGATCGGCGATCAGTTGCGAACGGATCAGGAGATAGAAAGAATGACCGAAAAGATCCGTGCGCGCGGCTATTCCTCGGTTGAGGGACGCTTCATTCCCGGCCTCGTCGCGATCGCAGCGCCGATCCTCGATTGGCAGGGAAAGGCGCAATGCGTCGTGACCTTGATTGGCACCGATCCCGCAGTCACGGAACCAGGCTCGCAGGCCGTCGAGCAACTCATAGGCTTTTGCGAGAAACTGTCTTTTTCACCGGTCATCACCGCAATGAGAAATGCCGATCTACCCAGGACATAACAAGCAAATGGTCATTTGCTGCCGATGCGGCGTCAAACCGATGTTAGCGAATGATATTTTCCCGCCAAACGACGTCGATATGTCTGAAATCGAGCGGGGGATACGTTCCCGATAACAGCGCGAGAACGCGCGGTGGAGTGAGGGGTAGGCTCTGCACCCTGTTGCCCGTGGCATTCGCCACCGCGCAGGCAACGGTGGCGCCGACATTGAGAATTGGCACTTCCCCCGCCCCCTTGGTGCCGAGCGGACCGATCGATGGTGCGCCTTCGTAAAGATCGATCGCTACAGGCACGACATCCTGGGCCAGAGGCAGCCGGTAGGTCTCGAACCCGGACTGGGCGATGCGGCCCGTGGCGTCAATGGTCACGTCCTCATGCAGCGCATAGCCTAGCCCCTGGACCACCCCACCCTGAATCTGGCCGTGGATTGCGCGGGGATTGAGCGCCCGGCCGACATCCTGCACCACGGTATAGGACAGGATTTCGACATGTCCGGTCTCCCGATCGACGGCGACCTCGCAATCGTGGACGGCGAAGACCGGAATGTCGATCGCGTCAATGAAATGCGCCATGGCACAACCGGCCATCGCCTGCACGCCGGGCTTGGTAAAGGCGCCTGAACCCATGACGGGGCCCGAAAGCTGCTGCACGCGCTCGACCACCTTGGCGATTGTCGTACCGGAGCCTTTTCGGCCGGCGATTTCGACCCGGCCATTGGCGAGCACCAGTTGGTCGTGGGGCGTCTGCAGCATTTCGCTCGCGACAGGCAGGATCCTGTTGCGGACTTCCTCGCAGGCCTTGAGGCTTGCCGCCCCGATCGAGACGGTGGTGCGGCCACCGCCGACGCCGAGATCGAGCCCGGCTGCATCCGTATCCGCTGCCTTGACCACGACGTCTTCCGGCCGGAGGCCGAGTTCTGCGGCGACGATCTGCGGCAGCGACTGGACCATGCTGCCCGAACCGATCTCGACGCCTGACGTCACAAGCGTCGCACTTCCATCTGCGTTAAGATTGACGGTCGCGGAAGAAGGCCCGACGAAGATGAACCACGTGCCGACCGTCGTCGCCCGGCCGTAGAGCCTGCCGTCCGCCAGCGATGCTCTCGACGGCACACTCGCCTTCAGTGCTTCCATGCGCTCCAGCATCGGCCGCAGCACCTCGCCTTCAAAGACCTGACCGGTCGCGCCGATGTCCCCGTCGCCGAGCACGTTGCGCCGCCTGAATTCCAGCGGGTCCATGCCGATCGCAGCGCAGATTTCATCACTGTGACGCTCGAGCACGAAGGTATTGTAGACGCCGTTGCAGGCGCGGAAGGCGCCATTGGGTGCGGTGTTGGTATAGACCGCACGGCTGTTGAGGCGCACCGAGCCGAGTTTGTAATTGCCGCCCAATGTGTGGGCGGTCATCGTCGTCAGGAAGATCTGCTCGCCGCCATAGGCGCCGCAATCCATCAGCACCGTGGCTTCCCGGCCGACGATCTCGCCTTCCTTCGTCACGGCGGAACGGATGCGAATCTCGGCATTCTCGCGGCAGAGACAGGTGATCTGCTCCTCATACCGCGAATTGATCATCGCGACGCGCCGGCCGGTCCGCCTGGCCAGCAGCGCGGCGATCGGCTCGATCGTGCAGTCGAACTTGAGGCCGAACCCGCCGCCGACGGCAGGAACGGTTACCCGCACCAGCGACGAGGGGACGCCAAGGACTTCGGCCGTGACCTTGCGGACGGTCCAGGGCACCTGGGTCGAGCAGATGATGTGATAGCGGCCATCCTCGAAGGTGGCGACCGCCGAGCGCGGCTCGAAAGGCACATGGCTCTGGCGGCCGACGGCGAAGCAGCTATCGACAATCGTGACATCAGGCCGCGCGAAGGCGGCATCAGTATCACCGCGAATGACCTTGGCCTCCCAGGCCACATTGCCCTCGCGCGCCGCGCCATCGAGCTGGACCTCGTAGCTCTTCCAGTCGGGATGGACGAGCGGCGCACCGGCCGCCAGTGCCTCCGTCATGCTCAGGACTGGAGTGAGGGCCTCCGTTTCCACCAGAATGGCCGCCACCGCCGCGCGCGCCTGTTCGATCGTATCAGCGGCGACGGCAGCGAGCGGCTCGCCGTAGTAGCGGATGACATCGCGGACAAAGAGCGGGTGATCGATGACCCCGATCCCATGCCGGCCCGGTGCATCCCCAGCCGTGATCACGGCGCGGACGCCGGGCATAGCCCGGGCCGTCGATACGTCGATACTGAGAATGCGTGCGGACGCGATCTCCGATCGGAGGATTGCGGCTTGCAGCGTCCCGGGTCCGGCCTGGTCGGTCGTGTAGCGCGTCCGTCCGCTCAGCTTGTCGCGCGCGTCGCGCCGGGGAAGGTTCATGACGGCGCTCGCGTCGGGCAGGACCATGTTCATGCAGGACGTTCCTTTCGCATTGCCGCGACGAGTGCCGCGTCGACGATCCGCTCATAGCCCGTGCAGCGACAGATATTGCCCGTCAGCGCGGCCTTCACAGCCGCGCGATCCGCGCCAGGATGCTCATCGACATAGGCGGTCAAGGTCATCACCATTCCGGGAAAACACATGCCGCATTGAACGGCGTCGAGGTCTTCGAAGGCTCGCTGGACGAGGTTCGGGGCCCCGTCGGTCGCAATACCCTCGATCGTCGTCACCTCCCGGCCGCCAACGAGAGCGACAGGACATAGGCACGAAGCTGTTGGCACCCCGTCGATATGCACCATGCAGGCGCCGCAGAAACCCTCGCCGCAGACCGCCTTGGTACCGGTCAGAAACAGGTTGTTGCGCAACACATCGACGAGCGGTGTCAGCGGATCGCCATGGATGTGGTGCAGTTCGCCATTGACCTTCAGCGTGATGGTCATCAATTGCTCCATTGCCGATCGAGGCTTTCGAATGCGCGGCGAACAAGGGCTGGCAGCACTTGGACGCGATACCAGCCAGGTGCTTCGATGCCATCGCGACCGGAAAAATCGCCGGCCAGGTCGGTCGCGACGGCAGCGATCTCGGAGGCGCTCAACGTCCTGCCCTCGATAGCAGCTTCGAGCGCCCGCCATCGACGCGCGGTTGGCTCGACCGATCCGACGGCGATACGCGCGGTGTGGAAAGCGCCATCCGGACCCCGGCTCGCTTTCACCGAGACGATGGCGACGGGATAATCGCCGGCGTTGCGAAGCGGTAGGCGCGCATGCGCGGTGCGAAAGCTGCCGCGCGGAACCCGTATGCGCGTGATCAATCCTGGCCCGAGCGTGGTTCGCGTGGCGAGAAAAGTCTCAAGGCCCATGCGCTTTGCCCCGTCGGCGGCGTGATAGTCGATCTCCGCCTCGAGAGCGAGCAGAGCCGGCACCAGATCGGCAGCGGCGAAGTCGACAGTCGACAGATTGCCGCCCACGGTCGCCACGGAACGGATTGCCGGATTGGCCGATTGCCCCGCGGCATCGGCCAATCCGCGGCATTCGTCGACGGTCGCAAGCGTGGCTGCGAGCCTCTTATGGGTGACGCAGGCGCCGATCGAAAGGTGAGTTGCGCCGATTTCGATTTCGCAAAGCTCCGTGATGCCGGAGATCGAGACGACGGATTTCGGTAGATCTTCCCCGCGCAGCGGTGCCCGCATCAGCCATGTGGCCCCGGCGACGACCTGCGCACCGCCATGGTTGCAAAGCGCCGACACGGCCTCCGCCACTGATGTGGCGCCTATGAATTCCGTTGTTGTCATTGGCTGCCTCAAAATCTGGTGCGACGACACGACGCCGGCCTCGCATGCCGCCGCAATCCGACATCACTTCCAGTGCGCGACGGTTCGCTTTTCGTGCATCTCGCGGAACTGGCGGGTGGTCTCCGGCAGCAGATCGCCATTGTCCCAGTCGAGGATCACGGCGTAGTGGCGAACGACATCGAGCACATCGATCCGGCCCGCCTTGTACATGGCGGAGACATCAGCAGGATCAGTGGCCGCCCATCCCCGGCGCTCGGCGCGGATGGCCCTCCGCACACGCTCGGTCGCCGCCTTGTCGACC
This sequence comes from Rhizobium sp. SRI_017, assembly GCF_057586295.1. NCBI lineage: Bacteria > Pseudomonadati > Pseudomonadota > Alphaproteobacteria > Hyphomicrobiales > Rhizobiaceae > Rhizobium > Rhizobium sp. SRI_017. Next base: position 240,412 of record NZ_JBYCZP010000007.1, on the reverse strand, counting down.
GCATAGTCGGCGAGGTCTCCATCGACGAGCTCGAGCACCACGCCATAGTCCTTGCGGGCACGGTCGACGGAGACATAGTCGTGTTCGACGTCCTCTCGCACCATTTCGGGATCACGCTCCAGTGGATCGCCGAAACCACCGCCGCCGGCGGTGGGTCGGGAGAAGATGTCGCCGGTTCCGAGCGGCACGTCCGAGAATACGGAACCGAGCCATTCCTCCCGATCCTGACCGGCGCGGCGGATGGTCAGACCATGCGGCATGGACGGCAGACCCCCATTGGTGCCCCAGACCACGGCCCGTTCGCGGTCGCAGATATAGGAAATCACCGATTTCTCCGCTTCGAGCAGGACCGAGGTTTTCTCGACGCCGGCGCCACCGCGGAACTTGCCCGGTCCGGGCGAATCCGTCTTGATCTCGAATTTCGTCGTCAGGACCGGATTGACCCGCTCCTGCCCCTCGACCGGCTGCGCCATGAGCCCGGTGCCGAAGCAGGCGGTCGTGGCGTTGCAGCCATCCAGCCCGTTGCGGCCACCCCAGCCGCCGGGAAGCCAGTCGTAGAACATGAAGATCGGTTTGTCGGCCCGGCGCAGGTCGTGGCCGCCGGTGAGCAGATATTCGAGGTTGAACGAGCAGGAAATGGCGCGTTCGGGGATGATCTTCGACCACATTTCGAAGATCGAATTCATGATCTTCTCGAAGGGCATCAGGAAGCCGGTGACGGCGACCGGCCATTGCGCGCTGACCACGCTGTTTTCCGGGCTGACGATCTCGAAGATGCGATAGAAACCGCTGTTGAGCGGAAGATCGGGGAAGAAGGTCTTCATGCCAGCCGCGACCGCGGAGAAGGTGGCGCCGGGCGCCGAGTTGTAGATCGAGCCGATCGTTCCATGGCTGCCGCTGAAGTCGTAATAGACCTTGTCGCCCTTGATCGTCATCTTGATGCGGATCGGGATCATGCCCTCGCCAGCAGCCGGGTCGCGATCGATATAGTCGACGGTTTCCCAAGTGCCGTCAGGCAGGGCCGCGATGCGCTGGCGCATGGCGCGCTCGACATAATCCTGAACGGCGGCCATGCCCGATGTGACCGTCTGGCGGCCGTATTTCTTGACCAGCCGCAGCACGTCGCGCTCTGCCACATGGGTCGCCTGGGCCTGGGCATGGATATCGCCGATGATCGAGCGCGGGTCGCGGGTATTGGCGGCAATCAGGTTCGCGACGTCGCTGCAGAAGCGGCCGCCATTGAACAGGCGTACCGGCGTAATGCGCAAGGCTTCGCGGAACATGTCCTTGGCCGTAACATCGAAGGAGCCGGGAACACTGCCGCCGAGATCCGACCAGTGGCCGTTCGACTGGCTGAAGCCGATCAACTCATCTTCATCGAAGATCGGGCGGATCAAGCGGACGTCACTGAAATGCGTGCCGCCCGCATAGGGATCGTTGATCGCATAGACGTCGCCCGGCAGCATATCGCCTTCGAAGGCGCGGATGACCTCCTTGCAGGTGAAATGCAGCGTGCCGACGTGGACCGCGATATCCTGCGTGCCCTGCGCCACCGAATTGCCCTCGGCATCATGCAGACCATTCGAGAAGTCGCGATTGTAGATCACGAAGGAATAGCAGGTTCGCAGCATCTGTTCGGCCATCTGATCGACCGAAGTAATGAACGAATTCTTGAGCACCTCGAAGGTGACAGGGTCGAGCCCGTCCGACTTTCCGTTGTTCATCGGGGATCTCCTCAGAGATGAATGAGAATGTTGAGGTATTTGTCGACCACGGCCGTGGTGTTCGGCGGCACGACCACGGTCGAGTCGAACTGCTCGACGATCGCGGGACCCGTGATCTTGAAGCCGGCCGGCAGATTGCTGCGTTCGAAGACAGGCGTGTCGTGCGGCTGTCCCTCAAACCAGACGTGACGGCGGACCTTCGGGGCCGGCTTTTCCATGCTCGGCTTGTGCTCGGACAATTGCGCCTTCGGCACCATGCCGATCGCCTTCAGCGCAACACGAAAAAGGCTGACCGGAGCGTCGTCGCGGCGGAAATTGTATTCCCGTTCATGCTCGCGATGGAAACTGTCGACAAGGGCTGCGACGTCGGCAACGGGGCTCGGCGCCGACACCGAGAGCGAGCGCCACTGGCCTTGATACATCATCTCGATGCTGCGCTGGAGAACGATGTCCTTGTGGGCCACGCCCTCATGCAGCAGGCGCTCGAGTGCTTCCCTCTCCAGCCGCTGGAAAGCCGCCTCGACATCGCCGGGCGTGGTTGTCGCGGCGTCTGCCATGAAGCTGTCGGAGAAATCGTGCTGAATATCGACCAGCAGGCAGCCGAGCGCCGATGTCACCCCGGGATTGGGCGGCACAATGACGACGGGAATGGCGAGTTCCTGGGCAATCGCGGCACCATGGAGCGCGCCTGCACCGCCGAAGGCCACCAGCGCGAAGTCGCGCGGATCGTACCCGCGGCTGATTGAAATGAGCCGGACGGCATTGGCCATATTGGCATTGGCAACCTTGACGATCGATTCCGCTGCGGTGTGAATATCGATGCCGAAGCGCTCGGCGACGCCTGACCGGACTGCCTGTTCGGAGAGCTCGGGGCGCAGCGTCAACTTGCCGCCGGCGAGGCTCGTTCCGAGCCGGCCGAGCACGACATTGGCATCGGTATTGGTGGGCACCGTATTGCCCTTGCCGTAGCAGGCCGGGCCCGGCTCTGAACCGGCAGATTGCGGGCCGTTGCGGAGCGAACCGGCCTCGTCGAGCCAGGCAAGCGAACCACCGCCGGCACCGATCGTCAGCACTTCGATGCTTGGAAAGCGGATCGGGTAGCCGAATTCGATATACCAGTCCTTGCTGACGCGGGATTCACCCTCATAGGCCATGGACACGTCTGTGGACGTGCCGCCCATGTCGAGCCCGATGGAGTTTGGATAGCCGCACAAAGTCGAAATGTAGCGGCTGGCAATGGCGCCTGCGGCAATGCCCGAGCCCGCCAGCCGTGCGGCGAAATCCTTCACGCTCTTCGGCGTCATCACGCCGCCGCCGGTGTGCAGCAGCAGGAGATCCCGCTTGTAGCCCTTGCTCTGAAGGCTCTCGCCGAGCTGGGTCGTATAGTCGACGACGACGGGGCTGAGTACAGCGTTGGCGACCGTCGTCGAAAAGCGCTCATGCTCGAAGATTTCAGGCATGACCTCGGATGAGATCGAGACCGGAAGCCCGGGGATCTCGTCCTGGAGAATGGAGCGCATGCGCCTTTCGTTCTCGCCATTGACGAAGGAATTCATGAAGCAGACCGAGATCGCCTTCACGCCGCGCTTCCTGAGGACGTGGGCGACGCGCCTGGCGCCCACTTCATCGAGCGGGGTTACGACATTGCCGGAAGCGTCAATGCGTTCGGCGACCGTCAAGCGGTCCTTGCGCGGCACATAGGGCTTGGCCACGTCCTTGTAGGCGTCCCAGAGATCCTGCTTGTTGGCGCGGCGGATCTCGATCACGTCGCGGAAGCCTTCTGTGCAGATCATGGCGGTGCGTGGCAGCCGGCGGGTGATCAGTGCATTGGTGGCGACAGTGGTACCATGCGAAAACATCGAGACCTGGGAGAGATCGACCTTGGCGTCCTCCACGCCCGAAATGATCCCGTCGATCGGGTCCGGCGTCGAGGAGGTCTTCTCGATCCTGATCTCTCCGGTGGTTTCGTCGAGGATGCAGATATCGGTGAACGTGCCGCCGACATCCACCGCAACGCGGATGGTCTCCATTATACTGTCCTTTCGATAGGCAAGCGGAAGCCGTTCGCTGACGCAACGAATTGCCGCTTTCATGCAGACGTTTGAATGTGATGGGTGACCGCCGCTCGGCGGTCAGCTGGTTTCAGCCCTTAGCAGAAAGCGTTCTGCCGATACTGGACGCGCGCCTCGCTGGGCGAACGGCCGAAATGGGCACGGTAGTGCTTGGAAAACTGTGACTGGTCGGAGAACCCCCAGTTATAGGCGATTTCCGAAATCGTCAGATGCGAGTTCTTCTTGCGCAGTTCCTCATCGCACATCAAGAGCCGCTGCTCGCGGATCCATTCGCAGATGGACCGGCCGCTGTCTGTGAAGAGCCGCTGCAGATATCTGAGCGAGATGCCGCAGGAATCTGCGATGTCCTGGGGCAGGAGCTCCTGCTTGTTGAGATGGTTGCGGATGAATTGCTCCGCCCTGAAGAGATGCGCCGAACGTACTGAACTGAGACTGCTGCTCAGCACGCGCTGATCGCCCTGGATTGCGAGACAAAGTAGGTCGACCAGCTGCTGGCCGATCATCTCATGCGCTGCCGCATCCATCTCGCCGATCCGACGTGCACTTGTCCTGACGGCATCCACGAAATAGGCGCCCACACCCTTGGTGGCATCGAAGGACATCGCCGAAAGCCGCTCCGGCGGCCCGACCCGCGCCCTCAGCGCTGCGGCCGGTACCTTGAAAACCCAGAGCAGGTTGGCGCCCGGATGGCAGAACTCGTAAGGCGCGTCGCCGCGCTCGAGGATGAAGCCGCCCGGTGCGCAGGAAACTTCGCGTCCGTCCTGAGCAAAGCTGATATCGGCAAGATCGGGAATGGTGACCAGGAAGCTTTTTTCGCGCTCGCTGATGATCTGCCGTTCGTGGCGCTTGTAGAGGATCGCGTCGCATTTGATCCGCGAAAGCGATACGCTTCCCATCGACCAGTAGTCCAGGGAGCCGTTGAACCGCTCCTCATCCCGATACTTGAGGTCGAGCGGGAAATAGGCATTCGAAATGATGTTCTGCCAGTAGCCCGCACGCGCGGCCTGAGGCGAATTCGCCGTCGAATAATGCAATGTCCAGTCCTCCTGTGCGAAGGCGGCGGCCGGCTTCTGCCGGTCTCACCAATTCGTTCCCATTCGTTCTTTTGTCGAAGATACCATGAATTGGCCGGGTGTCTTGTCGCTATGCGCATAAAATCTCGTCAATCTTGGCATAGGGCGCCCTGCACACCAGACCAAAACGCCCTGCTTGTCAGGCCGCTGAACTCAAAGATTGTGGAACATGACCCGCATCGCCTATTTGTATCCGAATTCTTCGCGCGCGCGTATCTATTCATTAATTGTCGACCGAAAGGCAGTATAGATAACCGCATCCATGGTCTCGGCCCGAGACGACTGTGCGCAGTCGAACCAGAGTTTGTTCGCGCAGAAATGATGTATTTCCCGGCCCCTCTGCTACGTTGGTGGACGTTGCGCATGGCGCGAAGGACGGGCACGTCACAGGCACTTCGACGCTCGGATGCAGGCGGGCCCCATTCGGTGCGTCGAGGTGCAAGAGTTTAAGATTCATGCGCGCAAATATAATTCCAATAAAAGAGGTGGAACCAATGAAACGCGCAACTATCAGGAAAATGATGCTGTCAGGTCTCCTGGCGCTTATTCACCCCACATTGTCCAACGCCGCCGATCTGTGGCCGTTCGACGTCACCGATGTCGTCGCCGGCAAGACCGTGCCCTATCAGGGCCTCGATAAGGCGTCGAAGAAGTGGCACATCTGCGTGCTCTTCCCGCATATGAAGGACAGCTATTGGGTGGGTGTCGACTACGGTATTGCCGACCAGGCGAAGAAGCTCGGCATCAAGGCGACGATCTTCCAGGCCGGCGGATATACGGAGGCCGCCAAGCAGGTGGCACAGTATAACGACTGTGTGGCCCTCGGCGTCGATGCCATCGTCATCGGCGCGATTTCCGAAGCCGGACTTGCGAAGAGCATGGCCGAGGGCAAGGCGAAGGGCATCGTACAGGTCGGCGTCATCAACCCGCTGCAGGGCGACGTCGCCGATGCCAAGATCTACGCCAATTACGATGTCGCCGCTGCTGCCGGCGCCAAATTCCTGGCCGAGAAATTCAAGGACAGCGCGGAGCCCGTCAAGCTGCTGCACTTCCCGGGTCCACAGGGTTCCGGTTGGGCCGAAGCGTCGACCGAGGGCGTCAAGCTCGGCATCAAGGACTCCAAGATCGAGCTCGCGGACGCCAAATACGGCGATACCGGCAAGAGCATCCAGCTGCAGCTGGTAGAGGATGCGCTGCAGACCTATGACGATGTCGGCATCATCTACGGCACGGCGGTGACCGCCGAGGTCGCCAAGCAGGCGCTCCAGGAAGCCGGTATCGACCGGGATATCACCATCGCGTCCTACTACTCCAACGAGGGCATCGTCGATCTCGTCAAGAAGGGCGACGTGACCGCCACCGTTACGGAATCGCCTGTGATGGAGGCCCGTATCGCGGTCGATCTCGCCGTCCGGATTCTCGAGAAGAAGGAACACTACAAGCACCTCAATCCGGGGATGAGCATTGTGACCAAGGACAATATCGATAGTATCGATCTGACCCGCTCCTTCGCTCCCGCCGACTGGAAGCCGGTCTATTCGGTCGATTGAAGGTCATGTTGATGAAGACTGCCAACGTGGACGATGCGGGTTTGAAAGAGCCCGCATCGTCGGGCCCGATCCTTTCGATGCGGGCAATCGTCAAGCGGTTCGGCGCATTCGCAGCACTCTCGGGGGTGGATTTCGATCTTCAAGCCGGCGAAGTGCACGTGCTGTTCGGCGAGAACGGGGCCGGGAAGTCGACGCTCATCCAGATCATGGCCGGCGTCCTGCAGGCCGACGAGGGCGAGTATCGGCTGCTCTCCCAGACCATCGAGAATGCCACACCGGCCAGGATGCAGCGCGCCGGGATTTCCGCGGTGTTCCAGGAATTCAGCCTGATCCCTGAGATGTCCGTCACAGAAAATCTCTTCCTCGGACGGGAATTGATGCGCCGGGGCCGGCTGGACAAAAGTGCCATGCGCAAGGCGACGCAGGAGATACTCGGCAAGCTCGGTTTTCCGCTCGACCCCGATGCCAGGGTAGTCACGCTTAGGCGTGCCCACAAGCAGATGGTGGAGATCGCCAAGGCACTGCTGCACGACGCCAAGGTCATGATCTTCGATGAGCCGACCGCGTCGCTTGCCGACCAGGAGGCGGCCGCGCTGTTCGATCTGATCGAAACCTTGCGCGAACAGGGCCTCGGGATCGTCTATATCACCCATCGCATGGCGGAGATCGATCGCCTCGCCGATCGCGTCACCGTGCTGCGCGACGGCAACTATGTCTGCACCCTTTCCCGCGACGAGATCAGCCATCCGACGCTCGTCAAATCGATGACCGGGCGGAGTTTCGAGACCTTTTATCCGAGGATCGAGCGGAACGCATCGTCGACGGCTGTCGAGGTCAGGGGATTGAAGGCCGCCAACGGTCTCGTGAACGCCGTCGATGTTCAAATACGCCGTGGCGAAGTGCTCGGGATCGCTGGGCTGGCCGGCTGCGGCAAATCCGAACTGATCCGCGCGATCTACGGCCTCGAGCCCATTCAGGACGGCACGATCACGCTCGACGCCGAACCGGTGAAGAAGCCGACACCCGACGCGATGCTCGGCCGCAGGCTCTGCTATTTCCCGTCCGACAGGGCGACAGAAGGCCTGGCCATGCGCCAGAGTCTCGGCTGGAACGCGACGATTGCCGCGCTTGACGATGGTGCCTTCTCGAAGAGCAGGCTCTGGCTGCGGCAGCGCGCCGAAAGGCTGTTCGCCCAACGCATGATCGACCGCCTCGGCATCAAGGCGCGCGGCGTGAACGCCGCGGTCGAAGGAATGTCGGGCGGCAACAAGCAGAAGGTCCTGCTCGCACGCGGGCTTTCCCGCGATCTCGACATCTATCTGTTCGACGAACCGACCGTCGGCGTCGACGTCCAGGCCAAGATCGAGATCTACAATTTCATCAAGGAACTGACCGAAGCCGGCAAGGCCGTGGTCGTCTGCTCGTCCGACATGGCCGAAATAATCCATATCTCGCATCGGCTCCTGGTGATGCAAAACGGCGAGGTCGTCGCGGAACTGGAAGGTGATGGTATATCGGAAGCAGCACTTTTGTCCGCCTTCTTCGACCATCCCGTCGAGGCCGAGGACGTGGAAAGCGAGTTGCCGGAAGGAGTAGCGTATTGAACACCCTCGTGGAACGCCCCATGCTCTGGAGCAAGGTGGCCCGGCCCCCGGCCCTGCCGCTTCTTCTTGCCGCGACCTGCCTGCTGTTCGCTCTCCTCGAACCCAAGTTCCTTCGGTTCGAGAACATCATGAACATCCTGCGCAACACCTCCTATCTCTCGCTGGTGGCCGCGGGCCAGATGCTGGTGATCGTGGTCGGCGGCTTTGACATTTCGGTTGGTGCGGTCATCGCGCTCACCAGCGTCACGAGCACATTGTCGATGGTCTATTTTCTCGAGATGGTGCCGGACTTCGCGGTCGCCGGCGTGGTCTTCGGCTGCCTTGCCGGACTGCTGGTCGCCGGCCTGCTGGGTCTTGCAAACGGAGCCTGCGTCGCAATCCTGCGCGCACCGCCCTTTATCGTCACCATCGGCACGATGTCGATTGCCGCCGGCCTTGCGCAATATCTCTCGGGCGGCACGCCGCTCTACGGACTTCCCGAGAACTTCACCGACACGATCGGACGGGGGCGCTTCCACGGCATGCCCGTGGTGATCGTGATCGCCGCCGTCATTCTGGCCGTACTTGGCTATGTGCTGACGTCGACGCGAACGGGCAGGTATTTTTACGCCGTCGGCGGCAACGAACGCGGCGCACATGTCTCGGGTATCAATGTGAGGCTCGTCACCATCCTCGCCTATTGCCTCGGCGGCCTGCTCGCCGGGGCGGCGGGTCTGCTGCTGACCGCCCGGGTGGGGTCGGGAGAGGCGACGCTTGGCAGTTCCTTGATGCTCGACAGCATCGCGGCGGCCATCTTGGCCGGCGTGTCGCTCAAGGGTGGTTCGGGCCGCCTTTCCATGGTGGTAACGGGCGCCCTTTTCCTGTCGGTGCTCGCCAACGGCATGAACCTTGTCCGCATCGACAGCCGCTATCAGGTCATCCTGGTGGGAGCCATCGTCATTGCCGCGGTGGCGCTCGACAATTTCAAACGCCTGCGGAGCACCAGCCCATGAAAGCGGCGACCTTCATTCCCTCGTCCCCGATCCGCGCGTTTGGCCTGCCGATCGTCATCCTGGCGGCTTTCGGTCTGTTCGCGATGCTCCAGCCGGCGATGGCGTCGTTCGCCAATCTCGAAAACCTGCTCAAGCAGGCGTCGCTGCTGTTCATGCTGGCGGCCGCGCAATTGCTCGTGCTGATCGGCCGTGGCTTCGATCTCTCGGTCGGCGCTAATGTGTCGGTCGTTTCCGTGACGTCCTGCATGGTCATGGTCGCCATTCCGCCGGATCAGGCCGGCATGGCTGTTACGGCCGCGCTTGTTGTCGCGCTGGCGATCGGCTGCGTGATCGGCGCGATCAACGGATTTCTGATCGCCTATCTCGAAATCAACCCTTTCGTCGTCACGCTCGGCACTATGAGCATCGTCACCGGTCTGGCGACGACGATTTCGAACGGCTTTCCCGTCTTCGGCGTGCCGCCCGCTTTCAGCTACGTCTTCAACCAGATACATGTGCTCGCCCTGCCCGCGCCGTTTGTTGTGGCCGCTCTGCTTGCCACGATCCTCCATGTTCTTCTCTCGAAGACGGTGTTCGGCCGAACACTCTATCTGATCGGCGACAACGCACGAGCCGCCATGGTCGCCGGCCGGAATGTCAGGCTGCATCTATTCCTCGCCTATACGGGTTGCGGCGTGATCGCGGCCATGGCCGGGCTCATGATGACGGCAGGAACCGGGTCGGGCGAGCCCAGTCTTGGAGCCAGCCTTGTGCTCAACAGCATAGCGGCAGCTGTCGTTGGCGGCGCCTCGCTCCGCGGTGGGGTGGGCTCGGTGTTGGCGCCAGTTTTCGGCGCCCTGCTCGTGACGATCGTCTCGGTTGGAATGAACTTGGCGCAGATCGACGGATCGCTTCAGTCCGTCATCATCGGCTTGATCGTCATCTTTGCTGCTTTTGCGGGATCGATCGGCCACGCACAGCGCGGCTAGCTTCCCGCGGATAGGCCGGGCTCCTCAGCGGATGGGCAGCCCATCCACCGCCTGACGCACCCAATCCAGACGCTTGGCCGGGATCAATCCGTAATTGTAGAAATTGATGCCATCGGCACCCGCCTCCATTGCCGCACGGGACCGGATAGCAAGATCGTCAGCGGACTTCATTTCGGGATAGAAGACGCGGAAGCCGGCACCGAGATATTTTTCCGGTCCCAACCGTGCACGGCCGTGTCTCACCACGGCTGCCAGTTCCTCTGCCGTCATGTCGTAACAGCATAGAATCGCGCCGTCGCAGAGCCTGCCCACCGCCGTAAGGTCGACGCCACCGAGCCAGCCGTCCTTGAGGTCGATCAGCACGATCCTGGTGGCCGGATCGGCGCTTTGCCTGATCTCTCCGATCAGGCTGGTCACCGGTTCGGAACGCCATTGAAGAAAGGCGTGGAGTTCCGACCATGCCTTGAAGGCATCGATGCCGGCCGCTGGGAAGCCCGGAAACTGCCTTGCCGGGATTTCCCTTTCGCACATCTCTGCAATGAAACGAGCGACTGTCTTCCGCGCCTCGCCGATCGGCACGCCCGCATTCTCTGCCCGCGTCGCACAATGTTTGCAGAAGCAGAGCGAGAGCAGGAAATCGTCCTCCGCATTGAGGCCGACGCCATCCTTTTCGTGATGGTATTCATGCGCGAAACTCATGAAATTCGGGCTTTCGAGCTCCAGCATGTCGGGCTTGTAATGTGTGGTCACGTCCCTGACGAGGGTCACGACATAGTCGCGGGCGGCCGGGCTCGACGGGCAGAGATTGTAGTAGTTCGCATTGCCGAAGGCATTGCGCGTCACATGACCGGGATGCGCCATGCCGAGCCGCGTATTGTGCAGGCACACCGTCCAGCATGAAACCCCCATGCCGCCACGGTCACGTTCATCGATCAGCGCGCCGAGCATGTCGCCGCGTTCGGCGACATTGCGCGCCATCAGCGGCCGGATCTTCTTGTCCTTCCAGAGGCTCTCATCCGGCCGGAAGTAGACGGTGCCGTCTTCGGGGAAATAGGCCTTCTGCGCGGGACTGCGCGGCTGCAGGAAGCGCCCCGCGTGATAGGATGTCGCAAGGCTGATCGTGTTGAGCCCCGCGCGGTCGCGAAGGTCCGCGACGGTGCCGGCGATGCTCTGGTCCTGGATGTCCCAGGGATAGGTCCACATGGAATGCTGCATCGCGTCCTTATTCCTCTAGATCAGCCGCCCCGGCCGGTTTTTCGTCTGCTGCCGATCGCGGATCACCGCCACGCCATTGACCCAGAGATCGGAAACTCCAGACGCCAGTTGCGTCGAATCCGAGAAGGTTGCACGGTCGCTGATCGCATCCTCGAAAAGAACGAGATCGGCGGCGAGGCTCGGCCGGATCAGCCCCCTGTCATGCAACTGAAAACGCTGCGCCGCGACCGAGGTCATGCGTCGGACGGCATCCTCGAGGCTGAACCATTTCTTCTCGCGCCGCAGCGGTCCGGCGATGCGCGGGAAGGTGCCGAAGGCGCGCGGATGCGGCTTGGAACCCGGCCGCGGCAGGCCGTCCGACCCGGCCATGTAGAGCCGGTTGCAGCAGGCGGCGTGCAGGTCTGCTTCGTCGAGCTGGAACAGGATGATGCCCGTTTGCCCGGAATCTTCTTCGATGAAGCGCAGCATCAGGTCGAAGGGCGTGGTGCCAAGCGTTTGCGCCGCCCCGCCCATGTCGCTGCCTTCGAGATGCTTGAGCGCCGGCACACCTATGGCCGAGAGGCGCACGTTCTCCCAGCCGATCAGGTTGACCTTGCTCTCGCCGGGAAAAGCCTCGCCGCCATTTTCCACCCACTCGCGGATTGCGGCGCATTGTACGGGATCGGCGAGCCGGCGTTTCAAACCCTCCAGCCCGCCATCCATCACCGCCGGCGGCAGCAGTTGCAGCAGCCAGGTGCTGCCGGCCGGATAGGGATACATGTCGAAACTGATGTCCACACCTTCGTCCCGCATCGCCTCCAGCCGTTCGATGGCACGCGGGATCTGACCCCAATTGGGCCGACCCGCCGACTGCAGATGCGAGAGCAACCCTGCCGAGCCGGATTGCCGCAGCAGATCGCCGAATTCCTCGATCGCGTCGAACAGGCCCGCCTCATAGGAGCGGACATGGGCAGCCAGCAATTTGCCATGCGCAGCCACGGTCTTCGCAAGCGCCACCAGTTCAGAGTGGTCGGCAAAGGCGCTCGGCGGGTAGACCAGCCCGAGCGACAGGCCGCAAGCGCCCTGCCGCAGCTGTTCGCCGAGCAGTGCGCACATGGCCTCGATCTCCCGCGCTTCGGCCGGGCGCCGATCGAAGCCCATCACTGCCAGTCGCAGCGCGGCATGGCCGACCAGCGAGACAAGATTGAGGGCGGTCCCCTCGCCCTCCAGTGCGTTTCGGTAGCCATCCAGATCGGCGAATATCTCACTGTCTTTCGTCTCTCCGAGCAGTCCCGCGAAATGGTCGCGCAGCATCGGCGCGGATGCATCATTCGAGGGATAGAGCGAGAAGGAACAATTGCCGACAACAATGCTGGTGACCCCCTGCATCGCCTTTTCGGTGCGGCCCCGCTCGCGCAGGAAGATCAGGTCGTCATGGCAATGCGCGTCGATGAAGCCCGGCGCCAGATAGCGCTCGTCCGCATCGACAACCTCGGCATCCGGTCCAGCCTGCAAGCCATAGCCGATCTGCTGGATCTTTCCGCCTGCGATGAGAAGGTCGCCGCGATACCACGGGGCTCCTGTTCCATCGACGATACGCGCATTGCGAACCAGCGTTTCCGACATCGCGCTCTCCGGTCAGACCGCCGCGACCGCGGTCATTTCGACGCGCAGGTCGGGATCGGCAAGCCGTGCCTCTACGCAGGCGCGCGCCGGAGGATGGGCCTTATCGATCCACTTGTCATAGACAGAGTTCATCGCCTCGAAATCTGTGATCGCCGGCAGGAAGACATTGACGGCCAGCAGCTTCGATTTGTCGGTGCCGGCTTCCTTGAGGAGCGCGGCGATGGTCTCGAGCACATCGAGAGTCTGCTCTTCGATCGATCCCTTGCGATTACTGGCTACCTGCCCGGCAATATAGACCGTGCCGGCATGCACCACGGCCTGGCTCATCCTCGGTCCCTTCTGATAGCGGTCGATCATGTCTTTTCCTTTTCTTGTGCTTGGGAGTTTGGGCGCGATTCAGCCGAAATGCGTGGCATAGGCAGCGACGACCCGGTGCTCCGGATCGAGCCCATAGAGGATGCCATGGCGGTCCAGGCAGGTGCAGGGATGCGAAATGCCGAATTCCACGACATCGCCGATCCTGACTTCCCTGTTGCCGCCGAGTTCGACGAAGGCATGCTGGTCGTTGAGCTTTGTGACCTTGGCTTCAGTCAGGTCGGCGATCTCTCGGCCGTCGCGATAAAGCGCGAGCGGCCTGGGCAACCCCTGGTCCATGGCCACGTCGCGCAAGCCCATGCCGCAGATCGCAAGCCCGGGTTCGGGCCGGGACAGCACCTCGGCCCAGACGCGCAGGGCAGGTTTGAAGGTCGAGGCCGCCGGCATCACCTTGCCGCTGATCTCGAAACCCTGCCGCCCATCGAGTGCCGACAGGCCGCGCTCGTAGACGCCATGGTCATGAAAGAAGATCGCGCCACTGCGCAGAACGAGCTTCGACTGGGGATCATCCGCCACGATCGGGCCAAGCGCGGCGGCGACGAGATCGAAATAGACCGACCCGCCGGCAGTCACCAGCAGTTCGCGTTCGGCGCCGACCCGTTTGCGCAGGCCGCGGTGCAGGTCGGCCATCTCGCCCATAAGGTTCTCGATGCGCGACCTGGTTTCCGCCGGATCGGCCGTCGCAGCGGCCCCCTCGTAGCCGCCTATGCCCGTCAACTTAAAGCGTTCGGTCTCGCGCGAAAGAATGTGTTCGGCGATATCAAGCGCGGCTTCGGCCGAGCGACTCCCGCCGCGGGCGGCACCGAGCTCCGGCAGAAGGCCCAGCATTGGGAGCCCCTCACACTCACGCCAGGCTGTCGAAAGCGCCTCGGCGAGATCGATCGAATCCACGAAAATATGGACCTCGGCCTGGGGGTATCCGGCCAAGAGTGCTGCAAGCCGCCGCGCTGCGGCCACGCCGCCGATCTCGTTGGCGAGGATCAGCCGCGTCATGCCGGCTTTCAGCATCACGGATGCCTGGCGGATGTCGGCGACGGTTGTCCCCCAGGCACCGGCCTGCAGCAGGCGCTGCGCGAGCGCCGGTGACATGGGCGTCTTGGCATGCGGTGCGATCCCGCATCCATGGCTCCTCACATAGGCCATCATCGCCTCGGCATTGGCGGCAAAGGCAGACTCGTCGAGCGAAATCAGCGGCAGGGACATGCTTCCATCGAACGGCTTCCAGCCCTGTTGGCCGATCTCGTCCAGCGGCACCGGCGCATGGCCGGCAGGAAAGCCGCGGATCCGGTCGTCGAGAATGGCTGGTTCGCAGGAAAGCGAGGGGGCTGGCATGGTAGAGGTCTCCTTCATCGCGTACGTGCCTCCCGGCCGGAGATCAGCAGCAGCGCCAGGATGAGCGCTCCGAACATGATGTTCCGCCACCCGGGCGAGGCATTGATGACTGTGATCAGCGCTGTCGTCGTGACCAGAAGAACAGCACCGGGAATCGTACCCGCATAGGTGCCCCGGCCGCCGAGGATCGAGGTCCCACCGAGCACGACGGCAGCGATCGAGGTCAGCACATAGGGCTCACCGATACCGACATAGCCCTGCCGGTTCATCCCGAGAATGAGAATGCCCGCCAGCCCCGAAAAGAGACCCGATAAGGCATAGAGTATCAATGTATGTTTCGTCACGCTGACGCCCGACAGCCGCGCCGCCAGCGGATTTGCCCCGAGCGCGAGGAACCGCGCGCCAATCGGCAGGCGGTGGATCAGCAGCAGCACGAAGACAGACACGATCGCCCAGAGGATGACGCCGGCGGGGATACCCAGCGGCCGCGCCTGCCCGAGCCAGATGACGGCGGCATTGGTCACCGATACCGCACTGCCGCCGGCGACGATCACCAGCAGCCCCTGCAGGAAGGTCGCCATGGCAAGTGTCATGATGATCGGTGGCACGCCGAGATAGGCGGCCCCTGCCCCGTTTCCGAACCCGATCAGGGTCGCAATGCCGAGGATGAGCACGATGCCGCTGATCCCGGTCGGATCGAAGACAGGCGACAGGACGGGCAGAAGGATCGCACAGACTGTCATCACCGCTCCCGCCGAAAGATCGATGCCACCCATCAGGATGACCAGCGTCTGGCCGGCCGCGACGATGCCGATCACTGCGGCAAGTTCGAGCAGGTAGCGTAGATGGCCAAAGGAACCGAAGCCCCGGATTCCGAGGCTCGCCGCAATAAGCACGAGCAGAACCAGCAGCGTCGTCAGCAGCGGCGGATTGCGCATTAGTCTCGCAAGCATGCCCGTATTCATGGCGTTCTCCAGCGCGCCGCGAGACTTGGAATGGCAACGGCACCGACGATGATCAGTCCCTGCGCCACATATTGCGCCACCGGCGGAAAGCCCAGGAAGAACATAACGTTGATCATCAACGACAGAAGCAGGCTGCCGCAGACCGCGCCCCGGATCGTGCCCTTGCCGCCGAGAAAGCCAACGCCGCCGAGCACCGCCGCGGCGATCGAATTGAGCGTGAATGGCGTGCCGATCACCGGATCGCCCGAGCCGGTCTGCGCGGCAACGAAGAGGCCGGCCAGCGCGGTCAGCAGTCCCGAGAGTGCAAAGGCCGCGAGCTTCACCCGGTCCACCGCAACGCCCGAGCGATAGGCGCCGACGGGATTGTCGCCCGCCGCATAGATGCCGATGCCATCAGGCGTCATCAGATAGAGCTTCCACGCCGCAAGCGTGGCCAGCAGCAGCAGGAAGGCGACGGGCGTATTGCCGGCCAGCAGATCGGAGAACCAGGCGGGGATGGCGCCACCTGGTCTTGGGAGGATGATCAGCGCAATCCCTGAAATGATGAAGGAGCTCGCCAGCGTCACGATGATCGCCGGCAACCTCGCACGGATGACGACCGCACCCATCAGCCCGCCTGCGACGATCCCGATTGCGGCCACGGCGACGATGCCGCCGGCAGTTCCGAACGGCCCGCCCATCGTGGTCGCGGCAATCACCGCGCCGAGGCTCACCAGCGGTCCGATCGCCAGCGTGATACCGCCATTCAGCATCAGCAAAGCCTGTGCGATGGTGACGAGCGCCAGCGGAAACCAGTTCTGTGTGAATTTCGAGAAGCCGCCCACACTGATGATACCGGGAAACAGGATCGCATAGAGCAGGACCAGCGCGCCGACCACCGCATAGATGCCGCCGAGACCGTGATTTCGCCGGCGCTGCACCGCGAGATAGAGATTTGACTGTGCTGCCATGCTCATGCCGCTTCGCGCCTCTTGATGCCCATAGCCGCGCCAACGATCGCCTCTTCGGTGATCGCACGGCGCTCCAATGTCTCGACAACCCGGCCCTCGCTGAACACCAGCACGCGATCACAGAGATGCACGAGTTCGGGCGTATCGGAGCTCAGCAGCACGACGAGCTTGCCCTCGGCAGCAAAGCCCGTGAGCATCGCATAGATTTCCCGCTTGGTTTCAATGTCGACGCCGCGTGTCGGATCGTTGAGCAGCAGTACCGAGGGGTCCTTCGGCAGCCACTTGGCGAGCGCGACCTTCTGCTGGTTCCCGCCAGACAGCGCTTGCACCGCGCGCGACGTATCGCCCCTGATGCTCAGGCGTGCGGCCAGGCTTTCGACCAGGCTCCGTTCGCCAGCGCGGTCGCGCATGCCGTTCTTCAACGCCTTGCCGAGCGAGGGGAGGATCAGGTTGGATGCGATCGAATGAGTCAGCACCAGGCCCTCCTTCTTGCGGTCGGCCGGAACATAGGCGATCTGCCGGGCATTGGCGGCGCCAACGGAAGCGGGCAGCCCGGGCTGGCCCGATATTTCGGCCTCCTCGGCGGCCGCTGGAATGGCGCCGTAGAGTCCGAGCAGAAAATCCTCCTGCCCCTGCCCAACCAGTCCACCGATGCCGATGATTTCGCCGGCACACGCCTCGAGATCGATCCCGCGCGCGGCACCCGCCGAAAAACCCTTGATGCGGATCCGCGTTTCTCCGGGAGATCGAGCGCCCCGTTCGGGAAACAGGTCGCCGGGATCCCGGCCCACCATCAGCCGCACCAGACTTTGACCGTCGACGCCCGCAAGGCTCTGGTCTGATGTCACGATGCCGTCCTTCAGCACCGTCACATGCTCACAGAGCGAGCGCACTTCATCCAGCCTGTGCGAGATATAGAGGATCGCCGTGCCCTGCGCCGCAAGCGTCCGGACAAGCCCGGAAAGGACCCCCGCCTCATGGGCGGAAAGCGACGAGGTCGGCTCGTCGAGGATCAGCACGCGCGGCTTGCGATAGAGCGCCTTGGCGATCTCCACCATCTGCCGGCGGCCGAGCGACAGATCGCCCACCGGCATGTCGAGCGGCTCGGTCAACCCGACCATTTCGGACGCCTCCGCGGCCCGTAGTCGCAAGGCGCCATAGTCGATCAGTCCGAACCGGCGCGGATAGGCGCCAAGCCCGATATTCTCGGCGATGGAGAGCTCGGCGGCGAGGCTGAGCTCCTGTTGGACGACGGCGATGCCGGCGGCGCGCGCCGAAGCGGGACTATGGCGCGCGACGACCTTGCCGTCGATCAGGATGTCGCCGCTATCGGGCGCGAGAGCCCCCGACAGCAGATTGATGAGCGTCGACTTGCCCGCGCCGTTCTCGCCGAGCAGTGCATGGATCCGGCCCGGCACGAGGCCGATGCTCACGCCCTTGAGCACGGGATTGCCATAGAAGCCGCGGGATACGCCGCGGGCTTCGACCACGGGCGGACGATCGCTCATCAGGTCACCTCATTCGGATGGACGTCAGGAACTTACTGCGCGAGCAACTTGTCGAACAGCGCCTTGTCGTAATCCGAATAAATGTAGCCATCGGCCGGGAACTTGTCGGCCCGGGCGAGATAGCTGTCGATCGTGCTGTCGTCGATGACGGGCAGCGGCACCTTGACAAAGGCGGGAACATCCTTGCCTTCAAGCGCCTGCACGGCGGTATAGACCGAGAGCGCGCCAAGCCAGTTTGGCTGCATCGTCGCCCAGCCCTTGAGCCCCTTCTCCTTCCAGAGTTCGAGGAACTGCCGGGCATTTTCACCCGATGTCGGCACCTGCGCGCGGCCCTGACGATCGAAGGCGAGGACGGAGCCAGCCGACAGCGCACCGCCGAGCGACAGCACACCGTCGATCTCCGGATTGGCGAACAACAGGCTGGTCATCGCTTCCTGGGCCGGGGCGACATTGTACTCTGTATTGGTCTCGGTGATGACCTTCAGGTCCGGATTGGCATCGAGCACCGGCTGGGCACCTTTGCGGCGATCATCGCTGACCGAGATGCCAGCAGGACCATTCATGATGATGATCTTGCCCTTGCCCCCGAGTTGGTCGACCATCCATTTGGCTGCCGTCGCGCCCCACTCGTTGGAGTCGGTATTGATCTTGGCGGTCACGTCGTCGGTGTTCACGAGACTGTCGAAGTTGACCACCGCGATGCCCTTGGCGCAGGCATCGGAAATGACACGATCGAGTGCCGTCGACGAGCCGGCGATGACGACGATCGCATCGATATTGGCGTCGATCATCGACTGGATCTGCTGGATCTGCGTCTGGGCATTGCCCTGCGCATCCGTGATCATCAGGTCCTTGACCAGGCCCGCCTTCTTCAACTCCTCGACCTCGGCGGTGATCGTGCCTTCGGTCTGCTTCATCCAGGTCGGAACGGAATAGATATTGGCCCATCCGACCGTATAGGGCGCCTTGCGATCGCCCTTGATGCATTTGGCCGCGGCCGCGGCTGTCTCGGCATAGCCGCCGAGCGCCAGAGCGAGCAACCCGGCGCCGGCGAGCAACGCGCGGCGGCAGGAAAGAAAATTCGAATTCTCGGCTTTCATTGTTTCGTTCCCCTTTTTTGAGTTGCCGCTTGCGCGGCCATCCCATTTTGTGTATGTCTATTATATTGGACATATGATCACAATAATGGACAATTGGAACTATATGCCAAAATCTTGCGCTGGCAAGCCCGTTGCCAAATTTTTCCCGCTGGGCCAAAACCGATCTCATCAGTGAAGGAGTCGCGGGCATGAACGTGGTTGATATCCAGGACGATGCACTTGTCTCCAAGCGTGCGCGCGGCCTCGATCGCGCCTTCGAAATTCTGGACTTCCTGAGGGTCCGGCGCGAGCCGGCCAAGCCCAACGAGATTGCAGCCCAGATCGGCGCGCCGCGATCCTCGGTCTACGAACTGGTCAACTTGCTGCTGCGCAACGGCATCATCGAATATGCCGGCGACGAGGGACGCGTCTATCTCGGCCGCAAGCTCTATTTCCTCGGCGCGGCCTACGAGGAACAGTTCGATTTCATGCGCGAATGCGACCGCGTGCTCGACCAGCTTGCGGCGGTGACGCGCGAGACCGCGCAATTCTGCATGCTCGACGGCAACAAATATGCGGTCGTGCGCATGCGGGAGGGCGCGCGGCCCTTCCGGATCTCGGCCGACGTCGGCCGGCCGGTGCCCATTCCTTGGACGGCCTCGGGCCGGCTACTTGTAGGCCATATGAGCGATGAGGAAATCCTCGGCTTCATTCCGCACGAGGATTTCCACTTGCCGAATGGCGACTGGCTGACGCCCGAACGCTTCATCGCCGAGGTTCGCGCCGCCACCCAGGCCGGAGAATTCACCTTCAACAGCATTGTCGACAGCTTCACGCACTGCTTTGCGGTGCCGATAAAGGGCACGGATGGTCGCCCAATCGCCACGCTCTGCCTGGTCGCGCCGCGCGATGATGGCTTGAGGCACCGTCAGCAATATCTCGACAGCCTCAAGCAGGCAGCAGCGGAGCTGCATTACAAGGACAGTAGGCGGAACCCATGAAAATCGTCGAAGGGCTGCATCTCGTCGCGAGCGGCGGCTCCGGTTTCGACCTGACGGATTCTCTTGATTGCAATGTCTTCCTGCTGACCGACGGCCGAGAGCATCATATATTCGACGCCGGCGCTGGCCGCGATATCGATGGATGTTTCACGGAAATGCGGAACGACGGCCTCGATCCGATGGCAATACGGACGCTGTTCCTCACGCATGGCCACGCCGATCATTCCGGCGGCGCAGCGGAACTCGTAGCGCGCGTCCCCGGCCTTACCGTCGTGGCCGGCCCACTGACAACTGCGATCCTATCCAGGAATGACGAAAGACTGATCAGCCTCGACCGCGTGCGCGGCAAATTCTATCCCCTGGACTATGCTTGGACTGCGCCGCGGGTCGACCGCGTGCTCAAATCGGGCGAAAGCCTCGAGCTGGGACTGTTCCGGATCACGCTTCACGAAACGCCGGGCCATAGCGATGACCACTGCTGCTATCTTGTCGAGTCAGGTGGTGTCAGGAGCCTGATCGCCGGCGATGCGCTCTTTGCTGGTGGGCGTGTCATCCTGCAGGACATAGAGGATTGCAGCGTCGCGAAGACCCTGTCCTCGATCCGCATGCTCGCGGGCCTGGATTTCGAGCGCTTCCTTCCTGGTCACGGCCGCTTCTCGCTCCGCAACGGCCGGCGGCATGTCGATGCGGCCCTCCCCTATGTCGAAGCCGGCACGCCGCCGCCGCAACTCTGACACCTGTCTCAGAGCCGGCTCGCCAGTTCCACCAGCATTTCGGCGCCGCGCACCACTTCATCCATGTCGACATATTCGTCGATTGCATGCGCCTGTTCGATCCGGCCCGGGCCAAAGATCACGCAAGGCGTTCCCGCCCGCGTCAGCTTGCTCGCGTCCGACCCATAGGGCACGCCGATGACTTCAGGGGAATAGCCGGCTTCTCCCACCACTCTCGCGAGCTCGGCGACGACCGTGGCATCATGCGGCACCTCCATAGAAACCGAGTCGATGAAGGGCCGATGCACGATGACCTCGGCGCCTTGTGCTTTCGTTTCGGCAAAGGCGCGCACCACGCCCACGATCTCCATCCAGGCTTCATCGCCCGTCTGGTCTGGCAAAGTGCGGAAGTCAAACGTCATTGCAGCGCGCGGTGGCACGGTGTTGGGTCCCTCCCCCGCCTGCATCATCGTGCAGGTCAATGTCCGCCGGCCGAGCAACGGATGGCTGCGTTCCGTAGACGCCATGTGGTCCGAGAGATGCGCGATGAGCGCGGAGCCGATCACCAGCGCGTTGATGCCTTCTTCAGGCCTGGCGGAATGCGCACTCCGCCCTTTCACCTCGATCACGAAACGGATCACGCCTTTGCAGGCGCTGACGACGGCAAGACCGGTCGGCTCGCCGGCGATCCCGAGGTCATAGGGACCATGATTGCGAATATGGTGCTGGACACCCTTGAAGGTCACCTCCTCGTCGATTGCAGCGACGAAGGTCAGGTCGCACCGTGTGCCGCGCCGCTTCACAGCACGCATCGCCAGCATGAACATCGCCAGGCACCCTTTGTCGTCCACTGAACCGCGCCCATGGAGGCGTGATCCCTCGATCAGGGGCGTGAAAGGGGCCTCCATGCCGTCGACCTGCACCGTATCTGTATGCCCTTCCCAAATCATGCGCGGTGCGTCCACAGCGCCCGCAAGTCGCGCCACGACGTTCGGCCGTCCCGGCAGAACTTCCTCGATCTCGGTCTCAATCCCCTCGGCCTTGAGCCAATCGGCAATGAATGCGGCGACCCGCGCTTCACCGAACCACTCCGCAGGCAGGTCCGGCTTCTGGAATGCGGGATTGATGCTTGGGATCGCAACCATGTCGCCCAGAAGGCTGGCGACGTCATCCCGCGTGATCCTGCCCTGCACCACCATTCCTGATCCTCAATTGTCTGCCCGACCCCAGGCGCTGGGCGAATTCCTAGAACGAGTCTCGCCCGAAAGGAACCGCCCGCCCCCAAACGACAGCGCCCGTTCGCGCCGGCATGTGCGGCTCAAAGGATCGGACTGAGCCGGCTGATCGCCGCGAAGCGCTCCCAATTCTTCCTCGCCGCTGGCGTCCAGGCCGCTTCCGCGATCGCATTCAGCCGTGGAAAGACCAGATGGTTGAAATAGGCCCTGGAGATGAAATTCTCGCTCCAGATACAGGCTTGGATGCCCTTGAGGCGGCTCTTGAGCGATTCAGGGAAATCGCCTTCGGCTTCGTAAGTGTAGGTCAGATGCGGCGGCACGGTGCCGGCCCAGCTTGCGCCGGGCTCCAGCCAGTCCTCGGCCTGCACCATGTCGAGATAGTAGGCCTGGCCGGGCGTGATCACCACGTCATAGCCCTCTTCCGCAAGCTCGATGCCGACCTTCTGGTTCTCCCAGGCCATCAGCAGCGTATCTTTGGGATCAACGCCGCCGCCATGGGCGACCTCGTTCCAGCCGGCGAGCTTCTTGCCGCGCGCATCGAGCATCGCCTTGACCTTGCTGAGAAAATGGGACTGAAGGCCGAAGGTGCCGTCGATCCCCTGCTCTTCCATCAGCTTGTGGCAGAGCGGCGAGGCAAGCCAGGAATTCTTGGCCACTTCGTCGCCGCCGACATGGATGTGGTCGGACGGGAAGAGCGTCACCAGCTCGTCGAATACCTTGCCGAGGAAATCATAGGTATAGGGGATGGCCGGGTTAAGCGCATTGTTGGGATAGCCCTGCACCGAGCGATAGCTGTCCGGCGCCTCCTGCCCGTCAACGAGTTCGGGAACCGCGAAAAGCGCAGCCGTGCAATGGCCGGGAATGTCGATCTCCGGGACGATCTCGACATGGAGTGCTGCGGCATGCGCAACGATCGCCCGCACCGTCTCCTGCGTGTAGAAGCCCTCGCGAACCTCGGCGCCATCACCGAGCTGGGGTACCAGAACCTCGCTCGGGCCCCGGCGCGCACCGATCGTGGTCAGGGCTGGATAGGCCTTGATCTCGACGCGCCACGCCTCGTCGTCGGTCAGGTGCCAATGGAAGATGTTGAGCCGGTTCCAGGCCAGGATGTCGATCAGGCGCGACACGTCCTCGGCCGGATAGAACTGACGGGAGACGTCGAGATGGCAACCGCGCCAGCCGTAACGCGGCCGGTCGGAAATGCGCCCCTGCCTGGGAAACTTGAACTTGGCGGAATCGGTTCGCGCGCCCTGTAGCAGTTGCGCCAGCGCCGTCAGGCCATATTGCAAGCCGGCCGCATCCCCGCTCGTCAAGCGAATGCCGTCCGCCGCGAATTCGATCTCATAGGCCTCCTTGGCCAAGGGCGACGATGCGAAGGTGAGCGGCAACCCGCCGTCGACCGCGGCGAGCGTGAAGGGAACGTTCGCCACCGGCAACAGCCGCCGGTGAAGCTGAAGCACCGCCGCCATCGCTTCGAGGCTCGCGGAGCTTGTGCCCTCTGCTGGATAGAGCGCCACCGGCACGGCTTCTGCCGCCGTGAGGCTCGCCTCGGCCGGCCACGGCAATAGCGCGAAGGGCTCGGTGAGCCGACCCTCGGGCAACAGCGGCAGCGCGCTGGTGCTCCTGGCCCCTTTCAGCATCAGGTCACCAAAGCCAACGGGACGGACGCGTCCGTCACTCAAGGTCAGATAGGTGGATTTCACGCCGTCGGTGCAATGCTTGGCCGGCCGGGTTAGGCCGGAGACCCGGAAAGTCCAACGCTCGCCGGGCGCGAGGGCCACCTCGGCCGGCGGGGCATATTCGTGGAAGTTGGCGTTGCGGCGCAGCAGCTTGGCTCCCTCGCAGACATGGGTATCGGCTGTCCGTGTCAGCGATGTATAGGCGAGCCGAAAGCCCTGAATGGTTTCGCCGCTGAAATTGAACAGCGTGAATTCGAAGCGGCCGGTCGTGCCTTCGATGGGTTCCCAGGAGGCTTCAAGATGGAACGGCATGGAGGTCATGTGAAATGCTTTCCGATTGCGAATGAAGAGCGAATTGGGGGCGGAGATCAGGAGGAACTGCCGATCATGCCGCGATAGATGCCAGGCCATGATCCGGGGATTTCGAGCGCATCGAGCCGTTTGCGATAGAACTCGACCGGACCGGGATCGCCGATGATGGCATAGGCATAACCCGCCTCACGCAATCCCTCGAGCACCGCAAAAAGCAGCGCCTCACCGATGCCCTTGCCGCGTTGACCCTCGGCGACGCCGGTCGGACCGAAGAAGCCTTTGGCGGTCGCGTCGCCACAGGCAAAGCCCAGCATCCTTCCATCCTTGACCGCGATCCAGGTCATGATGGGATGCGATCCAAAACCCGTCTCGCTTTCGGCGGCCCATTTGGAACCGAAATGTTCTTCGATCCAGCCGAGCACCTGGCGCCGCTCCGGCGTCAGGGCGCGGCGGATCTCGATGCCGTGGGCCTCCACTTTCGTGATGTCGTGGGCTGGCAGGTCGTAGAGACGGACCAGAAGATCAGGCATGAAGGGCAGGCTCCCGTGAGGATTGATGCATCTCCACATGATGATAGACGAAATGGCCGGGGGCAACTTCCCGCGCCTCCGCGACCGGCCGGCGCGCCGCATCGCGAACGCTTTCGGCATGCTGGGAGAAGGACCGACCGGCCGCGCCGCCGCCGGCGGTGATCCTCGCAGCCGGATCGGGCACGGCTGACAGCAGCAGTCGCGTATAGGCATGTTGGGGATTGCGGATGACGCTTTCGGATGGACCATATTCGACGATCTGGCCCGCGAACATCACAGCCGTGTCCTCGGCGATATAATTCGCCGTCGCGATATCGTGGGTGATGTAGAGAAAGCTGATGCCACGATCGACCTTTAGCCGGCGCATGAGATCGAGCACCGAGCGACGGATCGAGACATCGAGCATCGAAGTCGGCTCGTCGGCCACGATCAGTTGGGCGTCGACGGCGAGCGCGCGGGCGAGATTGACGCGCTGCCGCTGGCCGCCCGAGAGCTCATGCGGATATTTGTCCTGCGTCATGTCAGGATCGAGTTCGACTTCGGCAAGCGCCCCGCGCGCCGCTGCTTCGAGCTGATCACGCTTGAGGCCCCGATGCAGCATCAGCGGCCGGACGAGGTGATGGCGGATCTTGTGCGCCGGATTGAGCGCGGCGAACGGATCCTGGAACACCATCTGCACCATGCCCAGATAGTTCATCTGCTCGGCGCGTGTCGTAAGCCCGGCAATATCCCGCCCGCCGAACAAGATGCGGCCGGCCGTGAGTCCAAAGAGACGTGTGACGGCCCGGCCGACGGTCGACTTGCCGGATCCCGACTCGCCGACAACAGCCAATGCCCGTCCTGCCTCGAGCTTCAGCGACACGTTCCGGAGCGCCTCCACGCGTTTCTCCGCGCCGAAAAGCGGCTTCAGCGTGAAGGTCTTGGTGACGTTCTGGAGTTCCAGAAGCGGGCTCTCCATCACACGGCCTCCATCGCATGACCCAGCCGCGGCATCGCAGCCCAGAGCCGACGCGTATAGTCATGCCTTGGTGCGCGGACGATGTCGGCAACCGGCGCGGTTTCCACGATCTCACCCTTCAGCATGATCGCGATCCGGTCGGCGAATTGCGCCATCAGCGCGAGGTCGTGGGTGATGAAGAGGATGGAGAAGCCGAGCTTGTCCTTCAGCATCATGATCTCCTGCAGGATCTCCCGCTGCACGACGACGTCGAGCGCAGTCGTCGGCTCGTCCATGATCACCAGCTTGGGTTCAAGGGCGAGTGCGATCGCCAGCACGACACGCTGGCGCATCCCGCCCGAGAGCTGGTGCGGATAGTCGTCGAGCCGACCGGCTGGGATCGACACCAGCCGCATCAGCACTTCGGCCCGTGCCCGCGCCGCATCGCGACCCAGACCCTCGTGCCGCGCCAGCACATCGCGAAACTGCTCGAAGATCGTCAGGACCGGGTTCAGCGAACTCATCGCACTCTGGAACACCATGGATGCCTTGCGCCAGCGCCATTGCTCCAGTGCCTTCGACGTGAGCGCCAGAACATCGACGCCGTCGATCCGGATATCGCCCTTCGAAATGATCGCTGGCGGGCGATGGAGCCGCATGAGCGCGAAGGCGATGGTCGATTTCCCGCAGCCGCTTTCGCCGGCGAGCCCCATGACTTCGCCGCGGCCAATATGGAAATCGACGCCCTTCACGGCTGTGAAGAGACCGTTCTGGGTGAGGAAGTCGACCTGCAGGCCGCGCACGTCCACGAGATTGGAGGAGGTGTCCATTTCAGGCTTCCTGCACGGCGGCGCGGGCGCGATCCAGCTTGCGCTGTTTCCTGACCGCCTCGTTGACGGTGCCGAGAGTGCGCAGCCTGGGATTGGAGATCTCGTCGACGGCGAAGTTGATCATCGACAGGCCGATGCCGATGACGGCAATCGCGGTTGCCGGCGCGAACACTTCCCACCAGGCGCCGACGCTCATCGCCGATGCGGTCTGGGCATTGTAGAGCATGGTGCCCCAGGACACCGCGAGCGGATTGCCGAGCCCCAGGAATTCGAGCGTTGCCTCGGTAATGATCGTGTAGATGACCGAACCGATGAAATTGAAGCCGATGATCGACAGCAGGTTGGGCATGAGTTCGACCACGATCATCCGCCATTTCGGTTCGCCGATCAGCTCGGAAGCAAGGATGAAGTCGCGTTGCCGGAGCGTCATGGTCTGCGCCCGCGTGACGCGCGCGCCCCAGGCCCAGGAGGTCAGGCCGATGATCAGCGCGATCACCAGCGGGCTTGCCTCGCCGACAAAGGCGGCGATCACCAGCAGCAGCGGCAGTTGCGGAATGACGAGCGCGATATTGGTGACGAAGTTGACGGCCTCGTCGATCCAACCGCCGAGGTAGCCGGCCATCACCCCGAGCGTCACCCCGATGATCGTGACGATCGAACCCGCCAGCAAGCCGATGAACAGCGAGGTGCGCGTGCCCCAGATCAACTGGGTGAAGACGTCGCGGCCCATGCGGGTCGTGCCGAGGATGTGGGGGAGCGACGGCGCCTCATGCGGCCGGCCGACCCGCTTGATCGGATCGTGGCCGGTAATGACCGGCGCGAGCAGCGCCACAGCGACATAGACGAGAAGGATGGCAAGGCCGATCATGGCCTTGCGATTGCGGAGGATAGGCGTGAGCAATCTCTGCATCGGTCAGGCCTTCCTCAGTCGCGGATCGAGCAGAACGTAGACGAGGTCGACGATCAGATTGGCCGAGAGCATGGCGAGCGTCATGACCAGCAACTGGCCCTGGATCAGTGGGTAATCGCGGGCGACGATGCCGAGATAGAGGAGATGGCCGAGGCCCGGATAGTTGAACACCACCTCGGTCACCAGCGAGCCGCCCATGACGGCGCCAAGCGTGATGGCGAAGGCGGTCACGCTCGGCAGCAGCGCATTGCGTGCCGCATAGTTGAACATCACCCGCCTGTCGGAGAGGCCCTTGGCCATGCCCATCACGACATAATCCTCGCCGAGCTGGCCGATCATGTTGTTGCGCATGGTCACGAGGTAGCCTCCGATATGCACGAAGGCGAGCGACATGACCGGCATGACGGCGTGGTAGAGTGCACTCGACAGAAATGTCGGCGTCAGGCCGGGGTCGAGCTGCGGATCGAAGGCAAAACCGGTCGGGAACCAGGCGAGCAGCAGGCCGAAGACGTAAAGGCCCGTTAATGCCACAACGACAGCCGGGATCGACTGCAAAGCCAGCGCCCCTGGCGAGGCGACCGTGTCAAGCACGCTTCCACGCCGCCAGGCAGTGTGAACACCGAGCAGCGAACCGGTGAAGAAGGCGAGGACGGAGGCCGTGCCCGCAAGCGTGATCGTCCAGGGCAATGCGTGGCCGAGCACCTGACCCACCGTCAGCGGATAGAATTTGATCGAGAAGCCGAGATCCCAGGTGAAGACGCTCTTCATGTAATCGAGAAACTGCAGATGCAGCGGACCGGAGGCAAAGCCGAAGGTCTCGATGAGCGCCTCACGGGCTTCCGTCGGCAGCGACGAATTTGCGCGCGCGAACATCGCATCGATGGGATTGCCGGGCATCAGCCGCGGAATGAAGAAATTGATCGTCGCAGCCGTGAAGAAGGCGGCAATGTAGAAGGCCAGTCTACGCAGGATGAAGGACATCGATCTGTCTCCGGCAGCATCCGAACAGGATTATCAGTCGGCAATTCGGTTCAGGACTGAGCCTGAACCGAATGTGCATGTCCGGGAGGGAGAGACCGGACGCGCCAAGGGCTGTTGGTCGACAGTTACTGCGCGACAGGCTTCGGAGCGACCGGCCGCAGGGCGAGCAGGTGCAGCAGCCGTTCCGGCACGCCGCCATAGACGACCGGACGGGCGACCGGATTGTCCGCGTTGAACCAGCCGGTGAAGCGCTTGGTGTTGTATTCGTACCAGAGCGGATTGTTGAACACCGCGACGAACGGCAGGTCGGCGCCGAGGAGGTCCTGAATCTTGTTCATGATCTCGACCTGCTGGGCATGGTCGTTGGTCTCGTAGAACGAATTCAGCAGCTTATCGAGTTCCGGGTTGCTGTAATGCGGCGAGGCATAGCGCGTCTTGCCCTTGTTGCGGGAATTGAGCGCCTCGTCATACATGAAATGCGGGGTGACACCGGTGCGGAAGGAATTGACGGCCACGTCGTACTTTCCCGATATCAGCGCGTCGGTCCAGCCGGGAACGTCAGGCGTTGAAAGCTTGGCCTGGATGCCGACTTCGGCAAGTCCCTCGATCGCAAGCTGGCCAGTATTGACCCAATCGGTCCAGCCGTTCGGCACGATGATGTCGAAGCTGATCTTGCTGCCATCAGGATTTTCGATGAAGCCGTCACCGTCAGCGTCTTTGAAGCCGGCCTTTGCGAGCTCCGCCTTGGCACCCTCGATATTGTATTTCGAGTAGACGCCATATTTCTCGTCCACCTTTGGATTGTTCCAGGAATGAAAGGCGCGGCCAAGACCCGAGGGATATTCGTTGAGTGTCGGATAGCCGTAACCGGCAATATCGACCATGGCCTGCCGGTCCATTGCCATCGAGAAGGCACGACGGAAGGCCAGATCATGGAAGGCCTTGTTGTTGCCCTCGTTTGCCGTCTCCCAGTTCAGAGAAAACACGACCATGGAGCCAGCCGGGAACCAGTAACCGTGATGCTTGGGATCGGTGCCGACATAGGTCTTCTCGATATCGGGCAGAAAGGATCCGAACCAGTCGAGTTCACCCTTGGCGGCGAGCGCAATCGTCTGGTCGTTGCCGGCCACCTGCGGGAAGCGCATGCAGTCAACTTTGAGGGTGGCGTTGTCCCAGTAGTTCGGGTTGCGGCACTGGACATATTCCTGCGGGGTGAAGCGGCGCACATCGGTCAGCGGACCGCTGCCCACAGGCTTCGGATTGGTGAAGGTCACGGGATCCTTGACCGATGCCCAGACATGTTCCGGCACGACATAGACCTGCACGATCTTGAAGATTAGGCCGCTATTGGCGGTCTTGTAGCTGATCTTGACCGTGTGCTCGTCCGGCGCCTCGATGCCCTCGATCTGGTCCCAGATCGCCTGCAGGTCGAGCGCCTTGTGCTCCTTGATCATGTTGAAGGTGAAGACGACGTCCTTCGCGGTGAAGGGCTTGCCGTCAGACCATTTCGCATCGCGCAGCTTGAAGGTGACGCTTTTGAGATCGTCCGAATAGGCGAAGGATTCCGCCAGCCGAAAATTCGGCTCGCCGTCCTTCAGCGCGTTGAAGATCACCAGCGGCTCATACATGAAGTCTTCCGCCGAGGGCACGCGGGTGGTCGTGTTGAAGGGATTGAAATTCTCCACCCACGCCGTCGTTTCATCCGGCAATGCGGTCAATATCACTTCTGCCTTTGCGGCGGCCGGCGCCATGACGCCAGCGAGCAACGCTACCTTCAGGATCGTCTTGATGTTCATGTCCGTTCCCCATCCATGGGACGCGGGTTCCTCCCCCGGTCCGGTTAGCGGCGTCATATCAGCGTAGGACTTCAGGCAAAGTCACCCTGCAATACCGGCAAGAACCGCGGCAAAATCGTAAAAACCGGAAATTCCGCTGAAGTCGAAAAAACCGGCTTCGCTTTCTCCGCAATTGTATAGATTGGCGGCAACTGTCCTCGATGGGGAGACTGCAGGGAGGCATGCCGGATACGATGCATGAACGCGAACAATGCTGAGGGCATTGTCGCCAGCCGGATTTCGCGGTCGCCTGCTGCTCATCCTGCTCGCGATCAGCCTGCTGCCGCTTTCGGCCACCGCCTTCGCTTTCTTCTATATCCTCAATCGCAGCGTCACGGCGGAGACTTCGGCCAAACTCGCCTTCGTGCGAGACGCCAAGCGCAGCGAGATCGAGCAATATCTGACCTTCGCGACGCGCCAGGCCGAGAGCCTCAGCCAGTCGAATGCCGTCAAATACTCGATCGGCGACTTCTACGGCTTCGCCTATGCCTTCCGCCAGATCGATCCCTCGCCCGAAAAGGCGACCGCGATCCTGCACCAGATGTTCGGCATCGATCATGATGGCGGCGCCGAAGCGCAACTGCCCAAAGACAACGACCTGATGCTACGGGCCGCACTCGAATATGCCAATGCCCACCAGCAGTTCCACGACGATTTCGTGAGCTTCGTCACCACCTCGGAATTCGAAAACCTCTATCTCATCACACCGGATCAGCGCGTCGTCTATTCGGTCGAGAAGGATCGCTATCTCGGCACGGACCTCAAGACCCTGGTCGCGCCGACCCCGCTCTCACGGCTCGCGCGGGCCATGGCAGGCGCTCCGAGTGGGCGCCGCATTCTGGTAGGCGATTTCACCACGGATCCGGTCACTGGCAAGTTTGCCGCTTACATCGCCGTCCGCGTCGCCTTCTACAACAAGGTGCGCGGCATGGTCATCTTCCGCCTGGGTATCAAGGGCCTGAACGGCATCGTCCAGGCGCAGAAGGGGGAGACCGGCAGCCTCTATCTTCTCAACTCCGGAGGGCTTTATATTTCCGCACCGCCGGGGCGAAAGCCGGGGAACAAAAGCGATGGGTCGACCATCGATCCCGCGGCCACGCCGTCCGGCGCGGCACTGGTCCAGAATGGACTCGGTGGCGTGCCGGCGCTTGCCGCCGGCACGCAGCTCTATTTCGGCTCGGTGCCCTGGAGTCTCGTCGCCGAAGTGCCGGAATCCGTGGCCTTTGCCGACAGCAATGCGCTCAGGAGGATCGTTCTGACGCTGGCGCTCGTCCTGCTGCCAGTGCTTGCCGGCATCGTCTACTATCTCTCGGGCACGATGACGCGGCCGGTGCAGCGTCTGACTGATGCTGCAGGTGCGATCGCCGACGGCAATCTCGATCACGCCATGCCGGCGATCCGCAATCCCTCCGAGCTCGGCCGCCTGACTGCAAGCTTCACCCGCATGCGCGATGCCGTCAGCGAACAGCTCAACCTCATCAACCAGAAGAATGCGGAGCTCGAAAAGCAGGTCGGCCTGATCGAGGAGAAGAACAAGGCGCTCGAAGAAGCGGACCGGATGAAGGATGCCTTCGTCGCCAACACCTCCCATGAATTGCGCACGCCGCTCAACGGCATCATCGGCATTTCGGAGACGCTTGCCGCAGGCGTCGCGGGCGAGCTGACCTCGGCCCAGCGCAGCCAGCTTCAACTCATCAGCTTCAGCGCGCGACGGCTCTCGCGCCTGGTGGACGACCTGCTCGATCTCTATCGCATCCGCCAGGGCCGCATGCGGCTCGATATTCATCCGGTCCATATCGCGACCAGCGTCAGCAATGTGCTGAAGATGTGCGAACCTCTGCTCCGCGGCGAGCCGGTCGCCCTCAAGGTCGATATTCCCGAGGATATCCCCTTCGTGCTGGCCGATCCTGTGAGGTTCGAGCAGATCCTCTACAATCTGCTCGGCAATGCGATCAAATATGCCGGCCAGAGCACGATTTGCCTGGCAGCGGAGTCCATCGGCAAGGACATCGCCATCAGTGTCGAAGATACGGGCGTCGGCATTGCCAGCGACAGTCTCGAACGCATCTTCCAGCCGCTCGAACAGGCCGCCTTCGGCGACGGGACGCGCGGCCCATCCGGCACTGGTCTCGGGCTGACGATCGCCCGCCAACTCGCGACCTTCCTCAACGGCAAACTGACGGCCCATTCGGTGCTCGGCGAAGGATCCCGCTTCATGCTGATCTTGCCGGCGGCGACCGTCGAGCCATCCTATATCGACTATTTCGGCGAGGAGCTCGACCAGAAGCGCCTGCACGAGACCGTCGACATGATCGCGCGGAGCCAGATCGTTGCGGACGTGCCCGCGGTACCGGGGGTGCCGCTGGTGCTGGTCGTCGACGATGAGCCGATCAACATCCAGGTACTCCGCAATGTTCTACAGCCGGTCGGCTACGCCGTCCGCGCGGCAGAGAGCGGCGCCGACGCGCTGGCCTTCATCGACCGCATCAAGCCTGATCTCGTCGTGCTCGACGTGATGATGCCCGGCATGAGTGGTCTCGAAGTCGCCAAGGCGATCCGCGAGCGCTACGACCTCCTCGATGTGCCGATCGTGATGGTGACGGCGCGCAGCCGCACGCGCGACGTGATTGCCGGTTTCGAGCACGGTGCAAACGACTATGTGGTCAAGCCCTTCGTCAAGGATGAACTCCTGGCGCGCGTAGCGACCCTGCTCGAGGCAGCGCGCGCCCGCAGCCAGCTACGCGAAAACTCGTCACTGAAGGCCGAGATCGACCGGCGCGTTCATGTCGAAGAGGCATTGCGCCTGTCGCAACAGCGTATGGCGAGGCTGCTGGATATTTTTGAGGTCGCGATTCTCTGCACCGACCGGCAGAGCCGGATTACCTATGCCAACCAGACGGCACTGCGCCTGTTCGACCTGCCGGCGGTCCCCGAGGAAAGCTCGCTTTCCGGGCTCCTTGGAAACGAACTAGCCAGGCAGATGCAGCAGTCGATCGCCCAGGAGGGCGAATTCTTCACTGGCGACCTCCGTCTTGGCGGCCATGCCTCGAGCCTCAATGTTTTCGAGCTCGATAGCAGCAATGGCGGCGGTCTCGCTCTCGTCATCCAGCCGGTCGTCGACGGCGATGTCAGGCAGAATGCGCGCACGGTCCGCCACGTCCTCGGCGCGATCGACAGCGTCGGAGCCGACCTTGCCCTGGCGGCAACGGAGCCCGAAAGCATTGAGCCCGCCTTCGTCGAACTTCAAACCGTCAAGGTAGGCCAGGGGACATTTCGGCCGATCCTCGTTGAGGTCATGAAGCACAGTCTGGAACTCTGGAAGGCGGCAACTGGCAAGGGCAAGATCGATTTCGCCGAACGCAGCGGAATCTGGCGCGTGAGCTTCGACCGCTCCTCCCTCCAGGCCAGGACGCTCGACAAATATCTTCTCATCGAGACCCTGCCGCTTAAGCCACGCTGGCGCGATGTGCTTCGATCCGGCGAGTTCGTGTTGGCCCATGTATCGAAAAAGGGTGGGCAGGATGGCGAATACAAAGAACTGGAGCACATCCTGCACCGGGATCTCGAGCAGCTTCGCTCGCTCCTGCGAGATGGGCGGAATTCGTACTGAGCGTATGTACGGGACACCGTAGACCTAACGGTCGCGAGGCAATAGCAACCCGCCGTCGCCGTTCATGCGCGAGAGATTTGCAACCACAGGGTCATCAGTGGGCACGCAGGTCGCGATGACGGCTTGCGATAACCTCATGGCCCGTCCTCTGATATCGATATCCTTGCTCCGCTAAAGTGGTCATGCCACGTCGACTGCGGAGCCGTTGCGACAGTCCCCCGAAAGTGTCAATCAGCAATGTCGACTGGATTTTCGAAGGCGTTCTTCATTGCCACCGACATGGGGATGCGCAGGTTGATGCCGTGGGGCACAATCGGAGTCATGAACCACTTGGTATAGATCTTCTCGATCTCTCCACTCCTATAGATCTTCGAAAGCGCGGCATTTACTGCCGTCTTGAAAGGAATGTCGTCATGACGCATCATAAGGCCGTAGGGTTCCGGCGGCCGCAGGGCATCATCGGAAATCAGATAGGCATCTGGTTTTGCCGAACTGGCCACCATGGTCGCCAGAAGGATGCCATCCATCACGAAAGCCGAGGCGCGCTGCTCCGTGACCATGGCGAAGGCGGCCTTGTGGCTGGCCGACGGGATCACCGCAAGATGAAGCCCCCGCTCACGGTTGACGGCATTTAGCTGACCGATATTCACCGTTCCCGATGTCGAGGTCACCGTGCGTCCGGAGAGATCGGCGATTGTCCTCAGGTTGCTCTCCTTCAGGGCGACAAACTGCGTCGCCGTCATGAAGTGGCTATAGGAAAAGGCAAAATTCCTGCGCCGTTCAGCATTGTTGGTGCTTGCTACACATTCCAGGTCGATCGAGCCGGTCTTCAGCAGTGCGAAGCGGTCGCTCGGCGTTCGCAGGACGTATTCGATCTTCAGGTCTGACGGGCCGATCGACTGCCGGATCTCGTCGACGACCCTGACACAGATATCGATCGAATATCCGATAACGCTGCCATCCTTGTCCAAATAGGAAAATGGCGGGTCATCTGCCGCATAGCCGATCCGGATCGTATGGGTTTCAGCCAATCTATCCAATGTCGACGACGGCGTGCCCGCGAAACAACCACTTGCAAACAAGGACGACATGAGCGCCATGGCAACGGACAAGATAAGACGTTTCATCGATTTTCCCTCGATTTGGCGGGTTGGCACGCGCGTGGATCAGTCCATGAACTCCATGGGATGAGCGAATGCCTGCTTGAGTACCGGAGACATAGGCAAATTGAGATTCATGCCATCGGGCGGTATCGGAGACGTAAACCATTTTGCGTAAAGAGGTTCGATCTCGCCACCGGTGAACAGTTGATGCAACGTGTCGTTGACTACTGTCTTGAACGCCTCATCGCCGCGCCGGATCATGAGACCATAAGGTTCCGGCTTGCTCAGCATGTCACTGGACAGCTGGTATTTCGATGGATTGGGCGTGTTGGCGACCATGGCAGCCAATAGAATACCATCCATGACAAAGGCGGACGCTTTGCCCGATACCACCAGGGCGAAGGCTTCCTCATTCGTCTTGGTAGGGACGACGGCGATATTCAATTTCCTTTCCTTATTGAGCGCGTTGATCTGGTCGATGTTGACCGTTCCCGATGTCGAAGTGACGGTACGGCCGGCCAGGTCCGCTATGCTTTTGATATCATCCTCGCGCCGGGTCACGAATTGCGACGCCGTGAGAAAATCTGGATAGGAGAAAGCTACGGTCTTGCGCCGTTCGGCATTGTTCGTCGTCGCGGCGCATTCGATATCGATCTTCCCGGTTTTCACGAGGATGAATCGTGTCGCCGGTGTCGCGAGGACATATTCGACTTCCAGCGTGTCGAGCTTCAAGTGCCGTTTCACGCCTTCGACAACCCTTTGGCATAGATCCATCGAGAAGCCGATAATGGCGCCATCCTTGGTCTTGTAGGAAAAGGGCGGCTCCGCGTCGCGATAACCGAGCGTGATTTTGCCGGTTTTCGCAATCTTCTCCAGAGTGCCCTCGGCGCTTCGAGCGGGCTCTGCTAACGCGAGCAGGCTCGCGAGCAGGCAGAAAGACCGTATCAAGTTTCGCATCTGCTTTTCCTCGATTTCAGATAATGTTGCGGATCAACATCCTGTCTAATCATGCCAAACCAACACGCCTTGGCGCTGCTGGAGCTTCGATTTCGTAACTGATGTCTTCGAGAGGTCGGGGTCTCGCAAAATGATAACCCTGTGCGGTGCCGCAGCCTGCCGCTCTAAGCAGCACAAGCTGCTCCTCCGTCTCGACGCCTTCGGCGGTGACGTCCATATCCAGCTGTCGGGCCAAGCCGATAATGGCTCCGACAATGGCGCGGCATGCTGGTCGTGTTGCCAGATCGGCCACGAATTCCCGATCGATCTTGACCTTGCTGAAGGAGATATTGGCAAGGTAATGCAGCGACGCATAGCCGGTGCCGAAATCATCGAGCACGATGCTGATGCCCATGTCGCGCAGTGCGTTCAGGGCGGTATTGCTGGCAGGTCCGGCGAGAAGCGCCGTTTCGGTTATTTCCAACTCCAGCCGAGATGCGCGAAGCCCCGAAAGCTGCAGCACGTCAGCAACGGTTTTGGCGATCTCCGGCAGGCGGAGCTGGACCGCCGACAGATTGACCGCCAGCTTGAGATGTTCCGGCCATGAGACAGCATCTCGGCATGCACGGTTGAGAACCCATTCTCCAAGCGGCGCGATAATGCCGGTTTCCTCTGCAAGAGGGATGAAGCGGTCCGGGGGGATAAAGCCATGCTGCGGATGGCGCCACCGGACCAAGGCTTCGAAACCGCAAACGGCATTGTCGGCCAAGTTGATGATCGGCTGATAGTGGACTTGGAACTCTTCGCGCTGCAGGGCCAGACCAAGATCGATCTGCAGGGCATGCTGATCCTGAGCGATCATGTCCATGCCTTCCTCGTAAACGATGAATGTGCCGCGCCCGGCAGCCTTGGCACGGTAAAGCGCCAGATCGGCGCCCTGAAGCAATTGAGTAGCAGACGCGCCATGCCGCGGAGAGCAGGAAATACCGATGCTTGTGCCGACGATCACCTCATGCCCGTCGAGAGTGAAGCCGGCTGCGATGGTCTCGAGGATGCGAGACGCCAGCTTACGTGCCTCAAGTTCTGCATCGCGCGCGACACGCTGGATGACGGCAAATTCATCGCCACCCAGACGGGCAGCAATATCACCGGGTCCGAGCACCGAACTGACCCGTTGCGCGGTTTGAACCAGAAGGGCGTCACCACAGGCATGGCCCAGTGTGTCGTTGACGGCCTTGAAGCGATCGAGGTCCAGCATCATGACATTGAATGCGTCTTGGGAGGTATCTGCCAGGACCTCGTCAAGCGATTTCATCAGCAAGGCCCGGTTCGGCAAACCGGTGAGCGCGTCGTGATGGGCCATATGCTCCATCTGCACCGCCATGTCGCGAATCTGCCGTAGCCGGCCGCGCTCGACGACCGCCTCGCGCAGTGTTTCGATCGCGACCGCCATGTCGCCCAGTTCGTCCTTGCGATCTTGAAATGGCGTGGCGATGTCGGTCTGCTCGTCGGCGATCCTGAGCGTCGCCTGCACCAAGACCGGCACCGGCCGGAACAGGCGCTTGACCAGCGACGTGACCGCAACGCTCGTTAGTATCAACACAACGAGAAGCATGATCAGCGAGTTGCGGATCAGTTTCCCCTGGGCGCGGTAAAGCTCTTCGGCGCTGCCGATACTGACAGCCAGCGCGCCAAGCACTTTCCCTTGCGGGGAGACGATGGGCAGCAGACCAAGATAGTGTTCCTGCCCGCCGATCGTCGCAAACCCGGTGGCGAAGCGGCCCTGCTTGCCCTCGACGCCGAACAGTGTTTCGTCTTCTGGAGGCAGCGGCGAAGCGCCCGCTTCTTGATCTTGGGCGGATGTGGCGATCGTGACAAAAACGCCGGCGGTGCCATCGTACTGAAACAGCCAAGTGTCGTTCTTCGTTTGCGCACTGATCAGGGCAAGAACGTCGACGGGATTGTATCCGGTCGCCAGAACGGAATCGTCGTCTCCCACAGGCAGGCTGGTGACGATGCCGTTGACTTGCCCGCTTTCATCCGCATTCACCGCCACATAAGTGTAAATGCCTCTGAGCGTGGCGCTCGCGATCTGGGTGTTGATGCGCGCCTGGGTGTTCCACTGCTCCTTGGCTGCGTCGACGAACATCGACCAGCCGACAAGCGCCCCGATGACATAAGCAAACATCACTCCGGCGAGGAAGAGGAGCGTGAGTTTGCCGAGAAGCGAACGCCGCCATCGCGCTATCCTTTTGGAAAGTGCGGTCGCTCCACCAGTCTCTCTCACCGGTTCATTGCCCGGCTCTGGAATAGTCGCTGGGACGTGAACATGATTTGCACCACTTATGGTCAAAGAAGGACACTTCCCCAAAGTGAACGGCAATCCGACGATGATCAATCGTTCACCATCGTCCGGATCAATGCGTGGCATCGGCGCACGGACCTGATTTGGGACCTTAACTGTTAGCGCATTGAAGAGTGATTAACTTGCGACGGCGTGACGAGCCGATATTATGGCCGAAATCGACGGCAAACTCCCAAGAAGGCGGCGTCACCATACTGGCTTGGGGGATGCCTTCGCCAAGATCGACATGTGCGGCGCGCGACCGGAAAGTCGGGTTGGGCCGCGAATTCGTGAAGCAGTTCGTGCATTGCCCGGCGCCTGCCCGGCATCAGGCGCCGGGCAACTTGATGCCTGTCACCGTAACATAGACTGCATAGAGCGATGTCGTCCCGGTGATGAACAGCCGGTTCCGCTTTTCGCCGCCGAAGGTGAGGTTCGAAACGAATTCGGGGATGTGCACCTTGCCGATCAGGGTGCCGTCCGGATCGTAGCAATGCACGCCGTCGCCGGCGCTGGTCCAGATACGTCCCTTGGTATCGACCCGGAAGCCGTCGAACATGCCCACCGTCGCCTCGGCGAAGACACCGAGTGAGGTGAGCGAATTGTCGGCGTTCACGGCGAATTTGCGGATGTGCTTCGGCCCATCCTTGAGGTGCGAGGCGCCGGTATCGGCCACGTAGAGCAGGCCCTCGTCAGGAGAAAATGCAAGGCCGTTGGGCTTCACGAAATCGGCGGCGACGCGTGTGATGGCGCCGGTCGAACCATCGACCCGATAAACATGGCAGCCATCCACCTCCTGGACGCCATAATCGCCCTCGTAGTCATGCAGGATGCCGTAGGACGGATCGGTGAACCAGATCGAGCCGTCGGATTTCACGACGACGTCGTTCGGCGAATTGAGCCGCTTGCCCTCGAACCTGTCTGCGATCACCTCGATCCGGCCGTCATAACCGGTGCGCGTCACCCGCCGGCTGAGATGTTCGCAGGAGACGAGCCGCCCGGTCCGGTCGACCGTATTGCCGTTGGCGTTGTTCGAAGGCTCGCGAAACACCGAGACACGGCCCGATGTTTCGTCATAACGCAGGATGCGATTGTTCGGAATGTCCGAGAAGACGAGATACCGGCCTGCGGCGAACCAGGCCGGACCCTCGAGCCAGCGTGCTCCTGTCCACAGGCGCTCGAC
Source organism: Rhizobium sp. SRI_017 (assembly GCF_057586295.1). Classification (NCBI taxonomy): domain Bacteria; kingdom Pseudomonadati; phylum Pseudomonadota; class Alphaproteobacteria; order Hyphomicrobiales; family Rhizobiaceae; genus Rhizobium; species Rhizobium sp. SRI_017. The sequence goes on along the minus strand of NZ_JBYCZP010000007.1, from coordinate 201,261 downwards.
CCGCGCATGGCCGACGAAGCAGGCTTGGAAACGGTCGTCCAGCACCTCGAAGCCCGTGCCCTCTATTTCTCCGAACATCCCCTTGCCTCCCATGCTTTGCAAATCTATGTTATCGATAACAAATGTAGGGCTCGGATCAAGTGATTTCGTCGCCGGACTTTTCCAGCGATAAGCAGACTTTTCAACCAGCGAAGAGTCTGCAAGATCAAAGCATGCCAGGCTCAGGAGATTCAAGGGAAGTCAGGTGGCCGCGAACAACTCTCAGGATGGAAAGTCGAGAGAACTCGGCAACCAGGCGACCATGGCCGATGTCGCGCGCCATGCCGGCGTCTCGACCATGACCGTATCTCGTGCCCTTCGTCATGACGGCGTCGTTTCCAAGGCTACGCGGGAGAAGATCGAAGCGGCGGTCAATGCGCTCGGCTACGTGCTCGACCAGTCGGCCGGCAGCCTGTCCTCGGGTCGCACCGGTTTCATCGCCGCACTGGTGCCATCGATCAACAATTCGAATTTTTCCGATACCGCACGCGGCATAACGGACGCTCTCGAGAACAGCGGGCTGGACCTGCTGCTCGGCTACACCGACTATTCCATGGAGAAAGAAGAGAAACTCGTCGAATCCATGCTCCGCCGCCGGCCCGAGGGGATGATCCTGACCGGCGGCACGCATTCGCAGCGGGCGCGAAAACTGTTGCGCAATGCCGGCATTCCGGTCGTCGAGACCTGGGATATCCCGCCGGACCCAGTGGACCAGGTCGTGGGCTTCTCCAACAAGGAGGCGATGGCGCTGCTGGTCCGGACGCTCGCAGCCGAGCGCGGCTATCGCCGTTTCGGCTATATCGGCGGCACGACCGAGCGCGACACGCGCGGCAATCAGCGCAAGGAGGGTTTCCAGCAGGCGCTTGCTGAACTTGGCCTGCCGCAGGGTCGCGTCATCTCCTTCGGCATCCCGCCGATTTCCACCGAACAGGGCGGCCAGGCGATTGTCTCGATGCTGGAGCGCTGGCCGGATACCGAAGTCGTGCTCTGCGTTTCGGACCTCTCGGCCTTCGGCGCGCTGATGGAGTGTCAGCGGCGCGGCATGAAAGTGCCCGGCGACATTGCGATTGCCGGCTTCGGTGATTACGAAATCTCGGCCTCCTGTTATCCGCGCATCACGACGATCAATGTCGGATGCTATGACATCGGACAGCTTGCGGCCGGCCGCGTGCTGCAAGCGCTGCAGGGCAAGGGCCGCGGCTCCGACGAAATGACATTGACACCTTATCGCGTCGTCCTCCGGGACAGCGCCTGACACTTCGAGGCCACCATGACCAGCTTTAGAGAGACCATTGCCCTAACCCACCGCGGAGCCCTTGACGCGCTGGCCGCAGCCGTCGCCAAGGCCGAGGAAATCGGCGTGCCACAGAATATTGTCATCGTCGATGCGAGCGGCGTGCTGGTGGGCAGCGTCCGGATGGATGGCGCAAAATATCTGTCGATCGAGACCGCCACCGGAAAGGCGCGCTTTTCGGCATCCCACAATGCACCGTCGGGCAACCTGCCCTTCGAGGCGGGCGTGACATTTGCCGTCGTGACCAAGGGCACGGCGACCAACCTGCCCGGCGGCCTGCCGATCCGCTTCGGCGGAAAGCTCGCTGGCGGCATCGGCGTCGGCTCGGGAACCGGCGATCAGGATCTGGTCGTCGCACGTGCAGCCCTTCAGGCGATCGGCGCAGACGAAATCTAGAAAGCGATCTGAACCTTCATCGACCTGTTGCGATCACCGGCAGTCTCGAATGCCGCAACGGCATCGTCCAGCGCGTAGACGCCCGTCAGCAGCGGCTTCAGGTCGACCCTCTTCCTGTTGATCAGGTCGACAGCCAGTCCGAATTCCTGATGGAAGCGGAACGTGCCGCGCATCTCGATTTCCTTCGCGACAATCATGTTCTGCGGGATCGCGATATCGCCGCCAAGGCCGAGCTGCACAAGAACCCCGCGCGGCGCCAGCACCTCTAGCCCGGAACGCACTGCGCGCTCGTTGCCCGAGGCTTCGAACATTACGTCGAAATATCCTTTGTTGGCACCATAGGCGGCAAGCTGCTCGGGGTGCTCGGCGACATTGATCGTCCGATCGGCGCCGATCTTCGCGGCAAGTTCGAGCACGCCGTTCATGACGTCGGTCGCCACGATCTCGCGGGCGCCATGTGCACGGGCCGCGATGATCGCGAGTGCGCCGATCGGGCCGCAGCCGGTGACGAGCACCCGCTTGTTGAGCAGCCCGCCGGCGCGATTGACCGCATGCAGCGTGACGGCAAAGGGCTCTGCCATCGCCGCCTCGTTGATCGAGACGCCGTCCTCAACCTTATGGCACTGCCAATCCTCGGCGACGAGGGTCTGGCGAAAGGCGCCCTGGATGTGTGGAAAGGGCATGGCCGATCCATAAAAGCGCATGTTGAGGCACTGGTTCTGCTGCCCCTTCAGGCAATAGAGGCAGGTGTTGCAGGGCCGGCTCGGCGATATCGCAACCCGATCCCCGACGGCGAGATTCGAGACGCCAGATCCCAATGCTGTGACACGCCCGGCCACTTCATGGCCGAGGATCATCGGCTCCTTGAGCCGCACCGTGCCGAAACCGCCATGGTTGAAATAATGCAGATCGGAGCCGCAGATGCCGCCGGCTTCGAGCGCGATCTCAACCTGGCCCGGACCGGCTCGCTCTGGTTCGCGTTCCTCGATCCGGAGGTCATGGGCTGCGTGGATGACGATGGCTTTCATGACTGGGCCTCAGACGACGGGAGTAAGGAGCGGTTGGCCGGCGAAATGGGCTGCGAGATTATCCCGCACCAGCCTACCCATGGCGCGTCGCGTCTCCTCCGTGCCCGAACCATGATGCGGATAGAGAACCACATTGTCGAGCGCGGCGAAGCGGCTGTCGATATTGGGCTCGCCCAGAAAGACGTCGAGGCCGGCGCCCTTGATCGCGTTGGTTTCCAGCGCCTTGAGCAGCGCCGCCTCGTCCACTGTCGTGCCCCGCGCGATGTTCACGAGAAAGCCATCGGGGCCAAGCGCATCCAGCACTTTGGCGCTGACGATACCTGACGTCGTCGGGCCGCCCGATAACGTGACCAAGAGAAAATCCGACCACTTCGCCAGTTCGACCAGATCGGGTTCGAAAGCCCAATCGAGTGCCTCGCGGCGATTGCGGGCGAAATAACGGATCTCGCAATCGAAGGCAGCGACCCGACGCGCAAGCGCCTCGCCGATCCTTCCCATGCCGGCAATGCCCACCTTCTTGCCGAAGAACCGCGTGGCAAGCGAAAAATTGCCCTTCGACCACTGCCCGCTGCGCACATGCGCATCGCCAGCCGGAACCTGTCGCGCAATGGCGAGTGCGAGCGCGATACCGATGTCGGCGACATCGCCAGTCAGCACATCGGGCGTATTGGTGACGCGAATATTGTTTGTCCTTGCATAGGCGAGGTCGATGCCATCGGTCCCCACACCATAACAGGAGACGATTTCCAGGTTCGGCAGCCGCTGCATCAGATCTGCCTTGGCGCCGAGTTCGCCACGCGTGGCGATGGCGCGAATGTCCGCGGCATGCGCCTCGATCAGAGAAACCTTGTTGTCGTCCTGCCATAGCTTGTGGACGCAATAAGCGTCTTCCAGCGGCGCCATGTCCCAATCCGGGTATGGTCCGATCATCAGGATTTCGGGCTTCGACAATGGATCCTCCAAAAATTTCCGCTTGGCACGGCTTGAAAATGTTATCGATAACATATATTCCGAACCCAACTTGTCAAGCTTGCCGACGTCAGGTTTGACATCCCGCCGACAAGATCGCAGGAAGCAGATCGAAACGGTCACGCGGGCGATGGAGGATCAGAATCATGTCACCGCTTTTCGATCTCGGCGGCAAACGCGCGCTCGTCACCGGCTCCAGCCAGGGCATCGGTCTGGCGCTTGCCGAGGGCCTCGCCGCGCATGGCGCCGGCGTCGTGATCAATGGCCGCGATGCCGCAAAGGTCGAGAAGGCCGCGCAGGATCTCACGGCGAAGGGCTATGTTGCGCATGGCCTGTCGTTCGATGTCACCCTGCCCAGCGTCGCCGAGAGCATCGACCGGATCGAGGCCGAAATCGGCGCGATCGATATCCTCGTCAACAATGCCGGCATGCAGTTCCGCACACCGCTCGAGGATTTTCCCGCCGAGAAGTGGGAGGAACTGTTGCGCACCAACATTTCCAGCGTCTTCTACACCAGCCAGGCGGTCGCCCGTCACATGATCAAGCGCGGCGCCGGCAAGATCATCAATATCGGTTCGGTGCAGAGCGAACTCGCCCGGCCCTCGATCGCCCCCTACACCGCCACCAAGGGCGCAGTGAAGAACCTGACACGTGGCATGGCGACCGACTGGGCGAAATATGGCCTGCAGATCAATGGCATCGGCCCCGGCTATTTCCGCACGCCGCTCAACCGGGCCCTTGTGGACAATCCGGAATTCTCGGCATGGCTTGAAAAGCGCACCCCGGCCGGTCGTTGGGGCGAGGTCGAGGAACTCGTCGGCGCCGCCGTCTTCCTGGCAGGCAAGGCTTCCTCCTTTATCAATGGACACATGCTTTATGTTGATGGCGGCATCACCACTTCGCTCTGAGGCCACGATCTATGTGATCATGGGCGTCTCGGGATGCGGCAAGAGCCTCGTCGGCGAGGCGATTGCCGCCAAGCTCGGCATGCCCTTCGTAGAAGGCGACACGCTGCATCCGGCGTCGAATGTCGCCAAGATGGCGCAAGGAATCCCGCTGACCGACGACGACCGCTTTCCTTGGCTGGACAAAATCGGCGCGGAAATCGGAGACGCTGGCCCTGAAGGTCTCGTGGTCTCGTGCTCCAGCCTGAAGAAGATCTATCGCGACCGCCTGCGCAGCTTTGCCGACGGTCGCGTGGTCTTCGTCTTCCTGAGCGGCTCTGAAGCCATGCTTGCCGAGCGGATGGCAGCGCGGCGCGGCCATTTCATGCCGGCCTCGCTTCTGAAGAGCCAGCTTGCGACGCTCGAAGACCCGACCGGCGAACCCGGCGTCATCACCATCGATGTTTCACCTCCCCATGGGCAGGTGATAGCGTCGGCACTGGCAGCCATTGCCATCAGGCAAGCAGACGAGGAAAGCAATGTCATCCGAAAGGCTTAGCACGGTCGCAGTCATCGGCGCCGGGATCATGGGATCGGCGATCGCCACGCGCCTGCTGGAGACCGGTCACGCGGTGCGGGTCTTCGATCTCGACAGCCAGAAGGTTGCCGCTCTCGTCGAAAAGGGCGCGCTGGCCTCTGCGAGCGCTGCCGAGGCAGTGGCTGCCTCGCGCTTCTGCATCCTCAGCCTCAACCACGCAAACATCGTCCGTGCGGCCGTGTTCGGCAAGGACGGCGTCGCGACCGCAGCCGCACCCGAGAAGCTCCTGATCGATATGTCGTCGATCGATCCGGCTGATACGGCCGACATGGCGGCGCGGCTCAAGGCCGACAGCGGCATGGCCTGGGTGGATTGCCCGCTCTCGGGCGGCATGCCCGGCGCTCTGGCCGGTAAATTGACCATCATGGCCGGGGGGGCGCCCGAGGATTTCGAGCGTGCCCGCGAGGTCATGCAGCATCTCGCTGCAAACTACACCCTAATGGGCCCGTCCGGCGCTGGCCAGACGGTGAAGCTGATCAACCAGTTGTTCTGCGGCGTGCTGTTCCAGGCGGTCGCCGAGGCCGTCAAGCTCGCCGAAGCCGGCGGCGTCGATCCCGCACTGATCCCCGCGGCGCTGGCCGGTGGACGGGCCGACAACCGCATCATGCAAGAATTCATGGCGAAATTCGCCGCCCGCGACTACGCGCCGACGGGGCGCATCGACAACATGCTGAAGGACCTTGATTCCCTCCAGGCCTTCGCGATGAAGACGAAGACCCCTATGCCGCTGACGGCGCAGGCAGTCGAGATCAACCGGCTGCTCTGCATGGCGGGGCTCGGACCGAGGGACTCGGCCGAGGCGATGCGCCTGCTGGATGGCTTTCAGACCAATCGGTGATTTGAGGCAACGATAGGCACGTCGCCTTTTGCACTTGACTCGACCGAAAATGTTATCGATAACATATAACTGAACAGGCCTTTGGGAGGAGTGACCGTGGCAGAGGACAGGCTTTTGGAGTTCCGCTCCATCACCAAGTCGTTCGGCGGCACGCGTGCGCTTTCCTCCGTTTCGGTCGATCTCGGCAAGGGTGAGATTCTTGCTCTCCTTGGCGAGAACGGCGCGGGCAAGTCCACCCTGATCAAGACGCTGGCCGGGATCTACAAGCCTGATAGTGGCGAGATCCTGTTCAAGGGTGCGCCCTATCACCACCGACCGCCGCAGCCGAATACGCGCCAGCCCGTCGCCTTCATCCACCAGGACCTTGGGCTGATCGACTGGATGACGGTCGGTGAGAATGTCGGGCTCGCCCAGGGCTTCTCGCTGCGTTCGGGCCTCATCAACTGGCGGTCCACCGAAGCCCGCGCCACCGAAGCGCTCCGCCTGGTCGGATGCGATTTCGATTCCTCCACCCGCGTGTCGCAGCTGACCCGGACCGAAAAGTCGCTGGTGGCGATCGCCCGCGCGCTTGCCGTCGAAGCCGATGTGCTGGTGCTCGACGAGCCCACGGCAAGCCTGCCGGCCGACGAGGTGGAACGGCTCTTCGCCGCGATCCGCCCGCTCAAGGAGCGTGGCGTCGGCATGATCTATGTCTCGCACCGCCTCGACGAGATCTTCCGCATCGCCGATCGCGTCGCGGTGCTGCGCGACGGCAAGCTCGTCGGGCAGAAGCCCGTGGCCGATACCAATCCCAACGAACTGATCGAGATGATCGTCGGCCGCTCGGCGTCCGAACTCTTCGTCCGCGCCCATACCAAGGTCGGAGAGCCGGTGGTCAAGGTGCGCGAGCTCACTTGCACCGACACCGCGCCGATCTCCTTCGATATCAGGCGCGGCGAACTCCTGGGCCTCGTGGGATTGCGCGGCGCAGGCCAGGAGCTGGTCGGCCGCGCGCTGTTCGGCAGCGAACCCTTCACCGGCGATGTTGCGATCCACGGCAGGGTGCCCGACCTCTCGTCCTCGATCTCGGCCATGAAATCGGGCGTCGGCCTGATCGCGCGTGATCGCACGGAGGAGTCGGCCGCGATGTCGCTGACGATCCGCGAAAACACCTTCCTCAATCCCGGCGCCACGGGACGCGGATTATTCTCTCTTCTGTCGCCATCGCAGGAGGCCGCCAATGCACGCGCCATCGGCGAGAGCGTCGGGCTCCGGCCCAACGATCCCGACATCGCCATCGAAGCGCTCTCCGGGGGCAACCAGCAGAAGGTCATCGTCGGCCGCTGGCTGGCGACCGGCCGCCAGTTGCTGATCGCCGAGGACCCAACAGCTGGTGTCGATGTCGGCGCCAAGGCCGATATCTACCGCCTCATCGCCCGCGCACTCGAATCCGGCCTCGCGGTCATCGTCGTTTCCACCGACTTCGAGGAAGTCGCCCATATCTGCCACCGCGCACTGGTCTTTTCGCGCGGCGCCATCGTCCGTGAACTCGAGGGAGCGGAGCTCAGCGTCCAGTCCCTGATATCGGCGGCTTCGGCCTCCGAAGCCGCCTGAGAGGAAGTCCGACCATGCAGTCCATCCAATCCACCGCGCTCGAGCCGACCCGAAGCGAATTGCAGGGCCTGACGACCGGCCAGAAGATTGCCCGCTTCATTCCGGTCTACGGCCTGGTCCTGCTGACCGTGTTCCTCATCCTGCTGTTCTCGATCCTGCTGTCGGACACGTTCCCGACGCTGCTCAACCTGCGCTCGATCATCTCCAACAAGGCGATCATCGCGCTCCTGTCGCTCGCGGCCATGATCCCGATGGCGGCCGGCCGCATCGACCTGACCATCGGCTACGGTATCGTGCTCTGGCACATCCTCGCGATTTCGCTGCAGACCATGTACGGCTTTCCCTGGCCGATTGCGGTCCTGGCCGTGCTCCTCCTCGGCGTGATCACGGGCTTCCTCAACGGCCTGCTGGTCGAGGTCGCCAAGATCGATTCCTTCATCGCCACGCTCGGTACCGGCACCGTGCTCTATGCGATCGCGCTGTGGCATACCGGCGGCCGGCAGGTCGTCGGCGTCCTGCCCGATGCCTTCTATGCGCTCAATGGCACAATGGTGCTGGGCCTGCCGATCACCGGCTTTTATGTGCTCGCCATCGCCATCGTCATGTATGTCGCACTCGAATACACGCCGATGGGCCGCTACGTCTATGCGATCGGCGCCAACCCGAAGGCAGCCGCGCTCAACGGCATTCCCGTGCGCAAGTTCGTGATCGGCGCCTTCATCTGCTCCGGCTTTCTTTCGGCGCTGGCCGGCGTGCTGCTCGCCTCAAAACTCCGGATCGGCCAAGCCAGCGTCGGCCTCGAATATCTCCTGCCGGCGTTGGTGGGCGCCTTCCTCGGCTCCACGACGATCAAGCCCGGTCGCGTCAATGTCTGGGGCACCCTTATCGGCGTCATCATTCTGGCCGTCGGCATCGCCGGCATCCAACAGTTCGGCGGTTCGTTCTTTGTCGAGCCGATGTTCAATGGTGTGACACTGCTGGTCGCCATCGGCATCGCCGGTTACGCCCAGCGCAAGAAGGGCGCCGTCATCAAGCGCCCGGCGCCCACCACCAAGGGCGCGGCGTGAGGAGCGCCGTCTGAGATTTCCATCATTTTGGTCTAACGGAGGAGGAACCAATGAACCGTAGACAATTCCTGCAGGGCAGCGTCGCCATTCTGGCGATGGTTGCCGCTACACCCGCGCTCGCCGACGCCATGGCCGACGCCAAAGCGGTGGTCGAAAAATACGCGACCAAGGTTGACAAGTGGGACGGCCCGACCACCGGCCCGAAGGCCCAGGCCGGCAAGAGCATCGTCATTCTCGCGGCCGACATGAAGAACGGCGGCATCCTTGGCGTCGTCAACGGCATCCAGGAAGCGGCCACAGCCATCGGCTGGACCGTGACCGTGCTCGATGGCGCGGGCTCGATCGACGGCCGCACCGGAGCCTTCGGCCAGGCCATGACGCTCAAGCCCGACGGCATCATCATCAATGGTTTCGATGCCGTCGAACAGCAGACGGCGATGGACGAGGCGAAGAACGCCAAGATCCCCATGGTGTCCTGGCATGCCGCCTCGGCCGTCGGCCCCGTGCCCGAGGTCGGCGTCTTCGCCAATGTCACGACCGATGCGATGGAAGTGTCCAAGGCCGCCGCGGACTACGCCTATGTCGATGCCGGCGGCAAGCCGGGCGTCATCATCTTCACCGATTCGACCTATGCGATTGCGATCGCCAAGGCCGACCGGATGAAGCAGGAGATCGAGACGCTGGGTGGCACCGTGCTCGAATATGTCGACACGCCGATTGCTGAAACCTCGCAGCGCATGCCGCAGCTGACCACGACGCTCCTGCAGAAATACGGAGACAAGTGGACGCACTCGCTGGCGATTAACGACCTCTATTTCGACTTCATGGGGCCTTCGCTTGCAGCGGCAGGTATCGCGGGCGACGGTGCGCCGATCAGCGTTGCCGCCGGCGACGGTTCGGAAAGCGCCTATCAGCGCATCCGCTCCAAGCAGTACCAGAAGGTCACTGTTGCCGAGCCGCTCAACCTGCAAGGTTGGCAGCTCATCGACGAATTGAACCGCGCGATTTCAGGCGAACAATGGTCGGGCTACGTGTCGCCGCTGCATGTCGTGACCTCTGACAATGTCGAGTTCGACGGCGGTCCGAAGAACACCTTCGACCCCGATAACGGCTATCGCGACGAATACAAGAAGATCTGGGGCAAGTAAGCCCCGGACGCCCTCTCTCGACATGCCCTGGCGGGCCGTGATCCGGCCCGCCTCCTTCTCAAGACAATCCGAGGCCTTCCAACCGGCGATGTCGTCCGCCGGCGGTGGCTCGCGCGCTGGAGTACCCGATGATCATCCGTTACGCACTGTTTGAAGGCAAAATCCTCGAGGGCCGCGAGGCAGAATTCCGAGCCTTCGTGAAGGCGCGTCTGGTGCCGCTCTGGACGCAGTTTCCCGGCGCGGAGGAAGTGAGGGTGCTCGACGGCACCGAGCGTGACGAGGGTGCCCCCGAATACGCCATGGCGCTCGCGATCCGCTATCCCGACATGGCGGCCGTAGAAGCGGCATTGCAGTCCGATGTGCGCTTCGAGAGCCGCAACGTGACTGCGGAGCTTCTCAAGCTTTTCATCGGCAAGGTTCACCACCATGTCTTCGAGGCCAACGAATATCTGCCGACCTGAAGCCGCTCTATTGCTGCTTCTCAAGGCGCCTGACTGTTGATTGCCACCGATAGCTGGCTCTGACGCGTGTGTGGAACGGCCCGGCTGGCAGGGTTTGTTCTGCGGAAATTGCTGTTGGACAACGAAGTCATATGTCCGACCTATCAGCGCGGCCATCAACCGCTGGCTACCACGTGTGCAACAACAAGATCATTTCGCTGTCATGTGGTACGAGGCCAAACCTCAACGCCGAGCTTCCCAGCTTCCATGACGAAGACGCCACCCCATGCAACGCCGCTCGAAGACCTGCTCGACCACGTCCAGAGGGCGACGATTGCCTATTTCTGGGAGGGTGCGCATCCCGTGAGCGGACTCGCCTATGATCGCCGGTTGACCTGGGGCGACGCGCGCAATGATCTCGTCTCCATCGGAGGCTCGGGCTTCTCGTTCCTTGCTATCATCGTCGCCGTCAGTCGTGGCTGGATCGGGCGCCGGCAAGCGATTGAGAGAATGCTTCGAATCGTCGCCTTTCTGGGAACAGTCCCACGCTTTCATGGCGCATTCCCGCATTTCATAAACGGTGCAACCGGACACGTTGTCCCGTTCTCGCGCTATGACGACGGCAGCGATCTCGTCGAGACCGCCCTCCTCCTGCAGGGCTTGATTTGCGCACGTCAATATTTTGATGACGACGATTTCGAAGAGCAGCTACTACGAACACAAATCCAGCAATTGGTCGATGACGTTGAATGGCATTGGTACACGCTCGGCCCATCCGAGGCGCTGTCCTGGCATTGGAGCCCAAAACACCAATGGAAGATGGGGCTTCCAATCACCGGTTGGAACGAGGGTCTGATAGCCTACATTCTCGCGGCCGGCGCGGGACAACACGCGATTGACGGCAACATCTTTCATCGCGGCTGGGCCGGAAATGGCGCCTTGCGAAATGGCAACAGCTACTACGGCCACATACTGCCGGTGGGCCGGCCGTTTGGAGGTCCTTTGTTTCTGGCTCATTGCTCATTCTGCGGCCTTGATCCGAGCCGGATGCTCGACGAATATTGCAACTACTGGGAACAGAACCTGGCCCATAGTTCGATTCACCATGCGCACGCCGTGGCCAATCCGAACGCGCATGCCGGCTATGGTGCGGCTTGCTGGGGGCTGACGTCGTCACATGGACCGAGGAGTTATGTCACCAGCGCGCCAGACAACGACCTCGGCATTATTGCCCCAACCGCGGCCCTTTCCAGTTTTCCATATCTGCCCGCGGCAGCCGAAGCCGCGCTGAGGCACTATCTTGCGATTGCCCATGGCCGATTGTGGGGTCGCTACGGCTTCGTCGATGCGTTCGCGGCCGATGGCCGGTGGATTTCCAAGAGCTATCTCGCCATAAACCAGGGGCCGATCGTGGCAATGATCGAGAACCATCGGTCGGGGCTGCTATGGGAGCTATTTATGGACGCGCCTGAGATCAAGCTTGGCCTCGAAAGGCTTGGAATTGGCTCGCCGATGGCTTCCGGTCGGGTTCGAAAGAACGCCTCATAGGCGCACCACATGAGTGGAGACTTTGCTGGCTTTGAGATTGGCCCCAGCCCTTCGGCACCAACCGCCCTATGGGAGACAACCAATGTGCGGTCTCGTACGCCGAACGCACGCTTGCTTTAGCAAGGCTTAATATTTCATTCATCCTCCACCGGCAATAGTCCACCATGTTGCCGATAAAGGAGGCATGAGTGTCTTTGGAACGAAAGTCGAAAACATCGACTCCGCGTTACACGTCCGATGGCTCAGCCGCTTCGGGCTCCGCCACGGATACCCTTTCTTTGCTGCCGACTCTGATGGCTCAGATGCTGCGCTACCAGACGGCGATGGACAACATTTCTCAAGGCGTGTGCGTTTTTGACGGTGAGCACCGATTGGTCCTCAGCAATGATCGATATGCCGAACTCTACCGTCTGGACCCCGAGCTGCTGCAACCCGGCATGGCGCTTCGGGAAATTATCGACCTTCGTTTTCAAAGCGGCATTTGTCCGATGGACCCGGCCGAGGAATACCATGCCTTTTGCATCTCAGCCGAAGTCGCCGGCCGCAGCCATGTGCGCAACGCTGAACTCAGCGATGGCAGGGTCATCCGCATTTGTCACCAGCCTATGGCTGACGGTGGATGGGTCGCCACCCATGAGGATGTTTCCGACAAGATAGCGAATGCGGCACTTGCCAATGAGCGCCTGTCGTTGCAGCATCTGATCGACACAGTGCCAGACTACCTTTGGGTCAAGGATCTGGAATGCCGCTTTGTCGTCGCCAACAAGGCGCTCGCGACTGATTGCGGCAGGACCCCAGCCGAAATGATCGGCCTTTCCGATGCAGACTTCCATTCGCCCGAATTGGCGAAGTCTTTTCGCGAGTCCGAACTGGCGATCCTGGCAACCGAAATACCGATGATCGATCGGGAAGAATGCGTTCTCGATGCGACCGGCACGCGCAAATGGCTTGCGTCAACCAAGATGCTATTGCGCGACGAAAACAATGTCGTTTTCGGCTTGGTTGGCATCGCCAGGGACATAACAGAACGCAAGCGTTCGGAAATGCTGGGCAAGGGCCAGGCAAAAGTTCTCGAAATGATCGCAACGGCGGCGCCGCTGCAGGATATTCTGACCGAGCTTGTTCATCTCATCGAGGGACAGCTAACGGGCATTGTCGGGTCCGTATTGCTGCTCGACGCCGACGGACTGCATCTATGGCATGGTGCTGCTCCAAGTCTCCATCCCGCCTATATTGACGCGATCAACGGCGTGAGGGTCGGACCAAATGTTGGTTCATGCGGCACTGCCGTTCATCGCCGTGAACCTGTCATCGTCGCGGACATCCAGGCCGACCCGCTCTGGGCCGACTATCGAGGCCTGGCGTCAACCTTCGGCTATCGTGCCTGCTGGTCGGCACCGATCATCTCGCATGCAGGCCCGGTGCTCGGTACCTTCGCGATGTATTCGGAGACCATACGCCAGCCTACCGATTCGGAGAGAGCCCTCATCGATGTCGCAACGCGCATCGCAGGCATAGCGATCGAAAGGAAACTCGCCGAGGAGCGCATCCAATATATAGCCACCCACGATGTGCTGACGAACCTTCCCAATCGTACGGTTCTGAGCGACCGGGTTTCCCAGGCGATCGAGCGCGCTGCAAGCCGCGATCAGAGTGTGTCTGTCATGTTCATTGACCTGGACAGGTTCAAGCTCGTGAACGACAGTCTCGGCCACGAGGCTGGCGACGAGCTTCTGCAAATTGTTGCCAAGCGGATGCAACAGCACGTGCAGGTATCCGACAGCGTCGTCAGGATAGGTGGAGATGAGTTCGTCATCCTTCTGCCGGATCGGCCGAAAGACACAAATGCTGCTGCCACCACTTGCCAAAGACTCATCGACGCCATCTCCGCCCCACTCCAGATCGGGGGGCACAAGCTTCAAGTGACCTGCAGCATCGGCATTGCCAACTATCCTGCGGATGGCGCCGACACTCAGACACTACTCGCCAACGCTGACGCCGCGATGTATCAAGCCAAGAACATCGGCCGCGACAATTTCCAGTTCTATTCTTCCGATTTGAATGCCAAGGCGCATCAGAAGCTGATGCTTCATGAACAATTGCGCAACGCAATTGCCCGCTCGGAATTGATCCTGGAATACCAACCACAGATAGACCTGCGAACTGGCGAGATCTTCGCCGCAGAGGCTCTGCTTCGCTGGAACCACCCAGTGATGGGCCGGATCTCGCCGGCGGAGTTCATTCCGCTAGCGGAAGAGACCGGCCTCATTGTGCCGATTGGCGAATGGGTGATCACCGAAGCGTGCCGACAGAACAAGGCATGGCAAGACGCCGGGCTTAGACCGACAAGCGTATGCGTAAACGTTTCGGCGCGTCAGTTCTCCGACAAGAATCTGGTAGCGCACGTTCGGAACGCGTTGAAAGCCAGCAATCTCGCAGCGAATCTTCTCGAACTGGAACTGACCGAGAGCCTGATCATGCAGGACATCGGTCAGGCTCTCGATACGATGTCCGAATTGCAGTCGCTGGGCGTGCAGCTTTCCATTGATGACTTTGGGACAGGGTATTCCAGCCTGAGTGCTCTGAAGAATTTCCCCGTCACACGTCTTAAGATCGACAAATCGTTTATCAACGATCTTGCCTCGAACGAGAGCGACCGGACGGTTGCCAGCGCGATCATTCTCCTCGGCCAAAAGCTCAACCTGAGAGTAATCGCCGAAGGCGTAGAAACCAAGGAGCAGATGCAGTTCCTACAGGACAACAACTGCGACGAAATGCAGGGATATCTGTTCAGCAAGCCCGTGTCGGCAGCGGAGTTCCAAGAGTTGGCACACAGGAGGTTGGAGTTCCCAACCCCGCAGGACATCGAAGAGTGACATCCGCATTCGGCGTGACTGTGGGTCGAAAGGGATTTGACGGTGTTATCAGGTCGACGTTGGGCCCACGATGAGTGTCGCCGGATCGCCTCGAGCCTGTCAAATGCACGCTCGTCCGGAATAACCCGACATCGGCCTTCAGCGCGATACTTCTCACTCACGAATGGCGAGAACTCCATCGATCCCGCGCCGATATTCCATGGTCAGGTCGCCCGCTGCGGCGGCAAAGCCCTCTCCGCCCCGTTCGATCCTCATCCGCTCGAATTCCTCGATAAGCACTGAAGCCACAACAACGCCATCGGCAATCTCGGCGACAGCGGCGGCCATTCGAGGGCTCTTCACGCCGAAGCCAACCATGACCGGGAGATCGCTCGCCAGCCGACACCGGGCGACAGCTTCGGCAATGGCCTGTGTGGAGGCGGAGGGACCGCCGGTCGGCCCGACCACGGGGATGCAATACAGGAAACCCCCGACGCCGGCATGGCGGGAAGTAAAGTCTTCCGCGGCGACCGTTGGCGCCGCGAGCGGGATGAAGAACAGGCCCTTGCGGGAAACAACATCGAGAAGGGGCTCTGCCTCGCGCAATGGCAGATCGGCGACGATGAGGCCGTCGATTCCCGCTGCGGCGGCGCGAGCCACGAACGCATCGTATCCCATGGTCACGATGGGGTTCGCATAGCCCATCAATATGATGGGTGTCATGTCGTCCTCGGCACGGAAGGCGGCGCAGAGGTCGAATGTGCGAGAGAGGCTGCCGCCCGCGGCGAGTGCCCGGCGGTTGGCCTTCTGGATCGTCGCACCATCGAGGATCGGATCGGAGAACGGATGTCCGATCTCGAGGAGATCGATGCCGTTTCGCACCAGCAGACGCAGGCGCGCGAGGCTTTCGTCGAAGGACGGGTCGCTGGACAGGGTGAAGGTCGCGAAGGCGCTGCGTCCCTCGGATTTGAGCCGGCGGAACATCAGGTCGATCCGGTTGCCTTTGCGTGCCATCGTCAGTCTCCGGGCCAGATCATGTCGAGGTCCTTGTCGCCGGCGGCGGGCACCATCACGACGATTGCGTGGTTGCGATCATAGAGCCTCGCGATGCGTTCGGCTGCCGCGACGGCGTGCCCTGCCTCGAGGGAAACGAGGATGCCCTCCCGGGCTGCGAGCCCAAGCACGGCCTGGCGTGCCTCGTCGTCGGCGATGGCGATGGTTTCCACGCGGCCGCGCTCGACGAGGTCGGCAATTTCAGGTGCAGAACCTGGATAGGCCAGCCCCGGCGCGACCGAAGCGACGGGCAGGATCTGTCCGTGTTCGTCAGCCAGTACGAGCGTTTCGGCGCCGTGGAATATGCCGCGCCGGCCTTTGCCGAGCCGCTCCGAATGCAGCGCACCATCACCGCCCGTTCCGCCAGCCTCGACCGCGATCAGCCGGATCTGCGGGTCACCGACGAATGCGGAAAAGATGCCGATCGTGGAGGAACCGCCGCCGACGGCCGATAGGATAGCCTTCGGCAGTATGCCAGCCTCGATCAGCTGCAGCCGTGTCTCGCGGCCGATCACCGCCTGGAAGGCGCTGACCATGGCCGGATAGGGATGCGGGCCGATGGGGGCGCCGGCCAGATAGGCTGACGTGGCGCTGTTGCCCATCCAGTGGCGGGTTGCGGCCGAGGTCGCTGAGCTCAATGTCCGTTCTGCATCCTCGACCACCTTCAGATCCGCGCCGAAAGCGCGCATTTTCTTGATCGTCGCGGCATGGCGCGCAGCATCGCGGCTGCCCATGTAGATCGTACAACCGAGCCCGAGCCTTGCTGCGACAGCGGCGGCTGCGACGCCGTTCTGGCCCGAACCCGTATCGGTGACAACGGAACGGAATCCCATCCGGGCGGCGAGAAGGCACTGGCCGAGGGCAGAGTTGGCATAATTGCCGCCATTGAAGGTCAGGTCGTCGCGCTTGAGGATGATGCGCGCGCCGCCATTGACCGAAGCGAACGTGGTGGTCTCGAAGATCGGCGTCGGCCGACCGACGAAGCGCGCGAGTAGGCCTTCGAGTTCACGGTGGAAGGACGGGTCGGACCAGGCATCGTCAAAGGCGGCCTCCAGCCGGTCAAGCACCGGGAGCAGCACCGGCGCCACGAACTGTCCGCCGAACCGACCATAGCGGCCCGGTCGCTGACGTGCTGTGGTCATCTCCATCATCCCGCCTGCTTGCCGATCCGGCGCACCAGCACGGCGGAGAGGATGATCGTGCCGGTGATGATGTCCTGCAGGAAAGTCGAGACACCGAGGATGGTCAGGCCGTTGCCGATCACGGCGATGATACCGGCGCCCACCACCGTGCCCGGCAGGTTCGCCTCGCCTTCGCGGAACGCCGTCATGCCGAGGAACACGGCGGCATAGGCGCTGAGCAGATAGCCTCCGCCGCCGGTGGGATTGGCGCTACCGATGCGGGCGGTGAGAAGGATGCCAACCAGAGCCGCGAGCATGGCCGAGACGACGAAGGCGGTCATCGTATTGGAGACGATGGGCACGCCCGCCAGCCGTGCGGCCTCCCTGTTGCCACCGATCGCATAGAGCCGGCGACCGATCTCCAGCTTGTCCAGCAGGACCCAGACCGCGAGTGCGATCACAATGAGCCACCATGTCAGGGTCGGTAGGCCCAAAGCACGACCGCGGGCGATATCGCGGAAACCAGCCGGGATGTCGCCGAGCAGGGTTGCGCCATCGGAAATCCAGAAGGTGATGCCGCCGATGATCGTGCCGGCGGCGAGCGTGGCGATGAAGGAGAGCACCTGGAAGCGGGAGACGATGTAGCCCGAGACTGCACCGAAAATGGCCGCAACCGTGAGCACCAGCAGGCAGGCAAGGGGCGCCGGCACGCCGAGCTTGAAGAGATAAACGACGAAGATGCCGCCGAAGGAGACGATCGCTGCCGTCGAAAGATCGAACTCGCCGACGGCCATCACCACCGTGGCGCCGATGGCGACGATCGCCAGCAGCGTCATCTGCTGGGTGATATTGATCAGGTTCGACATCGAGCCGAACGCACCTGGCGAGGCGATCGAGAAGACGACGATGATCGCGACGAGCGCGAACAGGGTCCCGTATTGTCTGGCAATGCCGGTCATGCGGCTGGAACTTTCCTGGTGTCTTGGTGGAATGCAGCGTCGATGATCCGGGGTGGGGTCAGTTCCCCGGATTCCAGGCGCGCGGTGACTTCGCCATTGGCGAAGACCACGACACGATGGGCGAGCGCGAGAAGCTCGTCCATGTCGCTGGTCGTCATAAGCACGGCCGCCCCTTCGGCCGCAATGCGCCTGACAATGGCGTGGATCTCCGCCTTGGCGCCGACATCGACGCCGCGGGTCGGCTCGTCCAGGATCAAGAGCCGGATGCGCCCGCCGAACCAGCGGCCGAACAGCAGCTTCTGCTGGTTGCCACCCGAGAGCGTGAGCGGCATGGCCCAGGGCGAACTCATCTTCACCGAGAGCTGCTTGCGGATATCCTCCGTTCGGGCGGCCAGCAGGCTGCGGCTGGTGAGCGGTAAGGCTGGATTGGAGCGGACGCGGCCGAGATCGCTGATCGCGAGGTTTTCGGCGATGGAACGCGCAGTCACCAATCCCTCATGTCGACGATCTTCCGGCACATAGGCTCCACCAAGGCGGATCCGCCCCCGGATGTCGCCCGGCTTCAGCGGCTGGCCATCGATCGCAATCGTGCCACCTTCGGATGATCGCGAACCCCAGACCATCTTCATGAAGGAAGATCGCCCGGCGCCGACGAGACCATAGAGGCCGAAGATTTCGCCTTCGGACACGGCGAGCGACACGCTGTTGCCGCGCCGGCCGAACGGCAGGTTCTTGACCTCGAGAACCGGCTTGCCAACCATGGTCGGCGACGGGCGACCGCTAGCGATCTCCTCATGGCCCGACATCAGGCGCACCAGATCGGCACGCGTCGTGCCCTGAATGGCGCCGGTGCCCGCGGTGGTCCCATTGCGCAGCACGGTGAAGCTGTCGCAGATCTCGGCGACCTCATCGAGACGGTGTGAAATGTAGATGATGGCGACACCGCGGGCGGCCAGTGCCCGCACCGCCTGGTGAAGCCGCCTTGCCTCGCCTTCGGAGAGCGACGCGGTCGGCTCGTCCATGACGACCAGCCGCGCCGGCTCGTTCATCAATGCCCGAATGATCTCGACGAGCTGCTTCTGGCCGGTGGTCAAGCGGCCGGCCGGTATGTCCAGTGGCAGATCGGGCGCGATCGCGGCGGCTGTTCCGCTGACCGCGCGCCACATGGCCGCGCGATCGATGAACGGCCCGCTCCGGGGATAAGCACGGCCGACAAAGGCATTCTCGACCGCGTCGAATTGCGGCACGAGGCTGAGTTCCTGGTGAATGAAGCGGAAACCCTGCGCCTCCGCCTGGCGCACGCCGTCGATCGACGTTGGCCGGCCATCGATGCGGAGCTCTCCGGCGTCCGGCCTCACGAGGCCGGACAGCGTCTTGATCAGCGTCGACTTGCCGGCGCCGTTTTCGCCGAGCAGGCCATGCACCGACCCGGCGGCGACGGAAAGGTCGGCGCCGGCGAGGGCACGCACACCGCTGAAGCGTTTCTCGAGTCCCCGGATCTCCAGCAGCATGGCGCTTACCCTTCGCTTATGGGCACTTCACGCCGAGCGACTCCGGCGTGATCATGACGGCCGGGACAAAGATCTCGTCCTTGTCGGCCTTGCCGCCGCCGAGGATCTTTTCGAGCTGCTCGGCGCCAACCGCCGCCATTTTCGGGAAGTCCTGGCGGAAGGTTGCCTTGTAGCGGCTGCAGGCCTTGATCATGTCGATCGCCTGCTGGCTGCCGTCGATGCCCATGATGATGAATTTGGCATCCGCCTTTTCCGACTCCGTCGCGAGCTCCGCGCCGACGCCCGGATCGTCCCAGGCAGCCCAGACGCCATTGATCTCGTCGCCGTGCTGTTTGAGGATGTTTTCCATTGCCACCCGGCCGTCGTCGATCGGACCGGGCACCTTGACGAAATGGTCGGCGATGACCTTCACATCAGGGTTCTTCTTCAGTGCCTCGTCGAGCGCCAGTTCACGCTGATGCACACCGGGATGGGCAGAATGGAAAAATTTCACGATGTTGCCCTTGCCGCCCAGCGCCTTGAACAGTGCGTCGGAGAGCTGTGCGCCGAGATCGAAATTGTTCGACGTCACGTTGACGGCAACGTTCGGATTCTTGGAACCGTCGAGCGAGATCACGGGAATGCCCGATTTCGCCGCCAGCTCGACCTGGTCGCCCACCTGCGCGGGATCGGTCGAGATCAGCACGATGGCCGAGGCCTTGGCATTGACGGTGTCTTCGAGGCGCGACGCCAGCTGGCCGAAGTCGTTGCGGGTGTCGATGATGGTCACGTTCCAGCCGCGCTTTTCGCCTTCGGCCTTGAAGCTCTGTGCCATTTCGTTGGTCGGCACCGAGCTGATATAGGGCGTCAGGATGGTGACATCCGTGGCAAACGCCGCGGAGGCCGATGACAGGAGTGCCGCAATGGCAGCTCCGATTGCAAGTCTTCTCATTGTCCTGCTCCTCTTCTGGAAATGATGGCTTCGTCTGTCATTGCGGCCCGCCCGTCCGGATCAGGCCGATAGGGCGAAGTGCGTCGACCGCGCTTCGATAGGCTTGGAACATCGCGTCATAGCGTCCGGCCCGTCGCGGATCAGGCTCGAAGACCCGCTCGACGCTGGTCATGGCGGGCACGGCGTCGGCGATGGTCTTGAACGCGCCGATGCCGACGGCGGCGAGAATGGCGCCGCCCAGGCAGCCGACATCGGTAAAGGCGAAGCGATGCAGGGGAATGCCGAGGCAGTCTGCCCGGATCTGGCTCCAGAGATCGGAGCGGGCACCGCCGCCGCCATAGAGCATGTGCTGCGGGGTGAATCCGGCGGCGTCGACAAGCGATCCCATGGCGTGGCGTGCCGCAAGTGCCACGCCTTCGAGCACGGCAAGGGCGAATTCCGGGCCGCCGGTGCGGCTATCGAGACCGATAAATGCGCCGCGAATCTCGGAATCCCAGAGCGGCGCGCGCTCGCCCTCGAGATGCGGCAAGAACAGGATTGGGTGGTCGTCGCGATTGGCGCAGGCGGCAAGCTCCGGGACTTCGCTTGGGTCGACACCTGCGGTCGCCGCCCACCAGCGTAGCGAATCCGCGCCGCTCTGCGTCGGGCCGGCATTGACGACAAGCCCCTCGATCGTGGCGAAGGTGACGATGCCGGGCGCGCCGATGCGCTTGGCGCCGGCGAGCGCAAGGATCTCGGACGTGCCGCTGACATACATGCCCTGACCCGGCCGGAAGACACCGCAGCCGAAAAGGTTGCCCCACGCATCCATCGTGCCGGTGACGACAGGTACCCGCCTTCCGGACGAGCCGAGTGCCATCTCGCCGGCGATTTCGGTGAAATGCCGGAGCGGCGGAAGCTTCCCGGCGGCACCGGGGACGCGATCGATGAGCGCGTTGATATAGCGATGGTCGAGGCCGACCTGGCCAAAGGAGGAGATCGGGTCTGATGCGGCCTGCCCTGTCAGATGCAGCAGGCAGAAATCCCGCGTCGACAGCACCTGATGGGTCTGTGCCCAGAGTGCGGGATGATGCCTGGCGAACCACATCATCTTGGCCAGCACATGGCTCGCGCCGATCGGCTGTTCCGCACCCCACCAGGTGCGCTTCTCGGCTGGATCGATCATGGCGTCGAGCCTGGCAGCCTCCTCGCCGGCACGGATATCCTGCCAGGTGATCGCCGGTGCCAAGGGCCTCCCGGACCGGTCGACGAAGACATCGGTGTTGACCTGGCTGCAGAGACCGACCGCACGGATGTCGGCCGGGTTGCGATAAACCAGCAGACCATCGATCGCATCGCGGATGCCGTCGAGCCAATGCTGCGGATTCTGCTCCACCATGCCCGCCGCGGGGCGCTCTGTCGGATAGGTGCGGCTCCAGTGGTCGAGCACGGCGCCGTTCATGTCGAACAGCGCAGCCTTGACTGAAGTCGAACCGATATCGAAACCGATGAGCATTCCATTCTCCCGCCGACCACCCCTTTTCGGTGATCAGGCGGACCTTAGGCGCGTGTCATGGAAGTGTCATGAGGGATGCGGGGCCGGAAAACCTCGGCTGTCACGAATTCTGCAGGATGTGGATAGTGCGACGGCCTGGCCAGCGCCAGACGCTAGTGATCGCGGCGGATATCCGCCGAGGGCAGCACGCCGAACGTGTCTTTGTAGGTCGCGGAGAATCGTCCGAAGTGATGGATGCCGACGTTGCGGGCGGCCTCCGCGGCAGGCCGTCCTTCCTCCGTGATCAGCCGCCGGGCGGCTTCCATGCGGATGCGCGTCAGGACCTCATGCGGCGTGCGCTGATAATAGGTCTGGAAGCCGTCATAGAGAGCTCGTTCCGAGACGCCAACCTCCCGGGCGATGGCAGGCATCAGCAGCCGTTCAGCGTAGCGGATCTTCAATGCATCCATCGCCTGCTTCACATGGCGCGGCGAGGCATGCAGCCGCTCGGGTACGATCGAAATGCCCGATGTGAATGCCATGTTGCGCAGGAGTTCGTCGACGACGGAGCCGAGCGCGGCATCGACCGACTCGGGCTCGATCGAACAGGCCGGATCGGAAAAAATCTCGGCGAAAGCCCGCAGGACGGAAGCAAGATGGCGGCCATACGGAGTCTCTAAGTCTATGATCGGATTGAAGATTGGATTGCCGGCAATGCGGCGGCGCGCGGCTCGGACAAGCCGGTCTTCGACGAGCTGGTGATCGATCTGAAGCATCCATTGCCGCGTTCCCTCCCGCCAGTGGGAGTGGAATTTCGGGCCGGGTGAAAGGATGAGCGCCTGGCCGGGCTTCGAGCTGATGCACTCCCTGCCGAAGGTGATGTCGACGCCGCCGGCCAGCGGCATTTCAAGCATGTAGAATTCATCGAAGCGGGAACTGACAGAGACCTTGTTACCATATTGCAGGAAGTTGAAACCCGACCCGCCGAACTGTATCCGCCGGTGTCGGAAATCGACTGCTTCGGTCTTGTCCTCGGGTGTCAGACGATGATCGCAATAGGAAGTCGCGAGATAGGCTTCCGCCTCTCCCAGCGCTGTCGCTCTTGCCTCCTTGACCTCCAACACCGAACTCTCCGCC
Source organism: Rhizobium sp. SRI_017 (assembly GCF_057586295.1). NCBI lineage: Bacteria > Pseudomonadati > Pseudomonadota > Alphaproteobacteria > Hyphomicrobiales > Rhizobiaceae > Rhizobium > Rhizobium sp. SRI_017. The sequence continues at coordinate 178,378 of NZ_JBYCZP010000007.1, read as the reverse complement.
AGCAGTCCGCCTCAGACGTAGAGCAGTATTGCAGCGAGTGATGATGGCGGCAAGAGCCGGATGGCGGGCGTGGCCCTTCCGTCCGGCATGCGCTTTGCCTTTCACACTGTCACTAAACCCGGAAAACATCGCGGCCCCAACATCGTGATCTGGGCATGAATCTTCATAACATTTCGGCATATTAATCTTGAAAAGAATTATCAAAACACGGATCGTTCACTGTTAGCCTTCTTGGAGGGAGGAGGCAGAATGGCGACATTGCAGGACATGTTCGACGTTCGCGGCAAGTCGGTTATCGTTACCGGCGGCGCCAGCGGCATCGGTCGAGCCTATGCGGAGGTCATGGCGGACAACGGCGCGCGGGTCTGCATTTTCGATCTCAATCCGGCAACGCTTGAAACCGTAGTGGCCGAAATCAAGGCCAATGGCGGCGATGTCTGGGGACAGGTCGTCGATGTCTCGGACCGACCGCGCATGCAGGAGGCGTTCGATGCGGTGGCCGAGCGCCACGGCCGGATCGACGTGGTCTTCGCCAATGCTGGCATCGATCCCGGCCCGGGCTTCCTGTCGACGGAGGGTGGACGCATCCCGGAGGGCGCTATCGACGCGCTCGACGACGCGCAATGGGATCGCGGCATCGAGGTCAATCTCACATCGGTCTACACGACGGTCAAGAATTCTGCCCGGCACATGAAGAAATCGGGCGGCGGCCGGATCATCGTCACATCCTCGATCGCCGCACAGATCAACGAGGCGATCGTCGGCACCTCCTATATGCCCGCTAAGGCCGGCGTCGACCATTTCGTCCGCCAGATGGCGATGGAACTGGGGATGTTTGGCATCCTCGTCAACTGCATTTCGCCGGGCCCCTTCATGACCAACATCGCCGGTGGACGGCTGAAGATCCCCGCCGATCGCAAGGCTTTCGAGGAACAATCACTGATCGGGCGGATCGGAGACCCCGAGGACATCAAGGGTCTCGCGCTCTACTTGGCGTCACCCTGCTCGTCCTACGTCACGGGCAGCCAGATCGTGATCGATGGCGGTGCGATGAACCGCATCAAGTAATGTGACTGCCGGCCAGGGAGGAACGGCCGGCCGTCACCGGTTTGCATGCAGACGACGAAACACCAGAGGGAGGAGACCAAGGTGGACCTGAATACGAAATTGATAAGACCATCGCGCCGGACCGTGCTCAAGGGCATGGGTGCCGGTCTGGCCGCGTCGGCGCTCGGCGCGCCAATGATTGCCCGGGCGCAATCTGCCGGAACGATCAAGCTCGGCTTCATCACGCCCGCGACGGGCCCGCTCGCGCTGTTCGGCGAGACCGACGGCTGGGCGGCCGACAAGATCAAGGCTCTTCTGAAGGACGGCCTGGAGACTGCGGCCGGCAAGTTCGACGTCGAGATTCTGATCCGCGACAGCCAGTCCGATCCGAACCGCGCCGCAGAAGTCGCCGGCGACCTGATCCTGAACGACGGCGTGCATCTGCTGCTGCCGGCATCGACGACCGATACTGTCAGCCCCTCGGCCGACCAGGCGGAACTCAACGAGTGCCCGTGCCTGTCGACCGGTGCGCCGTGGCAGGCGATCATCATGCCACGCGGCGGCGCCGACAAGCCGTTCAACTGGACCTATCACTTCTTCTGGGGCCTCGACGAGGCGCTCAACACCTTCGTCGGTCTGTGGAACACGCTCGACACCAACCGCAAGGTCGGCATGCTGTTTCCGCAGAACGCCGATGGCGAGACCTGGGGCAACAACGACTACGGCCTGCCGGTGCCGACCAAGAAGGCCGGTTTCGAGATCACCGTCCCGGGCTTCTTCCAGCCACGCACCAACGACTATTCGGCGCAGATTGCCGCCTTCAAGAATGCCGGCTGTGAGATCGTCGGCGGCATCACCTATCCTGATGACTTCAAGACCTTCATCAACCAGTGCGCCCAGCAAGGCTACAAGCCCAAGGCCATTACCGTGGCCGCTGCGTTGCTGTTCCCGGGTGGCGTGCAGGCGCTCGGGCCGCTCGGCGACGGCATGTCGTCCGAGGTGTGGTGGACACCCGCCTTCCCCTTCAAGTCGACGCTGACCGGCCAGGTGAGCCGCGATATCGCCGACCAGTGGGAGAGCGAGACCAAGAAGCAGTGGACGCAGCCGCTCGGCTACAGCCACGCAATCTGGGAAGTGGCGCTCGACATTCTCAAGCGTTCGTCCAACCCGCTCGACCGCACCGCAAACCGCGATGCCATGGTGGCAACCAAAATCGACACGTTGATCGGCAAGGTCGACTTCTCCAGCGGCCCGCACAAGAACGTTTCGACGACGCCGATCTTTGGCGGCCAGTGGGTCAAGGGCGATAAGTGGCCCTACGACTTGAGGATCGTCGACAACACCGTCAACAAGCTCTTCGAACCCGAACAGAAGATGAAGGTAATCCCCTGGGCGAGCTAAGCCCGGCGATCCGCAAGACTAACCCGAGTGCATGATGACCGGCGGGGGCGTGTTTCTATGCACGCTCCAGCCGGAAGTGGAGGCGCATGTTGGACGGCGTATTGCTAGAAGCGAGAGGGTTGAGCAAATCCTTCGGCGCCTTGCGCGTCCTGCACGACATTGGTTTCGATGTCCGGCGTGGCGAGGTGCTTGGCATCCTTGGTCCCAACGGAGCCGGGAAGACCACGCTTTTCAATCTGATCAGCGGCGACTTGAGGAACGATGCCGGCGAGCTTGTCTTCGCCGGGCAACGCCTCGTCGGCCAGCCTCCCCATTTGCGGTGCAAGATCGGCATCGGCCGCACCTACCAGATCCCCCGCCCCTATGTCGGCATGTCGACATTCGAAAACCTGCTCGTCGCCGCGACTTTTGGCGGCGGGCGTTCCGAGGCAGAGAGCTACGCGTTCTGCGCCCAGATTCTCCGCGATTGCGAACTTTCCGACAAGGCCAACCGCTCGGCGGGCTCGCTGACGCTGCTCGACCGCAAGCGGCTGGAATTGGCCCGTGCGCTTGCGTCGAGCCCGAGCCTGCTGCTGCTCGACGAGATCGCCGGCGGGCTGACCGACGAAGAAGGCAAGGCGCTGGTGCAGCTGATCCGGCGCATTCGCGACCGCGGTGTGACGATCGTCTGGATCGAGCATGTGCTGCATGCGCTGCTCGCCGTGGCGGACCGGATCATGGTGCTGAATTTCGGCGAGAAGATCGCCGAAGGCCTGCCCGACGAGGTCATCAAAAATGCTGAAGTCAGACGCGTCTATATGGGGATCGAGGTATGACGGGCGCTGCACTTCTCTCCACCCATCTACTCAAGGCGCGCTACGGCGACTTCCAGGCGCTTTACGGTGTTGATTTCGAGGTCGCCGCGGGTGAAGTCGTCGCCCTGATCGGCGCGAATGGCGCTGGCAAATCCACGCTTCTGAAATCGATCATGGGTCTGTTGCGCGTTGCGCCCGACATGGTGCGCCTCGATGGCAGGCCGGTCGGCGGCAGCCAGCCACACAGGATGGTGGCGGACGGCGTGGCCATCGTACCCGAGGGTCGGCGGCTCTTCGCGGGCATGTCTGTTGTCGACAATCTCCGCGTCGCCATGGACCACGCGGCACCGGCCCACGGTGAGGCCTGGACGATCGAACGCGTCTATGCGCTGTTCCCGATCCTGAAGGAAAAGCAGGTGGTCCCGGTGCAGTCGCTGTCCGGCGGCCAGCAGCAGATGGTCGCCATCGGCCGGGCACTGCTCAACCAGCCGCGCCTGCTGCTCTGCGACGAGATCAGCCTTGGCCTGGCGCCCAAGGTCGTCCGCGAAATCTACCAGTCGATCCCGTCCATCTCAAAGAGCGGCACTGCGGTCGTGGTGGTCGAGCAGGATGTCGGCCTGGCCAAGTCTGCTTCGGACCGGCTCTACTGCATGCTGGAGGGCCGCGTCACGCTGACCGGGCGATCGGCGGAGATGTCCCGCGAGGCGATCGGAGAAGCCTATTTCGGAGCATCCCATGCAGTGGCTTGATGGACTGGTTCAAGGCATCCTGCTCGGCGGGCTCTACGCGCAGTATGCGCTCGGCATGGCGTTGATGTTCGGGGTGATGCGCTTGGTTAACGTCACCCATGGCGACCTGATGATCCTGCTGGCGTTGATTGGCATCAGCCTCGCCTCGACCTTCGGGCTCGGCCCATGGTCGGTGCTGGTGATTCTCGTGGCGCTCGGCGGCGTCATCGGCGTCATCCTGCAGCGGCTGATTCTCGACCGGGTGGTCGGCGCCGACCCGCTGCCGTCGCTGATCGCGACCTTCGGACTGTCGATCGCGCTCCAGAATGCGATGTTGCAGGTGTGGTCGGCCGATACCCGTTCGCTGCCGAGTGGCGGCATCGCACAGGCGTCTTTCCAGGTCGGTCCGCTCTTCGTCGGCGTGCTGCCCATGATCGTTCTGATCACCGCGACTGTCCTGACGGCGGGACTCGCGAGCACGATGCGCTACACCCGCTTCGGCCGGTCGTTGCGCGCGGCCTCCGCCGATGTCGAGGCCGCGGCCATGACCGGCGTGAACCCCAAGACGGTTTATGCCGGTGCGACCGCGTTGGCCGTGGCGATTCTCGGTTTTGCCGCCGTGTTCCAGTCGATGCGCTCGACCGTCTCGCCTGCTGACGGTGCCTTCCAGCTGATCTACGCCTTCGAAGCGGTGATCATCGGCGGCATGGGCTCGATCTGGGGCGCATTCATCGGCGCGATGGTGCTCGGCATCAGCCAGTCGATCGGTTTCCGCATTGACCCTGGTTTCGGCATCCTGGCCGGTCACATTGTCTTCCTGCTCATTCTCGCATTGCGGCCGCAGGGCCTTCTCGGAAAGGAGTGAGATCGTGACCCATACGCTCGCAGCCGTACAAGGCCCGAATCCGGCCGATACCATGGATCTCCCACCGGTCCGCGTCCAGCGCCAGACCATGTCGGGCGTCATCGCGATGGCCATCGGCATTGCTGTGCTCTTCACCATCGCCTCGATGCCGATCTGGGCGAGCCAGGGCCTGATCCGCGACGTGGTCGAGCTCTGCTGCTACATTGCGGTCGCACAGATGTGGAACCTGCTCGCGGGCTATGCTGGCCTGGTTTCGGTCGGACAGCAGGTCTTTGTCGGCGTCGCCGCCTATATGATGTTCGTCATGGCGCAGCTCTGGGGCATCAATCCCTTCGTTGCCGTGGTGCTGGCGATGATCGCACCCGCGCTGCTCGCCATCCCGACATATGGCCTCCTGCACCGGCTCGACGGACCTTATTTCGCGATCGGCACCTGGGTCGTGGCTGAAGTGGTCCGGCTCGCGACCTCGGTTTTTGGCTATGTCAATGCCGGCGCTGGCATGAGCCTGCGCGTGATGACCACCTATTCGCCGACCGAGCGCGCCGTTGGCGTATCACTTCTCTGCGCGCTGATGTTGTTGGTGACGGTGGGCGGCAGCTATCTGTTGCTCCGCTCGCGTTATGGCCTTGCGCTGATCGCGATGCGCGACAATCCGGTCGCCGCGGCGAGCCAGGGCGTCAATGTCAGCCGGCTGCGCTTTCTGATCTGGGTGGCGGCGGCCGTCGGCACCGGCCTCGCGGGTGCCATCTATTTCATGGCCCAGCTCCGCATCACCCCGCCCTCGGCCTATGATCCCAACTGGGCCAACATTGCGATCTTCATCGTCATGGTCGGCGGGCTGGGATCGCTGGAAGGCGTGCTGATCGGGGCTCTCATCTACTTCTTCGCCGAGCGTTGGTTTGGCGAATATGGCGCGACCTATCTCGTGGTGCTGGGCCTGATGACCTTGTTCATGGCCCTCTTCGCCCGGGGCGGCATCTGGGGCCTGATCTGCAAAGTCGTCGATGCGCCCTGGTTCCCGACGCGACGGCGCTTGATGGAGGACCGGGTATGAAGGCAGTACTTTTCGACGGCGTTGGCCTGCCGCTGACAGTTGGCGAACGCCCCGTCCCCGAACCGGTCGAGGACGAAGTCCTGCTCAGGATCGTCGCCTGCGGCATCTGCGGCTCCGATCTGCACATGACCGAAGACCCGAAGACCTTCGGCCTCAAGCAATATGACGTGCTCGGCCATGAGTTTGCCGGTGAGGTGATACGCTGCGGCAGCACCGTCTCCGAGCTGAAGTCGGGTGACCGGGTGGCGGTGGCGCCGATGCGCGGCTGCGGACATTGCGATAGCTGCCGCCGCGGCGAGCCTGCCTGGTGCGCCGAAATGCGCCTGATCGGTGGCGGCTATGCGGAGTTCACCACTGTCGCCGCGCGCCAGTGCCGTGTTCTTCCCGATGACCTGCCGACATCAGAAGGCGCGCTGGCCGAGCCGGTTGCCGTGGCACTTCACTGCGTGATGCGGTCGGGTCTGAAACCGGGCGACCGTGTGCTGGTGCTCGGGGCCGGGCCGATCGGCCTGCTGGTCGCCTTCTGGGCGCGGCGGCATGGCGCCCGCGACGTCATCGTCGCCGATATCAATCGCCATCAGGAGGAGCGCGCCGCCGCCATCGGCGCGACAGGCTTCGCGCTCTCCGGTCCTGGTCTGGCGGACGAGTTCCGTGTCAAGGCCGGCGGCGAACCCGACATCGTGTTCGAATGCGTGGGAAAACGCGGCCTCATCGATTTCGCCTGCAAGCTTGTGCGGACGCATGGGACGGTGGTCGGCGTCGGCCTCTGCGTTGGTGGCGACGACTGGGATCCCTTTGCGGCATTGTCCAAGGAAATCCAGCTGATCTTCGCGGTGTTTTTCAACATGGCCGAGTTCGAGACGGCGCTGGGCGCTCTCGGCCCCGGCCGCTACCGCCCGCAGGCGCTGATATCAGGCCGGATCGGCTTCAGCGACGTGCCCGAAACCTTCGAGGGCCTCAAGCGCCGGACCACGCAATGCAAGGTGCTTATCGCCGCCGATGCGGCCTGATCGATTGTACGAGGAGGATAACTCTATGGAATTTGAAACCCTGACCCATGACATCGACGGCGTACGTACGGTGGTGAAGGCGATTGGGCGTGGTCCCGCCGTGCTTGCGCTTCACGGCGCAGCGACGATCGAGGGCTATGACTGGGCGCGCGGCCTGGCAGATCGCTTTCGCGTCTATCTGCCTTTCCATCCCGGCTTCGGTGAAAGCGCGGAGGCGCCTCACATCACCGGGATGCAGGACTTGGTGGTCCACAACCTCCGTCTCATCAAGACGCTGGGCCTCGACCGGCCGCATCTCGTGGGTCACTCCATGGGCGGCTGGATGGCGGCCGAGATCGCCGCTGTCGCCGGCGAGCAATTCGCGAAACTGGTGCTGAACGCGCCGGCCGGCCTCAATCATCCCGATCATGTTGGCGCCGATCTCAGCAGGATCCCGCCGGAAGAGTTTCCCGCCTATCTCGCTCACAATGTCGGCGTCGCGGCGCGCTATTTCCCCGGCGGTTCGGAATGCCCTTCCGTGGAGGCCTTCGTGGCGGCGCGTGAGAAGGAAGGTCCGGCGCTCGGCAACATTCTCAAGGTGCACGGCATGGGCCACCCCAATCTCGGCCGCTGGCTGAGCCGGATCCCCAACGAGACACTCATCGTCTGGGGCGACAAGGACCGCATGATGCCGGCTTCGCAGGCGCCTGTCTGGCAGGAGCGCATTCCGAACGCCAAGACGCTGATCGTGAAGGACGTCGGCCACTTCGCGATGCAGGAAGATCCACACACTGTTACCGCCATCGGCGACTTCCTCGCCAAGTAAAACCACGCGCGGCGCCCACAGGCGAGCCGCATGACCAGGACTATCAAGGAGGAATTGTCATGAACGCACCAATCAAACACGCAGCAGGCTACTGGGGTACGAAGACGGACTTCGCGTCCCTCATGGCCCATGTCGAGAAGATCGGCCCGATCCTCGACAAGAATTCCGAGGACAATGAGAAGCTCGGCCGCCTCAACGAGGAGACGTTCGAAGCGCTCAAGCCGCTCAGGATGAGCCATGTCTTCGCCGGCGAGGATATCGGCGGCGCGCAGCTTTCACCGACGCAAGGGCTGCAGCTCATCGAGGCAATCACCTATCACAGCGGTGCCGCCGGCTGGATCTCGATGGTCCATACCTGCATCGGCGCGATGTCAGCGGCCTTCCTGCCGGACACCGCGATCGGCCGGCTGTTCGACGGCACGACCGACAATCGATTCTCCGGCCAGGGCACCCCGACCGGCATGCTGAAGAAGGTCGACGGTGGCTATCGCCTGAACGGCAAGTGGTCCTATGCCAGTGGCATCTACCACGCGACCTACACACACACCGCTGCCCTGCTCGACGACGGCAACGGCCAGCCGGCGAAGGACGAGAAGGGCGACGTGATCGTGCTCTGTGCCCATGCGCCGGTCGGCGACCACGAACTGCTCGGCAACTGGAACGTCCTCGGCCTCCAGGCCACCGGCAGCATCGACTATGCCGCCAACGATGTCTTCATCCCCGACGACATGGTGTTCCCGATCCTGACCGCCGAGCCGCAGCGCATGAAGGAATTCTTCAGCCTCGGCGTCGTCGGACTTGCCGCCATCGGCCATTCCGGCTGGGCGATCGGCGCATCGCGCCGCATGCTCGACGAAGCCGCGAAATATGCCAGGACCAAGACCGGCCGCGCCGGCCTGCTCGGCGAAAGCGACAAGTTCTGGTACGATTTCGGCCGGGCGGAAGCCCGCGTCCGTGCCGCCCGCGCCTTTCTATTCGAGGTGTGGCGAGAGGTCGAAGCCTCGATCGAGGCCGGCAACCGCATGACGACCCGTCAGATCAGCCTTGTGCATCTCGCCAAGTCGGAAGTGCACGAAGCCGGCGTCGACGCTTGCCATTTCGTCTATCGCGCGGTCGGTGGGGTCTCGCTGCGCTACGGCGTGATGCAGCGGATCTATCGCGAGATGCTGACGGCGGCCAACCATTTCACCATCAATCCGAACATCGTCGCTGCCGCGGGCCGCGACATTGCCGGTCTGTGGAATGATCGAGTCTGGCAGTTCTACGACCTGATCGAGAAGAAATGAGCGCGCTGGCAAAAGGCATGCCGGACAAGGTGGCGGCACCAGAAACGGGTGCCGCGGCCGGGGGCTCTGGTGTCACGGACGCCTTTCTCGCGGCGTTCCGACACCATCCCTCGGGTGTGGCAATCATCACGGCGGATGTCGGCGAAGGCCCTGTGGCGCTGACCGTGAGTTCGCTGATCTCAATCAGTGCGACGCCGCCTATGGTTGCCGTCTCGCTCTCGGCCTCATCCTCGAGCGCCCGGGTGGTGGAGCGCGCCCGGTCGGTCGTCATCCACTTCGTCCGCCGTGCCGACATGCAACTCGCCCGTCTCTGCGCGACATCAGGCAGTGATCGTTTCGGACCGGATGTGCGATGGGGACGCCTCGAAAGCGGCGAACCCTATTATCCGCAGGTGGACCTCTGGTTCCGGGCGGAGCTCCGCGGCCGGCTGGAAACGCCGGGCGCCTGTCTGGTCACGGCGGAACTGACATCCGTATCGCCTGGCGCCCATGCGACGCGGCAGGCGGAAGCCCTGGTCTATTCCAACCGCGCCTGGCACGGCCTCGGTCCTGTCGTCGATACGGTCTCGGCGCCGGTGATGCTCTGGCCGGACGATTCGGCGACCTTCTGACATTGGTCCGGCGGCGCCGCCGCCGGCCGCGAACTTACATTCCCCAGACCACGGATTGCTCGTGGCGCTTGATCAGATGTCTCAGGTTCTCAAAACTCTTGCGAATATGTGCCGAGAACGCCTCGATAGCCGGTGCGCCCAGGTCTCCTGTGCGTCGCAAAAGACCGAGCGCTCGCTCAGGATGGGGGATGTTCACCGGCAATGCGGTGATCGCCTTGTCATTGCGATAGGCGAAGACCACGCTGTGGGGCAGGATGGTCAGCGCATCGCTTTCCTTCATGTAATTGATCGCGCTCGTCAGGGAGCCGCCTGCGTAACGGATCTTGGTCTCCGTCGCGCCGAGCGACAGCACGAGGCTTCTCAGGTCGGCAAGCAGTGGACTGCCGGGCGGCGGTGCTATCCACGGATATTCGAGCAGGTCCGGCCCGTTCAGCTTGCGCTTGAGCAACAGCGGATGGGTAAGGCGACAGGCCACCACGTTCCGGCCCGGCAGCAATTCCTGGAAATGCATCCCCGATCCCTCGTCGAGCATGTCGATCGGGCAGATCGCGAGATCAATGCGGTCGGCGACGATGGCCGCGCGCAATTCGGCAAGATAGCCATAGCTTTGTTCGATGCGGACTTCGGGAAATGCGTTCTGGAAACCAGCGATCATGCCGGCGATCAACGCATCCATGAAGAACGGCGTGCCGCCAACGCGCACGAGCCCTGTCCGGCCGTGCCGGAAGCCTTCGACCAGAGCGGAGGCTTTGCGCGACGCCGTGAGCATTGCCTGCCCGTGGTCGGCCAGCGCGCGGCCGAGCGGTGTCGGCTGCAGTGGCCTTCGGCCCTTGATGAAAAGCGGCTCCCCGAGCCGCTTTTCCAGCATTGCAAGAGTACGGGACACCCCCGGCTGGCTAAGCCCCAGCAGCGTCGCGCCTTCGGTCACGCCCCCCGCTTGGACGACCGCCGCCAGCTGCACCAGATGTCGTTCGTCGATCTTCATAACAAATACGCATACAAATCGCGAAAAAAATTATCAAGCACTCAGTTTCGGCCTGCTAAGTTATCGTCATGGGAGGAGTCATGCCTGATATAACGTTCAGCGAGCGCAATTCTGCGCAGCTTGTGGCCGAGCGGCTCGACAAGCATGCAGAGGGGCCTTTGCAGTCCTTCATGGTTTCTTTCATAGAACACCTGCACAAGCTGATCCGCGAGACGCGTCCGACCCATGCGGACTGGCGGCGGACGATGGAGTTCCTCACCGAGGTCGGTCACGCCAGTGACGGCCGGCGGCAGGAATGGGTGCTGCTTTCGGATCTCCTGGGCGTGACCGCGCTTATCGAGGAGATCAATACCCGCCGGCCAAAGGGCGCGACACCCAACACAGTTCGCGGCCCCTTCTACCGGGCGGACGCGCCGCGCTTAGCGCTCGACGCCAATATCTCGCTCGATGGCGTCGGCCCCGCACTCGCGGTGACCGGCCATGTGCGGGATCTCGACGGGCAGCCTGTCCCGGGCGCCACGATCGAAACCTGGCAGGCCAACAACGAAGGCTTTTATGAGAACCAGCAGCCGGACCAGCAGCCCGAATTCAACCTTCGCGGCGTGTTCACTGCCGATGCCAAGGGCGATTTTCGCTACCGGACGGTGCGGCCGGGTGGCTATGCCGTGCCTTGCGACGGGCCGGTCGGCCAGATGCTCGGTGGCCTTGGTTTTCCGCTCAGGCGCCCGGCGCATCTCCACTTTCTGATCAAGGCCGATGGCTTCGAGACGATCAGCACACATGTCTATGATAGCGGCGATCCCGATCTCGGCCAGGACGCGCTGTTCGGCGTCAAGGAAGAACTGATCGGCGAGTTCAAGACATCGGGCAAGGGAGAGAGCTCGATGCTCGAGTTCACCTTCGTGATGGTGAGGGCCAAGAAGGGGCGCGCGTCGTCATGACACTGTCGTTCAGCTATCAGGGGAGCCCAGCGCGCATCGTCTTCGGCAACGGAGCGAGCGCAGATGTCGGCAAATGGGTCGAGGAACTGCAATGCCGGCGCGCCCTGGTGCTCTCGACCTCGCACCAAGCGGCGGATGCCCAAGACCTGTCGGCGCGGCTCGGATCCCTCTCGGTCGGCACCTTCACCGATGCGGCCATGCACACGCCGGTCGAGGTGACGGAGCGCGCTGTCGCCCGCGCCGCCGAGCTTGGCGCGGATTGCGTGGTGTCGCTCGGCGGCGGCTCGACCACCGGGCTCGGCAAGGCCATGGCCTATCGCACCGACATCCAGCAGATCGTCGTGCCCACGACTTATGCCGGTTCCGAAGTGACGCCGATCCTTGGCCAGACGGAGAATGGTGCCAAGACCACGGTGCGCAGCCCGAAGATCACGCCTGAAATCGTCATCTACGATCCGGAGCTCACGCTCGGCCTGCCTGTCGGCATGAGCATTACCAGCGGCCTGAACGCGATTGCGCATGCGGCGGAGGGGCTCTATGCGCCCGACCGCAATCCGATCGCCACGATGATGGCGATAGATGGGATGCGGGCGCTCAAGGACGCGTTGCCCGTTATCATCGAAAGCCCCCGCGCCAGTTCGGCCCGAGAGAAGGCACTTTATGGCGCTTGGCTTTGCGGCACCGTGCTCGGCCAGATCTCGATGTCGCTGCATCACAAGATCTGTCACACGCTGGGCGGCAGCTTCGACACGCCGCATGCGGAGACACATTCGATCATGCTGCCGCACACTGTCGGATTCAACGCATCCGCGGTGCCGGAGCTGATGACGCCGATCTCGGACATTTTCGGTGGCGGCACGCCTGGACAGGCGCTTTACGATTTCGCGAAGTCGATCGGCTCGCCGATGGCACTCAAGGACTTCGGCCTCAATGAGGCCGACCTCGACCGGGCCGCCGAGATCGCGACCAGGAATCCCTACTCGAACCCGCGGCCGATCGATCACGCATCGATCCGCGCGCTCTTGCAGGACGCATGGAGCGGTCAGCGACCGCAATATTGAATTCTTTGGGAGGAGGAAGGCATATGATTACGAGACGTGAACTGCTTAAGTCCGCAGCCGCCACAGGAGCCGTGGCAGCGACCTCAGGCCTGGCCATGCCGGCCATCGCGCAAGGCGCCCCGATCAAGCTGGGCTATGTCAGCCCGCAATCCGGTCCGCTCGCCGCTTTCGCGGAGGCCGACAAGTTCATCATCGACGGCTTCATGGCGGCCACCAAGGCGGCCGGACTGAACTACGAAGTCGTGGTGAAGGACAGCCAGTCCAACCCGAACCGGGCGGCAGAAGTCGCCAAGGAACTGATCGTCAACGACGAAGTCAACGCGGTGCTGGTCGCCTCGACGCCCGAGACGACCAATCCGGTGGCGACGACCTGCGAGGCAGAGGAAGTGCCCTGCATCTCAACCATGGCGCCGTGGCAGCCCTGGTTTATCGGCCAGCAGGCAAATCCTGGCGACCCGGCGTCGTGGAAACCGTTCAACAGCGCCTTCCACTTCTTCTGGGGTCTGGAAGACGTCATCGCTGTCTTCACCAACATGTGGGGCCAGCTGGAAACCAACAAGAAGGTCGGCGGCCTGTTCCCCAATGACGGTGACGGCAATGCCTGGGGCGACAAGGCAGTTGGCTTTCCACCTGTCCTGGACAAGCTTGGCTACACGATCAACGATCCGGGTCGCTACCAGAACCTGACCGACGATTTCTCGGCGCAGATCAACGCATTCAAGTCGGGCAGCTGCGAAATCATCACCGGCGTGATGATCCCACCGGATTTCACGACATTCTGGAATCAGGCACAGCAGCAGGGCTTCAAGCCGAAAATTGCTTCCATGGGCAAGGCGATCCTGTTTCCTCAGGCCGTCGAGGCGCTTGGCAAGAACGGTCACAACCTTTCCTCGGAAGTCTGGTGGTCGCCAAGCCATCCGTTCAAATCGTCGCTGACCGGCCAGGGCTCCAAGGACCTCGCCGACGGCTTTACGACGGCGACCGGCCGGCCCTGGACCCAGCCGATCGGCTTCATCCATGCGTTGTTCGAAGTCGCAGCCGATGTGATGAAGCGCGCCGATCCGACGGACAGCGCAGCCGTTATCTCCGCCATATCAGCCACGAACCTCGAGACAATCGTCGGCAAGGTGGCCTGGGACGGCGCCAATGTACCGCCCTTCGCGACCAAGAACATCGCCAAGACCCCGCTCGTCGGCGGCCAGTGGCGTCTAAAGGATGGCGGCGGCTACGATCTCGTCATCGTCGACAACCAGACCGCGCCGAACATCCCGACATCAGGCAAGATGGAAGCCATCGCCTGAGCCGCGGACGAACCGCGCGATATCGGCCCGGGGCTCGGCCCCGCGCCGTCCCTGCGGCCGACGCCCTAATACCGAGATCCTGATGCCCGTACTCGCCCTCAACCAGCTATCGAAGAGCTTCGGCGCCCTGATGGTGGCCGACAAGGTCTCGTTTGGGCTGGAACAGGGCGAGGCGCTCGGCGTGATCGGTCCCAACGGGGCCGGCAAGTCGACGCTCTTCAACCTGATCACTGGCAATATCCGGGCCGACGCCGGCTCCATCCAGTTCGATGGCGTCGACGTGACGCGGCAGCCGCCGATGGCGCGCTGTCTCGCCGGCATCGGCCGGACGTTCCAGATCCCGCAACCCTTCGAGAAGCTGACGGTGTTCGAGAACCTGCTCGTCGCTGCGGCCTTCGGCTCCAGCAAGACCGAGCGTGACGTCAGCGACCGGTGTGCGGACATTCTCGTCGAGACCGGGCTTTATCCGAAGGCAAACCAGTTGGCGGGAAGTCTCGGGCTTCTCCAGCGCAAACGCCTCGAGCTCGCCCGTGCGCTCGCCACCGATCCCAAGATCCTGCTGCTCGACGAGATCGCGGGCGGACTCATCGAGGGCGAATGCAGCGAGCTGGTGGAGACAATCCGCGCGATCCACCGGCGCGGTGTCTCGATCATCTGGGTCGAGCATGTGCTGCACGCGCTGACCTCGGTCGTCAGCCGCCTCGTCGTGCTGCATTTCGGCCGGGTGATCGGCATCGGCGATCCCGATACGATCATGGCCTCGAAGGAAGTGCGCGAAATCTATCTCGGGATCGAGGTCTGATGGCGCTGCTCGAGATACAGGGCCTGACAGCCTTCTATGGCGACTTCCAGGCGCTGTTCGGCGTCGATCTCGTGCTGAACGAGGGCGAGACGGTCGCCGTGATCGGCGCCAACGGGGCTGGCAAATCGACGCTGTTGCGCTCGATCTCCGGCCTCATCCGCAATGCGCCCGGGCATATCCGCTACGACAATGCCGAGATCGGCGCCCTGCCCGCCCCCGATGTGGTGCGACTCGGGATCGCCATGGTGCCCGAGGGCCGCCGACTGTTTCCGTCCCTGTCAGTCGAGGAGAATCTGCTGATCGGCAAATATGGGCGCACCGGCAACGGCACCTGGTCGCTTGATGCGATCTACGATCTCTTCCCCGTACTCAAGGAACGCCGTCACGGTCCCGGCACTGCCCTTTCCGGTGGCCAGCAACAGATGGTGGCAATCGGCCGGGGCCTGATGTCCAATCCGCGCGTCCTGCTGTGCGACGAGATCAGCCTCGGGCTGGCGCCCGTCGTGGTGAAGGACATCTACGCCGCCTTCCCGAAAATCCGCGCGACCGGTGCTGCAATCGTCATCGTCGAGCAGGATATCGGCCAGGCGCTGAAAGTGGCCGACAGGGTCTATTGCATGATGGAAGGACGGATAACGCTGACGGGCACGCCGGCGACGCTCAGCCGCGAGGACATACACGCCGCGTATTTCGGAGCGCACACGCGATGAGCTGGCTCGATACGATCATTCAGGGCATCCTGCTCGGCGGTCTCTACGCCCTGTTCGCGGCGGGGTTGAGCCTCGTCTTCGGCATCATGCGGCTGGTCAATCTCGCACATGGCGACCTGATCGTGCTCGCCGCCTTCCTGGTGCTGCTTCTCGTCTCGGCGCTCGGCCTCAATCCTTTCTTGGCAGCTGTGATCGCCCTGCCGGTCATGTTCGTTCTCGGCTGGGGGCTGCAATATGTCGTGCTCAACCGCACGCTGGGCGACGATATCCTGCCGCCACTGCTGGTAACCTTCGGTCTCTCGGTCGTCATCCAGAACGGCCTGCTCGAAGGGTTTTCAGCCGACAGCCGCCGCATCTCGGCCGGCGCACTGGAGACGGCGTCGCTGCAGATCGGTCCGATCAGCATCGGCACGATGCCGCTGCTTACCTTCGTTTCGGCGGTCGGCGTCATTGTCGCGCTCAACCTGCTGTTCTACCGCACCTCGCTCGGCCGGGCCTTCCGCGCCACGTCCGATGACAGCGCCACTGCCGGACTTATGGGGATTCGCGCTGAACGCATCTTCGCGACGGCCACGGGGATTGCCATGATGGTGGTGACGATCGCCGCGCTCTATCTCGGCACCCGCGCCAATTTCGATCCGACCATGGGGCCGGCGCGGCTGATCTATGCCTTCGAGGCTGTCATCATCGGCGGTCTGGGCTCGTTCTGGGGGACGCTGGCCGGCGGCATCATCATCGGCGTGGCGCAGACAATGGGTGCGGCGATCAATCCGGAATGGCAGATCCTGGCCGGCCACATCGCCTTCCTTCTGGTGCTGATCGTCAGGCCGCGCGGCCTCTTCCCTCGGGCGGTGGATTGAGATGACGGATCACGTTTCACCCAACTGGACCGTCTCGACCCGCGCCCGCGGTTCCTCCGTGTCGATCCTGCTGATCCTCGCGGTGGTCGTGGTCGCCATCGCCACGCCGCTTTTCGCATCGCGGGCGATCATCCAGGACCTGTTCTTCATCCTGACCATGCTGGTGCTGGCCCAGTGCTGGAACCTGCTAGCGGGTTATGCCGGCCTCGTCTCGGTCGGCCAGCAGGCTTTTGTCGGTTTCGGCGCCTATGCGATGTTCGCCGGTGTGAGCCTGCTCGGGCTCGACCCCCTCGCGGCCATCGCGCTGGGCGGGCTGGCGGCCCTGGCGCTGTCAGTGCCGACGGCCTTCTTCGTCTTCCGGCTACAGGGCGCCTATTTCGCGATCGGCACCTGGGTCATCGCCGAGGTCGTGCGGCTGTCGCTCGCGCAATGGAAGGCGCTGGGCGGCGGCACCGGCACGTCGCTGCCCTCGGGCGCCACCCGCGACATGGTCGGCGTCCGCCTCGTCGCCGACATGCTCGGGGTCCGCGGACCACAGGCCACCGACATCGTCTGCTATTGGCTGGCGTTGCTGCTGGCCGTCGTCACGATCGGGTCGATCTACAAGCTGCTGCGCTCGAAGCAGGGCCTCGGGCTGGCCGCCGTGCGCGACAACCGCGAGGCCGCCCGCTCGGTCGGCGTCGATCCGACCTGGACCAAGTCCTTCGTCTATCTGGTCGCGGCGCTGGCGACGGGCCTCACCGGTGCGCTGATTTATGTGCAGAAAGCCCGCATCTCGCCCGACGCGGCCTTCTCCGTTCCCGACTGGACGGCTTATGTTATCTTCATCGTTGTCATCGGTGGCATCGGCACGATCGAAGGACCGATCGTCGGCGTGATCGTGTTCTACATCCTGCAGAACCTGCTGGCCGACTTCGGCTCCTGGTATCTCCTGATCCTCGGGCTATCAGGCATTCTCATCATGCTGTTTGCGCCGCGGGGCCTCTGGGGCCTGTTCACCGACCGCACCGGAATCCAGCTTTTTCCCGTCCGCCGCATTTTGGCGGCCCAACCCACGACAAAGCCGACCGAAGGAGTGCCGCATGGCTGACATCGAAACCGACGTACTGATCATTGGCACCGGCCCGGCGGGCGCGGCCACAGCCGCACTGCTCGCGACCTACGGCGTCGAGAACATGGCGATCAACCGCTATCGCTGGCTTGCCAACACGCCACGCGCCCACATCACCAACCAGCGCACTATGGAAGTGCTGCGCGACCTCGGCGAAGAGATCGAGGCCGAGGCCTATCTCTATGCCAGCCCGCAGGAGATCATGGGCGAGAACGTGTTCTGCACCTCGCTATCAGGTGAGGAGCTCGGCCGCCTCAAAACCTGGGGCAACCATCCGAAATCGAAGGCGGAACATCTCCTGTCCTCGCCGACAGAGATGAACGACCTGCCGCAGACCTTCATGGAGCCGCTGCTGTTCAAAACCGCCTGCTCGCGCGGCACGCAGGCCCGCATGTCGACGGAATATGTCAGCCACGAGCAGGATGCCGAGGGCGTGACGACGACCTGCCGCGACCGGCTGACCGGCAAGGACATCACCATCCGCTCGAAATATCTAGTAGGCGCCGATGGCGGCAATTCGCTGGTGGCGCAGCATATCGACCTGCCTTTCGAGGGCAAGATGGGCGTCGCCGGCTCGATGAACATCCTCTTCAAGGCCGACCTCTCTCGCTATGTCGCCCATCGCCCCTCGGTGCTCTACTGGGTGCTACAACCGGGATCGAATGTCGGCGGCATCGGTATGGGTCTGGTGCGAATGATCCGGCCGTGGAACGAGTGGCTGATCAACTGGGGTTACGACATCGCCCAAGGCGTGCCCGATGTCGATAATGCCTTCGCCGAAGGTGTGGCGCGCGACCTGATTGGCGATCCCGATATCGACATCGAGGTGACCTCGGTCTCGACCTGGACGGTCAACAACTGTTACGCGGCGCGCGCCCACAAGGGCCGGGTTTTCTGCATGGGCGATGCCATCCACCGCCATCCCCCGTCGAACGGGCTCGGTTCCAATACCTCGATCCAGGACGGCTTCAACCTCGCCTGGAAGCTGGCCATGGTCGTCAAGGGCCAGGCGGGCGCAGGGCTGCTCGAAACCTATACCGAGGAGCGTGCGCCCATCGCCAAGCAGATCGTCACCCGCGCCAACCAGTCGATCGAGGAATTCGGCCCGATCTTCGGCGCGCTCGGCCTGCTCGATTCCATCGACCCGGTAAAGATGCAGGAAAACATGGACCGCCGCTGCGACGACTCGCCGGGCGCCGAAAGCCAGCGCGCGGCGTTGCGCGAGGCGATCGCCTTCAAGGTCTACGAGTTCGACGCGCATGGTGTGGAGATGAACCACCGCTACCAATCGTCAGCAGTCGCCACCGATGGCCGGCCCGAGCCCGCCTTCGCGCAGGATCGGGAACTGCATTTCGAGCAAACGACCTGGCCCGGAGCACGCCTGCCGCATGCCTGGCTGTTCGATGACGGCAACAGGAAGGTATCGACGCTCGATCTCTGCGGCCACGGCACGTTCACCATCCTGACCGGTATCGGCGGACGGGCCTGGGTCGATGCAGCGCGGGCCTTGTCCGCTGAATTCGGCCTGCCGATCGCAACCCATGTCATCGGGCCGCGTCAGCCGTGGCAGGACCATTATGGCGATTGGGCGCGCGCAAGGGAGGTCGGCGATGCCGGCGTCATCCTGGTGCGGCCCGACCATCATGTCGCCTGGCGTTCGGAAGGCCTGGCGGCCGATCCCGCCGGCGAATTGCGGCGCGTGCTAAAATCAATCCTGGACCGGTGAGGCAACAATGGAAGCGCACGAAAAAGGCTATTTCACCGAGGCGAACTCGGTCGAGGTCGTGACCGGCCGCAATGCCGGCGCCAAGGACGAACGGCTGAAGCAGGTGATGGAGGTCATCACCCGCAAGCTGCACGAGGCTGTGAAGGAACTGGAGCCGACGCAGGATGAATGGATGCAGGCCATCCTGTTCCTGACCCGCACCGGCCAGATGTGCAACGAATGGCGGCAGGAATTCATCCTGCTCTCCGACGTGCTCGGCGTGTCCATGCTGGTCGACGCGATAAACAATCGCAAGCCGTCTGGAGCATCCGAGAGCACGGTGCTTGGGCCCTTCCACGTCGCTGATGCGCCGGAACTGCCGATGGGCGCCAATATCTGCCTCGACAGCAAGGGCGAGGATATGGTGATCGAAGGCCGCATCCTCGACACCGAGGGCAAGCCGATCGCGGGTGCCGTGATCGACGTCTGGCAGGCCAATGACGAGGGCTTCTACGACGTGCAGCAGAAAGGCATCCAGCCCGACTTCAACCTGCGCGGCATCTTCAAGACCGGCCCTGATGGGCACTACTGGTTCCGCGCGGTGAAGCCGAAATACTATCCGATCCCCGACGACGGCCCCGTGGGCCAGCTGCTCGGCAATCTCGGCCGCCATCCCTACCGTCCGGCGCATTTGCACTACATCATTAGCGCAGCAGGCTTCGAGACGCTGACGACGCATATCTTCGACCCCGATGACCCCTATATCCACTCGGATGCGGTGTTCGGCGTCAAGGAAAGCCTGCTTGCGAAGTTCGACAAGGTGAACGATCTGGCGCGTGCCGAGAGTTACGAATTCGCCGGCGACTTCTGGGACGTGACACACGATTTCGTGCTGGCGCGGCGCAAGACCTGAGGGCCGGTTCGGTTTCCCATCGGGAGAACTCCGAAAGGAGAGTGCGGCAGCCGCATCCTCCTTCCTCATTCCAGGGGATTCGGTTGTGCTTCACTCCGCCGCGGCCTTGCGCTCGCGCTCACCCATGAACGGTCCCTGGACCCAGTGGATCGTCTTCTCCTGCTTCTCGACCGCGCGGCGAAGCTCCGAAAACTCCCGCCGCAGATGGCCGAGAAACTTGCGCCCGGCCGGGTTCGAATAGGGCTTCTTCCGGGTCATGATGCCCAGCACCCGTTCCGGCTGCGGGATGTCGAGTGGAATGATGGTGATCTTGCTCTCGCCTCGAAAGGCATAGGCCACGGAATGCGGCAGGATGGCCAGTGCGTCGGTCCCCGCAAGATAGTTCACGACACTGAGCAGCGAGCCGCCGGCATAGCGCAGGCTGACTTCCTCGAGCCCGAGCGTGAGCAGGATATTGTGCAGGTCAAGCACCAGCGGCGATCCTGGCAGTGGTGCCACCCAGGGATAGTTGACGATGTCTTCCGTCGCGAAACTATGCTTTCTCGCCAGCGGATGGCCCGCACCACAGGCGAGCACGTTGCGGGCCGGCAGGATCGACTCGAAATGAAGGTCGGCGCGAAGATCCACCGAACCGGTCGGCGTCACCGCGAGATCGATCTGACCCGAATCCAGTTCGGCAACGAGATCGGGATAATTGCCATAAGACTGGTGCACCATGATGCCGTGCTCGCCACGCTGGAACGAGGCGATCATCGGCGACACGACCGCATCCATGAAGAAGGGTACGCCACCGATGCGGACACGGCCCGAAGACCCCGATTTGAAGCTGCGGATAATCTCCATCGCCTTGCGTGACGAGGTGAGGATCGACTTGCCCTGCTGGCCGAGCTGCTCGCCGAGCGGCGTCGGCTGCATCGGCCGGCGGCCGGAGACAAAGAGCGGCTCACCGATGCGCTTTTCCAGGATGGAAATGGTGCGTGAGACGGCCGACTGCGTCATGCCGAGCATTGCGGCAGCTTCAGTCACGCCGCCGGTTTCGATGACGGCGGCGAGCTGAACGAGATGTGCTTCCACGATCTTCATAGCAATTTGCTATAGCCTGTATGAATAATGTCAATCAACAGGCAATTGTATCGGCTATAGTCATGATGATCACGACGCGCGGCTCAACTTGCCGGCAAGCGTGGCTCCGGATGAATGCGGGGGAGGATCCGCGTCCGGAACTGGAGACTGTTTTCGGAGGAGGAAAACATGGCCCTTATCAGCGGCTATCATCACTTGACGCTTTGCACCGACGGCGCGCAGGAAGATTACGACTTCTACACCAAGGTGCTTGGACTCTATTCGGTCAAGCGCACCGTGCTGTTCGACGGCACTATCCCGGTCTACCACCTCTATTATGGCTCGCGAAACGGCGATGCCTCGACCATCATCACCACGTTCCCGTTCAGGAAGCCCGGCGTTTTCGGCCGACGCGGCACCAACCAGTCCAAGATTATCCAGATGGCCATACCCGTCGGCTCCGCCGACTACTGGATCGATCGGCTGAACGGCAAAGGCGTCGAGGCGAGCAAGATTTCGCGCTTCGGCATCACCCGCGTCGCCTTCAAGCATCCCTGCGGCATTCCGCACGAACTGGTCGAGAGCCCTGCGGATAACCGGGCATCGATCGTCAACGAGGCGCAGGGCGTTGTCGCTGCGCATGGCATCAAGGGCATCTACGGCGCAGCGATCGCCGTCTTCGATCGCACGGCGATGGACGACTTTCTCGGTGTCGGCATGTCGATGACGAAGGAAGCCGATAGCGACGAAGGCCTGATGTTCTCCGTGCCGAACCCCGGCGGGCCGAACAGCATGGTTGAAGTGCTGCAGGAATCCACCGGCCCGCAGGGCACCTGGACGTTGGCCGGTGGCACGATCCATCATCTCGCGCTCAACACCGGCAACGAGGAAAACCAGCTCAAGCTCAAGGCGCATATCGAAGGTCTCGGCTTTACCGACGTGTCGGACCAGAAGGACCGCAACTATTTCAAGTCCTGCTATGTCCGTTCGCCGGGCGGCGCGCTGTTCGAAATCGCATGGTCGGTTGAAGGCGGCTGGGCGCTGGATGAGCCTGCGGACAAGATCGGCACCACGCTGGTCTTCCCGCCTTGGTTCGAAGACCGCAAGCAGGAGCTCATCGCCGGCCTGGAACCGGCGAATTTCTGAGCCGGATCGATGTCAACACACGACACGCCCCTTCTCCTCGGCGCTACGCCCGAGGAGGCCCTTGTCCATTGCGTGTTCATCCACGGGCGGACCCAGTCGCCCGAGGACATGCAGGAGCAGGTCATCTCCAGGCTGAGAACGGCGGGCGTCGCCTACCTGTTGCCGCGCGCACTCGGCAACAGCTGGTACAGCGCGCGCGCCACGGATGCGCTGACGGATGCGACGCGGCAGCAGCTCGAACAGTCCGTCAATCACATCCGGAGACTGGTCAGCGGCTTTTCCCTCGGGCGAATCCATCCGAAACCCCTCGTTATCGGCGGCTTCAGCCAGGGCGCTTGCCTGGCTATTGAATATGCGATGCGACACGGGCCGTGGGGTGGCGCCATGGTCAATCTGACTGGCTGCCGTGTAGGGACACCGCAATGCCAGAAGCCGTTTGCCGATCTCGATGGACTGCCCGTCTACCTGACTGGCTCGGACAAGGATACGTGGATTCCCACCGGCGCCATGGCGAGTGCAGCGGAGGCCCTGGCACGGGCGCGGGCCCGGCTCCGCTGCGACATCGTGCCGGACCGTGCGCATGAAGTGTCCAACCACGAAATCACGATCTTCGACTCGATGCTCTCGGGCATGGCAAAGCGGAATTGGTGGTAGGCATTGGTTACTGGCGATCATTTAGCGCGGAGAATCACTGCATTGCCTGACCAAGCGAAACGTGCAGCATAAGCCCGACTTGCAATGTACGGTTCAAATGGGCAAGCGCCTCGAACACGCATTATGCAGCAATCCGCCTCTTTCACTCTCGGTCGAATCACCGTCTTCACTGCCGCCAAGAAAACTCACGCGTCGCCGCTGGATAGAGTGAAAATTCGATGATCTCCGCTCCACCGACCTCGCCGATGGAGCCAGACGGTTAGAGACGAGGCGCTTCCACATTTGTCGCATTCTCGTTTGCCATAGCCTCAACCGTCCTTAGTACCTTGTAGCGAAGTTGGGCATCGGCGATCGAATGAAACATCTTTAGCAGCGCAAGACCCTGCTTTGTCGCAATTTGCAGCGGCGTCAGATTGTCGTTTTCCGGCTCCGATTTGGCAAAAGCATTGAAGAAGGTTGATACCGAGACTCCCAGCGCACCAGCGATTTCGGTGAGTTGCACTATGCTGACCCGACTGGTTCCGCGCTCATATCGCCGCATCTGCCTGAACGTCACTCCGATGCGATCTGCTAGAACTTCTTCCGTTAGATCCCTACTGATACGCAGGCTGCGAATCTGACTACCGATCTTAGCATCGACTGGATTCGGCATGAGGCGGTTGCCCTGTGGTTGATTGAGGTCGAACACCTACAATTTCTGGCAAAAGGTTCGGCTGCCGTCAACGCCGGAATGCGTCCAATCGGTGATAGAGTCGAGGCCATGCAACCTATTCCCGATAGGCAACGAGGCATTGAATGGGAACGACGTCGAAATCCATCAACCGAATAGTCACGTATAAACTTATATATATATCATAAGTAGTAAATACTTTTATGTATTTTCATACTTTTTCTAATGTAGATCATAATATTAAATGCGGATTTGTTGAGATTTACATGTTTTAATTTCGAAAGAATTCGAA
The DNA here is from genome assembly GCF_057586295.1 of Rhizobium sp. SRI_017. Lineage (NCBI taxonomy): Bacteria > Pseudomonadati > Pseudomonadota > Alphaproteobacteria > Hyphomicrobiales > Rhizobiaceae > Rhizobium > Rhizobium sp. SRI_017. The sequence goes on along the minus strand of NZ_JBYCZP010000007.1, from coordinate 154,564 downwards.
TATCTCCAAGTACTAGCCTATTTTGGCTACGCATGGAGCTGTAATGACCTCTCATGGCATGCAAATTCGGAAGAATTTCAGATCCGAATCTATGAAGCGACACCAGAAAGGGACACTGCTTGGTGCTTCGCTGATCATTTCCAGCCAGATCGCCTGGGGAACGCTAGCAGCAGCGGCATCCTTTGCAGCATTCCAGACCACGGCCTGGATTTCGGCGCCCGCCTACATTGCGGCGGCGTTCTTCATTGGAACGCGCTTCCGGGCGTTATCCAACCTCATGCATGAATGCTCTCATTATGCCCTGACGACCGATCGTGAGTGGAACAACACTCTTGGCAAATTGCTTTCCATTCCTCTCCTGACCTCATTCGACCGCTTTCGTACCACGCACTTTTCCCACCACCAGCACACCGGCGACAGCGCGCTTGACCTCGATTTTCTGGGCTACGAGAGCTTCCGGTTCGATGAGCCGCTGACAAGATCTGCGATCATTCGGCATCTGCTGGTGACGCTAACGCTGCGCCACGTCCCGTCTTTCATCGGCAAGACATTTTTCGTGCGTTCCGAGCCGTATGTCTACAATGTTCTGCGCCTCGCCTATGCCGCCGGGATTCTTGCGCACTTGGCATTCTACGGCCCGCTCTCGATCAAAGGGCTCATCGTGATCGGGTATCTGATCATTCCTTATGCCGTGACGTTCCAGATCATCAATTACTGGACAGATGTGATCGATCATGCCGGCCTGTTCGACAATGTCGATGAGCTTTATCAGACGCGAAATGCCGTTATCAGAAACCCTGTCCTCAGGGCGGTGCTGTTCCCGCGGCAGGATTGCTTTCATCTGGTCCATCACCTGTTTCCGCAGGTGCCGGTGACCCACCTCCCGAGATTCCATGAAAAGCTGATGGGTATCGCGAGCTATGCAGCGCTCGACCATAGCCTCGCGGGTCGCCTTCTTTCAAAGCCAATCATGGCCGGTACGCACATTCAACCTGTTGAGGAGTCTGACCATGCTTGACCTCGTGAGAGACATTGATGTCCTGTCCACGTTTGAAGTGCACCTCATGCAGGTCTCGCGGCTAAGACGTACTGAACGTCACAACCCGCAACGCGCTTCACGGCTGGCCATGAATATCGCAGCCGAGGGCAAGTGGACGAACCCGATATGGGTCGAGTCCAACGATTTGCTGATCATGGACGGGCATCATCGTCTGGAGGCTGCGATATTGCTCGGACTGGTTCGGCTGCCTTGCGCGCTTCTCTCCTACCACATTCCGGAACTGTCCGTGGTTTCCTGGAACGGCAACGCCCAGTTTCCCATTGCGGATATTTTCGCCGCAGGTCGAACCCAGTCGCTGCTGCCATACAAGACAACGCGCCACATCCTCACCTGTGCGATGCCGGAAGCGTCGTACGATCTGGCTGACCTGCGATGAACAATCGGCCGTGCCTCGCGCCTCTTGTCTCAACGGAAGTGAGAGACATTTTGCAAACAAGGGGCCTGCTTGCTTCATGGGCGAGCGCATCAGGCTCTCCCTTGCACGTGATCCTGCCGGCAACTGCCATGCGCAATGCCCAAGAATGGTTGGCGACCATCTCAGCGCGAGACATGGCTTGTGAGATTCGCTTCGCGCTGAAGAGCTGCAAAAGCAAGGCCGTGGTGAAGGCCTTCGGACTCGCCGAAATCGGCGCAGATGTATCGAGCGTCGGCGAAATTCGCCGAGCCATCGAAGGCTACATTCCGACGTCGAGGATCTCTTACACTGGCCCGCAGAAACCAGACCATGACCTGATGATCTGCCTCAGTGCCGGCATTGCTGTACACATGGACAGTCCTTCCGAGGCAGACCGCCTGATCGCACTTGCAAGGAGGACGAGAACCACCCCACGGGTCATGCTGCGGCTGAAGCCTGATGTGGTAGGCTCCTCGCGGTTCGGAATGAACGCCAACTCGCTTTATCAGTGTGCCCTTGCGCTCAAGGCTGCCGACGTGACCATCGAAGGCATCTCCTTTCACCTCGGGGGATACAGCGTCGGAGACCGTGTCGGCGCCGCGACCGAATGCCTTGCCATAGCAGGTTCGCTTGAAGAACACGGCATACACTGCCGCGCTATCGATATCGGTGGTGGATTTCCCATGCGCTACCTGGAATGGGACGAGGATAACGCGCTACTTGACGCCTTGCCGCGCTGGGGCAAGGCCAGCATGAGGGGCGACTACCCGTACCATTCTCCCATCAAGGGGCGAGAAGCTGCGGCAGAAATCCTCGACGGCATCATGGCGCAGGATCGCAATCGCACCATCCTGAAGCGCCTCGATATGGCTGTTATCATGGAGCCCGGCCGGGCACTCCTCGATCAATGTGGGCTGAGCGTCTTCAAGGTGATCGGCAGAAAAGACACTGAGAGCGGCATGCCTTTATTGATCCTCGATGGCATGAATTTTTCGCTGTCGGAAACCTGGTTCGGGGCGGACTTTCTGCCAGCGCCGTTTCTCGTAAATCGCCAGGGGTGCTTTCCGTGCACTGGAGCGCGCTTTGCCCTCGCGGGACGGTCCTGCATGGAGTCGGATTTCATCCGCAGGACTGGAGTTGATTTCCCTGTCGAGCCCGAGGCAGGCGACCTGATCGTGTTCATCAATACCGCAGGCTATCAGATGGACTCCAACGAAAGCGGGTTCCACGAGCATCCTCTGCCCAAGAAAGTTGCCGCCATCCAAACCCGGCAGGGCTGGCAGGCCATTCACGACGAAATCTATTCCATCGAGGAGTTCTACAATGATCATCTCATGCATCAGTGATGCCATCGGCTCGACACCGCTTCTGCACATACCGATGAATGCGGGCCGAAGCGACCTCTACATCAAGCTGGAACATCTCAACCCGTGTGGATCGATGAAGGATCGCATGGCGCGCAGCATGCTCGATGATCTCTTGATGAACCATACATTGCCGCCGGACGCGCTCATCGTGGAATCGTCCTCCGGCAACACGGCGGGCGCCTTGGCAATGCTCTGCGCCGAGAAGGGTATGACCTTCAGAGCCATCGTCGATCATCATGCCGCTCGTGACAAAATCCGGACAATCGAGGCTTATGGCGCCAGCGTCGAATATGTCGACGATGCCGGCGGCGGCCTGTCTACGGCTATTCGCGACCGGCGCGCTGCAGAGATTTCCACCACGCAAAACAATTGCTTCTGGACAGAACAGCACAACAATCCCGCCAACGCAGCCGGCTATGTCGGACTGGCCAACGAGCTTTTCGAAGAAATGGAAGGGAAGATCGACGTCTTCATATCGGCGATCGGCACAGGAGGATCGCTGTGTGGCACGTCTCGCGCACTCAAGAAGCGCATTCCATCGCTCTACACAATAGGCGTCGAGCCGGAGGGCAGCATCATCTTCGGGGGCGAAGGCGCAGCCTATTATCAGTCGGGAACGGGTACGCCAGATGGTGCGGAAGTCGGGCTGGTCATCGACTATGACGAGATAGATGAAGGCCGCAAGGTCGGCGACACAGAGGCATTTGCGATGTGTCGTGTCCTGGCGCGTCGCTTCGGCCTGTTGGTCGGTGGCTCCACGGGCGGTGCAATCCTCGAAGCAGCAAAGCTTGCCCACAATTCCTCCAACCGTTCCAGGATCGTGACGCTCGCCTGCGACTCCGGCAGCAAATATCTGGACACTATTTTCGACCGCCGCTGGCTTGAAGATCGTGCCCTGCACAGCCCCGAAATCGAACAGGAAATCGAAAGCTGGTTTCCCAGGCCCGCTATGGCAAGCGATTTGCGCGCCGCCTGACATGACGAACCTTAAGGAGAATGGCCATGCTGTTTGAACAGGTAGACATGCTGAAACTGGGCCTGCGGTCGGCCGGTGTGCCCGAGACCGAGGTCGAGGAGGTCGAGCATATCGCCGCCGGCGATCTGGCCCGTTTGAGGCGCTTGTTGGAACGTAAGCGATTTGGAGAACCCAATGCCTATCTCCGCGGCAGCGTCACGCGTTTTGGTCGCGAATTTCTGATCGATCGCCGCACCTATATTCCCGATACCTGCCCCGAGTTGCTGATCCGCGTGTTGATCGATGAATTGCCGTTCGGTGCATCAATCCTGGAGGTCGGTACCGGCTGTGGCTGGATTGCCATCACACTGGCTTGCGAACGGCCTGACCTGAAGATCATGGCTAGCGATATCGATCCGGCCGCCCTCCAGCTGGCCAGGAGCAATGCCGCTCGTCATGGCGTCGACATCGAGTATTTCGAGAGCCATTTCGTTGACGACGTCCCCATCGAACCCGGCTATGTTGTAGCAGTGCTGCCCTATGGTGGCGACGCCACGGACTACAGCTGGCGCGAACTGGAAGAGCGGCCGCAGATGCCTGCAATCTCGATATTCGATCCTGAAGGGCCGCTCGCACCACAGGTTGGATTTGCACGATCAATCATTCGAAAGGGCTGGCATAGCCGGGCCTTCGTCGAAACCGGATATCTAAGCCCAGCGCGCGTCAAGGATGCGCTCGATGGTGTGGTCGAAAGATTCGATACCCGGACAATCGAGCAGTACACTTACGCGATCATCGATTTTGGCTGACAGCATAGCCACAGTCTTTTACCGCGCCTTGCAGCCAATTGATAAAGGCCCCAACCTCAGGGCGGCTCTTCGCTTCCTCGGTCGTCACGATGTCGTAGCCGTAGCCGTTGCGGTGGCTCCTGCCAAATGCATCGATAAGCACCCCCTCCTGCAGGGCGTCATGAACCAAAGGCCTGCTCGCAAGCGTAATCCCGTGGCCGGCAAAAGCTGACTGGAGCGTCATGTAGTAGTCAGAATGCCTCAGACCACCCTGAGGCACATCGATCGCGATATCGGTCGCCTTTAGCCAGCTGCGCCAGTCCAGCTGCACACCATAACCTGTCGGACTTTCGTAATGGATGAAAGGCAGCGAAGGCCGGATCACGTCCAATTCCGCTCCACTGAGCAGGCTGGCAGCGAACACTGCGATCGTCTCGTCCTCGAACATGCGCCAGGACTCGTATTGATCATTGACCGGCAATCGGTAGCGCAAGGCGATATCCGCATCATGCCTGTCGAGATCGGCCTTGCGAAGCGAGGCGTCTATAAACACGCCAATCCCCGGATGCTTGGCCTGAAAATCCGCGATGCGTTTCATGAGCCACGCGGTTGCGAAGGATGGCTCCACGGACACCTTCACGCCTTTCGGGCTGGCATAGGACCGCATTTCATCGACTGCTTCTGCGAGCTTGCTGAAGCCTTGGTGGAGTGCCGGCATCGCCACTCGTGCGACCTCGGTCAAGTTCAGCTTCCGCTTCTGGCTTTCGATGAGTGGATGGCCAATCGCCTGCTCCAGCGCCCGCACAAGCTGTTGCACTGCGGGCGAGGTGACGTGCAGCTCTTCTGCGGCTCTTTGATAGCTGCCAAGCCGTCCGACCGCCTCCAGTGCGCGCAAGGCGTTGAGCGATGGCATCCACAGCGGGCTCTGCCTCATAGGATCTAACTCCCAACATTAGATTTATTGTTTGGTCAATAGCACCTATTGCGTCTATTGAATATTGAAATAGTTGCGAATCTCGCAACTTTGGTGAGGAGTAAGCCTGTCGATCAGTTAGGATTTCTAATTTTACTACCAGGAGCAGAATCTCTTTGCTTCGGCGTTCGAGAGTGGAGTTATGACGACAGATCCCAACATTCTGTATCAGATCGAAGCCAGACTGATAGAAGTCATGGACATTGCGCAATTGTCTGGTGATGGCTTTCTGATGCACTTGATCTCGGTAGCACTTCTCGACGCTCAGGAAAAACTCGGCAGCAACGCCACTGGCGCAACAAGATGGAACGCTCAGATATTTGATTTCACCAGTGAGCGCCTTTCCAGACAAAGACCAGGGAGCGTGGACGGCGACGCGTTAGAAGCCAGCGTTGATACCTCCCCAAAGACCTGACTGTTGCTGGTATCCAAGAGAAGATCGTCCAACGAATTTCGTTCTGGGACCATTGTGTATGGCTGGCATTCTTACAGGCTTGTTTGCGAGGGTCCACCCTGCAGTGACCTTGCCCCGGTCGAAAGAATTCGATGACGGAGCATGGATATATGGCGACGATACCCTCTTCCTGGAGTATGTGAAGGGCATCACCTAAGGGTGCAGTACCTATTCCGACAATCGACTAAAATGTGCGTTGCGAGACAAGGGTGCTGACAGAGATCCTCTGCTCGAGAATGCTCTCCAAAATCCCTTCGTAGGCGAGACCGCTTAGGCGAAGGGCGCCGCTCCTGGCGATGTGCGGGTCCCGCTGGTTACTCATGGAGTACGTCCCCGCTTTTGGCTGATTCCAACTCAAAGCGCGGGACGTTCGTGACCTTGCTTCCGTGAAGGAAGTTGAGCCGGCCATAGCCTGATATCTCAATCATCAAGTATGATCCGGCCCCGGGTCTGCAATAAATGCGCGTGACGATGTCCCTTCCATCTGCTCAGCGGTATCTGATCTGGTTCCAGCGATGGCCAAGCAGGGACAGGATGATAATCAGCCCGTAGAAGAACTGAACGTAGAAGCCCGACAGCCCGACCCCGACGACACCCGTTTGTATGAACGACACAGTGATGGCGCCAATCGCGCTGCCGACAACCGTGCCGATACCACCCCAGGGCGCGGTTCCGCCGACAAAGACCGATGCGAGCCCTGGAAGGAGATAGCTGTCGCCAGACGTCGGCCACCAAGTGTAGTTGATGAATACGGCAAACACTCCCGCGAATGAGGCGCCGAGCCCGACAAAGGCAAACGTTTGGAGCCTCACCTTCCTGACGTCGATCCCCATCTGCTGCGCTGCGTCGGGATTGTCCCCAACGATGTGCACGCGCAGGCCAAACCGATGTCTGTTATAGAGCAGCGAGCTGACCACCACGAAGATCAACACCCAGAAGACGCTCGCCGGAATGCCGAGGTAATGGGCGGCGAACAGCTTGAAGGCAACGCTCTCCTGCAGACCGGGGAGAGCAATTGATCGTCCTTCCGTCCTGATCTGGATCAGGCCGCGCAGCATGAAATTCATGCCGAGTGTCGCAATGAGCGACGACAGGTTTGCATAGACGACGAGCCATCCGACGCAGAGGCCGAGGAACAGGCCCGTGGCGATGGCGGCAAGCAACCCGATAAATGGGTCGAAGCCCGCCTGGACCACCAGGGCGAACACCCATCCCGTCATTCCGATCGTGGCCGGGAAAGACAAGTCGATCTCGCCGACCGTGACCACGAAGACGAGTGGCACCACAACGAACATTACGACGGGCAGGCCGATAAGGACAGCGCGGTAGATGTTCCAGTTCGAAAAGACGTCGATATTGCCGGACATGAAGAACGAGATCATGACGACGAGGACGAGGAACGAGCCGATCGCAGGGCGGTTTTTAGTTATGAAGCGTCGCACAGTCGACTGATCTGCATGCCGGCCCTCTGCGAGGCGACGCACCTTGTTGGCATCGAGCGACAGCGCATGAGTTTGCTCAGCGTCGTTGGCCGTTTCCATATTCATGCCGTCATTCCTTCCAAGTTGCCGCTCCCGCCGATCGGATTGGGATGTGCCAGCTCTTCCATGAATTTGATCAGCCTCTCCGCCGACCCGAGTTCCGACTTGGAAATCTGCATCGCCACTCGCCCGCGATCGAGCAGGACGAAACGATCGGAAATGTCAAAGACGTGGTGGATATTGTGACCGATGAAGAGAATGGAGCGGCCGGCCGCACGCACCTGCTCGACGAAATGGAAAACCTTTGCGGTCTCGGTCAGCGACAAGGCTGTGGTCGGCTCGTCGAGAATGATCAATTCGCTCTGGTTGTAAATGGCGCGGGCGATTGCCACGCCCTGGCGTTCCCCACCCGAGAGCTGGCCGACGATCGAGTCCGGTCCGAAAACCCTGGAAGTGAAGCCGATCTCCCGCATCAGCCGTCCGGCTTCCAGGCGCTGCTTTTCCGCGCGGAGGAAGCCGAGTGGTCCGGTTATTTCTCGCCCCATGAAGATGTTCCAGGTGATCGTCTGCTGCACCGCCAGTGCCCGATCCTGGAAAACCGTTTCGATCCCCGCGTCACGCGACATGGCCGCGTTCCAGTGCGGTATGCGCTTACCGCGGACCAGTATTTCCCCGCTCGTCGGGCGCACCGCTCCGGCAAGAATCTTGATGAGCGTTGACTTGCCGGCGCCATTGTCTCCGACCAGGCCGACGACCTCGCCCTTGTCGACATGGAGGTCCACGCCGCCCAGGGCGTAAACTTGCCCATACGACTTCTTGATGTCCTTCAGTTCTATGATCCGATCGCCCATGACGTCCCCGTTGCTGAGAAATTGGGCCCGGCGGTGGATGCCACCTCCGGGCCGGGGAGAAGGCTTAACGCAAGCCCTCGTTCGCCAGCGTCGCGACCGCCTCATAGTTGTCCGGCGTCACGAAGCCGGCACCTGTATCGACATTGATCGCACCAAGGCCGTAGACGACCTGCTGGCACAGGCTCAGCACAGGCATGTAGCCCTGCAGGAAAGGCTGCTGGTCCGAGGTCAGATGGACCCAGCCGCCCTTGAAGGCTTCGACAATCTGAGGGCTGGTATCGAACCCGATGTTGATGATGTCACCGGGCTTCTTGCCAGCGGCTTCCATATAGGTCTGCGCATTGCCGAGCGGCTGGCCGCCGGGATAGGCAATCAGCTTGACGTCAGGATTGGCGGTGATCGCCGCTGTGATGACAGGGATGCCCGAATTCGGATCGGTTCCCAGCTCCTGCGGCGCCTGGAGCTTGACGACCTTCAGGCCATGCGCCTCGAAAGCCTGGATCGTGCCCAGTTCGCGCTGCGATCGCTCTTCCTGAGACCAGTCGCTGAGGACAATCGCGACGTCACCGGCCTTGAGACCAAAGCGGCGTACCGCCTCTTCACCAAGGGCGCGACCCTGCGGGTTTTGCTGGGCTCCGACATAGCCGCCGCCGAACTTGGCGACCGCTTCATCGACGGGCACGTTCTGGTACATCATCTTGATTCCAGCCTTGTTGGCCTCCTCCGCAAGCGGCAGGATCGCCGCATTCCCGGGATGGCCCATCATGGCGATGCCCTTTGGAGCGGCGGCGACGGCTTCACGCAGCTGCTGCACCATTTTCTCCGAGCTCCAGCCGGAGAAGATGTAGTCGACATCGGCGCCCGTATCGGCCGCCGCCTGGACGGCACCGTTATAGACGATCGACGCAAACGCGTCGCCCTCCGCACCACCGACAAAAAAGCGGATCTTCACGCCGCTGCACCACTTGTCGCGCAGCGCTTCGGCACTTGCAGTGGAATGCACAGCCACCACGCTTGCCGCCGCCATGGCAACGACCGACACTAGCTTCCCTAGAATTTTGTAACGCATTTCCAGTCCTCCCAAACTTTGCGTAAAATGGCCCGGAGCCGGACATGCCCACATGCCGGTCGCGCCTACTCTCTGATACTCACCTCCGCGACGCGCCTCCCAGCGGTCGTTACGCGTCCTTCACATGTGCATCTCCCCTCCCGTCTCGAACAGACGCCGAAGCCAGGCGATTCCTCTCTCCGCGATGCACGTCCGTAAGCGCTTACGAAAACCTCGAAGAAAGGCGATCGAAAATGCGCAGACTATCGTTCATTCTGCAAAAAATGCCTCCGTAAGCGCTTACGATGCTAGCCTTGATGGTTTATTCATGTCAAGTGCTGCCGAACACAGGAGAGGATTGCATGCGTGGCATTGCCCGACTGGCGAAGGAGCTGGGTATATCAACGGGCACCGTATCTCGTGCGCTGAACGGCAAGCCCGATGTCAGCCCCGAAACGAAAAATCGCGTGCTCGAAGCCGCAAAACAAATGGGATACGCGCCAAACCAGGCTGCGCGCGCGCTCGCGCAAGGAGAGACGCGGTCCGTGGGCTTCATGATCGATTTGGATCAGGAGACCGCGGCAAGCAGCGACTACTTTTTTATGGGCGTGTTCGATGGCGTACAAAGCGTCATCGACGAACAGGGCCTGGATCTCCTCGTGTTGCCGTGCCCATCAGCAAAGGATCGCTACGCCTATCTCGAACGTTTTGTGCAACGTGGTGTCGTCGACGCGATGATCCTTGCGGCGGTACAATATCACGATCCCCGCATTGAATTGCTGCAGAAGAACGGAATTCCCTTTGTGACGCTTGGACGCAGTTCTTTGCCGATCCGCCACGCCTGGATCGACCTTGACTTCGAGGGTGCGGCGGAAGTCGCTCTGTCGAGGCTGATCGACAAGGGACATCATCGCATCGCCACAACGCTGCCGCACGGTGACGTGAACTTCAAGCATGTCTTTCTGGAGGCCTATAAGAATGTTCTGGCGCGACATTCTTTGCCCTTTGATCCGGACCTTGTTTTCATAACCAGGCGGAACGAGGGCGCGGGCTATGACGTCGTTGACAAGATGCTCACGCTCTCCGACCCGCCGACAGCAATCTTCCTAATCTATGAAGTCACGGCGATCGGCATGTATCGTCGCCTTCGGGAACGCGGGCTGACACCTGGGCGAGACGTCGCCATCGTCGGCTTCCGCGATGAGCCAACGACGCGGTTCCTGTCTCCTTCGCTCACTTGCTTCAGTCTGTCCCTGACCGATCTTGGCATCTCTGTTGGACGAGCGATGCTGGCCCAGATCCCACGTTTCCAGAAGCGCTTTCCGCACGGTGTCGTGCAAACTCGTCAGACCCTGGAACTCCGTGTCGGTGAGAGCGACGCCAATTCCGGACATCCTGACTAAGCAAGGCCGATTTCCGTCGATCGATTGGCTGACAGGCTGTTCCTGGTCACTCCACCAGCCGCACCATCTTGCCGGCGCTCGATCCGCCGCCGTCGTAAGGCTCGATGCGCCAGTTGGCGGAGTTGAAGATGATCTGATTGACGACCATGGAGATATTGGCCGTCACATTGGTGGTCGAGTTGTAGGTGACGTTGCGGTTGGGCAGGTAGATGATGCCTTCCAGCGTTTCGCCGTTCGAGCCGTTGAAGATGTACTGCGTCTTGTTGGAATTGTTGGCGGCATCAGACGTCTTCTCGAACATCAGTATGCCCTTGTAAGTGCCCGAGGTTGGCGCCTTGCCGGTGAAGGTGAGCGAGCCATTGGCGCGGATTTCGCTATTGGTGTCCGGAAAATAGAAGGTGACGCCATTGGCGATGACGGTCGCGCCCGAATTGATGATCATCCGACCCTTGATGATATGCAGCCCTGGCTGGAACGTGATCGTCGGCGAGCCGTTGAAGCCCACGTCGCAATGCATACCGGGAGCAAGCGAGAAGGTCGTGCCGTTGGGATATCCCGATGTTGTGCAGGTCGAGGGTAAGGTGGGCTCGGGTAGCGTGCCGGCATAAGGGTCGGACTGGGTGGCGCAACCGGTTTCGAGATTGGCGAGCGTGCCGCCGTTCTTAATGTAATTGGTACCCTTGACGCAGAATTTCGTGAACTTCAGCGTCGATCCGCTATTCATGATGAAGGCAGGATTGGCGGTCGAGGCGACATCCATGCGGCATTGGGTGGACTGGATATTGGCGCCGGAATTGACCAGCACGTCCTGGCCGGAACTGCCAAGCGCCCAGAGACAGGTACCTGTCGAGGTCGAGCCTTCGGCAATCGCTGTCGACTTCACGCGGATGGTGACAGACTGTCGTCCGGCGATGCGCATGAAGCTGGTTTCGACACTGTCTCCGAGCGTCGCGGTGACGCTGCCATCGCCGTTCTTGACGACAGAGAGGTTGGCGTCGAAATCGAAGTCCGCGCTGATGAGGTCGCTGCCTTCGAGATTGGCGATTAGGACATTCTCGATCACCTCACGCTGCTCGGTGAGTGTCGACTTATTCATGGCAGCGAGAAGGCCGGCATCGAGCGCCTGTTGCAGGTGGTCACGGTCGGCCACCGCGCGGCTGTAGTCGATCGACATGCCGATGCCGAGTGTGAGGCCGATCGCAGCCAGCGCCGCCAACATTCCGAAGTTGCCGGATTTGTCGCGAAACAGAGCAGTCATATGTCGCATGGTGGTACTCGCTTACCGAGATATTGTCGGACAATCAGTCCATTACGCAACAAGACAATGAAGAGCGAGTTAAAGGAGGCTGGAGTGTGAGTGATGATCATCTTTATAATTAATGATGTATTTGGCCCAGTTGGCGGACAAAACGGGTGGTGATGCTGTTGGACAGCTGCAATCTTTGCCAAGTTCGCAACTGGGGACAGGAGAACCCGGACCCATTGTTGCCCGGTAGCTGGCATGCCCGCATGAGTTGGCAAAGGCGGTCAAGCAAGCATGCCGGCGACATTAAGGGGGAGAAACCTCCGATCTCAGCGTTGGCTCCGGATACAGTGACGCCACCAATGAAGCATCGAGCTGTTTGGACAGTTCATTTTGCGTGAACTATCCCCGTCTCTCGATCAGAATCTTGAGAGTTTCGGCGCGCGTTTCCGCCCAATACGGCAGCGCTTGCGCGGCGTCTTCGAATGCGAACGTCCTGGAGATAAGGCCATCCGCGCGATCCCCGAGTCTCTCCAGGCACGCGATGACATCCTGGAAGTCTTCCAGCGTCGAATTGCGGGACCCGAACATGTCGAGTTCCTTGAGATTGAAATATTTGGTGTCGTAGGACACCGGCGCCTTGCTGTAGCCGATATAGACGACCCGGCCGGAAAAGCATGCCAGTTCGACCGCCTGGACGAAGGTCTCCGGGGAACCGACGGCCTCTAGCACAACATCTGCGCCGTCGCCGTCCGTCAGCTCGTCGAGGCGCGCCGAAACGTCCTCCCGCCTGGAATGGATTGTGTGAGCGGCACCAAACCGGCGGGCGATCTCCAGTTTTTGGTCGCTTATGTCGATGGCGGTTATCGTGGCGCCGACAGCGGCGGCGGCCAGAATGACACCCATCCCGATCATACCGCAGCCGATGACCGCTACGCGATCTTCAGCGCTGACCCGCCCTCGCCTCACGGCGTGGAACCCGACCGAAAGCGGCTCGACCAGCGCCAGATGATGTGGAGGCAGGGTGTCGTTCAAGATCACTTTCGTGGCTGGCAGAGCAATCATGTCGGCCAGACCACCGTCCTGCTGGACGCCGAGGGTCCTGTTGTATCGACACGCATTCACCCGGCCTTTGCGGCACGACGAGCATTGGCCGCATGAGGTATACGGCAACACCGTAACCCGTCGCCCGGATTGAAATGCCTCGGGCACGCCCGGACCCGTGGCGATAATCTCTCCTCCGATTTCATGACCGGGAATTCGTGGCAGTTCGACAAGGGGGTTCATCCCGGTGAAGGTCGCCAGGTCAGAGCCGCAAAGGCCGATGTGCCGCATGGCGATAAGGACCTCGCCGGGTCCCGGCTCAGGGTCTGGTATTTCTTGCAAGCCGGATTGGCGGACGTCGTCGATTACAAGTGCGCGCATGTCGCTTGCTCCGCGTCAGCAGGATTAACGAGGGAATGATTGCAGCGGCCCGATCGTCATCGACCGAACGATAGCTTCGGATATCCTACCGCAGGCGAAATCCTGCCCGCATTCGATGGAGAGGGAGCCGGGCAGCGCCGGCTCCCTCGGTTGCTACTTGAATTTCTCCATGTTGTCTTTCGTGACCAAGGCCGCGCCCGAGTCGATCAGCGACTCGACCTTTTCGCCTTTGATCGACTTGACCAGTGCATCGACACCGAGCTCCGCCATTTTCGTCGGGAACTGGGCCACGGTGGCATCTTCGATACCTTCCTTGAGGGCTTCCTCCTCGCCGCAACAGAAATCGAAGCCGACCAGCACGATCTTGTCGGGGGATATGCCGGCATTCTTGATAGCACGCGACGCACCGGCGGCCGGCGGACCACAGGCAGCATAGATCGCCTTGAGATCGGGATTCTTGGTCAGAAGGTCTTCCGCGACGCTGATGCCGAGTTCCTCGGTGCAGTTCGTGCCACCCTTGCCGACAATCGTCACATTGACGCCCTTGAGGCCCTCGAGCATGCCATTGACGCGATCATCAAGTGCCGGAACCCCGGGGACCCCTTCGAGTATTCCTAGTGTGTCGCCATCCTTGAGAACCGTCTTCAGGTATTCGCCGGCGATCTTGCCAGCATTGAAGTTGTCGGTGGTGGCAAGTGCGGTCTTGCCATTCCAGTCCGGAATGTTGTTGTCCATGAGGACGATCTTGACGCCGGCAGCGATGGCCTTGTCGAGCGCCGTTGCGACGGTCGGGTCGACGGGCGTGATCGCAATGCCCTGTACACCATTTGTCACCATGGATTCGATGAGCGCGATCTGCCCTTCGATATCGGTGGCGGAGGTTCCCTGCCCGTAGGTGATCTCGACTCCCGGATGTGCCTCGGCATAGGCCTTTGCCGCATTCTCCATCGTTGCAAAGAACGGCACTGGAAATTTCGTGATAAATCCGAGCTTTATCTTATCCTGAGCCAAACCCGGCCAGGCACTCGCGGTAAGGAGCGCAACAGCGCTCAGCAGTAGTTTCAGTTTCATTTTCTCTCTCCCAGTTTGATCGCCTCGACGAGGCGATATTCACTACGCCGTCACGATGACGACGACCTCCCTCAGCCCTCCGCGCCGACGATCATCGCCACAAGCTCGTGCTTGTTGGCTTCGCTCGGCTTGAGCTCCCCCACCTTGCGACCCTGGCGCAGAACGACCGCTCGGTCGGCGAGCTCGACGACATGCTCCATGTTGTGGGTAATCAGAATGACTGCATTGCCCTCAGCCCGGAGCTGTCCGATGAGATCCAGCACCTTGCGCGACTCTCTCAGGCCGAGCGCCGCGGTCGGTTCATCGAGGATGACGAGATTTCGCGCAAAAACAGTCGCCCGGGCGACTGCGATCGCCTGCCGCTGCCCTCCCGACATCAGTGCCACCGGAGCGTCGAACCGCGGGAGCTTGACCTTCAACCGATCGATCACGGTCGCGGCCTCGCGGCTCATCGCCCGGCTATTGAGGAAGCGCAGAGGCTTCGGAAGCCAGCTCGGAAAATCGATTTCCCGGCCGCAGTAGAAATTCTGGGCGGGCGTCAGGTTATCGAACAGCGCCAGATCCTGGTACACGGTCTCGATGCCAGCGTGGCGCGCGGCGGCGGGCGAATGGATCGGTGCGCGTTCGCCATCGAGCAGAATCTCGCCTTCGTCGAGCGAATGAATGCCGCTGATACACTTGATTAGCGTCGATTTGCCGGCGCCATTGTCGCCGAGAAGCGCCAGCACTTCCCCACGATAGGCCTCGAGGCTGACGCCCTTGAGTGCATGGATGGCGCCAAACCGTTTGTGTGCGTGACGGACGGAGAGGGCCGGTGTGGTTGCGCTGTTCATTGTGTCCGTCCTGCCTGGAGGACACGGGCGCGGGCCTCGAGATGGTTGCGCAGAACATCCGCCTCCACCGCGACCACGATGACCAGACCAATGACGATCATCTGCCAGAAGACATCGACGCCTAGGAGGTTGAGGGCGTTGCGGATGACCCCGATCAGCACCGCGCCGATCAAGGCATGGCCGAGATGTCCGCGACCGCCGAGGAAGCTCGCTCCGCCAATGATCACGGCTGCGATGGTGTCCAGCTCAAGCAGATTTCCGTAGAGCGGCGATGCGGCCGCGGTGCGCCCCGACAACACGACGGCCCCCAAGCCTGCACAAGCCCCTGAGACTATGTAGGCGGCAAGGAGAACCTTCTTGACCGGAATGCCCATGTTCTTGGCTGCGTCGGGAGAGCCGCCGACGGCATAGATCCAGCGCCCTGCCACCATGAATTTGGCCATCACGAAAAGCAGAAGCGCGACTCCGAGCACGACATAGAAGGAACTCGGCAAGCCGAAGGTCCAAGTCGAGCCGAGCGCGGCGACAGCATCTGGCATGCCGCGCATCGTGGTGTGGCCCGGCGCAAGTTCGAGTGCGAGGCCGCGGCAGATGCTAAGCGTGGCAAGCGTGATGATGAATGGGTGCGGGAGACGCCCGTAGACATACACCGACCCATTGATCGCGCCGATGAGCGCTCCCGTTGCTATCATGGCAAGGATTACCAGGATGGCGGAATCGACCTGCTGGAAGACTAGTCCGCCGATCACCGTGGAAAGCGCGAGGTTCGACCCTACGGAAAGATCGATCCCCCGGGTCAGGATGACCAGTTGCTGGCCCATCGCCACGATGGCGATGACAGCCGTCTGGGAGAGGATATTCCCGAGATTGACGGGTTTCAAAAAGTTTGGCGTCACCAGGCCGATCACGACAATCAGCAGAAGCAATATGAGCAATGGACCGAAGCCGAGCAGGGTGAGTCCGATCTTGACGCCGCTCCAATTTTCATGCGCGCCCTGATCAACGGCTGTTGCCGGCCCCCGCAGACTCGAACGGTCGTCTCCTGACGTCAATTTTGCCTCCCGGTTTTATATGTATAAGAAGCATCCTTGATTTTCTCAGACAAGTTGTTTTTTATGTATTAAAATACCAGGAGGGTTTTGCGCCATGAAGACCGATACAACTTACAAAAAGGCCTTCAACGACGCTCTGGATTTGCTGGCCAGGGTCGATCCCGGACAGCATCTGCCGACGGAAAACGAACTGGCCGTCCAACTGGAGATTAGCCGTACGACCGTGCGCAAGGTCCTGAACGCATTCAGGGAGAGGAGGCTAATCTCCGCCGGCCTTCCTCGGATCAAACTCCCTTCGCCACAAGACGGAACAGAACGCTACCCGATAGCAGAGACCGTCCCGATCTCAGCGCAGGTGGAGCGGAACTTCATGCAATGGATATTGACGGACGATCCGCGGCCCGGAACTCTCATCAACGAGTTGGAACTTGCGCGCAAATTCGGGATCGCCACGACGATCATTCGCGAGTTTCTGAATCGGTTTCAGAGATTTGGCCTGATCGAAAAGCGAAGGAACGCGGGCTGGATATTCAAGGGCTTCACGACCAGCTTCGCGCTGGAACTGTTTGAAATACGTGAACTGTATGAACTACGATCGGCGACAGCCTTTAGCGAACTGCCTGAAACTTCCCCATTGTGGACGCAACTGGAAGTACTGCGGGACGCACATCTGGAACTGCTGAAAGATATTGATCGGCGCTATCACGACTTTTCCGAGCTCGACAGCCAGTTCCATCGACTTGTGGCAAGGGCCGCGCCCAACCGCTTCGTCGATAGCTTCTACGACATCATCACGCTGGTCTTTCACTACCATTACCAGTGGAGAAAGCACGACGAGCGGCAAAGAAATGAGGTCGCCATCGGCGAACACCTGCACTACATGGAAGCACTTTTCAGCCGCAGCGAAACTGCGATTCAAGAGGCTTGTCGTATCCATCTGAATTCCGCTCGATCATCGTTGCTAAAATCCACGACAGAGTAATTCCTCAAGAGGCTAAAGGGGTGATGCATGTCAGGATGGCGCCCGCTCGCATACGCCGTCCACGAGCGCGATAGCTGGAACTTTGATCTCAGACCAAAGCGGGCCCGTACATTACTTGCCGACTGCCGCAATCATGTCTACCATCCGTCTGGCCGAGCCTAGTGCAAGCGTCCATCCCAGCATGCCATGGCCAGCATTGACGTAGACGCCGCGCAGGCGCCGGGACGGGGTGATAATCGGACGCGACGACGGCGTCATCGGCCGCTCGCCCGACCAGCGCATCAGATCGTCGGCGCCACTAAAGACATCCGGCAGAACCGCCGCCGCGCTCGATCGCAAGGTCTCGAAGCGCGTGGGGTCGAAGCCTGCACCCGGCGGGTCGATATCTGCGAGACCTGCGACCCGGAACCGGTTGCCGATCGAAGCGAAGGCAAGTTTGCGGCCGACGTCAGTGAGGCTGATCGACGGCGCTGCGCCGGATCCTGGCGTGGTGAGCGAATAGCCGCGCACCGGGCGGATCGATCTAACCTCCGGCACATCAGGCGCGAACATGCGAACCTTTGGCCCGGCAGCGATGACGGCGACATCAACAGGCAACTCGTTCCGATCATCGAATTTGAGCGCACTGAGCCGCTCGCCCTTCTCGACAAAGCCCGAAACCTGCCGGCCGAACAGCGTCGAAAGCTGATAGTACTCGACCATATGGCGTGTCAGCTGGCGGCAATAACTGGCCGCGTCTCCGACTGCATCGCCATGATCTTGGTCCGCTTCTCGGTCCAGCCCATCGTGCCCAGCATGACGTCGACACGGCCCGCCTGGACGGAGGCGATCGTGCCAGACCATTCCATCAGCGCCGGTTGAACCTTGAGACCCAGCTCGTCGGCGATACGCTGCATGATCTCGCCGTCATAGCCGATCAGCTTTCCGTCCTGCCAGCCGGAGCCCGGCATGTCCCCGGTAAAGGCGACCGTGAGCTTGCCCTGTTCGGCGAGCTCGAAAGCGCCGGCGAGCGACGAAAATGCCGTCAAGCCAGCTGCGACGAGCGCGCGCATCGCCGTCCTTCTCAAGAGAGAAAGTGCCATTGTTCTGTTCCTTGATTTGACTTTGTTCCCCAATCCGGTGGGTTCAGGTCCCCGGATGTCTGTTCGATGACGGAGAACTTGGCACCAAAAGGCGGCGCGGAATTTCATAAATCAGACATTTTCTTTGAAAATCCGACATCATCGCCCTATTGTCCGTCTCCATGACGATGGAAGACGCAGCTCAAACGGTGACAGTCACTGAGCCGGACT
Organism: Rhizobium sp. SRI_017; assembly: GCF_057586295.1. Classification (NCBI taxonomy): domain Bacteria; kingdom Pseudomonadati; phylum Pseudomonadota; class Alphaproteobacteria; order Hyphomicrobiales; family Rhizobiaceae; genus Rhizobium; species Rhizobium sp. SRI_017. Next base: position 135,892 of record NZ_JBYCZP010000007.1, on the reverse strand, counting down.
ATGTCCGCTGGCTCGATGGCCTGTGGGCCGAGCGGCTTCTCGCGGCCCGCGACCGCAAGGCGGATCTGTCCATCGGCATCCTGCTTTGGCCGACATTCCCGATGATGTCACTGACGGGAATCATCGAGCCGCTGAGGCACGCCGCTGACTTCGCCGACAATTCAAGGCCCCTGCATTGCCGCTGGTCGATCATGGGCGCCCCTGGCCAGGCAGCCGTCGCGAGTTGCGGCATCAGGGTTCAGGCGGACGCACCCTACATCAACCCGACCGATTTCGACTATATCGCAGTGATCGGCGGCCTGCTGCCGCATCTCCGCGCCGAGCCGAGCAAACACCGCGACTATCTCAGGGTCGCAGCATCAGCGGGCGTTCCCGTGATCGGCATCTGCACCGGCGTGTTCGTGCTCGCGCAAGAGGGTTTGCTCGCCGGACGCAAGGCCTCCGTTCATCCTTTCCACGCCGAGGACTTCCGCCTCGCCTTTCCCCGCCAGGCCTTCTCCACTCGTGACGACTTCCTGATAGAGAACGACCGCATTACTGTGCCCGGCGGCGTATCCATCCTATCCCTCATGACCGAGTTGATCCGGACCCATTGCGGACCGGACCGGGCTGCAAAAGCCGTCCACCAGTTGTCGCTGACTGAACACAAGGGACTGAGCGCCTTCGATCACGAACGCGTCTCGACCTTCCGCCATGTCGAAGATTCCCGAATCCAGCGCGCCGTCGTGCTGATCGAAAGCCGCAAGGGCCAAGGCGTCTCCCCCGAGCACGCGGCCGAGATGGCCGGACTGTCACCCCGGCAGTTCGGGCGTCTCTTCCGCGAGAGCATCGGCATGACGCCCAAACGCTTCATCGTCGAAACTCGCCTGCGCTACGCCCGCTTCCTGGTGGAGAATGGTACGCTTTCAATGACCGAGATCGCCTATGAAACCGGCTTCTCGGATGCCGCCCACTTCACGACGGCCTTCCGAAAGAGGTACGGCAAGCCCCCGGGGCAATTCAGGTGAACGTGACCAGAGTACCTTGATGGCCGATGAGACCAAGGAGTGACACCACAAACCTCGATCCGCACCGAGCCACAATGTGGTCGGCGAAACTGGCGTAGGCGCTTCTCAATTGTCTGGAATGGGAATTTCTCCGGTGATCCTCAAGAAGGGAAAATTACATGGTCCATCTCGAAATAGCGGCGTTCTGGCCGTCCCCATCGTGAGAGACGCAGGTGGAGGCGCCACGACCGCAAACTTGGTTTGGTGCCAAGCTCAAGACATGATTAATCCGCCGTCGACGTTGATCGTTTGCCCCGTGATGTAAGCCGCATCATCCGACGCCAGGAACACGACGAGGGCGGCAACTTCGGCGGGCGTGCCCGCCCGGCCCATCGGGATGCCTCGTACCCATTCGGCCATGAGTTCGCCCGGACCATAGTCGCCGAGCATCTGGCCCCAGACGCGGTCGTTGTAGTCCCACATCTCCGTGTGGATGATCCCGGGGCAGATCGCGTTGGCAGTGATGCCTTCCCGGGCCAGTTCCTTGGCAAGACTTTGCGTCAATCCGACCACCCCGAATTTCGAGGCAGCATAGTGCGGGGTGTAGATGAAGCCTTGGCGCGCCTGACCGGAAGCAGTGTTGATCAACCTACCCTTGGTGCCGCTGGCGCGGAAGCGGCGGATCGCCTCCTGGCAGCATAGAAAAACACCTTTGGTGTTGACGTCCAGATTAAGATCCCATTCGCGTTCCGACAGGTCCTCGACCTTGGCGATTGTAATGACACCCGCGTTCTGGACCGACACCGAAATGGCTCCCAGCTCAGCCTCGGCCTCGCCGTAGGCTTCCCGCACGGCCTTGGCGTCGGTCACATCCAGTGTAAGTCCGATGACCTGCGTACCGGTGTCCTTGCCGAGCGCCGCGGCGGCCTCGGCCGTGTTGCTATCGATTGCGGCTATGGCGACCTTGGCTCCCTCTTCGGCGAAGCGCTTGGCAATGCCGTGGCCGATGCCCTTGTTGCCCCCGGTGACAAAGACTGTCTGGCCTGCGAAACGGTTCATGGTCTTTCCTCCCCAATGCGCAGCAGACCAAGACCAATCGGAAAAGAGGTCAGGCCGTCAGTCTCGCTGCAGTGAACTTGTCGGTAACAAGCACATCGATGACGCCGAGCTTCAGAGCGCCGGCAATGGCCTGGGTTTTTGATTCTCCGCCTGCCAACGCCATGACGCGATTGGCCTTCCTAAGGTCTTCCAGTGAAATGCCGATAACCCGTTCGTTGAGCGGCGATTCGACCGGCTTTCCGTCCTTGTCGTAAAACCGGTAGGAAATCTCGCCCACTGCGCCAGACTCGTTCAGCATCGCCATCTCCTGGCGGGAGAAGACGTTGCCGGAGCGGGCGAGAAGCTCAGACGGTTCCACCGCGCCAATACCGATGATCGCCAGGCTCAGGCGGCCAAACAGATCCATCGTTTCGCGCACGACCGGGTCAGCCAGCATGACGAGTTTTGCTTCGCGGGACGACGTGATGCCCTGAACTAGAAGCAGTCGCGGTTCGCCACCGGTCAGCCGGGCGAGGCGGGCCGTGAGTTGCGTGGCGTGGGTCTGCACCGACGCATCGCCCATGCCGCCGAGAATCTGTACGATGTATTTAGCCTTGGCGTTCTTGAAGGGATGGATATTGTCCACCATGCGCAGGATGGTCTGGCTCCAACTGGAAACGCCTACGATCTCGTCCTGTTGAAGGGTGACTTCAAGAAAATGCGCCGCGGCCTCACCGATGCGAGCCATGATTGCACCGTCCCGGTCTTCGGAACAGTCGATGACAATGGCTTCGGTCAAGCTGTAGCGCTCACGCAGTGCGGTTTCGAGCTCGGCAAAGGTCCCAGGAGGCGGAATAACGGTCGTGCGGACGATGTCCTCTTGCTCGGCCCGTTTCAGCATGCGCGAAACGGTTGCCTGCGACATATGCATGATCTCGGCAATTTCTGCCTGCCGTTTGCTCTCGACATGATACATCTGAGCAACTCTGGCTATCAATCGCAGCTCGTTGAGCCGTCCCATAGTTTCCTCCAAGTGTGAATTTTTATTCACTCATAGTTGAAGGATTCGGAAGGGTCGAGCGGTAGATTGCGTCCCGCCAAGTCAGAAGCCGTTCCGCCGCATCTGAAGCTCGAGGGCGCAGCAGCTTGCCGGCGCGCGGTAGCGCGGCGATGGCGGCAAGATCGGGCCAAACGCCCAGCGAAAGGCCTGCCAAATACGCGGCACCAAGCGCGGAAGCTTCAGGCGCATCACATTGGATGATTGTGTGGTTCAGCATGTCGGCCACGCATTGCATCAGGAAAGTGTTCTTGCTTGGCCCGCCGTCGGCGTAGAGACGTCCGAGGGGTGCCGGTGACTGTGCGGACATCACCTTGAAGACGTCATGAACCTGGAATGCCATCGAATCTGTCACGGCACGAGCCATCTGGGCGCGCGTCGTATTGAAGGTGATGCCGGAAAACAGAGCCCTCGCATCGGCCTGCCAGTAGGGAGCCCCAAGGCCCACAAAAGCCGGCACGAAGCCCGGCCCGCCCGGCTCGGCTGCGGCGGCGAGATCGGTGAGCGCCTGCACATCCGACAGACCGAGCATCTCCGTCATCCAGGGCAGAGCCGCCGCCGAAACGAGGATGTTGCCCTCGAAGGCATAGGTCGGCCGGCCATCGATCGACCAGGCGATCGTTGTCGTGATGCCTTGCTGCGGCGCTATAAAGTGTGGCAGGGTCGTCATGACGGACGAGCCGGTTCCGAAGGTCACCTTGCCGTCGCCTGGATGGAAGGCGCCGTGTCCGAAGAGTGCGGCATGGCTGTCGCCGATGGCCGAGGAGATTGGAATGCCGTCGGGCAGTCCGAGCACGTTCCTGGTCACTCCGAAGCGGGCAGCGCTATCGCGCACTTCGGGCAGGGCGGATTTCGGAACGCCGAATAGATCGCAAAGCTCGTCGCTCCAGACCTGCCGGGTGAGGTCGTAGAGCTGGCTGCGAGCTGCATTGGAAGCATCGCATGCATGCGTCGCCCCACCGGTCAGGCAATGGATCAACCAGGCGTCGATGGTGCCGAGCCGCGCCACCCGTCCGGTAGGCACGCGATCCAGAAGCCACTTCATCTTCGGACCGGGAAACATCGGGTCGATGGGCAGGCCGGTCAGTGTCTGAACCCGCGGCGCGTGACCGGCAGCGATCAAGCTCGCGCAGTCCGGGGCGGTCCGGCGGCACTGCCAGCTCACGACCGGGCCGAGAGGTTCGCCCGTGGCTGCATCCCAAACGGCGACAGACTCGCGCTGGTTGGAGATCGCGAGTCCCAGTATGTCCGCCGCCGATCCAGCGCGCAGGCAGGCTGTGATCGCTTCCTGCACCGATTGCCAGATGCGAAGTGGGCTCTGTTGCACCCAGCCGGGTTGCGGGTGTTCGATACCGACGGGCGCCGCGCCGCGCGCGAGTATCTCTCCCGACGTCGAAACGAGGACGGCCTTGGAATTTGTCGTGCCCTGATCAATGGCGAGAATTGCGGTTGTCATGGCACCTCCAGCAGGCGACAATTGTAGGCGCGGCGGAAGGGAGGCTTCGCCGCGCCCGGCACGTCATCCAGTTGCGCATAACACGCGCATCAGGGCTTCCGTGCAATAAGTGCAGTGGCCGCCTCGGCAATAGCGGCAGGCGACATGCCAAACTCGTCAAGCAGGAATTCAGCCGAACCGGTGGGTGGAAAAATACCGGGAACGCCGAGAATCTTCATCGGCACGGGCGCTTCGGACACCACGACTTCGGCGATCGCCGAACCGAGGCCGCCAAAGATGGAGTGCTCTTCCGCCGTCAGTATGGCACCGGTTTGCCGGGCCGCCGCCACAATTGCGTCGATGTCGAGTGGCCGGACGGTCGCCATGTTGAGCACGCGCGCGGCAATTCCCTTGTCAGCCAGAATATCGGCCGCCTTCAAGATGCGATGGGTCAGTGTGCCGTTGGCAATCAGGGTGATCGCATCGCCATCGCGCAGCAAGTTGGCCTTGCCCAATTCGAAGTGGTGGCCGGCCGGCAGTAGGTCCGGCACGCCAACCCGCGAAAGGCGCAGGAAAACAGGCCCCTCGTAGCTGGCTGCCCATTCCACGGCTGCAGCCGTTTCGATCGAATCGCAGGGTGCGATCACCGGGAGGTTCGGAAGGACTCGCGTCCAGGCAAAATCCTCGATGGAATGGTGGGTTGGACCGAGCTCGCCATAGGCCATGCCGGACGAGATGCCAATGAGTTTGACGTTGGCGTTGGAATAGGCAATGTCGGCTTTGACTTGTTCGAGAGATCGGCCGGTCAGGAAGCAGGCGGCGCCGCAGACGAAAGGCAGGAGCCCTCCATTCGCGAGACCCGCACCAACGCCCACCATATTCTGTTCGGCGATACCCACATTCACCAGCCGTTCCGGCCATTTGGACTTGAACCCTCCCAGCTTCGACGAGCCGACCGAGTCATTGCAGACTGCCACGATCCTGGAATTGTCCGCGCTCAGGCGTTCCAGCGTGGACACGAAAGCGTCGCGGCAGTCATGCAGCTTGGCGGATGATGTCAGTGCATTCATCACAGGGCCTCCGAAAGCTCGCTCATCGCGATCTTGTATTGCTCGGCATTCGGCACCTTGTGATGCCATTCGACTTTGTCCTGCATGAACGAGATGCCATAGCCTTTGTCGGTATGTGCGACGATGCAACGCGGTCGGTTGCTACGCCCTTCCAGCGCTGGAACGATCTCGTCCATGCTGTTGCCGTTGATCTCGGTCACATCCCAGCCAAAGGCTTCGAGTTTGGCCGGGAAGGGGGCGAGATTGTTGGTATCCCTCAAGGTGGCACCCTGCTGGAGCCGGTTGTGGTCGATGATCAGCGTCAGATTGTCCAGGCCGAACTGCGCGGCGCAGGAGATGGCCTCCCAATTTGATCCTTCCTGCATCTCGCCATCGCCAGTCATGACATAAGTGCGATAGCTGGCGCCGGTGAGCTTCGCGGCCTTGGCCATTCCCACCGCAACCGGCAGGCCGTGGCCGAGAGGGCCAGTATTGGTCTCGACGCCGGGAACCTTGTTGCAGTTCGGATGTCCGTTCAGACGCGAATACGGCTTCAGGAATGTGCTGATTTCTTCCTCGGGCAGAAATCCGCGCTTGGCCAGCGTCACATAGAGCGCGAGCGCGACATGACCTTTCGAGAGCACGAAACGATCGCGATCCGGATGCTTCGGCTGATCCGGCCAGACGCGCAGCACGCGGAAGTAGAGCGCGGTGAGAATGTCGATCGCGGACATCTCTCCGCCGATATGGCCGGCGCCAGCTTCGAAGACCGCCTGAAGATCGCGGAGTCGGATCTGTCGAGCGATGCGGTCGAGATCGTTCAGCTGCATGAAATCCTCATTTTGCATAAATATACAGTCGCACATATATTTGCAGAAGAGCGGGGCAAGTCAAGCGGAAACGGCACGGATAGCGCCAATTGTGTCGACATAAAGAGATTGACACTCTGCCGAATGATCATGTACGAATTTACACACGGACTTGAATAATTATGCTGACTGCTGCTGATGGGGAGCGGAGTGGCGGGAGGAGAGCGCGATGCTTGCGACAACGAAGGAGAATGAAGCGGTCGGGCGGTGGATGCTTCCGTCGATGCGAGGGGCCACAGGCCCATTGATCGGTCTCATCCTGCTGTGCCTCTTCCTCACTTTCGCGACCGACAAATTTCTCTCGGTGAGGAACTTCCTCAACATATTGGATCAAATCACCGTGCTTGGCGTGATGGCCGTCGGCATGACACTTGTCATTCTGATCGGCGGCATCGATCTCGCAGTCGGCTCGGTCATGGCGCTGGCAATGATGGTGCTCGGCTACCTGAACGTGGTCGCCGGAGTGCCGATGGGGCTCGCCATCCTCCTTGCCTTGTTCGTCGCTTCGCTCAATGGCTTGATAGCGGGCCTGCTCATCACGCGTTTCAACGTGCCTGCATTCATCGCGACACTCGCCATGATGTCGATCGCGCGCGGTGTCGCGAACATGATCACCGATGGGCAGCAGATCATCGGTTTCCCGGCCTGGTTTAACACGATGGCGATCGTTCGGTTTGGTGGCTTTCTGACGCTGACGGTCGCGGTGATGCTCGTGGTGTTTGTCGTCGGGCTTCTCTATCAGCGATACCGTCATGGTGGCCGAATTTTGTACGCCATAGGCGGAAACGCCGAAGTGGCGCGGCTCGCCGGAATCAATGTTCAGCGCGCCACCGTCCTCGTCTACGTCGTCTGTAGCTTCCTGGCGGGACTGTCCGGCATGGTCCTGGCGGCCCGGCTGGATTCGGTCCAGCCTTCGTCCGGCGTCTCCTATGAACTCGATGCCATCGCCGCAGTCGTGATCGGGGGCACTTCGCTTTCCGGCGGCACAGGCGGCATTGGCGGCACCATTATCGGCGTGCTGATTATCGGCGTCCTGCGCAACGGGCTCAATCTGTTGAGCGTCTCACCATTCATGCAGCAGGTGATCATCGGCGCCGTCATCGTTCTGGCGGTCACGGCGGAGACCTATCGCAAGCGAAAGTAAGGAATCTTCATCCTGTTGGCGCGGGCGCTACGGGGTGCTGGAGACGGTCAGCAATGGTGCGGGCCGGCAAAAGGGAGCTGGTGGTCCTGCTTGGCAGGAAGATCCACCGGGTAAATCGGAGGAGTAACCATGAAATTGTCAAAACTGCTGATGGCGGCCACCGCCGCCGCGGTCCTGATGTCTCCCCTCGGCGCATCTGCGGCGGAGGTCAAGAAGATCGGTCTCGCCGTGCCGAATCTTCAGGCGGACTTTTTCAACCAGATCAAACTGGGTGTTGAAAAATACGCGAAGAGCAAGGGAATCGAAGTCGTCGTCGTCGATGCGAAGAATGACACTGCCACGCAGGTCAGCCAGGTGCAGGATCTGATGACCCAGGGCATCGATGCATTCATCTACATTCCCGCGGGCGCGGCCGCGGCGGCCGTTCCGACGCGTCTTGCACGCGAAGCCGGCATTCCGGTGATCAATGTCGATCGCGTCCCGGACAACGCGCCGGGCGACACCTTCATCGCCGGTGAAAGTGTCGAGTCAGCCTATGCCGTCTGCAAGCACATTATCGAGAAGGCCGGGGGCAAGGGCAAGATGGCGATCATCCATGGCCAAAAGGGTACCACGCCAGAAGTCGATCGTTTTGCCGGCTGCAAGCGTGCCATCGACGAGAATCCGGGGGTGCAACTGGTCGATCAGCAATGGAGCAACATGTGGTCGGCCGACGAGGGATTCTCGATCGCTCAGAACATGCTGCAAGCAAACCCCGACATCACGATGATCTTCGGACAGGCCGACGGTCTTGCGATGGGTGCGGCGAAGGCAATCGATGTAGCCAACCTTTCCGACAAGGTCATCATCGGCGGCTATGACGGCGACGTCTCGGCGCTTGAATATCTCGCCAAGTGCAAGGGCCCGTTCATCGTCACGGCAACGCAGAGCACGCAGAAGATGGGCGTTCTCGCCGTCGAAGCCGCGCTGGCCGTCGCCGCAGGCCAGAAGGTCGAGGAGCGTCAAACCCCCAATGCGGTGCTGACGACCTGCGAGAATGCTCCGGAGTTCGTGAAGAACCATCCGTAACTTGACTTGACATCCGAAAAGGCAGCAGCGTCATGACCAGCTCTCCCATCCTGTCGCTCCGTGGAATTGAGAAATCCTACGGCCCGATCAAGGTGGTGCATGGTGTCGATATCGATATCCATCCCGGAGAAGTCGTGGCGCTGCTCGGCGAAAACGGTGCGGGGAAATCGACGCTTTCCAACGTCATTTCCGGCGCCGTTCAGCCGTCCGCCGGCGAAATGACCTGGCTGGGCGCGGCCTATGCCCCTGCCAATCCACGCGCCGCGATGGACGAGGGTGTCGGCATGATACAGCAGGAATTGAAACTGCTCCCGAAGCTATCCATCGCGGAGAATATCTTCCTTGGCCGCTATCCGATGAAGTCCGGCAGGATCGATCGAAAGGCCATGGAGGATCGTGCAGGCAGTGGCCTCAAGCGGCTGGGTCTTGATATCTCACCGGACCGGCTCGTCGAAGGGCTTTCGACCGGAAAGCAGCAACTGATCGAAATTGCCAAGGCACTAACGCTCAATGCCCGCCTGCTAATCCTGGACGAGCCGACTGCTGCATTGGGCGGCGAGGAGACCCAACTCCTGTTCCAGCAGATCGAACGTCTCAAGTCTGAAGGCGTGGGCATCATCTACATTTCGCACCGTCTGGAGGAGATTCGGCAGATTGCCGACCGGATCGTCGTCATGCGCGACGGCGCCAAGGTGCAGGAATTCGACAGCGGCAAGGTTCCGGTTCGTACAATTGTCGAAGCGATGGTTGGCCGCTCTCTGGAGCGGATGTTCCCGGCAATTCCGGCGCCATCCGACGAGGTGACGCTGGAGGTCAGAAACCTGACCTCGCCAACCGGCGCATTCCGGAATATCAGCTTTTCGGTCGGCAAAGGCGAGGTCTTCGGCATAGCGGGCCTCATGGGCGCCGGGCGCACCGAACTTGTGCGCGCCATCACCGGTGCCGATCCCATCTCTGCTGGCGAGGTTTTCCTGCATGGTAGGGCCGTTACGCCTCGTTCGCCCATCGACTCTATCCGCCATGGCATCGTTCTCGTGCCGGAGGATCGAAAACTTCAGGGCGTGGTGCTCGATCACTCGATTGCCGAGAATATCGCCTATGCCAACCTCGGCGATATTGCGCCGAAGGGCTGGATTTCCTCTAGCCGGCTTCATCAATTTGCTGATGACTATATCAAGAAATTCGGCGTGAAGGGTCGCGGCCGCCAAAAAGCTGGCGAACTTTCCGGTGGCAACCAGCAGAAGGTGGTGCTGGCCAAATGGCTTGCGCGCAAGCCGCAGGTCGTCGTTCTGGATGAGCCGACGCGTGGCATCGACGTCGGTGCCCGCTCGTCGATCTATGATCTCATCATGGATTTGGCGCGCCAAGGTGTCGCGGTAATCGTGGTCAGCTCGGATCTGGAAGAGGTCCTTGGGGTTTCAAGCCGCATCATGGTCATGTCGCATGGCAAGCAAGCAGGCATCCTGAATCGGGAAGATGCCAACGATGTCTCGATCATGGAACTAGCGACCAGCTAAAGCAGGAGAATTTCATCGTGTCCGACATCGCGCTCAACGCACCCAAACTATTCGAACTTTCCGGGAATGTCGCACTTGTGACGGGTGCTGGCAGTGGCATCGGTCAAAGGATCGCCATGGGGCTGGCGCAGTGCGGGGCAGACGTTGCGCTCCTCGACCGCCGCACGGATGACGGATTGGCGCGGACGGCCGAGTTCATCAGTAGGACGGGGCGTCGCAGCATTCAGATCGCCGCCGATGTGACCAGTGGTGGCGCCTTGAATGAGGCGGTTGCCCGCACCGAGGCGGAGCTTGGCCCGCTCACGCTAGCCCTCAACGCCGCCGGCATCGCCAATGCCAATCCGGCCGAGGACATGGAGGAAAGTCAGTTTCAGACCATGATCGACATCAATTTGAAGGGTGTCTTTCTTTCTTGCCAGGCAGAAGCCCGCGCGATGTTGAAGAACGGTCGCGGATCGATCGTCAACATTGCTTCGATGTCGGGAGTGATCGTCAATCGGGGTCTCAATCAGTGCCACTACAACGCCTCGAAGGCCGGCGTTATCCACATGTCGAAGTCGATGGCAATGGAATGGGTCGGCCGCGGGATTCGCGTGAACACCATTAGTCCGGGCTACACGGCGACACCCATGAACACCCGCCCGGAAATGGTGCATCAGACAAAGCTGTTCGAGGAGCAGACCCCGATGCAGCGCATGGCCACGGTGGACGAGATGGTCGGTCCCGCTGTTTTTCTGCTTTCGGGGGCAGCAAGCTTTGTCACCGGCGTGGACCTCCTGGTCGATGGCGGTTTCTGCTGCTGGTAAAATATCATGAGATCTCTTGCATTCTTTTGCAGGAACTCTTTATTTAGATGTGTTCTCAGGGCGGGGTGAAAGTCCCCACCGGCGGTATCTGGAGAAATCCAGGAGCCCGCGAGCGCTTCCACTCAAGTGGAGGGTCAGCAGACCCGGTGCGATGCCGGGGCCGACGGTCATAGTCCGGATGAAAGAGGACAACGTCTGCATAACCGCTCCTTACCGGAGCGGCGCGGGCTTGTTCGCCCAAGGGATGAATAGCGGCTGTGAAGTCGCGGTTTTACGCCGATATCGGCAACCCTTGAAAGGCTATGGAATGAAAATCTCGAAAATTGAAGACGCAATCGCGGTGCTTGCCCGGGGTGGCATGATTGTGGCCGTGGATGATGAAGACCGGGAGAACGAAGGCGATATCATTGTCGCCTCGGATTCGGTGACGTCGGAAACGATCGCCTTCATGATGAAACACGCGCGCGGCCTGATATGCGTTGCGATGGAAGGAGAGCGCCTCGACGCGCTCGACATCCCGCTGATGGTTCCCCGTAACACCGAGTTTCACAAAACGGCATTCACCGTGTCCGTCGATTATCTTTCGGGAACGACGACCGGCATCTCGGCTGATGATCGGGCTGCGACGGTGCGAGCCTTGGTGGATTCAGGCTCGCGGCCAGAGGATTTTGCCAGACCGGGGCACATCTTTCCGCTGCGGGCACATCCAGCGGGTGTGCGCGGCCGGCCAGGCCATACCGAAGCAGCGGTGGATCTCGCGCGCCTCGCCGGCAAGTCTGCTTCAGGGGTGATTTGCGAGGTTGCCAACGACGATGGAACGATGGCGCGCCTTCCTGAACTGCTGGTGTTCGCTGACATACACCAGCTTCCGCTGATCACCATCAAGGACCTGATTGCCTTTGTCGAGGCGCAGGCAGCGGTCGGCGCAGCGCAGGCTGCTTGACCAATTCACTTTCGTTTTGGCAGAGATGCGCGCGTGAGCCTGCGTATCTCTGCGATCCGGGAGATCTCAACCAGACCGTCGAGCGAAAGACCGTAACGCTGAAGGTCACGTGTTCCGACTTTCAGACGATTACCCGCAGCCTTCTCTGCACTGATCGCACCCCGATCGATCAAGCGAACGAGACATTGCCGAGATACGCCCAAAATCTCTGCTGCATCCCGGGTCGGCACGCACACTCGGCAATTCCACCGACTCGCCATTGACGAGGACGACTTGTACGGACTCTGCCTGCGTGGTCGACCGGGAGACGAGCATATTCGCGAGGCGCGCAGCGGCGGTCCTCTCCATAGGGAGAACTGCGCCGCGCCTGCTCGATATCCCCGCCGGCCCCCTCGCCGCGATGTCGCGGACGAGTGACTCGGCCTTCTCTATCAGAGCGGTCATGTCCGCATCGGCGGTGGTCCGCAACGTTGCGAACTAAGGGCACACAACAAGCGTGTGCACATGAGGGATCCATGGCTACGCTTGGCAGGCCGGCTGGAAATGCTGGCTGAGATCGCAGTGATCGACCTCGCAATCCAGACAGACTTTAGAGCAGAAAGTGGCTCTCGCTAAGGTTAGCCGCGTTCGAAAGGTGAATAGCGAAATCGGCATCACCATCGCCGTCGACGTCGGCCGAGATGTCTACGATGCTTCCCGCCTTTTCGACGCGAAGCTCGCCGGCCTTGCCGGAGAAGTCGCTCTCGCCGATGAAGGTGAAGCTCTGGTTGCCTGCGCTGGTCGTGTCGGCGTCGATGCCTTTGAGATTGAGCCGGTCGCCCTTCCCGCCGCTGAAATCGGCAATCGTATCGAAGTCGCCCGGCCCGGAATCGGCGACGGATTTGAAAATGAACTGATCCTTGCCAGCACCGCCTGTAAGCGCATCCGCCCCGATGCCGCCGGCCAACTTGTCATTGCCTTTTCCGCCGGCCAGCGTGTCGCTCCCGCCGCTGCCGCTAAGGGCGTCTGCCTTGGAACCGCCAATATAGGTATCGTCGCCGGCACCGCCAGTGAACTTGACGGACGACTTTGCCAGCAACTTCACGAACTCCGCTCCGTCGCCGGTCATCATGCCGTAAAGAATGTCGCTGACATTGTCGCCTTTATCGCTGTCCAGCGCGAGCTTGGAGAAGGTCACGACCGCTTCCCGAACGCTCATCGTTTTGGTGGTGAGATACATGCCCTGCTCAACGCCATCCAGGCCTTCACCAAGAGCTAGCGAATTGAGCTTGCCGTCAACGACGTGCGTTTGCAGCGAATAGCTGAGGCTGCCCCCCGCAATCAGAGTCGCGCCGCCGGTATAAGCGCCCGTGCTGCCCTCGACTGTTTGAGCGACGCCATACTGCGGTGAATCCTCAAGCGAGTCCTTGAAGTAACCAAGGTTTTTCGAGGAGTCGAACATTCCCGGCAATGTTGCAAGATAGCTCGATCCGCCTTGATTGATGTTCACGCCGTCGCCAGATTGGACGTTGATGGTGATTGTCATGTTCTTTCCTTTTGTTGCCGACTTTGGCCTGCCGGCCGGTCAAAGAAGCAAGGGGGCTTGGTCGCAAGACCGCATTGCCCCCGCTGCCACGGTTCCGCCGGCGCGGATCGATGTCCACGCCGATGTTCGCTGTCCACTGATGGACCGCGTCTCAGAGGATCAGGAAGTCTTCCTTGATGTTGATGCTGCCGAGGAGATGGAGGATGAAATCCGCATTGCCGTCGCCATCGACATCGCCCTCGACAATGGTCCGGCCATGGGACTTCTCGAAGCGCAGTTCGCCGGCCCTGCCAGTGAAATCGTCGCGGCCGATGAAGTCGAAACTCTGGTTGCCTTCCCTCGTCTTGTTGGCGTCGATGCCTGAGAGATCGATAATATCGCCCTGGCGTGGCTTGAGGTCGGTAATGGTATCGAAGGCTTTTGGCTTGGAGTGGTTGACGGTGTCGAAGACGAACGTGTCGGCGCCTCCGCCTCCGATAAGCCGATCCCCGCCGGCGCCACCGATAAGAGTGTCATCGCCGCCGCCCGCTCGGATGGTGTCCGAGGTCCTGCCGCCGGTCAGCGTCTCGCCGCCGCCGCCGCCTTCGATCACATCTGCCGTATCGAGCACGGCAATGGTGAAGGTCTGTTGCGCCGACAGGTCGCCGTCCGATGCGGTGAGCGTCACTTCGTAGGAACTGCGGGTCTCATAGTCGAGCGCTCCATTCACCACCAGCTGGGTAACGCCGTTGACCGTTGCCAAGGCAAATTTGCCACCACCGCCGGAGAGCGACCAGGTGATGTCATCGCCTTGCGCGTCTGTTGCCGAAAGCTGGCCCACGGCGGTGCCGAGGGGGACGCTCTCAGCCACACTGGTGCTGGAGAGATCAAGACCGGTCGGCGCGGTGTTGGCCTCGTTGGGAACATCTTCCACCGCAATGGTGAAGACCTTGCTGGTCAGGCCGCCCTTGCTATCACTGACCTGAATCGTGACGGAATGGCTGGTTGCGGTCTCGTAGTCGACGGCAGCCGCCAGCACGAGCTGGGTGACGCCACCCGACGTCACCAGCTTGAAGCGGCCCTGCGCATCACCGGTCAAGGCATAGGTCAGTGGATCGCCATCCTCGTCGGTGGCCGAAAGCGTCCCGATGACGGTGTTGAGGTCAGCATCTTCGGACACGGTGGCGGAGGACAGGCGAAGACCGGTCGGCGCCTTGTTGTCACTGTCGATCAGTTGGACGATGCCGTCGCTGAAGCTCGCGCTTTCGACATTCGTCAGCGTTGAGACGGCGGCGGTTGCCGTATGCGTGATCGTCACCGCCCCGTTGGCCGCTGTGGCCACGACATAATTCGCCTTGGCGCCGGTGAAGAAGATCACGTCATCGCCGGCGCCGCCGTCGAACGTGTCGTTGCCTCCCTTGCCGGTGATCGTGTCGTCGAACCGGGTGCCGACATAGGCGTCATTGCCGGAAGAGCCGACGAAGTTCTGCGCATAGGCGTCGAGCGCCTCGATATACTTGCTCAGGCGTGAGAGGTCGCCTGAAGCACCGTACATGTGCGCGACGGCGAAGTTGTGGATCGGGCCGGTCGCCTCGATCGTGGCTTCCTCCGTCGCATTGGTCGGGATGGCGTTGGAAAGATTGAGCCCGGAGATCCGCAGTTCCACATTGCCGCCCACGAAGTGGCCGCTTGCGTTGAAGCTGCCTGATCCACGCGTGCCATATTCGACGACATTGGCCGAACCGCCGACGGTATGGGTGGCGAAGTGGTATTGCAGGCTGCCGTCCATCAGCACATATTTGCTGGATGCGCTCGCACCATAGCCGATGAACATCTCGCTGCCGGTGAAGGAGCCGCCATTGTCGAATACCGGCATGCCGCTGCCTGTCGTGCCGGCCAGGAATTGTCCAGCGATATAGGCGTCGAGATTGATGCCGTTCGATCCCGATGCATCGAGTGTGATCGTCCCCACCGGCACGTCCTCGACCACGTTGGTCACGCCGATGGCAAAGGTCTGGACGACCTCCCCACCCTTGCCATCGGAGACCTGGACGCTCACCTGATGGCCCGTCGCGGTCTCGTAATCGAGCGCGCCGTTGACCACCAGGCTGGTAACACCGTTCGCCGTCACCAGCGCGAATTTGCCGTTCGCGTTGTTGGTCAGCGTGTAGGTCAGCGCGTCGCCGTCAGCATCGGTTGCGGCTAGCGTGCCAACCAACGTGCCGTTGGCGGAATTCTCCGCCACCGTTCTGGCTGAAAGGGTCGGTGCCGTCGGCGCACGATTGTCGGCAATATCCGTCACGTTGATCGTGAAGTTCTTGCTGACCTCGTTGACGCCATCGGAGACCTTGACCGTCAACTGGTGGCTGGTGGCCGTCTCATAATCCAGCGCGCCCGCGACCACGAGCTTGACCACGGCATTGGCACCCGTTCCCTCGGTGATCAGGCTGAACTTGCCGCCCGCATTGTTGCTCAGGGTGTAGGTCAGCGGCTGGCCTTCAGGATCCGTCGCAGAGAAGCTGCCGACGACCGTATTGGTTATCGCATTCTCGGCAACGCTGTTGGCTGACAGAACAGGCTCGCTCGGCGACTGGTTGGCTGGGTTCGAGAGCGTGACGGTCTCATCGGCGAATTGCAGCTTCTCGACATTCTTGATCGTGTCGGCACCATCATCAATCGATCCGGTCCTGGAATCAGTGACCGACCAGGTGCCGTCCAGATTCTGTGTGATGGTGTAGGACGACCTGTTGCCGGTGTAGACCGCGATGTCCTCGCCGGTGCCGCCGTCGATCACGTCATCGCCAGCACCGCCGGCGAGCATGTCCCCACCTCCGTTGCCGTTGATCGCATCGTCGAATCGGCCGCCGGCGAACGTGTCGCCACCCGCCGATCCGACGAAATTCTGCTCATATTCGTCGAGCGCATCCGCAAATTTATCGAGCCGGCTGAGATCCCCCACCGCACCATACATATGTGCGGTGGCGAAGTTGTGGATCGGGCCGTTGGCCTCGATCGTCGCTTCTTCATTGGCATTCGTCGGAACGGCATTGAAGAGGTTGAGGCCGGTGATAGTCAGTTCGGCATTGCCGCCGACGAAATAGCCGTTCGTGTCATAGCTGCCGCTACCCGTCGTGCCATACTGCACCGTGTTGGCCGTGCCGGCGACCGTATGCGTGACAAAATTGTAAGCCAGATCGCCATGCATGAATACGTATTTGGATGTGGCGTCAGAACCATAGCCGATGAACATCTCCTCGCCTGTGAACACACCGAACTGGTTGTCGAACACCGGCATGCCGCTGCCCGTCGTTCCGGTCAGAAAGCTGCCGCGGATATAGCTTTCGAAATCGATGCCGGCGGAGCCGGATGCGTCGATGGTGATCGTGCCGGCGGGCGTTTCCGGAGCGGCTTCCTCAACATCGGTCACGTTGACCGCGAAGGTCTGGCTGGTCTCGCCGCCTCTGCCGTCCGAGACCTTCACCGTCACGGAGTGGCTGGTGGTGGTCTCGTAATCGAGCGTGCCGTTGACCACCAAGCTGGTAACGCCGCTCGCCGTCACCAGCGCGAAGTTGCCATTGGCATTGCTGGTCAGCGTGTATGTCAGCGCATCACCATTTGCATCGGCCGCGGACAGCGTGCCGACGACCGTTCCGACGACCGCATCCTCGGCGACGGTACTGGCCGAGAGCACAAGGCCGGTGGGAGCATCGTTGCTCGCATAGTCCGAGAGGTCGAGCGTCTTGCCGACGACCGTCTGCACGCCGCCGACGGTCGTGCGCCACGTCACAACGACGCTGTCACCTTCGAGCACGGACACGGTCGGCACCGCCGCCGTCGTGCCCCGGGCGTCGCTGACCACGAAATCATTGCCGATGGCCGCGCCGTCCGCTTCGAACACGCGGCCGCGAATGACCGGCGGCGTGCTCTCGGCAGACGACCAGACCATGAAGATGCGTCCGTCATCGAGCACCGTGACGTCAGGCCCCAGCTGGCTGCCGGTGAGAGTGTTGTTGACGACGAAGTCGTCGCCAACCGGCGTTCCGTCGGCCTGGAAAACACGCGCGCGGATATCGCCGCTCGACGCCCAGGTAACGACGTAGCCACCATCGTCGAGGGCCGCAACATCCGGGATGGTTTGTGCACCGGCAGCGGTGCTGTTGACCTCGAAATCGGCCGTGCCGACAACATTGCCGGCGGCGTCGAATTGCGTCGCGCGGATCAGGCCACTCTCCTTGTCGGTGCCTTGATTGTCGCCCGACGCCCAAGTGATCACGTATCCACCATCGTTCAGCGCAGTGACGGTCGGAGTCAGCTGGGCAGTCGCAGAGACGGTGTTGACCACCGCGTCCGTTGCGCCGCCGGGCACGCTGCCGTCGGCGTTCAGGACGACCATGCGAATACCGTTGCTGTCGGTGTCGCTGCCCTGGCCGTCGGCCGAACTCCACGTGAGCACAATGCGTCCATCAGCGAGCACAGTGCCGACCGGAGCGGACTGCGTGGCAGAGATGCTGGTATTGACGACAAAGTCATTGCCGGCCGGCGTGCCGTCGGCGGAGAAGACCCGCCCGCGGATGCCGGTTTGCTGATCATCCAAGCCCTGCCTGTCGTCCGATTGCCAGACGGCCATGAAGCCGCCGTTGGAAAGGGCGATCAGGGACGGAGCGCTCTGGGTTCCCGTCGATGTCGATTCGACCGCGAATTCGCCCGAGACAGGCGTTCCATTAGCATCGTAAATCCGCGCAGCGACACCGGTGGCACCAACCTGCCAAGCGACGACGAAATTGCCGTTGGCGAGCGTGGTGACATCGGGGGTCGTGGACGCATCGCTGCCGGAGATGACGAAGTCGGATTTCGGCGTTCCTTCGCCGATATCGCCGACCTTGACGGTGAAGTTCGCGCTGGTTTCACCGCCCTGGCTGTCCGTGACCTTAACCGTCACCAAGTGGCTCTTCGCAGTTTCGTAGTCGAGCGCGCCGTTGACGACGAGCTTCGTCACGCCGTTGTCGGTTATCAGCGAGAACCGGTCGCCGGCGTCCTCCGTCAGTGCGTAGGTCAGCGTCTGGCCTTCCGGGTCGGTCGCCGAGAATGTGCCGACCACGGTGCCGATGACGGCATTTTCCGCAACGTTGGTGGCCGAGAGCGTCGGCGCGGTCGGCGGCTGGTTCGCGGCACCGCCGATATTCATGATCTGATCGGCAAACTGGAGCTTCTCGATATTCTCGACGGTATCGACGCCGTCGGCGTGGCCGCTGGTTCGGTTGTCGGTCACCGTCCAGTTGCCGTTGCCATTGTCCGTCACGGTATAGTCGGACCTGTCGCCGGAGAAGAATGCCGTGTCGATGCCGTCGCCGCCGTCGATATCATCGTTGCCGCCGCCGCCGGCCAGGGCGTCGAGCCCTCCATTGCCGGCGATCGTGTCGCCGAAGACGGTGCCCGTATAGGTGTCGCTGCCGACTGAACCCTGGAAGTTCTGGGCATACTCCCCAAGCAACGCCTTGACCGTTTCGATCTCTGTGGGATTGGGGCCGTTCGCGCCATGCATCCATGCCGAGGCCATGGCATTGGTTTCGCCATAGATCCGGTCCAGCAGACCGGATCCGCTCGATAGGTCGAGGCCGGTAATGGAGATTTCAGGGTTGGTGATCGATCCGCTGACGACTGCGGCGCTGTTGTTGCCGAATACCAGAGAATTGACGTTGCCCCCGACGACGTGCACGTCCTCGCCGCTGACCGGATCACTCCACCAATAGGCAAGGTCGCTGCCCTTGAGGGAGATCAATCCCTGTCCATTGTCATAGGTATAGAGGTATTCCGAGGCGGTCTGCGGCGCAAAAGTGACGCCGCTCGGCAGGCTCTCGCTCACCTTCGCATAGGCCGTATCGAGGTAGCTGTCCCAATTGACGCCGCCATTCGCCCCGGCCAATGCCGTATTGGCATCGATGGTGATGGTGCCGCGCGCCGTGTCGCCCGCTTCGGCGGCATCGAGCACATGCACCTCGATGGTCTTTTCGTATTCGATGCCATTGACGCCTTCCGCGCGGATCGTGACCGAGTGGAGGTCGTCGCTCTCATGATCGAGCGGGCCGTTGGTGACAAGATATTGTTTCGTGACGCCACCGACCGTCCGGGTCTCCAGCGCGAAAAGGCCGCCGGCATCATCGACCAGCGTCGCATCGAGCGGCGTCGAGCGGTCGTCGAAATCGACGATCGCACCGATTGCAGTTCCGGATGCCACGTTTTCGACGATGCTCGTGTAATTCTTGCCTGTCGGTGTCGAGGTCAGCCAGATGCCTTCGTCGGTCGACTGCACCGCGATCGTCTCGGTTATCTCGGTGCCATCGGTAGCCGTAGCCTTGACGACGAGGTCATAGACGCCTTCGACCGCCCTCGTTCCTTCGAAGTCGAGCGGCGTCTTCAGGACGACGCTGATGGTCCCGTCGGTGTTGGTCCGCAGGTCGAAGTAGCTGTCATTGTCACCCTGGCCCGAGACCAGCGACCAGGTGGCCGCCCCCGGGACACCGTCGAGCGATAGCACTCCGACGACCGAACCGGCGCGGTTGCCTTCCGACACGGAGGTGCTGGAGAGGACAATGTCCGGCGCGCTTTCGGTCACGTCGGTCACGCCGATCGAAAAGGTCTCGGTCGCCTCGCCGCCATTTCCGTCGGAGACCTTGACGGTCACGCTGTGGGATGTCGCCGTCTCGTAGTCGAGCGCACCATTGACGACGAGCCTAGTTACGCCTGCATCCGTGGTGAGGTTGAACCTGCCGCCGGCATCATCGGTCACCCCATAGGTGAGAGGATCGTTTTCGGAATCGGTAGCGGACAGGGTTCCGACGACAGTGCCGTTCGACGAGTTTTCCGCGACGGTGGCAGCGGAAAGAGCCAGATCGGTCGGGGCCGCGTTGCCCTGGCTGGAAAAGTCGACGACGGTTCCAAATATCTTGGCGACGCCATCAACGCCGCGCCAGGTGAAGGCAACCTGGTCATTTGGCAACACGGAAATCTCCGGAAGAGTCAGGGGATTGCCGACCGTGGTATTGATCTGGATAGCGTCGCCTTTCTCCGTGCCATCTTCGGAGAAGTGTCGGGCGAAAACGCCTGGCGGCTCCGCAGTTGCCCAGGCGACGATGAAATCGCCGTTGCCGAGGACGGCGGCGCGCGGCGGGGTGCCAACGGAATTGTTGTTGCTTACGAGGACATCGCCCCCTGATTGGTTGCCATCAGCAGCATGGATCCGCAAATGGACGCCGCTGGCATCAACCCAAGAGATGCCGAACTTTCCAGCGTCGAGTGCCTGCACGTCCGCCAGCACAGCAGAAGCGGAGATAATCCGGTCGGCGGCACCGACGACATTGCCCGATGCGTCGAACTGTGTGAAGCTGCTGCCGCCTGTTAGCTGCTGCCAGAGTATCACATATCCGCCGTCGGCAAGTGCTGCGACCTGGGGGGTCGTCTGGCTGCCCGTCGTGGCGGCGTTGATCACGAAATCGGAGCCGGACGGTGTGCCGTCGGCGTTCAGGAAAGTGGCGCGAATGTCATTGTTGGTCGATGAACTTGTATCTTCGTCAGCCTGCCAAGTGACTAGAATGCGCCCGTCAGTGAGTTCCGTGATACTCGGAGCTGACTGAGATTGCGAGACTGTCGTGTTCACGACATAATCATCGCCTGTCGGCGCGCCGTTCTCATCGAAAACACGGGCACGGATGTCGTAACCGTTCGCCCCGTCATTCGATTGCCAAGCGACAATGAAGCCTCCGTTGGCGAGCGCCGCGACTGTGGGTGTCGTTTGCGTAGCGTTCGTCGTTGTCTCGACGCTGAATTCGCTGCCGACCAGACTGCCGTCGGGAGCGTAGATCTGAGCCAGCAATCCGCCATTGCCGCTGATCGTCACATTCCAAACGACAACGAAATTGCCGTTTGAAAGTGAGCTGATTTCCGGATTGCTGAGCGCTGTGAGCGACCCAGCGACGGAATCGATGACAAAATCAGACATGGGGGACACTCTCCTGGACTTGTGGCCGCGAGCAGTTCAGAACTAGCGGTCGGTCGTATGACCAAATTATTGAATGCAGTCGAAAGCGCTTGCTGCAGCGTTCCGCCCGGACGGTTCGTCCGGGCGGGCTCGATGGTGTTAAGTTAGACGAGATCAGCTTCGACCACGGTGCCGACCGCGATACTGAACTCGTTGTCGTTTTGGTCGCGACCATAGAGCCTGCCGTCATCGTAGAAGACGTCGCCGGCAACCTGGACATCGTCGGTCCAAACGAAGTCCCATCCAAGGTCGATCAAGTCCGTGCCGCTGACGAAATCGGTGATCGTGTCAAAGGTTGCGACGAGGCTATCTGTCGCCGAAGCGAACGCGAACGTGTCGGCATCGTCCCCACCGGTCAGGCTGTCGGTGCCTGCGCCGCCGGCCACGAGGTCCGTGCCCTTGCCGGCGTCGATCGAGTCGTTGCCGGCCTCGCCGAGAACGGTATCGTTGCCGTCGCCGCCGGAGATCGTGTCCGTTCCGCCGCCGCCGGCCAGGGTATCGTTGCCGGCATTGCCGTTGAGCGTGTCGGCCTGGCTGCCGGCCTGGTAGCCGTCATTGCCGCTGTTGCCCTGGAAGACGACCGATTGCGAGGCGAGATAGTTTTCAAGAAAGGACTCGTCACCGTTCATCAGGTTGTAGAGCACCTGATGGGTGTTGTCGGTCGCTGTCGTGCCGGTAATAGCCAGGCTGGTGATTGTGAAAGCTGCCGTGCCGATCGACATGGCACCGCTGGTGATCCCCGGCGTGGTCGTGCTGACCCCGTTGACATTGTCGCCGAAGGCGAGCGTGTCGATCGAGCCGGACAGAACGTTTGTGCCCAGGTTGTAGGTCATGTTGCCGCCGGCGATGAAACCGTTGCCATCGTCGATGATCGTGTCGGCGTCACTGTCATCGGTCGTAGCCAAGCCGTATTGCGAGGCGTTGGTGAATGAATTGTAGAAGTAACCGAAGCGGCCGGTCATCGGGTTGAAGTTGTCGTTGACCGTGTCGAGATAGTTGGTCGCGCCGTAGTTGATGTTGGCGCCGGCGGTGGAATTGACCGATATGGTAACCGTCATAACAATATCTCCTTGGGTTCATGGCGGCCGCACCCCCGGTTGAGGGTCGGACACAAGGAGAACAGGCGCGGTTTGGTCATTGAGGCAGTGGCGATGAAGGGGATCGCTTCATGTTCGAAGTCGTTGCCCATGATCCCGGTCGTCGTGGTGTTGGAATTGATGGCGACAGCCATTGCTGCATTCCTTCCGATGCGCCAGTCGCGCAGGAGTTGAAAGATCTTCTTCGAATGACCGGTCAGGGGCTTGACCGGAGGCGGCTGCCCGATCTCCCGAGATCAAGCAGTCCGACAGCACGCGCGATTCCGCGGCGCACCCAGATCCGATGGCGTTCCGAATTTCATGTCGACCTCTTAGGAAATATGCTCAAAACAAACTTCGTCCGCCATCGCTGGGACGTCGGTCAATTCTTCCGATTTAAGATGGCTTAATGAGAGGTCGGAACTTTGTGGGTCTAACCGCCCACACACGATCCGCTCAACGGCTGTCGATGCACGTTTAGATATCATGACTTTTAGAGTCAAGTATGGCGGGTGTATTTTTGTGCCAGTCACTTCATCGTATAATTGACGCGGCGCCGTAAGGCTAAATTGGGCTTTTCGTGGAGGTAGGCTAGACCTGCATCCCTCCCGTGAAAGCAGTGCATTTTACGCCTCGATCATTGGCGCGTAGGTTAAGACCCAGCGATTGATTGTGCTGTGGTCGACCTCGAAGCCGCACTTGCGGAACATCTCTTCCAAGTCGCCTAGAAGGACCGACTAACGGGAATAATTCCCTTGCGGTGGAATAAATCCGCACTCCCTTCGTTTTTCCACTCCGAAGCAGCATGGAAGCCACGACCATGTAGGTTTCGATGCCGCTTTCCTCACAGGCCGGCCGTCATGCCGGCTCCACACGACCACGAGGCGACGTCCTGTCGCTGCAATCGAATGGAAGGACGAGAAGATGACTGACAAGAAGAATCCGGACGGCACCCCTCCCGAGCGCGAGGAAATTTCGCTCGCGCGCCGCTCGGCCCTGCTGAAACTCGGGTTGGCGACCGTCGCAGTCTATGCGGCGCCGGCATTGCTGACGCTGAGCGAGGCCGAGGCCGGAGATCGCAGCAGCGGGCGCTCCGGCAGGAGTGGCCGGCGTTCCGGACGACGCTCGGGCCGCAGAACGGGACGGCGCACAGGGCGCCGGAGCCGCAGAACCCGGCGTTCGCGGCGCAGCCGTCGTAGCTCGTAGCGAAGAGACAAGGCCGATCGCGGCCGGAATTTCCGGCCGCGATCTTCCGTATTTGCAGGTGAGGCGATGACGACACATCGATTCGAGATTTATGGTGAGCCCGTCGATTTTGTCGATTGCCGCGAAGTGGCAGAGGGTTTCGCGTCCATTCTGCGCGGATGGGCGGTGCGCGAGGTTCCGCATGATCCCTCGCGACCGGCCTATGTCACCTTTCGCCGCGAGGGCGGCATCTATGACTGGAACACGCCCTGGCTCAAGGAACCGAATAGGCGCGAACATCATCCGAGTCGCAATGTCATGGAGGCGGTCTGCGATTTCCATTATGAGTTCATCGACTGGTATGCCGATCGCAACCCCACGCATTTTTGCGTTCACATGGCGGCGGTCGAATTCGCCGGCCGAGCCGTGCTTTTTCCCGCGATCCAGAAGACTGGCAAGAGCACTCTTGCACTCCACTGCGCCGAACGCGGCCATCGCCTTCTCGGCGACGATGTCGTCGCCGTGGACGGCGACATGTCCGAAGCGATCGCGCTCGGGCTATTGCCGCGCATGCGGCTGCCGCTGCATCCGTCTTTCAAACTTGAATTCGTCGATTTCACAAACCGCCATGCCGGACTTTCAGACAAGCGCTGGCAATATGTTTCGCTCCGCGAGGAAGAGATTCTGCCCTACGGCCATCGGCTGTCGATTTCTGGTGTTGTCATCCTCGACAGACGGAAGGACGTGAGGGCGGTGATGACCCGGGCTGCGCCGAGCGCGGCGCTCAAGGCGCTGATCGACCGGAACTTCGGTGTACTCGAGGATCCGGGTCGCATATTTGATTGCTTCCATGCGCTGGTGCGGCGGGCGGATTGCCATGTCCTGACCTATTCGGACCCGTACGAGGCAGCAACATTGCTCGGGCAGGCTTTCGGCGCTACCCGAGCTGAAGAGAGGACAATTGGACATGCGTTCGCCTAGAGGCCGGTTCGCCCGCTCCCGTCCCGTTCGAGAGGAGCAGATCGACGAGATACTCTTCCTCATAGATCAGGACGGAAAGGCTATCCATGCGCTGACATCGGTGGGCGCGGGCATCTGGTCGCTTCTCCGAGAGCCGGTCTCGATCGCGGAGACCAAACACATATTGAAACAGGCATTTCCGACGGTTCCACCGCGCAGAGTGGCCCGCGATGTCGAGGACATATTCGCCGAATTCGAGGAATACGGATTGATCCGCCACGCGCGCTAACAGTCATGGTCGGCATGGGCCGCGGAATGGGCGTCTGGCGCGTGAGCATAAAGGGGAAAGCGGCACGATGCAAAAGACGACGGTAAGATTCAGCGACGAAGAACTCATGGCCTATGTCGACGGAGAGGTCGGCGAGGAAAACAGGCGGGCGATCAAAGCCGCGGCGGCGGCCAATCCGGAGATAGCAAAAACGATTGGCATATTCGCGCAAACGAGAGCGATGGCACGGGCCGCATTCGCGTCCCTTCTGCAGGACGCGCCCCGCACCTAGTCACATCGGCTATCAGGCTTTGCAGCCGTCGTCGTAGCCGCGGCCTGCTTAGGGTACCTCTCGGAAGCCGGCGCCCGCATCGTCATCTCCGCCGGCGAAGAGCGCGTGCTGTTGAGCGGAAGTCGGACCAGCAAATACGAGACACGAACGACTCTTCCGGTGGCCGCCGAAAGGGCGGTTGAGGACAGGGAGGCTGTGCAGGCCGCAGTTCTCACCAAATTCTAACCTGATTCTCTCCCATCCTTAATTGCCGATCCGCTATTCTTAAGCGCATCATGGTACGATTACAGTTCGCCGATCCGCGGTTGCCCAGCACGTTTGCACGACGCCGTGGCAATGTGACTGAGGCACACGAAATTCATGCATCCG
This sequence comes from Rhizobium sp. SRI_017, assembly GCF_057586295.1. Lineage (NCBI taxonomy): Bacteria > Pseudomonadati > Pseudomonadota > Alphaproteobacteria > Hyphomicrobiales > Rhizobiaceae > Rhizobium > Rhizobium sp. SRI_017. The sequence goes on along the minus strand of NZ_JBYCZP010000007.1, from coordinate 110,291 downwards.
ACCGGTTCGGGTTCTCAACACAAATTGGACATCGATGAGCATCAGGTCTCGCATCCTCCTCTTTCACCTTATCGTCATCGGATCAGTCCTGGTCATGGCGGCCATCGTCTATGTCACCATTCGCTCGACGACGCACTATATGGAGCGGGTTCAATGGGCCAACAACCAGCTGGAAGCCGTTACCGCGCTTACCGTCAACGCCAACCGCTATTCCGAGCAGATCGCGGAGTTCCTGCTGATCGGCGAACCGGAACGGGCCGACTATGACAGTGCTCGTGCCGAACTTGAGGCAGGCTTCGACAGACTCGAGAAACTGACCAGGGAAGAGGCCGAGTTCCTTGACGGCAGCAGCGCACAGGAGGACGGCGGAGACGAAATCTTTCGTGTCATGAGGATGCGAACGCTCTACGGGGAAATCAACAAGGCGACGACCACAGCCATAAACTTGCGCAGCCAAGGACGTCAGGAGGAAGCCATCAACGTCTTTCGTCGCGACATCGAAAACCGCTTTGATGCCGAGTTCGAAAACATCCTGGAGGCGGCAAGACGCGATGAAGCGGAGGAGGTGGCGCGCGCGGAGCTGCAGGCAGAAGAATTGTGGTGGCGTCTGACCTGGCTGACAGCGGCGCTGGCGCTGGCGGCCGTGGCCCTATGCTTTGTCGCTGCATACCTTCTGGCGCGGTCGCTGCTGCGCCCGATCGGTCTCCTGACCAAAGGCGCCGAGGCGATTGGCCGGGGCGAACTCGATCACCGGATTGTCTTTGAAAGCCGCGACGAACTCGGCGCCCTCGCCCAGCGCTTCAACACCATGGCCGCCAATCAGGAAGATCAACGCAATCGGCTGCTTGACGCGCAGACCGATCTCGAGCGGCAAGTCGATGCGCGTACGGAGGAACTTGCGACGGCGAACCAAAGACTGACAGATCTCGATCAGCAACGTGTCCAGTTCCTGGCCGACATCAGTCATGAACTTCGCACGCCCTTGACGGCGCTTCGCGGCGAAGCGGAGATTCCGCTGCGCCACGGTTCAAAGCCCGAGGCAATCTATCGCGATGCGCTCGAACGGATCGTCACTCTCAGCCTCGAGATGGGCCGGCTCGTAGACGATCTGGTTTTTCTTTCCCGTTCGGAAACGGACACAATTCGTTTCGAACCACGCCGCGCGGATCTCGTCACCATCATCGCAGATGCCGTCCACGAGGGTGAAATCCTTGCACGCGCCAAAGGCACCTCGGTCAAGGCGGATTGCCGTTCCGAACCGGTATGGATCAATGCCGACCCCCAAAGGCTCAAACAGGCGCTCCTGATTATTCTGGACAACGCCATCAAATATTCGCCACCCGGCCAATCCGTAACCGTACGCATGGCTGCTGCCGACGGACAGGCCGAAATCACAGTGCGCGACAGCGGAATGGGCATTCCGCCCGAGGAAGTCCCAATGGTGTTCGATCGCTTTTACCGCGGCCACAACTCGAAGGCGTCCCGACAGCTAGGCAGCGGGCTCGGCTTGGCGATCGCGAAATGGCTCGTGGAGAAGCACCGGGGCGCGATCGCGCTGACCAGCGAGGTCGGCTCCTTTACCGAGGTCCAGATTCGCATTCCCTGTGCCGAGCCAGGCCGGCCACAGGGCGTCGCTGAAGTCAATGACAATACGGCCCCGAAAAGGACAGCGCGGAAGACGATCAAAACCCATTAGGCAGTTGCGCCGCATCCGGCACTTGGAGGTCCATTGACAATAGCCCGCTACCTATACTGCGTTGAACAGTTCCCCGACTCCCGTGTCCGGACCAGGGGAGGGAGATAGTTCCTCATGTCGAAAATCTTACTGGTGGAGGATGACGAACGAATCGTAGGCTTCATCAAGCGCGGGCTGGAAGCCGAAGGTTATGTGGTTGACCTGGCAAACAGCGGTGAGGACGCGCTGGCGATGGTGCGGGAGATTCCTTATGCGCTGATCATTCTCGATCGAATGCTTCCGGGCATTGACGGCATCGAGGTGTGCCGAGTCCTGCAACGCGAGCGGCATGAGAATCTCATCCTCATGCTCACGGCCAAAGGCAGTCTCCAGGATAAGGTTGAGGGGCTGAAGGGCGGCGCCGACGACTATCTGACCAAGCCATTCGCCTTCGACGAATTGATCGCCCGCATGGAGGCTCTGCTACGTCGCCGCCCGAGCGCGGCTGCGGATCCCGTGCTGAAGGTTGGCGATCTGGCCCTCGATCCGGTCAGCAAGAAGGTCTGGCGCCGCGAGCGCGAGATTGCCCTGACGGCCAAGGAGTTCAAGCTTCTCGCCTATCTGATGTCGCACCCGGATGCTGTCATAAGCAGAGCCCGATTGCTCAACAATGTCTGGGACCTGAGCTTCGATCCGGAGACCAAGGTCGTCGATGTCTATATTCGCTACCTCCGTCGCAAGATCGACAGTGAGACGGAAAAGCCGCTCATCAAGACGGTGCGAGGCTTCGGCTATGTGATCTCGGCGTGAAGCGCTTATGTCGGGGCTCCTCGAAACTGATTGGCACCCTTTCCGGAGACCAAGCGGCGGCTGGCGTCAGACACGCTTGATGCGGCTCGCGAGATGGCGGCGAAGGAAGCACAAATCGCTTGTCTTAAGGTGCACGGATCGGAACGTCTGATGCGAATTGACAACAGCCCGCGCCGACAATTCGCGAACAACCTGGTGAGAAACCCGCGTGGGGAAGGTGCCGTTCTTACCAGACTGTAATCTGGCGCTTGCCGAAATCTAATTCTGGCCTCGCCCAAATGTAGCCATGCTCCCACGAGGCTTTCTCCAGCCTTGGTCATACTGGCGTTGACGATCACAACAGCCAGAGTTCGACAAGATGCGAGATCAGGACTTCTTCAAACGCTCGAGCGGCGCTACCACTGCCAAGCTCACTCGTAGCCGAGCCCCAATTCAAGCGATCTGGACAATCCTCCGAGGCGTGCAGCTTCCGGGAGTTGAATGATGCAGCTTCAATTGACCCAAATGCGGGCGGAAACCGCAGGTTTTGCCCTGCCCGTCGAGGCAGATCATATCAGCGACCTGCTTGTCAGCTTCATTCCGAACCTGCGACGCTTTGCAATTTCACTCTGCCGATCCCGCGACCTGGCCGACGATCTCGTTCAGATGGCTTGCGAGCGTGCGCTTGCCAATGCCGACCGCTTCACGGCCGGAACGCGATTCGATGCCTGGATGTTGCGCATAGTGCGCAATCTTTGGATCGATCACCTCAGAAAGCGGAAGGCGGCGGGTTGGGAGGAAGACATCGACCAACGCGGGGACAATGGCGGGGCTTCTGGCGAACGAGATGCCGAAGCGCGCCTCAGCCTAGCTGATGTCGTCCGGGCAATCGCAGATTTGCCACAGGACCATCGAGAAGTCATCCTCCTCGTCTGTGTCGAGGACCTTTCTTACAAGGAGGCGGCTGACACTTTGGCTGTCCCAATTGGCACGATAATGAGCCGGCTAGCTCGCGCGAGAAAACATCTCGCCAAGGCAACTGGGATCGAGTAGCCATCTGCCAACCCAGCTTCTCCGAACGTTATCTCGCGGCAATGGCTTCGATTTCGGCCAGCAACGCGGGCGAGGCAAGCGCCTTGACGTCGACGAGCGTGGTGGCCGGCGGCGGCGAGACCAGCGGCGCCCGGCTTTCGCAAAACCCTCGAAAGCGTGAAGGCAGGGTGGATCTCTGCTCGCCACGTCCTCTCGCCAGCTTCGTAACACGCCCTTCGGATGGTTCGTGGCGGCCCCGTCTTCAATTGAGAAGAGACATTGGCGGTCATTCGCCTCGGACTACGGACATTTCGCCCGCGAATATTTTCTGCTTTAGCGGCGCTTCCGGATGCTCGATCTGGTGAACGAGACCCTCGACCAAGGCGCGGCCGACGCTGACCATATCCACCGAATGGGCCACGAGCGGCGTCGAGAGATAACGTGCAATACGGGTGTTGTCGCGCGTCGCGATGCTGAAGTCGCGGCCGGGCGCGAGCCCGTGCTTACGCAGGGCGCTAAGCGCTCCCAGCAGCCCCAATTCGTTGGCGCAGACGAGCCCATTTGGTGGCTCGGCGCTGTCGAGCAGCCGCCCGATCCATCGCTCGCTGGCCTCGATGGTAAAATCCTCTTGCCCAACCAGGTCGGGATCGAAGGTTAGCCCGTGATCTTCGATCGCGGCACGATAGCCCGCCAGCCGCATGGCGCTGTACTGATCCTCCCGAGTCAGCAACTGCAGCGCGACGCGGCGGCATCCGCGCTCGAATAGAAGCGAGGTCGCTTCATAGGCGATACGTTCATTGTCGATGTCGACATAGGCGTAGTCTCGGTCGAGATTGCTGCGCCCGAATGCGATGAACGGAACGCCTCGCTCAAGCAAATAGGGAATTCGGGGGTCATCCGCCAGCATACGCGTAATGACGACACCGTCAGCAGCGCCGGAATGGAGAACCATGTCGAGGTTCTCCTGAGGGCTTTCCTCAGGAGTGGTGGAAAACACCGTAAGGCTATAGCCGAGTTCCCTCGCCGCCAGGGTCATCCCCTCCATGAGGGGAAGCTTGGCGATGTCAGAGAGATAGTCCCTCGTCTCCATGGGCAGGATCGCCGTCAGGTTGCGCGTCAAGCCAGTGCGCAATGCCCGTCCATGCAGGTTGGGTACATACCCCGCCGCGTCCGCTACCGCTTTTACGCGCCTGATCGTGTCGGGATGGACTTCCGGCCCATCCTTGAGCGCACGTGACACCGTAGTCACGGAGAGACCGAGCTCGTCTGCAAGCCGCCGGAGGTTCGGCCTTCCCTTTGCCGTCATGTCGCCTCTGATCTTTCCGATTTCCTTCCTTGTAGGTCGGCAGGTCCATCCTGGCAAGGAAAGCATCGACTGACGAACAAAACGCTTGACGATTTGTCGTTTAAGCGCAATCGTAACGTTACGATTTAACAGAATGAGGCGATAACGCCCAAAATCGTCATTCAGAGGTGAACAAGGAGATAGGCCAATGATGCAGTTTTTTCGCTATTCCGTCGGCGTGATCGCGTTTGTCGCCGCGATGCCCGCGCTTGCTCAGGACGTGACCATCACCACGGCTGGCGGCGACTATGGCGACGCCATCAAGAAGGCAATGTGGGAGCCTGCGGCAGCAGAGCTGAAATATTCTATCCGGGAGGAGTCCCAGAGCGATAGCTTTGCCGCGCTGAAGATGCAGGTCACATCCGGCGCGGTAACCACAGACATCATCCATCTCGGTTCCCCGGAGGGAGCGCAGGCCGCCGAGCAAGGCTTGCTGGAACCGCTCGACTACACGATCATCGACCCCAAATCGCTGCCGCCGGGGGCCGAGTCCAAATATTGCTATCCCTTCACTTCCTACGGCACTGTGATGGCCTGGAATACCAAGGCGATTGGTACCAATCCTCCGGCCAACTGGGCGGAATTCTGGAATGTCGAGAAATTTCCTGGCAAGCGCGCGCTTCGTGCCAATGCGCAGGACCTTATCGAAATCGCGCTTCTTTCCGAAGGTGTGGCGCCGGCCGACATCTACAAGCAGCTCAGCGCCCCTGGCGGTCTCGACCGCGCCATCGCGCGGCTTGAGACGCTTAAGCCCAGCATAGCTGTCTGGTGGACATCAGGCGCGCAGTCTGCCCAGATCCTGAAAGACGGGGAGGCCGATCTGGTCGTCACCTGGAACGGTCGTGCGGAAAGCGTGAAAGCCGATGGCGGGCCGGCGGATTTCAAGTTCCAGGGCTCAGTCATCGGAACCGATTGTCTCGCGGTGCCCAAGGGTGCGGCAAATCGCGAAGCGGCGATGAAGCTGATCGCGGCGATGACAAAGCCGGAACGCGAAGCCAAACTGACCGACTTTATCACTTACGGCCCCGTCAATCCGAAGGCTTACGAACTCAATCTCATCTCCGCTGACAAGATGGAGTTGCTCGCCACGGCGCCGGGCAATGTCGATGGGTCTGTCTTCTCCAATGCCGAATGGTGGGTGAAGAATGGCGAGGCAGCCCAGCGCGCGTTCGACGAGATGATGAGCCGCTGAGCCCGATAGGTGCGACAATGACGGGCACCTCGCTCTCGATCTCCATCGCAGGCCTCCGGAAGTCCTACGGACGCTATGTTGCTCTCGACGATGTCGAGCTTGATGTTGCAGCCGGAGAATTCCTCACATTGCTGGGCCCCTCGGGGTCCGGCAAGACGACACTGCTGATGGCGCTCGCGGGTTTCGTGCGGCCGGAATCGGGCGTGCTCACGGTCGGTGGGCAGGACATGACCCGCCTGCCGCCGAACCGACGGAACATCGGGGTCGTCTTCCAGAACTACGCTCTGTTTCCGCATATGAGCGTCTCAGGGAACGTTGAATACCCTCTGAGACTGCGTGGCATACCCAAAGCACAGGCCCGGGAGAGAGCGGAGGCAGCACTTGCAAGGGTCAAGCTCTCCGGCTTCGGAATGCGCGACATCGCCGCGCTCTCCGGCGGCCAGCGCCAGCGCGTTGCCCTGGCGCGCGCCATCGTCTTCGAACCACGCGTGATGCTGATGGACGAACCCCTTTCGGCGCTCGACAAGAACCTGCGCGAGCACATGCAGTTCGAGATCCGCAAATTGCATGACGACCTCGGCGTCACCACCATCTACGTAACGCACGACCAGCGCGAAGCGCTCACCATGTCCGACCGTATCGCGGTGATGGACGCCGGGCGCATCCAGCAGATCGGCGCGCCCCAGGACGTCTACCGTCGACCAAGAAACCGCTTCGTCGCGGAGTTCATGGGGGAAGCCAACATCGCCCCGGCCGGCAATTTCCAGGGACCGGGCGCAGCAGCCCTGCCACGCGAGCGCCTCGCGATGATCCGTGCTGAAAATTTCGCGCTCGATCCCGCTGGGCTCGGCGATGACCGGGTCGAGGTGATCGGCCACCTCGTCTCGAAAGCGTTCCGAGGCGAGAACTGGCTCCTTAACCTTGAGACCACCGCCGGAGATCAGTTCATGTTGAGCCTGTCGGCGAACCGAGCTGCCGCCTGCGCCGAGCTCAAGATCGGGGCTGAGCTTCGCGCCTATGCGGAATTCGGTCATGTTCACCTATTGGAGGGGGCGCGCGTTCCATGAACGACCCCGCTCTCGCCCGCGAACAAAGACGAGAACGCTTCTTCTTTCTCGGCCTCGCCGCACCGGCGATCGTCATAGTCGGCGTGTCGGCCATGGCGCCGGTGCTTTGGATCCTCAGCCAGTCGTTCCTGACCCTGACCGGCGAGGCGACGCTCGGAAACTATGAGAAGATATTGTCGAGCCGCCTAACCTGGTCCTCCCTCGGCGTCACCCTGTCGCTGTCGCTATCCACCCTTGTCATATGCATGGTTTTGGGCGTTCCGCTCTCGCTCGCGCTCGCCAGCGCCAATCGACGCGTCGCAAACCGAGCGCTGATCCTGATCATGCTGCCGCTGTGGACCTCGATCCTTGTGCGAACCTACGGATGGCTCGTGCTGCTGCGGCGGGACGGCATGATCAATGCAACGCTGACATCGCTCGGCGTGATCGATCAACCCTTGCCGCTCGTCTACAATTTCACCGGCACGCTGATCGGCATGGTGCACTACATGCTGCCGCTCTTCGTATTGCCGCTCTATGCCGCGATGCGCGACATCGATGGCAATGTCGTCCGCGCCGCGGCAAGCCTGGGCGCGGGCTTCTGGCGCTGCGTGGCGACGGTTATCCTGCCCCTCTCGTCCGGCGGCCTTACGTCGGGCTCCATGATCGTCTTCATCTACACGCTCGGCTTCTTCATCACACCCGCAGTGCTCGGCGGCGGCAAGGTCAATCCCATCGCAATCCGCATCGAGCGGACGTTGTCGACATTCCAGGACTGGGGAAGTGCCAGTGCTCTTGGCGTGCTGCTTCTATTGCTTGTTCTCATCGCCGGCTGCCTGTTCGTCGCGGTCCGCCGGCTGGCCCGCGAGAGGATGCATCATGCTTGACGCCTATCACGACAGCCGGCTTTCACGCGCGCTGCTCTGGACCGTCGCCAGCCTGGTGCTGCTGTTTCTCATGCTGCCGACGCTGATCGTCGTGCCGCTGTCCTTTTCCGCGTCCGATCTGCTCGAGTTTCCGCCGAAGCAATGGTCGCTGCGTTGGTACGAGACCTTCTTCACCTCGGCCGCATGGATGGGGGCCCTGAAGACCAGCCTCATGCTCGGTGCGCTCACCGCCGCAATCGCCGTGCCCGTTGCGTTCCTGGCCTCGATCGCCATCAACCGGCTGGGCTCTCCGCTCGCTGGAGGCGTGTATGGCTTCCTGCTCACTCCCTCGGTAACACCCGGCATTCTGCTCGCCATCGGCTTGTTCATCGTCCTGGCAAAACTCGGCCTGATCGCGTCCTTCGCCGGCGTGCTTGCCGGACATGTGACGCTCGCCATTCCGGTGGCAGTTGTGGTCTTGCAGCCCGCCGTAAACCGGTTCGACTGGCAGCAGGCACAGGCGGCGCGAAGCCTGGGCGCCGGCTGGCCGAGAGTGATCGGCGGGATCATTGCGCCGCAGCTCGCCCTGAGCCTCGTCGCCGCGGGCTTGATGGCCTTCCTCACCTCCCTCGACGAAGCGGTGATCTCCATCTTCATCGCAAATGGACCGAACACGACATTGCCAAAGCTGATGTTCATCTCGCTGCGAGATCAAATCGATCCGACCATCGCCGCGATTTCGACGCTGTGGACGGTCTTCGTCGGGGTCGTCATTTTGGTCCTCAATGCGCGTTCCAACGACGCCTCAAAGTGAATGTGACTATGACCGACAAACAGATATCCGCTTCCATCCCCTCCGTCACAACCGCTGTGATCACCGGGTCGGCCAATTGGGGCCTCGCCTTTCCGGAGGATGTCGGCATGGCCGGCGTCCGCGTGCTGGCGCGCGACCTCGCCTTCGACACACCCTATGGCATGACTGAGAACTGGAAGCTCCTTGAGTTCGACGCCTCGCTGACGGCGGAGGGGCGCACGAAGCAGGTCCTCTGCATGTATTCGCATGGCAATCCGCGCGACCACATCGATCATTCCTGCCACCGGCGCGCTTTCTGGGTCCTCCAGCAGGCTGGCGTGCGCCAGGTCCTGGCCTGCTCGACGATGGGCGCGGTCAACAAGGCCATCCAGCCCGGCGACATGGTGATCAATGCCGACATTATCGAACTCACCCAGACACCCTATTCACTGCTTGAGGGCCGGCAGCGGTTCGACTGCTCCGGAAAGCAGCTCGTTTGCCAGCGCTGCGCCGGGCTGCTGGCGCAAACCGCCCGTCGGCACTGGCCGGCCTCGCGCCGCATCCACGGCGTGGAGCAAGGCCTCGTTGCCGCCCACGCCTATGGACCGCGACTGACCAGCCCGGCCGAAGCCATGGCGTTCCGCTCGATGGGCGCCGACGTGATCAATCATTCGATCGCGCCCGAGGCGACGCTGTCGCGCGAGATCGGCGCCTGTTTTGCGCCGCTTGCCTTCGTCACGGCTGGTTTCAACGACTATATGGACCGCAATCGTGGCCAGCTTCTGCAGGACGACGTATTACCGAGCCTGTCGATGATCGCCTCGCGCATTGCGCTTGAGACCATCGCCCACCTTCCGGAAAAAGAAGACTGCGCGTGCCATGGGCTCAAGTCGCTCCAGCCCGAGGAGCGCTACGCTCGTTTCTGAGGCAACGGCCCGCGGCATGTCTGCGCCGCCTGGCGAGGAACTGATTCCAATCGCCTTTGACGCCGTTGATGTCGACCAACATCGCTCTGATCGGTAATTTGGAACGCGCGATCGGCGCCCCACGACTGGTTCACTTGTGGCCGGCCCAGGTTTGATTTCTCTGCGACTCTTAGGCCCAACTCGGTCCCGTGATTGTATGGTGGCGTCATCGGGGCTACCGCTCGGATCGAGCGCATCAGCGTTCTCGATGGTGCGCTCAACCAGTTTCATGGCGTAATGGCCAAAACATCCAAGGGCCGTGTCGCCCGAAATGCATGAGGCGGCACGCGACCGCTCCCGTCTTGCATTAAGTTCCGACAGCAAACGGCGGCGGTCTCTGCAATAGAGCCCAATCACCCATTTCGTAGGCGAGCTAGATGCAGAACGACGCCGCCGCGGTATGCAGCGACGTCTCGGTGACTAATCGAATGTGACGATGATCTTGCCGTGAGCGCGACCCGATGCCTGATGCTCGAAGGCGTCAGTAAAGTTGGGTAACGACACTACCCGATCGACGAGAACCTTCACAGAATTCGCGTCAATTGCTTCGACGATCTTCTCAAGCCGGCTTCCGTTGGACGCATGGAAAACAAAGGTTGCCGCGATGTTATGCGCCCTCGCGAGCGCTTCGTCCGGTGGCGCGGAGGTAGATAGAAGATATCCGCCCGCGCGCAGGACGTTGAACGATCGCTGCTGGGTTTCGCCGCCGATCGTGTCGAGCACCACATCGACATCAGACAGCTTGTCGGAAAAGTTCTCCGACCGATAATCGATGACCTGATCCGCACCAAGTCGGCGGGCGATTTCAATCCCCTGCCCCGATGCTGTCGCAATTGCGCGTGCGCCGACGGAACGGGCAAACTGGATCGCAAAACTACCGACGCCGCCGGCACCAGCATGCACCAAGACGCTTTGACCGCGTTTCAGGTTCGCGACTTCGAACAGTGCCTGCCACGCAGTTCCCGCCGTCGTCGAAATGCCTGCTGCTTCTTCGAGCGATACCGTTCTCGGCACGCTGACCAAATAGTCATCTCTGACGACCGCGTATTCGGCAAACGCGCCGCCGCTTGTCGGGTCGAGGCGCGCCAGAACCTCGTCGCCTTTGTGCCAACGGGTGACGTCGCTTCCGGTGTGTTCGACGGTACCAGCAAGGTCAGTCCCCAAGGTGTAGGGAAAGGTTAGTGGGAAGAACGCATGCATTAACCCACGCTGCAGCTTTACATCGAGCGGATTGAGGCTTGCCGCCCTAACACGCACGAGAACCTCGCCCGGACCGACATCTGGCGTCTGTACATCTTCGACGGCCGGCGCAGCATGATAATTGCCAATGCGGAAGGTTTTCATTGGGCTGCCTTCCCGACTTGGACCGGCCATGCGCCGACCTGGAGCAGCCAGCCAAACCAGTCTTCTAAGTGCCAAGTATGCGTAAGTCTGCCGTTGTCAATGTGGTGGAATTCATGGATGGGCATCTGAAATGATCTGCCTGTTGGAGCGATGCCGAACCATTCGCCGGTATGGGTTCCAGTAATGACAGCGCGTACGGCGGCGCGACCTGGCGCGCCGATGATCTCCAGGATCTGGATTCCGAGGTCGGGAAAGGCCGCGGCAAATTGCCGAATGAGGGGCTTCATGCCATCGCGACCCGGCTGCTGGTGCGGCGCAAGAGGAATATCCTGCCAGTCGGTCGTTACGGCTTCGTCGAGAAGGTCCGGGTTCCCGTCGCTGAAGGCCCGGTACAGCATCTCCACGGCGCGCTGCTCTTCCGGCGTAAGGCCGAATACCGTCGGTTTGTTTTCAGTGGTTTCCATAGTGTGCTTCCGTTACTGAGAATGTGACGTACGGAAGATGTATCTGACGGCTCACCATGCTTGAAATCGATATGCATTATGTGCAAACATCAATGCCGTGGATTTACATGGCATTGATCTGAACCTGCTCGTCGCTTTCGACGCTCTGATGGCCGAGCGAAGCGTTACGCGTGCCGGCACCCGGATCGGCCGGACACAACCTGCTATGAGCGCCGCGCTCTCGAGACTGCGGAATCTCTTGAAGGACGAGTTGTTCATTCGCAGCCCGAACGGGCTCCAGCCGACACCGCGCGCGCTCGATCTGGCCGAGCCGCTCGGTCATGCTCTTGCCGAGATTCAGCGCACACTTGAATTCACCCAAGGTTTCGACCCATCGACCGCGGCCGTGAGCTTTTCCCTGGGGCTATCCGACCACCCGACCTTCGTCCTGCTGCCGCATCTTCTCGCGGTGCTGCGCGAAAAGGCGCCGGGGATCACGTTACGCATCCGTGATTTCACGGCGCGGGACGACGCCATCAGCATGCTCGATTCGGGAGAAGTCGATCTAGCCATTGGCGTGCCGCCTTCGCCAACGGGCAGAATTCTCAACCGACCACTTTTCCAGGAGAGATTCGTCTGCATCCTTCGCAAGGGGCATCCCGCAGCTGAGGCGCCGCTGGATCTCGACAATTTCCTCGGCCTTTCCCACCTGCTGGTCTCGCCGGAGAACGACCGATTTGGAATTGTCGACGTGGCACTGGCGAAGGAAGGGCTGAAGCGGCGCCTCGCCCTGACCCTCCCGCAAATGTATGCGGCACCCGTCTTGATAGCTCGTTCCGATATGATCGCTACCCTGATGGAGGGCGTTGTTCTCGCGTCTGGACACGCGCACGAACTCTCCATCCTGCCCCCGCCGCTCGACCTGGAGCCAGTCCAGTTCGTTCTGTCGTGGCATCGACGGAACGATGTTCATCCCGCCCAGCGATGGTTCAGGGACTGCGTCGCATCCCTCGCAACGGCATTGCCTGCCGTTGGCGACCGGTGATAAACTCATCCCCACGGCCATTCGGCCGTGGAAGCATTTCGTCCCGCCGCGCCAACCGGCGATCTGACCGGCAACTTGTCCGCTGGAATTCTCGCCGTCGCGAGTTGGAGCGTTTCCTGGAGGTATCGCTTCTGTTGGCGGACACAGGCTATTTCATGGTGATGGTGAGGTCGTCTACACCGAACGTGAGCATTAGTCCGTTGCGCTCGACCGACAGCTCCAGATAGACGCCGTTGGAATTCTTCAGCCACATCTTGCCGCGACTGGTTTTACCAACAACAAAACCAGTTCTCGTCGCGGTGTATCGACCCGCGAACTGGCGCCTGGATTTAAGATTGTAGACCTTGCCAGTGGCTTTGATCGAAGCAAAGCCGGTCCCGCCGAACCCAAGGCCAGCGATTTTGAATGGATAGTCGCGGCCGCCAATGTGCAGGACGCCTTTTCCCGTTCCGATGGTCAAATAGTAACCGGCCTGGCGCTGAACGATATCGACGGTTCCGCTGGGACGGAGCTTTGTTTCAGCGGCCTCCGACCACGTCGGCGCGATTAAGAAAGCAAGGACTGCAAGGGCAAATTTGGGGAAATGAGGCATAAAGCCCTCCGTGGGACAATTCAAACGGACGGCCTCCCAGCCATCGCAGCAAACTATATTCAATCACGGTCTTTGTCTAGAAATGTGCAGCTCGCAGCTTAATGAACGCTATGCTCTGATCACGCCCACCCAAGTTGCCGTAAACCCCTAATTAATTGGAACTGGTTGAATTTATGCGAATCTATCCGCTGACGCACACTTGGGGCAACAGTGCGGAAGCGGACTCCCTCGACAGCGAAGCGGAAGAGCTTGCTCATCCAACCCTCACGACGGATTGCAACTGCAACCGTCGTGAGGACAATGTCAACCAACTGCAATCGATGCAGCTCTCGCCCTCGATCAATCTGGCGTGTGACGTCACTATTCGGCCGGCATGCCGATCAGTTCGCCTGCACTTGCCGGCTCCGCCGCCTTGTGCTGCACCAGCGGGCGATTGCCTGCAAGCTTGCGGATCAGCACGTAGAAGACAGGCGTCATGAAGATGCCGAAGAAGGTGACGCCAATCATGCCGGCGAACACTGCGACCCCCATCGCCGCGCGCATTTCCGCACCCGCGCCGGTCGAGATCACCAGTGGGATGACGCCCATGATGAAGGCAAGCGACGTCATCAGGATCGGGCGCAGGCGCAGCCGGCTCGATTCGATGGCCGCCTGAACCGGCGTCCTGCCTTCGAATTCGAGTTCACGGGCGAATTCCACGATCAGGATCGCGTTCTTCGCCGACAGCCCGACAAGCACGATCAGCCCAATCTGGGTGAAGATGTTGTTGTCTCCACCGATAAACCAGACGCCCGTCAAGGCGGCCAGCACACCCATCGGCACGATCATGATGATTGCCAGCGGCAAAGTGAGGCTTTCATACTGGGCAGCTAGCACGAGATAGACCAGCAGCAGCGCCAGCGGAAAGACAAGCAGGCCCGAACTTCCGGCAAGGATCTGCTGATAGGTCAGATCCGTCCATTCGAAGCCGATGCCCGTTGGCAGGACTTCGGCTGCAATCTTCTCGATCGCGGCCTGGGCCTGTCCCGAAGAGAAGCCGGGAGCCGGGCCGCCATTGATGTCGGCGGCCAGGAAGCCGTTATAGCGGTTGGTGCGCTCCGGCCCGGTCATGGCCTCTACCTTCAGCAGCGCCGACAGCGGGATCATCTGGCCCGAAGCCGAGCGGACCTTGAGCTGGCCGATATCATCCGCATTGGCACGGAACTCCGCGTCAGCCTGTGCGCGGACGCTGTAGGTACGGCCGAAGGCATTGAAGTCGTTGACATAGAGCGAGCCGAGATAGATCTGCAGCGTCTCGAACACGTCGGTGACGGAGACACCCAGTTGCTCGGCCTTGGCGCGATCGAGATCCGCATAAAGCTGCGGCACGTTGATCTGGTAGCTGGAGAAGAGCCCCGCGAGTTCCGGCGTCTGATAGGCCTTGGCGAGAAACGCCTTGGTTGCTTCGTCGAGCGCCTGATAGCCGAGACCGGCACGATCCTCGAGCTGCAGCTTGAAGCCGCCGGTCGTGCCGAGACCCTGGACCGGCGGCGGCGGGAACATGGCGATGAAGGCATCCTGCACCGCGCCGAACTTCTGGTTCAGTTTCATGGCGATCGCACCGGCCGACAGATCGGGCGTCTTGCGCTCGTCGAAATCCTTCAGCGTCACGAAGACGATGCCGGCATTGGACGAGTTGGTGAAGCCATTGATCGACAGGCCTGGGAAGGCGATCGTGTGTTCGACACCGGGTTCGGCAAGCGCGATGTCGCTCATGCGCTTGATGACATCTTCGGTTCTATCCAGCGTCGCCGCATCCGGCAGCTGGGCGAAGCCGATCAGATACTGCTTGTCCTGCGCCGGCACGAAACCGCCCGGCACGGCGTTGAACATCGCATAGGTGCCACCTGCCAGCGCGAGATAGATGACCATGACGATGCTTTTGCGCGACAGCAGGCCGCCCACGCTTCTGCCATAGGCGTTGGAGCTGGCGCCGAAGGCCCGGTTGAAGCCACGGAAGAACCAGCCGAACACGAAATCCATGCCGCGGGTCAACCAGTCCTTCGGCGCGTCGTGACCCTTGAGCAGCAGAGCTGCAAGGGCCGGGGACAGCGTCAGCGAGTTGATCGCCGAGATGACAGTCGAGATCGCGATCGTCAGCGCGAACTGGCGATAGAACTGGCCGGACAGACCTGTGATGAAGGCCAGCGGCACGAACACCGCGACCAGGACCAGTGCGATGGCCACGATCGGGCCGGACACTTCCTTCATCGCCCGATAGGTTGCCTGTCGCGGCGACAAGCCGTTCTCGATATTGCGCTCGACATTTTCGACCACAACAATCGCGTCATCGACGACGATGCCGATCGCCAGCACCAGCCCGAACAGGCTCAGCGCATTGATCGAGAAGCCGAAGGCGTACATCACACCGAATGTACCGATGATCGAGACCGGCACTGCAATCAGCGGAATGATCGATGCGCGCCATGTCTGCAGGAACAGGATGACCACCAGGACAACCAGTGCGACAGCTTCGAGCAGCGTATCCACGACCTTCTCGATCGAGGTGCGGACGAATTTTGTCGTGTCGTAGACGATCTCGTATTTCACACCTTCAGGCATGGCGATCTGCAGCTCGTTCATGGTCTTGACGACCTCGTCCGAGATGGTGATCGCGTTGGAACCCGGTGCCTGGAATACGGGAATCGCGACGGCGGCCTTGCCGTCGAGCAGCGAACGCAGCGAATAGTCGGCAGCACCCAGCTCGACACGGGCGACGTCACGCAGCCGGGTGATCGCGCCATTGGCGCCGCTCTTGACGATGATGTTGCCGAATTCCTCCGGCGTCGTCAGGCGACCCTGGGCGCTGACATTGAGTTGCACGTCCACACCCGCCAGACTCGGCGATGCACCGATCACGCCGGCCGCGGCCTGCACGTTCTGCTGGCGGATAGCATTGGTGATGTCGCTCGCGGCAAGGCCGTGCTCCGCGGCCTTCTGCGGATCGATCCAGACGCGCATCGAATAGTCGCCCGAGCCGAAGATCTGCACCTGGCCGACGCCCTGGATGCGCGCCAGCCGGTCCTTGATGTTGAGGACACCGTAGTTACGCAGATAGGTGATGTCGTAGCGATTGTCGGGCGAGGTCAGGTTCACGACCATCATCAGGTCGGGCGAACTCTTGACCGTGGTCACGCCGATATTCTTGACCTCTTCCGGCAGGCGCGGCTCGGCCTGCGAAACGCGGTTCTGAACGAGCTGCTGCGCCTGGTCGGGATCGGTGCCGAGCTTGAAGGTGACGGTCAGCGTCATCACGCCGTCCGACGTCGCTTGGCTCGACATATACAGCATGTCCTCGACGCCGTTGATCTGCTCCTCGAGCGGTGTGGCGACGGTTTCGGCGATCACCTTCGGGTTGGCGCCGGGATAGACGGCGCGCACGACGATCGATGGCGGAACGACATCGGGATATTCGGAAATCGGCAGGGATCGCATGCCGATGAGGCCGGCGACCACGATGAGGACCGATAGCACCCCGGCAAAGACCGGGCGGTCGACAAAGAATCTGGAAATATTCATTTCAAGGCCCTCTTCGGCATGAAAATGGATGCAGGAACCTCTTCGGCGGTTCGGATGCCGCCGGCGGTTCAGGTCAGGTCGAGTGTGGAAGCCCCCTCCCCTGGAGGGAAAGGAGGGGGCTTATGCGTCGCCTATTGTGCGACTGCGACTTTCGCTTCCAGCTCAGGGGCCACGATCGCGCCGGGGCGGATGCGCTGCAGGCCGTTGACGACAATCCTGTCGCCGGCCTTCAGGCCGCTTTCGACCACGCGCTGTCCCTCAGCCATGCCACCGAGCTGGATCGGCCGGTAGACGACCTTGTTTTCGGCGTCGACCACGAACACGAACTTCTTGTCCTGATCGGTGCCGATCGCGCGCTCGCTGACGAGGATCTTCGGTTCCGCCTTCGGCTGGCCCATGCGGACCTTGACGAACTGGCCGGGGATCAGCTTGCCGCCCGGATTGTCGAACACGGCGCGAACACTGATCGTGCCGCTTGCGGCGTCCACCTGATTGTCGATCAGCTGCAACTTGCCCCTCGTCGGCGTGTCGCTATCGGCCAAAGTGCCGATCTCGACAGGAATCTGCTCGATTGCGGGTGAGGCGCCGGACACGGACGGCAGTTCCGCCAGCGCCTTGGTGACAATTTCCTCGCTGGCGTTGAAGCTCGCATAGATCGGATCGACGCTCATCAGCGTCGTTAGCGCCAGCGATGTCGACCCGGCCGCAACAAGGTTGCCGACGGTGATTTCGACTTTGCCGACACGACCGGCCACAGGGGCACGGACCTCAGTATATCCGAGTTCGAGATTGACGGTCTGCAACGCGGCCTGAGCGGTCATCATGCCCGCTTCGGCCTCTGTGACGGCATTCTGTCGCTGGTCCATGTCACTTTGGGAAATCGCTTTGCTTTCCGAAAGCTTCCGGGCCCTTTCGAACTGCAATCGTGCAAGATCCAGCTTGGCCCTGGCAGATGCGACCTGGCCTTGCGCCTGGGCAACAGCGGCCTGATAGGGTGCCGGATCGATGGTGAACAGCAGGTCGCCCGCCTTCACCAGTGCGCCCTCGCGGAAATTGACGGACTGAATGGCCCCATCGACCCGCGAGCGGATTTCCACCCGGTCGACGGCTTCAAGACGCCCTGAAAACTCTTCCCAGGTGGTGATGTCCCTCGCTTCGACCATGGCTACGGTCACCGGTATCGCCGGCGCCTGTACCGGCGCAGCGGCCACGGCGACCGTGCTCATCGGCAGGTCCAGAAACAGGGCTGCGGTTCCAAAGGACGCAGCAATTCCCAGGCCGGCGCCCACAAGGGCCCAGCGCTTGCTTTTCGATGTCATTTGTTACTCTCCTTGCGTCCCCAAACGGGCGCGCATGATCAGTCTGGTTTTCAATCCAAATCAGTGTTGGCCGATATCGGCGATGAAGCCTGCAAACTCCTTGCGAACGCTGTCTTGCCACGTCGCGGCGTCATCGGTTCTCCCGCCGTAAATCGAGGGCCAGCCTGTCCCGGCGGGAAGGACATGTTGGCGAACTTTGTTTCCGGCCTGCGCGAGTCGCTCAGCATAGCCGGTCGCTTCATCGCGCAGGGGATCGTCATTTGCTGTCAGCAGCAAGGTCGGAGCGACACCCGCCATGCGCGAGCAAAGACAGGGCGCCGCATAGGGGTGACAGACGCCGGCGCTCAGATACTGGCTCCAGCCCTCCGCCCAGCGCGCGCGCATGCCGATCGCATCTGCCTCGCGCATCGAAGCCGAGCCCATGAACGCATCCACCAGCGGCGACAGCAGCACCTGGCCGTCGAGCTCCTTGGCGAAATGATCCCTCGCCTTCAGCGCCACGGCGGCGGCAACGTTGCCGCCGGCTTCTATGCCGCCGACCAGCAGCAGCGACTTGCGATCACCTAGGCCTGCACGCTTCTTGGCAAGATAGGAAAAGATCGAAAATCCGACCTCCAGCGGCTTTGGAAAGGCTGGTCCGAGCGGTGCGATATAGTCAGGAACGACGACGATGGCGCCGATACCGGCAAGGCACTCCGCCACCGGGCATTCCCGCGGCCCCATGTCGAGAAATGCGCCGCCACCGAAGAAAAGAACGATCGGCGGGCCCTTGGCATAATCGGCACCCTGATAGACCCGCGCCGACACGGGGCCAACGGCCACCTTGTCCAGCGTCATGTCTTTCACGTCGACGGGCATCGTCCTGATTTCCATCATGTCGGATTAGCGCAAGCGTCGATCGGAGACCACTTGCAATTTCTGAATATAAGGTATTGTTATTCGACACACGGAACAAGATGACAAAATGCGATTACACTATTCGAGATTTCGAACAATATCGCATCGCAGCACAGGAGATGGCACCATTGGACCAGCTATCCGCTATGCGTGCGTTTATCCGCGTCGTGGAAACGGGCAATTTTACACGGGCATCGGACGCACTTCATATGCCAAAGGCAACCGTGACCAATCTCATCCAGGGGCTGGAAGCACATCTTCAGACCCGACTGCTCAATCGGACGACGCGGCGGGTGGTGGTGACCACCGATGGCGCCTTGTACTACGAGCGCGCCACCCGCATTGTGGCGGAAGTCGACGAACTTGATGGCAGCCTTTCGAATTCGACCAGCAGTCCCAACGGCCGGCTACGGGTGGAGATGGCCGGCGCCTTCGCGGACTGGATCGTTATCCCTGCACTGTGCGACTTCTACAAGAAATACCCCGACATCCGCATCGACCTTGGCGTCGGCGACCGCACGGTCGATTACCTCGCCGAGAATGTCGACTGCGCACTTCGCGGCGGCTCATCCGGTGACCAATCGCTGATCGCCAGACGGGTTTCCGAAATGGGAATGATCACCTGCGCCGCACCTCTCTACATCGAAAAATTCGGGGTGCCGGATTCACTCGCTGCGCTCGAGACGGACCACTATTGCGTCAACTATTTCCAGGCCCAGACCAACAGGACACTGCCGTTCGAATTCCGAAAAGGCGGAGAGACCGTTGCAGTGACAGGTCGCTACATGATTTCGGTCAATGATGCGAGAAGTTACCTGACCGCCGCACAAGCCGGTCTCGGCATTGCCCGGCTTCCCCATTTCCTCATTCCTGACGACCTGAAGACGGGCAGGCTCGTTCAGGTCTTACCCGAATGGGACATCGAGCCGACCCCGCTTTACATCGTCTACCCATCGAACCGGCACCTCAGCAATAAGGTGCGTGTTTTCGTCGACTGGCTGGTCAAGCTTCTGGCGGCGTGGCGTCTAAATCGGACTTGAGGCCGCGTGCGTCAAGGATGTGCGGTGGGCCGCGACCCCGCAACATGGAGATAGGAGAACAGGCTTTCGCGACGCGCCCTGCCAACTTCGTGGAAACGAACGCCAGGCGCAATGGGATTCTGGCTGGACCGATGGCAACCAGGCGCCGTTCGCCGAAGCAAAACAGCAGTGCATCGGCCCGCATGTCCGGCGTGAAGTATCGCGAAACCGCACGACCTTCATCCGGTCGTGCGGCGGGTCGATCGTTGCCCCCGCATGGCGAGGCGAGGCGGATTTGTCGTTCGATTCTTCGTCCATGGGACCTAACCTGGGGCATGCCCTAAGCCGCTCACGCCGCCCGTTTCGATTTCCCGAGACGCTTGATCGCCTGTTCGAGGGGTCGCTGACCATCACAATAGTCCTGCCATGCCGACGTTTTCGCAAGCAGCGCAGGGACCGTGCGGACCGTAAATCTCCTTGGGTCGAGGTCGGACTTTACCTGCGTCCATGTCAACGGCATCGACACGGTGGCGCCGGGCCGCGCTCGGGGCGAAAGCGGTGCAACCGCCGTCGCCATGCGATCATTGCGCAAATAGTCGAGGAAGATGCGGCCCTCACGCTGACTCTTGGCCATCTTTATCAGGTAGAGGTCAGGATTGTCGCGGGCCATCTGTTCGCAGACATCATGGGCAAAGCCCTTTGCGATGTCCCAGCCAAGTCTCTTGCCCTTCGGAACGGCTAGCGGCGTCACCACATGCAGCCCTTTCCCGCCAGTCGTTTTGCAGAAGCTGACGAGTCCCAGTTCTTCCAGCCGGTCGCGGATTTCGCGGGCGGCTTCGACGACAGTCGAGAAGTCGACATCAGGTCCAGGATCGAGATCGAACACCAGGCGGCCGGGTACTTCCGGCTGATTGGGCTCGCAGTTCCAGGGATGCAGCTCGACGCCGCCGATCTGTGCGATGGCGGCCAAACCTTCGACGCGATCGATCTGCAGGTACGGCTTCTTGTCGCCAAAGACCGTGACCAATTCCAGCAGGTTCGATGTCCCCGGCATGGCATGACGCTGGAAGAACTGCTCTGCGCCAATGCCGTCCGGCGTGCGAATGATGGAGCAGGGTCGTCCCTTGATATGTTCGATCAGCCAGGATCCGACGGCCTCATGGTAGCGTGCCAGGTCGACCTTGGTCACCGGCTCTCCGTCACCGGCATCCGGCCAGAGCGGCTTGTCGGGGCTGGAGATCATCACACCCATTACTTCCGCCTTCCCGCCCTTGCGGAAACGCTTTGGCGCGGGTGTCGACGTCCCGGGATCGGGCACCTCAGTTTTCGACGGTGGCGCCGGCTTCTCTGCCTCGACCTCAGCCGCCGGCTTATCTTGCCGCAGGCCTTTGAACGCAGCCTGCCGCACCTGGCCATCGGCCGTCCAACCGGCAAACTCAATCTCGGCGACGAGCTCGGGCTTCAGCCAGACGATATCGGGACTCTTCTTCGGCGCCCCAATCCCTGTGAACGGCGACTTGGACGTTTCCATTTCCTGCAGCTTGGGCAGCAGCGTCTCGACGGTCTTGGCGCCATAACCCGTGCCGACGCGCCCAACATAGACAAAGTGGTCGCCGCGATGGACGCCGACGAGCAATGATCGGAACTTGCCATTAGCTTTGGCATAGGCGCCGATGACCACTTCATGCCCCGCCCGGCATTTCGACTTGGCCCAGGTTTCCGTGCGACCCGATTGATAGGGAGCGTCGCCCTGCTTGGAGACAATCCCTTCCAGCGACAAACGACAGGCAGATCTCAGTACGGCGTCACCACCGGTTTCGAAATGCTCGACGAAGCGTAGACGCGGATCTTCGCCGGCATCCGACAAGAACTTCGCCAGGCGTTCCTTGCGTTCTGTGAGCGGCAGTTCGCGCAGATCTTCGTCGCCCGCAAAGAGGAGGTCAAAGGCGAAGTAGACGAGGTCGTCCGTCATTGCCTCTGACAGTGCCGCCTGCAGCGCGGCAAAATCCGGGGCGCCGTTTTCGTCGAGGGCGCAGATTTCTCCATCGATGATGGCGTTGGGGAGAGCCGCAGCCGACGTGGCGATGGCGGGATACTTGGCCGTCCAATCCAGGCCCTTGCGGGTTTTCAAGGTCACCTCGCCATCTTCAATACGCATCTGGATGCGATAGCCATCGAACTTGATCTCATGGATCCAGCCTTCGGCCGACGGCGGGCGCGCCAGCGTTGCGCAGAGCTGCGGCGCAATGAAATCCGGCATGGCGGATTTCATCCGCTTGGTCGCCGGCGGCCTTTTCGTGGTCTTCACGCCCGCTTTGCGCTCCTCAGCCGCAAGACCGTGATTGCTGTCCCAGACGGCATCTGCCTCGACGTCGCCATTCTGCATCATGAACGGCTTTGGCTTCCTGCCTTTTCCGGATGCGATCGCCTCCATCGTCCGGCCCGAAGCCACCGACGTATCGTTTTCCTCGATGACGGCTGCTCCGTTGCCCTCAATGGAGAAGTCGTCGCGATGCTTGATCAGCAGCCAGTTGGTCCGTTTGCCGCCGTCACGGTCATGGCGCATGCGCACGAGGACGAAACTGCCGTGGAGCCGCTTGCCTTCCAGCGTGAACTTGAAATCACCCTTGGCGAGCGCTTCTTCCGGCGTCCTGTTTCCCTCCGGCTCCCAGTAGCCGCGATCCCACAGCATGACCGTGCCGCCGCCATATTGACCATTTGGGATGGTGCCTTCGAAATCGCCATAGTCGAGCGGGTGATCTTCAACTTCGACTGCCAGCCGCTTGTCGTGCGGATCGAGAGAAGGCCCTTTGGTCACGGCCCAAGACTTGAAGACACCGTCGAGTTCGAGCCGAAGGTCATAGTGCAGCCGGGTAGCATCGTGCTTCTGGATCACAAACCGCCGACGGTTCGACGATTTCACCTGAGCTTCGCCACTCGGTTCGCCCGTTTTCTTGAAATCACGCTTGGCACGGTACGTCGCAAGACTATCGACCATGAACTCCCGGCTCCCTCCTGCTTGTTGGTGTCACAGGATGAGAACGCCTCGGCGGGCCAGTAGTTTCACCGTCTACACAGACGGTGCAATTGGATCGTCTATATCGCCACGGACGTTGATCTGTTCTTTCTTGTTTCGGGTGACGCATCTCGAAGAGAAAGCCGAATCCGCAACATTTTCGCTTAAGCCGCCATGAACGATATGAGCATCATTCCGAGTGTGAAAATCTTGGCCGGTGGGCTCCACGCGTCGTGTCCGCAACGTGGCGACACGCCCATTTTAGCTCCCATGTATGATGGCAATTGCGCGGCACCAACCTGCCGAGCCACCCTTTATCTTCACCGGCAGACAGGACACCGTAAAGCCGGTCGGCGGCAGCTCATCGAGGCGGGTAAGCTTTTCCAGATGCAAGAAGACGCCTTCGCGGCCGGCCTTATGGCCCTCCCATATCAAGCCGGCATCGCCGGACTCGGCGTAGCGCCGCACGGTGAAGGTGAACGGAGCATCCCAGGACCAGGCATCGGTGCCGGTAATGTGGACGCCCTGGTCCAGAAGCCAATGCGTCGCCTCACGGCCGACGCCACAGCCGCGGCCGACGAAATCCGGGCGGCCATAGGCCGCGCCGGCAGCCGTGTTGACCAGCACGATATCGAAGGGCTTCAACGTGTAACCGATGCGGTCGAGCGCCGCGCGGATATCGGCGGCGGTGGCGACATACCCGTCGGCGAAGTGCCGGAGGTCGAGCTTGACGCCGGGCCGGATGCACCAGTCGAGCGGAACCTCCTCTATCGTCCAGGCACGCTCGCCATTGTTCATGGTCGAGGCGAAATGCCAGGGGGCATCGAGATGCGTGCCACAATGCGCCGATAGCTCCATGCGCTCGACCGCCCAGCCTTCGGCATCAGGCAGTTCGGCGATATCGAGGCCGGGGAAGAAGCGCAGCATTTCCGCCGCTCCCTGGGCATGATCTGAATAGGTGATCCTGGGTCCTAGGCCCGGCGGATCCGCCGCAACATCGTTCTCGATCGCCACGGAAAGGTCGATGATGTTCATGCCTTCGGTCCTCGTTGGATTCGGCGGCGTTCAGGCATGCACCACCTGCTGGTCGATTGCGCCGAAAGGGGTTGTGCCATCAGGCAAGCGGGCTTCCATCGAGACCCGGTCACCCCATGTCAGGAAGGGCGTCTGCGGCTCGCCTCTATCGAGAAGCTCGATGACGCGGATTTCTGAGATACAAGACGAACCGGCTGCACGGGCAGCATTGGAGACGGTGCCGGAGCCGATGAGGGTACCGGCAGAGAGACGCCGTGTGCGGGCGCAATGGGCGATGATGTCGGCGAAGGAGAAATGCATCTCGCCGCCATCAGCGTGGCCAACCTCACGGCCATTGATGGCGACATGGAGTGGGAGACCGACGCGGCCGTCTTTCCAATGTGGGCCGAGTTCGTCCGGTGTGATCGCTAAGGGCGCAAAGGATGTCGACGGCTTGGCCTGTACCCAGCCGAAACCCCGACGCATTTCGCCGGGCCCAAGCGCTCGCAGCGACCAGTCGTTGATCTGGACGAGGAGCCGGATGTGATCGAGGGCGTCGGGCGGGGGCGTGCCCATCGGCACGTCGCCGAGCACGATGCCGAACTCGCCTTCCATGTCGATCATGAGGTCGTCATCCGGAAACTCGACATCCTCGCGGCCGCCACGGAGATCATCGCTGGCACCCTGGTAGACAAGCGGGATGGTCTCGAAATCCGGGATGGGCGGGGTACCGAAGGCCCTGTCCATCAGCCGCCCGTGATTAAGGAAAGCCGAACTGTCGAGCCATTGCGGCGCCCGCGGCAGCGGCGCCATGCAGCGCTGCGGATCGAAGGGCGTGGCAAGGGGCTCGGAGCCCGCATTGAGCCGATCGGACGAATCCTGCAATGCCGGCGCTGCTGCGTCCCAGCCCTCGAGTGCCGCTCTCATCGTGGCGGCGATGCCGACCGCGGGCACGGCCAGGCGCAGGTCCCGCGACACGATCCAGAGCTGTCCGTCACGGCTGCCGTCGCGGTAGGTGGCGAGTTTCATCGATGCGTCCTCAGGTCGCTGCCGGCCGTGTCTGTCCAGCGCGGACACGGGAAAAGGCCAGGATCGCGAAGAGATCGACGACGATCGCCGCTATGCCGAGCGTCGCGTAGCCCGATGTGACGACCAGCGTGCCGCCGAGGATGGGGCCGAGGGCGGCACCCGTCATCAGCATGGCCGGTGTGGCCGCCACCGACCGGCCGGTCGGATCGAGGCGCGACAGCAGGCCGAAGGCGAAGGTGTGGGTGAAGATCATGATCGAGACGAAGACCGCGCTCGCCGCCGCATAGGGTGCGAAGCTCGTGGTCATGGTGATCGCGAGTGCCACGAGGACCTGCACCACCGGTCCGGCCAGAATGACCGACGTGGCGGGGATGCGCTTTTCCAACAGCGCTGCCGCCGGCGCGGGGATCAGCGCGATGAAGCCGGTCGCGATCAGGACACCGGTAACGGCGGCCAGGCCGAAGCCGCGATCCATGCCGATACGCTCGACGAAACTGAACACCATCGACTGGACCAGCGCCATGGCACTGACCCCGACGATACCGTACCAGACGCTGCGCGGCATGGGACCGAAGACCTGGTTCATCGACCTGTCGGCGGCGCGGTAATCGGGAAAGGCAAGAACCGCAGCCACGGCGCCGACCGCCATGGTAATCGCGAAGATGCGGAACAGCGCCGCACCGCCCAGTTGGTCGACAATCGGCGGCGTGGCGCCGAGTATGACGATGCCGAAGACGCCGAGGCACAGGCCGGCAATGGCGAACAGCCGGTGCGGATTGGCAGAGCGACCGATATTGCCATGGGTCGCGCTCAGCGCCGCTCCGACCGAAAGGCCTGCCACGACATGAAGCACGGCGATCGGAAGATAGGCCGTCAGCAGAGAGACGCCGAAGAAGGCGAGCCCCGCGAGGGCGAAGCCCGCCACCGCAATCGCCCGCACCGGCAACCGGTTGAAGCGAGGAGCGAGCACAACGCTCGAAAGGACGCCGCTGATCAGGAACAGGGTGGCGAGCCCGCCCGCCTGTTGCGAATCGAAGCCATATTTCGACACCAGTGTGCCGACCCAGACCGGCAGCGCCACGAGATCGATCATGCCGGCGCAATGGCCGATCATCAAAGCCGCGATGCCAGGCAGACTGCTTTTCCCACTCATTGCTCTTCCTCCCGAAAGTATTGACGGTGCGGCCTCCCCGGCGGCCGGCCCGTTGCCCGTCAGATCGGCTGGGCGATCCGCATCGCCGTTGCCCGCATCAGTTCCGCATGTTCGCGCTTGTCGCCATCGGCGATCTCGATCTCGCCGAGTCGCAGGGAGTTCTCGACAACCATGCGACAGCGATCCCAGCGGCGTTCTTCAAAGCCGGCGAGTCCGGCGGCAAGATCCGGGGATTGCGTGATTTCCTCGGCCAGCACAATCGCATCTTCCATGCCGATACAGGCGCCGGCGGCGAGATGCGGCGTCGTCGCATGGGCAGCGTCGCCGATCAGCGCGACGCGTCCGCGGCTCCATGGACGTGGCAGGAGCAGCGCCTCGAGCGGGCGATGAACGATCGACGCCGCCGCCGTGATCTGCGGCCGAATGCGCTCCATCAGCGGAAACTGGAACGGCGCCATCAGTTCAAGGAGACGACCGGGCAAATCCGCCTCGGAAAAGCGCTGCTTGGCCGGCTGATCCTCCGTCAGGAAGAGATACATTTCGGTGTCGGAAACCGGATTGAAGCCGAGCTTCACCTTGGGTCCGACAAACATCGTGACACAATCGACATCCGGATCGCGCGGCAGGACCGCGCGCCAGACACTCTGGCCGGCATATTTCGGCTGGGGCGCATCGGGAAACAGGGACTGCCGGACCTTGGAGAACAGCCCGTCCGCACCCACGACGAGATCGGCGCCGATGACGTCACCATTGGTGAGCGTGACCTCGACGGCGTCATCGTTCTCTTCTATTCGGGCAAAACTCTCGCCGAGGCGGACGTTGACGCCGAGCGCCCTGACCCGCTCGCTCAGAATACGCGCCAGCACCGGGCGCATGATCGCACCGGCACCGGGCAGATCGGGCCCCGCAACGCGCGGCGTCGGGATCTCGGCGATCTGGACGCCATGGGCGAGATGGATCTTGCCGCCATCGCCGGCAAAGCCTTCCTTCAAGAAGCTTTCCATGATGCCGAGGCTCTTGAAGACGCGGAAAATCGCGCCGTTGAGGCTGATGCCGGCGCCATAGGAGCGCCATTCCGGATCGATCTCGACCAGATCGACCGCGATGCCCCGGCGGGCGAATTCGATGGCCGCCGCCATGCCCGAAAATCCGCCGCCGATCACTGCGACCCGCTTGAGCGCTGCCATATCCATTCTCCTCCCGCCCGTCCGTCAGAGACGGGCCCAAACCGTTCCGTCCTCGTCTTCCCGGATATCCACTGCCGTCAGTGACTGACCGAGACAGGGGCCGAGGATGCAATTGCCCGTCTCGATGTCGAAAAGGGCATTGTGCGAATGGCAGCACAGATGGGCGCCGTCACCGCTGAGATAGGCGTTGGTGCGCCAGGCCATCGGCGTGCCGCCGTAGTGTGGACAGGCATCCAGATAGGCGCGAAGCACGCCACCACGGCGGATGAGGATGACCTTCGGCCCACCCCTGTCGCCGGTCCCGAATCCCTTCGCTTCGCCGTCGGCCACCGATGCCGCGGAGCCGAGCGCCGCCCATGCCTCGGTCAAGGCCAGCGCCGCCGACATCAGGGTTTGCCGCCGGCACCCGGAGGCGGCCCGCCGCCTGGCGCCCACTTCTCGCGATACTGGAAAAGAAACAGCTGCGACGCTTCCGGGCCCATTGGCGCTTCGCGCGCCACCCAGTTGTCGTCATGCTTGTCCATGTCGGCATCATATTCGAAATGACAACCGAGCGGGCTGTTGAAATACCAGAACCAGTTCGAGCCGAATTTGTGGCGGCCAGGTCCCCAGAAGGACTGGTAGCCTGCGCGCACGAAGCGGGTTCCGGCCAACATCAGTTCGGTCGGGCCGGCCATATGGAAGGCGAGATGCTCGCAGCCCTTCATATATTCCGGTGTGCGGATGAAGAACAGCGTGTGATGATCGTCATTGGCCTTGGGGCGGTAGAATGGACCGGCACCCTTGAGCTCATCGGTAATGACGAAGCCGAGACGGTTGCAGTAGAAACTGGTGCCGACATCGATGTCGGGAACGAAAAGCACGACATGCGACAGCGAGCGCGGCAAGGCCGGCATCTCCTCCCACACGCCGATCTCGTTGGGCTTGCGCTGTGCGGGAGCGCCGGGCGCATTGATCTTTTCCGCAGGCATGTCGAGCCTGCGGCGGATTGTCAGTTGGAACTTGAGCGCAAACCCAAAGTCGTCATGGCTCTCGATCGTGCCGTCGGCGAGGCGTTGGACCTTGCGATCCCGCGATAGTTCGTCGGCTATCTGATGGAGTGTCTCCTGGTCGGCGACACCGTAGACCTGCTGCCTCAGCATCGTGGATGTCGGCAAGGCGTCCGGCAATTGGGGGTCGGACTTGTGGCGGACAATGATACCGGTGCCGTCAAGCGCTTCGAAGCGACCGCCGGCATCGCTGACCTCCACAGGCTTGAGGCCGAATGTTGTCAGGTAATCCGTGCAAGCCTTGACGTCATCGACGCCGAAGACAAGGTAATCCGGGCCGACGATATTCATGCTGATGACCTCTGGCTGGGCTGATATTGCGTATGGCCGCCGAGCACTTCGGCGACCCAGTCGGCGATGTAGGCGCCGGCATTGGCGGAATTGTCGAAACTGGAATGCTGGACGCCGCCGGTTCTGGCATCGAAGATCTTCAGCTCGCGGCGCGGGCTGTTCACGAGCTGGTCGTAGGTCGCCTGCGCCCAGTGCAGCGGGATCTGGCTGTCCTTCTCGCCATGGGTGACGAGGAACGGCACGCGGATGCGGTCGAGAATGCCGTCAAGATGGACGTTCTCGGCGATAGCCATGAAATCATCCATGTCGCGGGCACCCCATACCCAGCGGACATGTTCCCAATAATGCGGTACGGGAAAGCTGCCTTCACGGGCAAGACGCTTCTTCTGGACGTCGCGCCAGTCGTGATTGGCGCCCCAGGCAACGCCGCAGGCAAAGCGCGGCTCGAAGGCGACGGCGCGCGGACAGTAATAGCCGCCGAGCGAGACGCCCTCCATGCCGATCCGCTTTGGATCGATCTCGGGCCAAGTCTCCAACCAGTCGACGATGCGGGACGCCCAATGTTCGCTTTCGTAGCGCGCCGTCAGTTCCTCGAGGCGAAGAGCCTCGCCCGTGCCGGGCTGATCGACGATCAGTGACGCAACACCGCGTTCGGCGAGCCATTTCGGCAGGCCGACCAGGAACTTCATCTCCTTGGTGCTGTCGAGACCGTTGACCTGCACCAGGATCGGCGCGGGGCCCGCGACGCCCTCTGCCGGAACATAAAGCGCCGAGAGATGCGTGCCCTCATAGGGAATCTCGACATGCCGGCAACTCGAGCCCGTCAGTGCCAGCCCCTTTTCAAAGCTTTCCAGGAAGCGGCGATAGATAGCCATCCGGCCTTCCGATCCATGGGCCTGCAAACGTTCGGCGGTGAGCAGATAGTTCGCCGCGCGGAGCAGCTTGTCGCCGGCGGAAATCGACCGGCCTCGAGCCTCATCGTCCTCGGCCAATCCGATCAGCTTGTCGGCCATGGTGACCCAGGTCTTGCGGAAAGCAACCGTGCCCGCCGCATCCGGTGCCTTGGCGGCTTCCTGCAGCGGCGCACACATCTCCTCGATTTCACCAATGCGCGCGCCCATTTCGATCGAAAGGTCGACCGACAGGTTCCAGACATAGTTGGTTGGAAAATACTTGAACAATTCGCCTCCTCGCGGGCGCCGCGCCGAGGGGCACAGCGATCCTGTCCGTGACCCTCTGGCCACGGCCTCCTTCAGGGTGAAGATCTAGCGAATGTGGAGGCGTTCACAAAATTGCTTGTTTTAATGCCATGTATTAATAGTGTGAATACCAATTGGGGAAGCGGCCATGAGGTTTCGAAATCTCGATCTGAATCTGCTGGCGGCGCTGGACGTCTTGCTGCGGCTGCGGAATGTGAGCCGGGCGGCAGACGAGATGTTCATCACTCAGTCCGCGATGAGCAATGCACTCGGCCGTCTTCGCGACTATTTCGACGATCCCCTTTTGATCCAGGTAGGGCGCGGAATGGAGCTTTCGCCTCTGGCCTCCTCGCTCGAACAGCCGTTGCGGGACATCATCGTTCGCATCGAGGCTGCGGTGCTGATCGCTCCGACATTCGATCCTGCGCATTCGACCCGCAGGGTCGCCATGATCGTGTCTGACTATTCGTTGCAGACCATCATCCCGCCGTTCCTCCGGCGCGTGGCGGCCGGTGCGCCGGGCGTCCACATCGATTTCAAGGCCCAGCAGAATTTTCCCCATCTCCTGCTGGAACGCGGAGAGGCGGACCTGCTGATCGCGCCTTCGATGCTCTGCTCGCCCAATCACCCGGTCGAAGCGCTGTTCGAAGACCCGATCTGTTGTGTGGTCGATGCGGCCGGCCCGTTCTCGCGGGGCGGGATGAGCCGGGCGGATTTTCTCGACGCAGGTCATGTCGTCATGGTGCCGCCAAGCGGCGGCGAGAGCTATGCCTATCGCGCCTGCCGGGAGGGTGGCATCGATTTCCGGATCGAAGTCTCGACCTTCTCCTTCTCGTCGATTCCGGCGCTGGTGGAAGGAACACCGCGCGTTGCTCTACTCCAGCGAAGCCTGGCCCAGCGCATGTCGCGCCTGGGCGGCATATCGATCATTGAAAGTCCGATCGACATTCCGCCGCTCGAGCAATCCGTGCAGTGGCACGATTACCGAACCCGCGATCCGGCTCTTGTTTGGTTGAGAGAACATTTGCATGCGTCCGCGCTTGACGTCGCATTCTCCGCGTCATCTAATTCATTGTATGCTGATGATTTCCCCGAAATTGACATGGAGTAGCCCGAGGGCATTTTGAATGCATCTTCATACCATTCAGAGCATCGCGATAGCGCTCTGACCTGAGATAGACGGTGGCGCGATCGTTGAACGCTATGGCCAAATGTTCTTTTGACAAGTCTCCAGAATTCATAAGATTAGGACACCCTTCGAACGCTGTTGAGTGCAGGTCTCCAGCGACATGGGAGGAGAAGGCTCAACTTCCCTGGTGAAAGCGTCGATGGCAGCTAGAAATGTTATGCGCGCCGCTTCAACCGCCTTGCCCGTGTCAGCCGGGTCGAGATCGCTCAGCAAACCGACAAGCGTAGTCCACGCTTCTCGCCTGGAGGTTTGGGCTGCAAGATGTCGAGCACCGAAGTCCGGGGAGTATCCTATGGCGGCGGCACGACGGGCGAGCAGGCGCGCACCGAGCGACGACCCTTCCAGCACATAGAGAACGCCGAGCAGACCAGCTCTGTCTTCTGGCATGTCGAAGATCACAGGAGAGTATGAGGTCCGGTGCCCGAGATCCATGAGATCGAGTTTGAGTTGAGGCAGGATCGTGCCTGGCCGCCAGCGACCGAAACCATCAGAGAAGTCGACCCTGCCGAGCCCACATTCGACCCCCTCACGGAAGGCGGCAATGCCTCGGAGATAGCGCATATAGGAATCAGCGTCGAAAAACTCTCCAATGATGGAGTCGAGTTTTTCATGCTCCCCTTTGGTCAAGTTCCTTAATGCAATCCTGCCGTCCAAGTCTCATAGATCTCCGTATTGGCTGCCGCGACTCCTAGCTGCTCAACAAATCGCGCATTGATGACACCAGATGGTTGGGCGAATAAGGCTTTGAGAAAAACATGCTCCCGTCCGGAAGATCCGTGATCTCGACGACGCGATGGCCCGACACGACAATTATCTTTACCGGAGGCCACCGATTTCGCACCGCTTCGGCGAGCTTCAGTCCGTCCATCGAGCCTGGCATATCTATGTCTGTAATGATCAGCTTGATAGCCAGGTTTTGCTCGAGCACCGAGATTGCTTCATCAGCGTCTTCCGCCTCGAATACGTGAAAGCCTTGATCGGAAAGCTGATCCGCGATGTCCATCCGCAGTAGCGGCTCATCCTCGACGACCAGGATCTGTATGGCTGTTATCATTCAGGGTACTCAAATGTGACCTTCTAGCTCCACAATGCCGGACGCGCGTTTAAGGTCCCGAGAAATTCAATATTCGCTCGTGCTTTGCGCCCGGCTGCCACAGCGCTTGCGAAAGCTGCCTCGAAAGGCTGTCGTGGGACACAGGTTTTCTGACCACGGGAATGTCCGAGAACATTCCTGGGATGGCGACGCTGTCGCGATAGCCGGTTGCAAAGACATATGGAATGCCGCGCTCCTGCAGGGCAAATGCAATCGGCTCCGAGGTTTCCGCGCCGAGGTTGAGATCAAGCACCGCGCAGTCCGGTTTCGTCTGCGAAAGCCGACTCAATGCCATATCGACGGTGGGAGCGGTTACAACTTCGGCCGCGCCGAGGCTGCGGAGCAGTTCCTCGGTGTCCATCGCAATCAACGCCTGGTCTTCCACCAGAAGCACCATCAGCCCGGCCAACGGTTGTTCGATCAACTCGGCTTCCTTTTCATCGATGGTCCGCTCCGCGAGTGCGCGAAGGTGTTCGGCCGGTACGAGAAAGTCCGCTCTCAGGCCTTCGGCTGCAAAGTCCATCTCCACCTTGCCGCCGAGATCGTGGTGAAGCGTTCGTTCGATAAGGGTCGTACCAAATCCGTAGCGCGTCGGCGTCACCACTGGAGGGCCGCCGCTCTCTCGCCAGTTGATCACGCAATCGCCATTGTCGGCCAGCATCCAATTCACGTCGAGGCGTCCACTCGGTGACGACAGGCTGCCGTATTTCGCGGCGTTGGTCATCATTTCGTGGAGCAAGAGGGCAAAGACGCCGAAGGCCCGCTCCGACAGCCCAACGGCCGGGCCGGAGATGGTGAAGCGATCGGGAACATTGTTGAACCGGTGCATACCGGCTTCGGCTTCGAGCAGCGAACGCAGCTCGCCGCCATCCTTTCCTGCGAAGGACTGATCGTGAGCATACGAGAGCGCCCGCAAGCGGCCCTCGAAGGAACTCGCATACTCGTCCACGCTCGACGCGTTGGCGCCGGTCTGGACCGCGATTGATTTGACCAGCGCGAGAATATTCTTGACGCGATGGTTGAGTTCGGCATTCAGCAGTGCGCGCTCATTGTCGGTCCGGACCCGCATTTCCTCGGTGGCGTTGTTATGGCTGATCAGCACGTCGCGGACATAATTGCGAATGGCCTCTGCGATAACGAGATCGGCATCCGTCCATGGCAAGGACTGATTACGGACATCGTCGCGCCAGGTCTCGAAACTGCCGCGCGGTGAAAGCCTTGCGCCGGCTGGGGTGATGGCCTCGTTCTTCACTGGTTCGCCGGCCCAGCTCATCTCGTAGGCCTCCTCGCTGCGGAAGAAGCACAGATAGTCATCGGCAACGGGAGAGACAGGAATGGCCAGCATGCCCGCCACACGTTGACCATATGCATCGGAATTCGCAGCCAGCGCCTTCAGATTCTGGGTGCCCCAAATCTTGCGGCCCGCATGTTTGGCGACGACTGACATTAGATGCTCCACATCCTCGTCGTCGGGTACGACACCGCTCGCCGTCCATTCACCATCGACCCACACGGCGGCGCCGTCGCAGGCGATGAGGCTAGAAAACGCACCGAGCTTCCGCTTGAGTGTGGTCTCGACAGGCTCGGCGCGGTCAATGGTCGAAATGATCGCATCGAGTTTTTTCCGCGTCGCGATCGAAGCCACTTTGGCCCTGCGGTTCTCGACCGCGGAGATATGCAACGATAGATACTGACCGAAAAGTTCCGCTGACATCCTAAGCGGAATGGAGAGCGTCCTGGGGGTATCGTGATGACATGCCACCAGGCCCCATAGTTCGCCATCGACCACGATAGAGATCGACATGGAGGCCGAGACGCCCATGTTTGTCAGATATTCGCAATGGATCGGCGACACACTGCGCAGATGCGCGTGGGACATGTCGACAGGGCGCTCGCCAGTTTTCAGCGCCGGCATGAGAGGGACGGGAACGAAGCTCGTATCCCCGATGACCCGCACCCAGTTCTCCACATAGAGCCGTCGTGCCTGGACAGGAATGTCGCCGGCAGGAAAATGATGTCCCAGAAATGATGTGAGGGATGCGTTCTTGGCTTCCGCGATCACGCGGCCCGCGCCGTTGTGGAGGAACCGATAGATCATCACCCTGTCATAGCCCAGCGTGGCACGAACCAGCCGGGCCACCGACTTGCTGAGCGGCTCAATATCCGCCTCCCTATCGATTCTCCGTACGAGGGACTGGGTCAGATGCAGGGCGACTTCGGTATCATCGAGCGCCGCGGCGTCCTCCAACTCGAGAAACAGCCAACCTTCGTACTCATGAACGAGGATGTCGCATGGTGGTCTGTTCCGACCGAGCTCGGCCCTTAAGATCACGCTTGTCTTCTGCCCTGTGGCAGCGACCGCCAGGGCATTGCGTACATTATGAGTCAGTTTGGAACCCAGGATGGTTTCCAGTGACTTGCCCAACATGTCGCTTGCGCGCAGATCGAGACGCTCCTCTATATTCGAGGATACATACGAAATCTCATATGTCTGGGAGTTGACGACAAGCATGGCGCCATGCGGCTGAATACTTCCAGGAATATGGATCGGCTCTCGGTCGCAATTCGTAAGGTCTATGCTCGCCTTGTCGTAACTCAATAATCTAGGCTCCTGGGTCCTGCTTTCAACTATTCCGCTATGCTTGAGACGACTTGCGGCCGCGCCGAACAAATCAAGCCCCATCTGCCGGGCAGAATTTCCCGCCTCCTAACGAATGAGACTTGAGAAGGTTTCCGCGCGGAACAACAAAACGAGGCAGCGACTGGAGGAGTGGATTGTGAACGAGCCGACAATTGTGCACGGCCCCCCAATGGGCCGGGCTTGCCCTATCGGTCTGACGCCCAGGGAAAGTTGAGGAACCGGTCGCGGGTGTCAAAGCAGATGTTTCCGTAGGCCATGAGGTATTCACGACGTTTGTCCGGGTCGGCAAATACGGCCGCAGGGTCCGCAATGTCGGCCTCATATTGCGCCAGATTGTCTGCCGTCAGCACCTTCGGCAGGATATTCATCGCCTGCGGAACGCTCTTTCCTTCGATCCAATCCGCCGCATAGTGGCCAAGCGCATAACCGAACACGGATGATGCAAGGCTGACGCTCACCTTGTAGGGGCTCTGGCTGTCCTTCAATTCCTTTACGGCATCGGGCTCACCGTCGATGCCACCGAGGAACTGACGGGGGGTCGCAAGGCCCGCCTCCCGCATCGCCTTCAATGCACCGATCACCACTGTGTCAGCCCCCAGGACGACATCGATCTTCGGATGCGCCAGGAGGATGAGTTTCATCGTCTGGTAGCCACCCTCGACATTGACCGGGCTCGGCGAAATATCGGCAACAACGGTCACGCCGGGCAGTTTTGCCAGCACGTCCCGCATTGCGGTGAAGCGCGGTGAGAGGAATTGCAGGCTGTCATGAGTGAGGAGCACGACATTTGCCTTGCCGTCCAGTTCATTGGTGATGTAGCTGGAGGCAGCGAGTGCCAGCCTTTCACCCGTCAGGTATTGTGGGGCATTGAGAATGGTCACGGCAGGTGGCGGAACCACGGTTCCGACATAGGCTCCCGACTCGATCGCACTTTGTAGTGAGGGCGCCAGACCGATGGCATCGACTGGAGCGGCGACCAGAGCCCCCACTCGATTTTGGACGGCTGCATCGACACCCGCCACCATCTTGGACGGATCGTCGCTGGCAAGATCGACGGAGAACTCCAGACGTCTGGTTTTCGCAGCCTGTTCAAGGCCGAACTTGACCCCCTGCATGAACTGGCGATCGTTATCTTGGAAAAAAACGAGCTGCCGGTTCAAGCCGACCGGAGAGTGACACACCGGTGCGTTGGGATCGAAAGCCGGAAGAAGGACGGGCTCGGTGATACCAGAAGGCAACTTTGTTTGTGCAGCAGAATGACTCGCATCGATCTGAGGCACGAGCGACAGTGAAGCAATTATGGCCGTTCGGATTATGATGTGCACCGCAGTCCTCCACGATGAACCTATGCAACAATTGCTCTTTCAGGCCTAGCGGTTTCTACTTACGGTGCCGTGAGCGGAAATGAAAAGCGGGCTGAGGTGCCAGGGGATCCTGCAACATACTCAATTGTCGCATTCATGCTGGCCGCCATCGCCCTGACCACCTTGGTGCCCACGCCCGTGCCCTGCACCTTTGCTTCCTCGCTGCGGCCAACGCCATCGTCCTCCACGCGAAGAACGGCGAAACCGCCGCCATTGCTGGTTAGGATCACCCGGATTTCACCGGGTTGGTCGGGATAGGCATATTTGAAGGCATTCATCACCCACTCGGTGACGACGACACCAAGATTGATGCTTGCATCGGTCTTGAGCCTGAGCGGCTCGAACTCATATTTCAGCGAGATGCCTGCTGCGGAATCGACGGTCGTCTTGAACTGTTCGAGCAGGCCGGCAAGATATTCGTCGAGCGCCACCTCCTGGACATTGCCGTCGTCATAGAGGCGCTTGTGAACCATGGCGATCGCCTGAACGCGGGCACGGGCCTCTTCCAGCGCCGATTTGGCCGCGTTGCTTTGCAGCGACCTCAACTGGATGCCGATCAGGGAGACGACCAGGGTAAGGCTGTTGGCAACCCGATGATTGACCTCTGTCAGCAAGGTCTGGGCGCGATCGCGCGCATCTCGCATCAACTCGTTCGCCCGCCCGAGTTCCGCCGTCCGCGTCGCCACGCGTTGCTCTAGCCGGTCATTGGCCGAAGCCAGGTCGCTCCGTGTCTTGTTGAGTTCCTGCGTATAGCGAACGATGGTGAAGATCGCGAGTAGTGCGGTCGCAAGAATGACTATGCCGCCGATCACCGATATCAGCCGCAGAAGCAGCGCGTTTTCGGTCTGCTCCTTGACCAATTCAGCGAGACGATGGTCCGCAGCCAGCACGATCCCCGTTGTGAACAGGTTCACCTCGTCCATCAGCAGCTTGCCTCGATTGGTCCGGACGAAGGCAAGGGTGGCAGCTTCGTCGCGCCGCTGCTTGAGCCGGATCGACTGCTCCATCTCGGCGATTTTGTCCGAAACGGTGGACACGAGCCGTTCGATGGCGGGCTTCAATTCCGGATATGCGGCGAGGTTCGGACGCAGGTCGTTAACGGCGTTCTGGGCTCGTGTCTTCGCCAGATCGTAGGGAGCCAGATATATCTCGTTGCCGGTGTAAAGATAGCCTCGCTGGCTGGACTCCGCGGTTTGAAGCGCCGCTTTCAAATCGACGGCGATCGCCTTAGCGTCACGCGCTTCCAGCACTTCGCGCGAATAGAGGCGAGCACGTTCGCCCAGCCAAATGTTGGTCGCAACGATTGCCAACAGCGCTAGGAAGCCAATGGCGAGCAGGGCAAGAGTTGAACTGACGAATTGGCGGCTGCTGATGGGCATGCAGACCTAATGACAGATATAGCTCCAGCTGACGAGTCGGATCGCCTGCTGATCAACGTCGTGAACTGTACCAAAGTGCATTACCCGCGGCACGATGGAAGTTGGACGGGTCATTCCTGCTACTTCGCCAACGAGAGAAACTCGCTTCAGGCCTTCGAAAACTTGTTGTCTGCACAGCAGTCGACACAAAAATCCGAAGAGTTAGGAGGCTCGTCGATTTTTGGAACCAAAGTGGCTGCATCGGCGTCTCAGCGTCGGAAACCTGCGCACAGGGACGACGATGCCAACTATTACCAGCACTGAAGAACAAGTTCTCAGCTCTCTCAACACTTTCGAAGCGAGACGCCACCAGACCGATGCCGCCTTCCGGTCCATCACCGAGCTTGAGGTGGAGGCTCGGCGGAAGAAGACCGAGCGCCTCCGGGCTGAGCGGATACAGTTGTCCCAGTACGCGCGATAATCGCCGGCGGCAATCGCCGCCGGATTGAATTTCCCGCCTGAACCCGTTGCCGTCATGATGTCGGCAGCGGGTTTCGCACGTTATCGAGAGACGTCCATGACCATTCGCTACAAACTCGGCTGCGACCTGTCCTATGAGGTCAAGAGCCCGACTACCTTCATCTTCAACTTCGAGGTCGCCCATCTAATGCGGCACATCAACCTCATCGAGCAACTGACGATCACACCCGACAGCCCGCGGCGGGCCTATATCGTGCCCGACATCCGCAACAGGTATGTCAGCATCAACGCCCAGCCCGGTCCGTTGAACGTGAACTATAAGGCGGAAGTAACGCTTGATGTCTTCCGCGCGGATCCCCGGACGATCGAGGAGATGCCACTCGCCAAGATCCCGCTCGACATCATGCCCTTCCTGCTGCCGTCGCGCTTCGTTCCTTCCGACCGTCTCGCGGCTTTCGCCGAGCGCGAGTTCGGCCACTTGCCCAGGGGCCATCAGCGCGTCACAGCGATCTGCAACTGGATCTACGACAATCTCGAATATCGTCGCGGCTCCTCCAACGAACAGACGACCGCAACTGAGAGCCTGCTGCTACGAGCAGGCGTTTGCCGCGACTTCTCCCATCTGGGCATTGCCTTCTGCAGGGCACTCGACATCCCGGCCCGGTTTGTCAGTTGCTATGCCTATGGTCTCGAACCGCGGGATTTCCACGCCGTCTTCGAATGCTTCCTGTCGGGCCGCTGGTGGCTGTTCGATGCGACGAGACAGGCCAATCTCGACGGGCTCGTTCGCATCGGCGTCGGCCGCGACGCCGCGGAAATTGCCTTCGCCTCGCCGTTTGGCGAAATGGAAGCAGGTCCGGTCAAGATCACCATTGAACATGCAGATGGATCGCCGGAACTGCCGGGCAGGACCATCGATGCAATCTCGACCGAAGAATCCGCTCCGAACGCAGGTGCCAACTGATCTTGGCCACTCTGCTTGGTGCAGTATCAGTTGGTCGCTGAAAGAGGAGGTTCGTTTCCGTAAAGGTCGAACCATGGACGAAGGCTGGGCGGACTATCCCATTCTTACGTTCGGCGAGGTTCCAGACATTCAAGTTGAGCTGCTCGATCATCCCGGAACACCGTTCCTTGGCGTCGGTGAAGCATCACAGAACCGACCCCCGCAGCTCTATCCAACTCAATCCACGATGCTTACGACCGCCGCTTGCAGGCCTTGCCTTTTATCCAACCCGGGACCCAGTGAAACGCGGGCTCATTCGCCACTTGCCGCGTCCGAGTGGAGGCTTTTCTATTTGGAAGAGTGGGAAGCAGCCGTTAGGCGCGCAATCACCGACTTCGCATGCCGAGCTTCGATGCCGATCGCACGCAGGATCGCGCCAATGACTGCGTTGCGATCGAGAGAGGATAGCGAAAGAGGCCACGACGCCCGTCCGCGTACTGGCGGATCACCATCGCCTTTGAAATTGCCTTGCCCTTCGAACGCGGCTTCGCGGGCACTTCTCCATATCTTGGTGACATCGAGGATGTCCTTCCGCTCCTCAACGCTCAGATTGCCAATCTTGTCGACACTCTCTTCCATCCACTCAGGTTCGACATGGAGACGCCGTGTTCGAAAGCCCCGACTGGCAGAGAACCATGAAAACGTGATGGCGAGTACAGGGGTCAGTGCAAGTTGAACTCGCCTGACACCTTGCGCCACTCGTTCGGGCCGATAAGGCGACGGTGGGTGTACCTCACGGAATAAAGAGGTCCGTCAAGCTTCTCTTCCCAGAATTCCAGGAATTTGCGCATCTCAGGGAAATCCGGCGCAAGATCGTAGTCCTGCCAGACATAGGTCTGGAGGACGGATTCGAAATCGGGGATACGGTAGAGAATGTGCGCCGTGGTGATGCCATAGCCTGCGAGCTGTAGCTCGAAATCGGACTTGTCCTGCATGCGTCGGTCTCCGTTTCACTCGTTGTAAAGTTGCCGGGATCGGCGCTTTCCGTCAACAAAAAAACATTAAGCGACGGCTCGTATTATCGTTCTTTATCAGGATGTTAGCAGCAAAGTTTGGCGAGTGCTAATTTTTTCCCGCAGGCCTCTTGAAAACGAAAAATGGCAAAACCAGATTTTTGCTGCCGGACGCTGAAGCAGGTCCGGCACCCCGTTCCGGACTGGTCGTCCGGTTCGGACGAGGGGAGTTTCAACATCTTGTTTGTCCAGGAGGAAAACATGAAGTTCCGACCGCTACACGACCGCGTCGTCGTCCGCCGGATCGAGTCCGACGAGAAGACCAAGGGCGGCATCATCATTCCCGACACCGCCAAGGAAAAGCCGCAGGAAGGCGAAGTCGTCGCCGTCGGCCCCGGCACCCGCGATGAACAGGGCCAGGTCGTGGCGCTTGACGTCAAGACGGGGGATCGCGTCCTGTTCGGCAAATGGTCCGGCACCGAAATCAAGGTCGACGGCGAAGACCTGCTGATCATGAAGGAGAGCGACATTCTCGGCGTGATCGAGCTGCAGGCGGAAGCCCGCAAGGCCGCTTGATTATCCACAACCAGTCATAACCTGCTGCCTATGAAGGAGTGAACCATGGCTGCAAAAGAAGTCAAATTTCACACGGACGCCCGCGAGAAGATGCTACGCGGCGTCGATATTCTCGCCAATGCGGTGAAGGTGACGCTAGGGCCGAAGGGCCGCAACGTCGTCATCGACAAATCGTTCGGCGCGCCGCGCATCACCAAGGACGGTGTCTCTGTCGCCAAGGAAATCGAACTCGAAGACAAGTTCGAGAATATGGGTGCGCAGATGCTGCGCGAGGTCGCCTCGAAGACCAACGATCTTGCTGGAGACGGCACCACGACGGCGACCGTTCTCGCCCAGGCGATCGTCAAGGAAGGAGCCAAGGCGGTCGCGTCCGGGATGAACCCGATGGACCTCAAGCGCGGTATCGACATCGCTGTCGATGCCGTCGTCAAGGAGCTCAAGGCCAACGCGCGGAAAATTTCCAAGAACGAGGAGATCGCGCAGGTAGGGACCATCTCGGCCAATGGCGACGCGGAGATCGGCCGCTTCCTCGCCGAAGCCATGGAGAAAGTCGGCAACGAGGGCGTCATCACAGTCGAGGAAGCCAAGACTGCCGACACCGAGCTCGAAGTCGTCGAGGGTATGCAGTTCGACCGTGGTTATCTCAGCCCGTACTTCGTGACCAACCAGGACAAGATGCGGGTCGAACTCGAAGACCCCTATATCCTGATCCACGAGAAGAAGCTCGCCAACCTCCAGGCGATGCTGCCCGTTCTCGAGGCGGTTGTTCAGTCCGGCAAGCCACTCCTGATCATTGCCGAGGACGTCGAAGGCGAGGCGCTTGCCACGCTCGTGGTCAACAAGCTCCGCGGCGGCCTCAAGGTCGCGGCCGTCAAGGCTCCGGGCTTCGGCGACCGCCGCAAGGCCATGCTCGAAGATATTGCCATCCTGACCGGTGGCACCGTCATCTCCGAGGACCTCGGCATCAAGCTCGAGAACGTGACGCTGCAAATGCTGGGTCGGGCCAAGAAGGTCGCGATCGACAAGGACAACACCACTGTGATTGACGGAGCTGGCTCGAAGGCCGAGATCGAAGGACGCACGACGCAAATC
This sequence comes from Rhizobium sp. SRI_017, assembly GCF_057586295.1. Lineage (NCBI taxonomy): Bacteria > Pseudomonadati > Pseudomonadota > Alphaproteobacteria > Hyphomicrobiales > Rhizobiaceae > Rhizobium > Rhizobium sp. SRI_017. The sequence continues at coordinate 68,684 of NZ_JBYCZP010000007.1, read as the reverse complement.
CGCGCCCAGATCGAGGAGACGACCTCCGACTACGACCGTGAGAAGCTGCAGGAACGTCTTGCCAAGCTGGCGGGCGGCGTCGCGGTCATCCGCGTCGGCGGCTCCACCGAGGTCGAGGTCAAGGAGAAGAAGGATCGCGTCGACGATGCGCTGCATGCGACCCGTGCGGCAGTGGAGGAAGGCGTCCTGCCCGGCGGCGGCGTCGCGCTCCTTCGGGCTGTGAACGCGCTGGACAAGGTCGACACCGCCAACCCCGATCAGCGCGTTGGAGTCGACATCGTTCGTCGGGCGATCGAAGCGCCTGTCCGTCAAATCGCCGAAAACGCGGGTGCCGAGGGCTCCGTCATCGTCGGCAAGCTGCGCGAGAAGACCGCGTTCTCCTGGGGCTGGAACGCCCAGACCAACGAATTCGGCGATCTCTATGCACAGGGCGTGATCGACCCGGCGAAGGTCGTGCGCACCGCGCTTCAGGACGCCGCTTCCGTAGCAGGCCTGCTGGTGACGACCGAAGCGATGATCGCCGAGAAGCCAAAGAAGGACAAGACTCCGGCAATGCCCGCCGGCGCGGATATGGACTTCTAACATTCGAATCGGAGGCACGCTCTGCACGGGCGTGCCTCTGAAGAACCGTCGGCCGCCTTTTGAGGGACCGACATCATCGGGACGACGTCCCTTCCATGTTGCTTACGAGGATATGGCTATGAGAACTGAATTCGACTTCGCACCGCTCTACCGCTCGAGCATCGGCTTCGACCGGGTCTTCAATCTGCTTAGCAACCCCCAGCGCCTTCAGGCCGTGGACTCCTGGCCACCCTACGACATCGTCAAGAAGGGCGAGAACGATTACGCCATCTGCCTTGCCGTCGCTGGCTTCTCGATGGGTGATCTCGACGTGACGCAGGAGCGCAATGTGCTCGTCGTCAGAGGCGGCGCTACGCAGAAGCAGGAAGGCGAGTACCTTCACCGTGGCATCAGCGCTCTGTCGTTTGAGCGTCGGTTCGAACTAGCGGATCACGTCCATGTCGAAGGAGCGTCGCTTGCCAACGGCCTGCTGACGATCACGCTCAAGCGCGAAATCCCTGAACAGGCCAAGCCGCGCCGCATCGAGATCGGTAATGGCTGGGGCGAGACCGCGCCCCTGCAGATCGAAGCGGACAAACAGGCCGCCTGATCCTGACGACTATTCAGACCAACGTGCCGGGCATTCGCCCGGCACTCACTGATCCATCGAGTGACGATCCATGGATCAGTGAGATGAGAAAGGACATGGAAGAAACCAACGTCAACACCAAGGCCGCAGAGGGGATCATCGTATCGCACCTTCCGCACCCAACAGCCCATTTCGAGAAACCGAAAGACGTGCTCCGCGCGGCGCAACTTCCCGGACAGGAGAAGCGGGCGATCCTCGCCTCATTGGACCAAAAAAATGTGCCACGCCCAGACCAGGTAAGTGACACGGCAATTTCCGGAGCGGAATTTCTCACTCGATCGTCGAGAGGTCGTTAACCAGTGAAACTTGCGACACGCCGCAACTATCGCACGAGCCACCCGCCATCAACAGGCAGCACTGTTCCAGTCACATATCCGGAGCCGGGAGCGGCGAAGAAGAGCACTGTGGTTGCAAGATCTTCCGGCATGCCCCAGCGGCCCATCGGAATGCGAACGGAGATCTGTTTGTTGCGCTCGGTATCGTTGCGCAATGCCTCCGTATTGTCGGTTTCCATATAACCGGGCGCGATGGCGTTGACGGTGATGCCGTGCTGGGCGAGTTCATTCGCCATGGCCTTGGTAATGCCGGCAATACCATGTTTCGAGGCGGTGTAGGCCGGCACGCGAATGCCGCCCTGGAATGTCAGCATGGAAGCGACATTGATGATGCGGCCCTTTCGGCTCGTCGACACCATGTGGCGGGCCACCGCCTGCGACAGCAGGAACGCGGCCTTCAGGTTGACATCCATCACGCTGTCCCAGTCCTCCTCGGAGTGATCGAGAAGGTCGGCACGGCGGATGATGCCGGCATTGTTCACTAGAATGTCGACACCGCCGAGTTCCGCGACGATGCACTCAGTGACGACCGTCGCGTCGAACCGCTGGGAGAGGTCGATCTGAAGTTCGCAGAAGCGCCGACCGGTCTCCTGCACATCCTTCGCAGTTTCCGGCATGGGCGACGAGCCGATGGCGGCGATATCGGCGCCGGCACGGGCGAGCGCCAGTGCCATGCCGTGGCCGAGGCCGGTCCGGGCGCCGGTGACCAGCGCGACCTTGCCGGACAGATCAAACAGCGTGTTCAAGGCGCAATCCCTTATCGTCGAAGACGTGAAGCGGCGCATCCGCCAACGAGAGGCGGATCTCGGCACCGGGGCTGAAACTATGCTGTCCGGCCGCGACGACGAGCATTTTCTGCCCGGCGACATCGGTATGAATGACGGTTTCGGCCCCGAGCGCCTCCACGAGCCCGACCGTTGCCGGCAGGCTGGCGGGACCATCGCCGATCTTGATGTGCTGGGGCCTTGCGCCGATCGAAATTCGCATGCCCGGCGCGATGCCAGGCCCCATCGGAAGCTCCAGCTTGTGACCACCGGCGAGCGCTGCGACGGCGCCACCGCCACCGGTGCTTTCGATCGATGCTTCGAGAAAGTTCATATGCGGCGAGCCGATGAAGCCGGCGACGAAGCGGTTGGCGGGCTTGTTGTAGAGATCGAGCGGCGTGCCGACCTGCTCGATGCGGCCAGCGCGGAGCACGACGATGCGGTCGGCCAGTGTCATGGCCTCGACCTGGTCATGCGTGACATAGACCATGGTTGCGCCGAGCCGTGCGTGCAGCGCCGCAAGCTCGGCACGGGTCGAACCGCGCAATTCGGCATCGAGATTGGACAGCGGCTCGTCGAGCAGGAAGGCCACGGGCCGGCGGACGATCGCCCGGCCGATTGCCACACGCTGCCGTTGCCCGCCGGATAACTGACCGGGCCGCCGTTCGAGATAAGACTCGATTTCGAGCATGCGCGCAGCTTCGCCGATACGCTCTGCGATCTCTGCCCTCGGCATCTTCGTGTTCTCAAGCCCGAAGGCCAGGTTCTGGCGCACGCTCATATGCGGATAGAGCGCGTAGGACTGGAATACCATGGCGAGGCCTCGATCAGCCGCCGGCACGGTGTTCACGACCTTACCATCGATCGACAGTTCGCCGCCCGTTGGCCGATCCAGCCCGGCGATCATCCTGAGCAGGGTCGACTTGCCGCAACCGGACGGGCCGACGAAAACGACGAGCTCGCCGTCCCCAATCTCGAGATTGATGTCGTGGAGCACCTGGACGGCCCCATACGCCTTCTTCACATTGGCAAGCTTGATATGGCCCATGGCTCGAACCCCTATTTCAATCCCGCCCCGGCAATGCCGGTCGTGATGAAGCGTTGCAGGAAGATGAAGACCAGAACGACGGGGATCATCGTCACCACCGTCATGGCCAGAATGAAGTGCCACTGCACGTTCAGCTCGCCGGAATACATGCTCAGCCCGACTTGAAGCGTGTAAAGCTCCTTCCGCGACAGCACGATCAGCGGCCAGAGGAAGTCGTTCCAGCGCCAGACGACCGAGAAGATGGCGAGCACGGCAAGCGCCGGCGCCGTTAGCGGCAGCACGATGCGCCAGTAGATCTGCCATTCCGAGGCCTTGTCCATGCGGGCGGCATCGATCAATTCGTCGGGGATGGTCAGCATGTACTGGCGCAGGATGAAGACACCCGTCGGCGTGGCGACCGTGGGCAGGATCACGCCCCAGAGACTGTTGAAGAGCCCGAGCGTCGAGATGATCGAATAGAGCGGCACCATGATCACCGAGAGCGGCACCATAAGAGTCGCCAGGATGAGCAGCATTGCCAGCGAGCGGCCTCGGAACTCGTATTTGCTGAGTGCGAAGGCCGCCATCGAATTGACGATCAGCGTGATCAGCGTTGCGATGACTGTGACGAAGACCGAGTTCCAGAGATAGCGGACGAAGTCGAAATGGACGAACGGCTCGGTGTAGTTGTTGGTCGCGAAGGCCATGGTGCGGAGCGGCGTGCGGTCTTTGATATTGACCTTCACGATATCGCCAGGCGCCTTCGGATCGACCATCTGGGCGACCACGCCGATACGCCGCACCTCGGCGAGCACCGCGGTCGTGCCGTCGGGGAGCTTGGCCTCATAGAGGTCAAGCGGCTTGTCGTATCCTTCCACGGTCGTCTTCTGCGTCACATAGGGAAGGATGGTCGGCGGGAATTCCGCAAGCGCCGCCGGCGACTTGAAGGAAGAGCCGACCAGCCACACCGCCGGTCCGAACATGATGAACAGACCGCCGATCAGCCAGATCCAGGTGACGATATCGGTCCAGTGCCAGCCTTTGCCGCCCTTCCGGCGGAAGATGAATTGCGCGACGCGGCTCATGTCCGGCCTCCATTCTTGTCACCGGAGCGACCTATGCCAAGCTGGATAAGGGTCAGGATGATCAGCACCACGCCCATCAGGATCGAAGCCGCCGCCGCCAGGCCGGGATTGCGGAGCGCCGTGGCGAAACCCGTCTCATAGATATACTGCGTCAGGAAGAGCGTGCTGGTGCCTGGCCCGCCACCGGTCAGAACGTAGACTTCATCGAAGATCTGCACCGCCCGGATGAGCACGAGCACGAAGACGACGAGCAGGTTCGGCATGAGGAGCGGCATGGTGATGCGCCAGAAGGCGCGCGCCGGCCGCGTCCCATCCATCTCGGCCGCTTCGTAAAGATCCTTCGGAATAGCCTGTAGGCCCGCGAGCAGGATCAGGGTGTAGAAGCCCATATGCGCCCAGATCGACACGCCGACCGTGGCGGCGAAGGCCCAGTTGCGGTCGTTCAGCCAGACATAGGGGTCGAAGCCGAGCCCGTAGAGGCTAAAGTTCAGCAGGCCTTGGCGTTGCAGAATCCACTTCCAGATCAGGCCGACGACCACGGGCGACAGAAGAACCGGGAAGAAAAAGACGGCTCGCCAGAAGCTGCGCGCCGCGAGATCGCGGTTGAGAATCAGCGCCGTGACCAGCGAGACCAGCAGCATCAATATGACCTGGATCACCACGAACCAGCCCGTATTGCCGACTGCCGTCCAGAACGTGTCCTCGGCGCAGCTGTTGGGGTCGAGATAGTTCGCGCAGTCGAAGAGCCGCGCATATTGATTGGCGCCGACGAAGGTGCGGTCGCCGAGGAAGAGTGCGGGGCCGCCCGTCATCGAATAGGCGAAGTTGATGACGAAGGGCAGAAGGACGAAGACACCGAAGATCAGCATATTCGGGAGCAGGAAGAAGCCTGCCATTCCGCCAATGCCTGCGGTCTTCTGCAGCCAGCGCAGGGGCAAATCGAGCAGTCCCATCACGAATGAGACGGGGGCCATGGCGATCTCGCCCAATCCGCGGCGTGGCGGCAATGCTGCTTGTTCGGACTTCATTGCGAGCCCCTCCCCGAGCCGTTTGGTTTGCCGCCGCACAGATCATGCGGCGGCATGCGTTGGTCAGCCCAAACGTCAGGGCGCGGTGTCCTTGACCTTGGCGGCGATATCGGAGTCGATGCGCTGGAAGGCTTCGTCGAGCGAAAGCTCACCGGCCATGGCCTGGCTGACACGTGTCACGAGCGCGCCGTAGACCGTATCCGACCAGAACCAGCCCGGCAGCTTCTTGGCGATGTCGGAATTCTTGCCGGAAGCTTCGACGAAGACGTTGAGCGCCGCCTTGGCCTGCGCGTCGTCGGTCTTGAAGTCGATACCGCCCGCCGCGACGACACCCTTGTGAGCTGGCAGGAACAGGGTACGTTCGGTGAATTCCTTCACGATGTCCTGCCGGGCGAGGTACTCCATCACCTTGGCGACATCCTTGGGGTTCTTCGTGTACTTGATGGCGACGAGACCCGCACCGCCGGCAAGCGCCGTGCAGTTCGCCGAACCGCAGGGTGTGCCGACTGCGACCCAATCGAAATTGGTGCCGATCTTGGTGGAGAAGTTGGCGATCTGCCAGGAACCGGAATAGTAGAGCGCCACCTGGCCATTGATGAAATCGTCGGCCGCCGGGCGGTAGGTCGAACCCGCCGCCGAGACCCAGACGTCCTTGCTGAGCGTGCCGTCCTTCGACCAGTCGACGAGCTTGGTGATGAAGGTCTTGGTGCCTTCATCGATCGGGGCGGGTTTGCCATCGGAGCCGATGTAATTCCCGCCGTAAGAGAGGATCAGCGGCGTAATGCGGTGGCCGGAGCGGTCGATCGCCATCGGGAACGGGATCTGCTGGCTCGCCGCCACCTTCTTGACTGCCTCCGCCCACTGATCCCAGTTCGATCCCAGGGCCGGGACTGCCACCCCGGCCTGATCGAACAATGTCTTGTTGGCATAGCCCCCGGTCAGGGTCAGCTGGGTCATGAAACCGGGGATCATGTTGGACCCGTCAGGCCGCATCCAGTCGAGCTGGTCGCCGAAATTGGCTTCCCAATAGGCTGGGTCGGAAAGAAGTGGCCGAAGGTCGAGCCAATGATTGGCAAGCGACTTCAGGTTGGTCACACGGGCAATGTCGGGTCCGTTGCCGGCTTCGAGCTGCACCTGCAGCTGTTCCTTGACGACATTATAGGCCACATTGTCGATGCTGACCTTGATGTCGGGATTGTCCTTCATGAAGCGATCGATAAGGTCCTTGAGGACCTCGCCTTCGACGCCGTCGGAGTACCACATGATGCGAACATCGCCGGCAAGGGCTGCCGTTGACGTCATCAGTCCCACGGCGAGCGCCGCAAGTACGGTCTTCATCCTCTTCATTTCCGTTCTCCTCCTTGTTTGAGGCGATTGTGCCGCCCCCAATGTGACAATCGCGCCGGCTCCTCCCGACACGGCGCCATTACGTCGCTGCCAGCAGGGTAGCCTCCCCGCTCACCGTGAATTCCTTGGGCGATACGGTTCGCCCTTCCGCTTCGACCACGCCATCGGCGCGGAAGCGCACGTGTCCGTAGTCCGGATCCTGGACGATGAAATCGCCCTCACCCGCTTCCTCGATCGACAAGTCGACAAAGCGGCCGATCGCCTCATCGAGGTTTCCGACCTCCGACACCCGAACGATCCAGCGTGTCGCGCGGCCATATTGGCGCAGCTCGGCATGGGCGGACGGTCCGTCGGTCACCACTTCCAGCGGGTGGCTGCCGCGAATGAGCATGGCGCCATTTCCGCTACGCGCCGCCGCGAGGCTGCCCTCGACGCGGCTTTCCTCGAACTCCTGGGTTGGAAACCAGGCATGGGTGAAATCAGGCTGTTCCTCGAATGCGGAGAAATCGAGCACGGCGAGCCCGCGATATTGCTGGACGCGGGCGATCGTGCCGCAGCCGCCCCAGTAGGACGGGCGTCCATAGCCGAACTGGATCGTCTCGCCGGGATGGTTGATCCACACGGACGCTTCCGGGCGCTCGCCGATGCGTGCATGCAGGATGGTCTCCTGATAGCCCCATTCGTGCCAGCGGTAATGCGCGGCCGAACCCATGGCGAAATGCGCGCCCTTGTAATGATAGAGCGCAGCGAACCGGCTCTCGCCCTGGGCGAAGGTCCATTCCTGATGCTTCTCTCCGCGATGGTCGGCGATCGAGGCCAGGCTTTCGGGTATGGCGAGACCATGGTCACGCAGGCAGACGGCGAGCTGCGGCAGGGCATGGACCCTGCGGCCGTACCAGCCCTTACCCCAGAGCAGTCGCGCAATGCCTGACAGTTCGAGCGACCGGCCGGCGCAGAGCGTATGCTCGTAGGATCGTCCCTGAGCGGCGGTAATCATGCCGTGATGGGCCGAGCGCGCCACCACTTCGCAGAGCCTGACGATGCCCGCCTTGGCGCGTTCGGCTATGTCTGCATCCGGCGCGAGCGCGGCAAGGGCCGTCAGGCCCTTGAGGTCGATCGGGAAATAGGGAGCGGAATTGAATTCCGCCATTTCCCAACTCTCGAAATGGTCGAGCCAGGCGCGCACACGGGCAGCGCCGATGGCATTCTGATCCGCACCCTTTCGGCCCGATCGAACGAAGGTCTGATCCTGGAGCAGGTGGCCGGCGAGATAGGCCGAGGCGTGGAACAGCAGCGCGTGATTCTCGGAGAAATACCACTGAACGTCATTGCCGGGCTCATCCATCCAGTAGCGGTAATTGAGGATCGCGGCGTCGATGCGTGCCCGCGTCTTCTCGCCGATATCGTTGCCCCAGACCGTCCGCGACCAGATCAGCGGCACGAGCGAGAAGTCGGCGCAATCGTGGCAATCCTCGATCGAGGGCAGGATCTCCTCGATCATGGCATCGGTATCAGCGCCGGCGCGGCCGCTTGCGAGGCGGGCAAAGGCGCGCACGGTATCACGCTCGGAATGTTCCGAGACCTCGTCGAGCGTTTCCGAAATCCGCTTCGACAGCGAGGGGCTTGCTGTGCCCTGACGGACGGCGTGGCAAATCTCGACACCCAGCGAGCGGGCGACGACGAAGCCGCCGGAACTCAGCGCGATACGGAAATGCCGGAAATCGGCGGGCGCCTTCTCGGCCGGCCCGATCACCAGCTGGTCCTGGCCCGCAGCCAGCCTGAAGTCGAGATCGAACCGTTCACGCGACATGAAATCGCCTTCGACGGCGACATTGACTGACGTCTCGACCGGCACGGTGCTCGGCAGGACCAGCGTGATATCGCCATCGAAATAGTGCTGGCGATCGAAATACATGCGATCGAGCGCGGCTTCGAAGGCGTCCGCGACCGATGCCTCGACGGGAACCGGGACGGCGACCTGCGCGCTCGGGCCATCGAGATAGTCGAGCTGGAAGAAATAACGCGCGTCGCGTTCGGCGAGATCGTCGAAGAAGACAGTGATCTCGTTGAGGCCCGCGACCAGCGGCAGCTCGAACTCCTGCTTGGCCTCGAGGTTCCGGCTATAGGGCGCCGTCCAGCCGATCTCGCTGCCGTTGAGCCAGAGCACTGAACCGCCGCAGGTGCCGAGTTTCAGGCGCGCGGTCCCTGCAGTTTCAGCTTCGACATAAGTCCGCGACCAGGTCGCGAGCCGTGTCGGCCGGAACCAGAAGCCTGAGAGATCAAGTCGCGGCGAACCGAAGGGCAGCCACCAGCGTGCAGCGCTGAAGGAGCCTCGGACATCGGGCCGCTTGCCGCGATAGCGTTCGGCGAAGATGGTGCGGCAGGGATATTCGTGCGGGATGAAATTCTTGTGCTTGGTTAGAAAGAAGAAGGGATCCATCTCCCCCTTCATCGGCGCGTCAGGCGCGTCGAAGCGCTCCTCGGCAATCGTGCCGAGCTGCCAGTAGCGGATCGCGTCGCCCGCCTTCAACCCGCGTGTGAGGTAAGATTGACCGCTCATCGGAGATCCGCCACTGCTACGGGGGAAACGTCGTTGTATTCCTGGTTCTCGCCGGTCATGCCCCAGACGAAGGCGTAGGGGCCGGTGCCGGCGCCCATATGGATCGACCAGGCGGGTGACAGCACGCCATTGCCGTCGGCGACGATCAGGTGCCGTGTTTCGTCCGGCTGGCCCATCAGATGGACAACGCGATCCTCGGGCGCCATGTCGAAATAGCAATAGGCTTCCATCCGCCGCTCATGGATGTGCGGCGGCATGGTGTTCCAGATGCTGCCCTCGGCAAGATCGGTAATGCCCATCAGGAGCAGGCAGGACGGCGCGACTTCGGGATGGATGTACATCCTCAGCCGTCGCTTGTTGGAGCGCCTGGCATCGCCGAGGTCGACTGCCTTCGACTCCGCCTGTTTGATCAGGCGGTGGGGGATGCCGGTACCTGCCGGCACGGAATTCATGTAGAAACGCGCCGGCCGGTCGGCCGACAGGCTGGACAGGGTGATCTCGCGGGCGCCACGGCCGATATAGAGCACGTCACGGTTGGCCATGTCGAAGGTCGCACCATCGACGGTGACGGAGCCGGTGCCGCCGAGATTGGCGATGCCCATTTCGCGCGCCGACAAGAGATGCGCCGTGCCGATCTCTTCGCCGCTGCCGAAAGTTAGCGTCTTGCCAGTTGGCATCGCGCCGCCCAGGATCAGCCGATCGACATGGGTATAGGTGAAACGCAGTTCGCCACCGACGAACAGGTCCTCAACGAGGAAGGCGTCGCGCAGCTTCTGCGTATCGTAGGCCCTAATGTCATCAGGCGCGGCACCATAGAGGATCTTCATCGTCATGCCGCATTTCCTTCTGCTTCGACATGCTGCAGCGCCTCGGAAAGGCACAGGATCGCCAGCGCCTGCCCATAGCCGGTCGGCTGGATCGGAATGTCCCGGTAGAACTGCAGGTCATGGCCCATGCGCGTGCCATAGGACACGTTGAGCACGGTGCCGGCGTCGTCGATATTGTCCATCACTGCGCTCAGCGCCCGAAGGCCGGCATCGCGCCATGAGGGTGGGCCCAGACCCAGACGATAGCCTTTGAGCAGGCCGTAGCCGATGCCGGCGGTCGCCGAGATTTCCTCGTAGGAGGTCGGATCGTCGAGCAGCGTGCGCCAAGCACCTGATGGAGCCTGCAGCGGCAGAAGCGCGTCGACCTGCGCCTTCAGCACGCCGAGCAGAAAGTCCCGCACGGGCTTTGATATCTCTGCCAGGTCCAGCACGTCGAGGATGCCCGCCGTGATCCAGGCATTGCCGCGGGCCCAGCGGGCGCGGGCGAAATTGTGCCGGCCGTCGAAGGTCCATCCGTGGAACCAGAGGCCGGTCTCGGTATCGGCGAGATAGCGAGCGTGAACCAGGAATTGCAGCGACGCCTCGTCGACCAGTTCGCGCCGGCCGCTGGCCTGGCCGTAGGAGGCGAGGAACAGGGCGACCATGAAAAGCGTGTCGTCCCAGAGCTCGTTATCATTGACCTTGTCGGAGACATGATGCTCGAAGCCGCCTTCCGAGGTCCGGCCCATTTCCGTGATGACCCGGGTCGCCCAGGCGTCGAGCACCGGCTGCCAGCGCGGATCGCGCGTCTTCGCCCAGAGGATGGAAAGGCCAAGCATCGGCGCGGTCGTGTTGACATTGAGCTCCGGCAGACCCGCCCCGATGCGGGCGGCGTACCAGTTCTCGACAAGCACGCGAAGGTCCTCGCGGCCGGTGAATTGCCAGAGACGGATGATTCCGTAGAGCCCGACGCCCTGTGGCCATTCCCAACTGTCGAAGCTGATGTAATCGCCGGCGGTCCCGTCGAGGTTCGGCTCATGGAACCGGCCGTCATGTCGGAGACCCGTAAAGCCTTCGACCAACCGGCCCAGACCTGCGCGGATGTTACCGCCAGACTCCGCCATGACACTCCTCCATTCCCGCCGTTCCCGGCTCTCTCCTGCCGACCAAACATGCGATAGAAGATTTTCTTGCGCAATCTGAAAATTTTTTTCATGATGACGAATGGAATGGAGGGTCGGTCGGTGATTGCAAAGCCAGAGGCGGGCAAACGCGGCAAGAAATCGCGACGGGTGAGGCTGGAGGATATTGCGGAGGCTTGCGGCGTTTCGCTGAGCACCGTCTCGCGCGCCCTTGCCGGCGAGAAGGGCGTGCGCCCCGAGATCCGGCAGCAGGTTCTGGACGCCGCCAAGGATGCCAATTACACGATCCCGCGCGCGGTGGCTGGGCAGAAGGTCATCCTCGCCGCGTCCAGCGCGGCGATGATCGACTATGTCCGCAATCAGTTCACGCTCTATGTGCTCGAAGGGCTGCGGGATCGCGCCAAGGTGCTCGGCCTTGAGATCGTCACTAGACCGATCGCCGACAGAAACGAGGAAATCGTCGTGCTCGACGAGGCGCGCACCGATCCAGCGGTTGCGGGTCTGTTGTTCCTCACCGTCGATGATGAAGACATGCTTGCGGCAACCCGCGGTTTCGACAAATCGGTCGTGCTTCTCAACAGCGACGATCCCTTCATGCGGCTCTCTAGTGTCACGCCCTGCAACCGTTCGAGCGCCCGGCTCGCGGCCGATCACCTGCTCGGCCTCGGCCACGAGCGCATCCTTTTCCTGATGCGGCCCGGTCGCCGCACGATCGAGCGGCGTTATGAAGGCTGGCGTGACGCCCTGTTGCATGGCGGGCTGCAGGCTGATCCCGATCTTCTGGTTCCGGTCGACGACTGGCTGCCGGAACTCGCGACCCAGGCCATCATCACACGCATCAAGGAGCGAGGCCTCGATTTCACCGCGATCCTTGCAGCGGGCGACAGCCTTGCCGTCGGCGCGATGCGCGGCGTCCAGCAGATGGGATATGCCGTTCCCGACGACGTCTCCGTGATGGGCATGGACGACCTGCCGCAAGCGGCCTTCCTCAATCCCCCACTGACGACGATGCATATTCCGATGCGCGAGATAGGCTCGTCCGGCCTCGATCTGCTCTACGACAACCTCTCGGGCCTGCCTTTCCTGCCGCGGCGGGTGGAACTCGCCTGCCATCTGGTCGAGCGCGCCTCGACCGGGCCGGCCCGCACGAGGATGGCGCCCGGCAAATGACGGATCGGCGATCGCGGCCACCGCACTGAACATCGTCAGCCCGCCACGGCAAAGCGGCCGAATGTGCCCCTCGAGAAGCAGAGAGGCTCCCCTTCCCCTTGGGCCGCCCGCAACACGCGGCCAATGACGATCGTGTGGTCGCCGGCTTCGTGCAATGTGTAGCGTTGGCATTCGAACCGCGCGAGCGTGCCAGGTATGATCGGCACGCCGTCGTCGTTCTCCTCCCAGTCGAGCCCGTCGAAACCGCTGCCGCCGCGCGTGAAGCGGGCGCTCAGCAGGTGCTGGTCCGCACGGAGTACATGGATCGCATAGTGATCGGCCGCGGTGAACAGGCCGTGGCGAGCCGAATTTCGGGCCGCCGACCACAGGACCAACGGCGGATCGAGCGAGACCGAGGCGAAGCTGTTGACCGTCATGCCCGTCGGCCCGTCTGACGTCATGGCGCTGACCACGGTGACCCCTGTGGTGAAGGCGCCGAGCGCATGGCGGAAGACGCGCTGGTTTGCGGGATCGGGCGTGAAGACGTGTTCTTCCGGCGCGATATTGGACATGGCCAGGTGCGTCACCGTCTCTCTCCATTTCCGAGGGGTGTCACCGGCGTCTCCGAGGGCACGCGGCCATAGACATGCGGCAACGAACAGGTCTTGAGCTGAGGCAGAACCTTTGTTCCGAAATGCTCCGCCTCATCGAGGTGCGGATAGCCGGACAGAATGAAGGCGCGGATGCCCATCTTCCTGTAGGCCTCCAGTTCCGACAGGACCTGGTCGGTCGAGCCCACGAGTGCTGCGCCGCAGCCCGATCGCGCCCGGCCGATGCCCGTCCAGAGATGCGGCTCGACATAGCCGAACTGATCGGCGAGTTCGCGGGCTCGCGCCTGATGGGCGACGCCGAGCGAGATCGAGTCATGCGCCCGCTCCCGGATCAGCCGGCCATATTCGTCATCCAGCTTGGAGACGAGATGCTCGGCATAGTCACGCGCTTCCTTCTCGGTATCGCGGACGATCATGTGGACCCGCAGGCCATAATCGAGGACGCGGCCATGTGCCTCAGCCCGGGCGTGTATAGCTTTCATGCGCTCGGCCAGCACGTCCCTGGTCTCCGGCCACATCAGGTAGACGTCGCATTGGGCGCCGCAGAGTTCGAGCGCATCAGGCGAGTAGCCGCCGAAATACAGCAGCGGCCCGCCATTCTGCTGGTAGGGCTTCGCGGGTCCCGTCGGCACGCCCTCGAACTGGTAGACCTCGCCCTTGTGGTCGATCGTATCGCGCGTCCAGGCCTGGCGGAGGATCTCCACCACTTCATGGCTGCGCCGGTAGCGATAGGCGCTGTCGGCGACCTCGCCGGGGAAATCCGAGCTGATGACATTGAGCGTCAGTCGGCCCTTCAGCATGTGGTCGAGCGTGGCAACCGTGCGCGCCAGCATGATCGGCTGCATCTCGCCGCAGCGGATTGCGGCGAGGAAGTTGATCTTGTCGGTGATCGGCGCGCAGCCTGCGACGAAGCTCAGCGTATCCTGCCCGACCTGATAGGACGACGGGCATAGGATATTGCGGAAGCCGAGCGCCTCTGCCTTCCGGGCGATCGCAGAGCAATGCTCCCAGCTCGAACGCAGGCGGCCGTCGGGCACACCGAGGAATTGATAATCGTCCGAGCACAGCGCGGCGAACCACGAGACCTCAGCCGCATCGACGTCTTCCGAACGGACGGGCACCACGCTCATGGGCGCTTCCTCCAGCCAATGAATTTCTTCTTGCGTAACATCTCAAATGATGTAGATCAATAGTGTATCAATTTTTCCCAGCCGAGCCGATTTCTGCCTTGGAACCGACCTCCTCCGCCCCCGGCAGCCTGCCGATCTATCTCCAGGTCACCGAACTTATCGTCCGTGATATCGCGGCCGGCCGGTTGATCGACGGCGAAAAGCTGCCGCCGGAACGGGACATGGCGGTCGAGCTCGGCATCGCTGTCGGCACGCTGCGCAAGGCATTGGGGGAACTGCAGAATCGCGGCCTGCTGGAGCGCGTCCAGGGATCGGGCAATTACGTACGCGCGATCGCGGACCCGAAGAGTGTCTATGCCATGTTCCGGCTGGAACTGGTCGAGGGTGGCGGCCTGCCCACGGCCGAAGTCCTGTCGGTCGATCGCCTGCCGAAGCCGCCGGAACTGCCGGAATTCGGCCAATCCAGAGATGCTCACCGCATCCGCCGTCTCCGCCGTCTCAACGGCCGCCCCGCGGCAGTCGAGGAGATCTGGCTCGACGGAAGTTTCATCGATGTGCTGAACCGGGAAGCATTGTCCGAGAGCCTCTACCTCTTCTATCGCACCACGCTTTCGCTCTGGATCGTGCGCGCGGAGGATCAGGTGGGCCTCGACTATGTTCCCGACTGGGCGCCGGACATATTTGGCCAGCGGCCGGGTAGCCCGGCGCCGCATGTTCTGCGCGTCAGTTACGATCAGAATGGCAAGCGTGCCGAGGTCTCGCGCAGCTGGTTCGATTACACGGTCGCCCGCTATGTGGCACGCCTGAAATAGAAGGGATGAAAGCGTGAAAGCGAGTTACGGCATTATCGGTTGCGGCATGATGGGCCAGGAGCATCTCCGCAATATCGCGCTGCTTCCTGAAAGCCGGGTCACCGCGATCTTCGAGCCCGATCCCGGCATGCGCAAGGCGGCAAGTGAGGCCGTCCCCGACGCTATCATGGTAGACTCCATCGAGGCGCTGCTTGCCGTCGAGGATGTGAACTGCCTACTCATTGCCAGCCCCAACTACCTGCACCGGCAGCAGCTTGAGGCGATTGCGGCGATCCGCCCCCTCCCCGTCCTGGTCGAAAAGCCGCTGTTTACGGCGCCGGAGGATGCCCCGCGCATCTCCGCGCTCCGGGCCAGCTATCCCGCCCCGATCTGGGTCGCGATGGAATACCGCTACATGCCTCCGGTGGCCAAGCTGATAGCAGAGGCCGAGGCCGCGACCGGAGGCATCCGCATGCTCACCATCCAGGAGCACCGCTTTCCTTTCCTCGAAAAGATCGGCGACTGGAACCGGTTCAACCACAAGACCGGCGGCACGCTCGTCGAAAAGTGCTGCCACTTCTTCGATCTCATGCGGTTGATCCTGAAATCCGATCCGGTGCGCGTGATGGCGTCCGGCGGCCAGGCCGTGAACCATCTCGACGAGACGTATGACGGCGAGCGCTCTGATATCTGGGACCACGCTTATGTGATCGTCGACTTCGCCTCCGGCGCCCGTGCCATGCTGGAGCTCTGCATGTTCGCCGAGGGCGCGCGCTATCAGGAGGAAATCTCGGCTATCGGTCCGAAGGGCAAGATCGAGTGCCTAGTCCCGGGTCCAAGCCGGTTCTGGCCGGCGCATCTCGGCAAGGCTCCCACGGGACAGATCATTGTCTCGCCGCGGGATCCGAAGGGACCCCACGCCATAGAAATCCCGGTGGATCCGGCGCTGCTCGAAGCCGGTGATCACAATGGCTCCACCTTTTACCAGCACCAGAAATTCCAGCGCGCCATAGCCGGTCTGCAGCCGGTGGAGATCACGCTGGACGACGGTTGGTGGGCGGTCGCGATGGGGCTGGCAGCACAGCGCTCGGCAGTCACGGGCCAAGGGATCGCGTTCGAAAATGGCTCATCGCCCGTTTCGAATGATTACCTTGCGAAGTCCCAGCCAAATTTGACTGCACATTTGGAGGCAGCAGGTCAAAACCGTCATCCGTGATGACGTCCTGGCGACCGGAATAAACGCATGTATCTGCGCCAGCACGCCACGTCATCGTGTCGTCTACCTTGCCTCCATCGAGCGTGCCATTGCCAGCAGCGCCGCGATCGAGTCAGTTCCACCTCGGCCGGATGCCGTTTCGGCGCCCTCTCGCAACATAATCTTGTCATGCTGGTTCGACCCGCAGACGTGCGTGCCCAATGCAAAGGCTTCTCGCCCTTCATCGGTCGGGAACCCCGCGGATATGTGGGCCGTTTCAGGATATTGAAACGGAGTTCGCCATGGCGCCGCGCACTTTCTGGAAGGGCTATCTCAAACTGTCGCTCGTCACCTGCCCCGTGGCGATGATGCCGGCGACCAGCGAGGCGGAGAAGATCAGGTTCCATACGCTCAATCGCAAGAGTGGCAATCGCGTGGTCTCGCGCTATGTGGACAGTGTCACCCGCAAGCCGGTTGATGAGGCCGACGAGGTACGCGGCTACCAGCGCGGCGAGGATGACTATGTCATGCTCGAAGAGGATGAACTGGACGATGTCGCGCTCGAAAGCACGCGCACGATCGACATCGAGACATTCGTGCCCTCAGACGAGATCAGCTGGATCTGGTACGACAAGCCGCATTACCTGCTGCCCGACGACAAGGTCGGCGAGGAGGCTTTCGCCGTGATCCGCGAGGCGATGATGACAAACAAGGTGGTCGGCATTGCCCGGCTCGTGATGTATCGCCGCGAACGGGCCGTGCTGCTCGAACCGCGTGATCGCGGCATCATCCTCTGGACGCTCCGCTATGGTGACGAAGTACGCAACGCCGAGGACTATTTCACCGGCATCGGCAAGGAAAAGTCCGAGCCTGAACAACTCACGCTTATGAAGAAGTACATCAAGGCGCGGACGCGGAAATGGGACGCGTCGCTGGCCGAAGACCCGGTGCAGGAAAACCTGCTCCAGGTCATCGAATCCAAGAAGAAGAAGCGGCAGAGCCGCCCAGCCAAGGCCAAGGTGGAGGAGCCGCCAAGCAATGTCATCAACATCATGGATGCGTTGAAGGCCAGCCTTGCCAAGGGCCGCGAGAAGTAGCGGCTACTTTGACATCTTCGGCACCGGCTTTGCCGCCGCCGCCCGGAAATTTTCCCATGGATCTGCCTTCAGAGAACCCAGTCGTTGTGATGCATTGAGCATCGTGAAATAAGCACGCTTGGCGTGATAGGTATCGAGCGCCATGGCTTAACTCGCCTTCCGCATTGGGGCGGCGCGCTTGGCAGTCTTCCGGCTCGGCGTGCGCTCGGCCGGCTTACTGTCGTCGTTGGCACTGCGACGTAGGGCATCGAGCAAATCGGAGGGCTTGGTTTCCTTCAGAGGCTTGAGTTTGCGAATCTTGCGGCCCTCGGTCTTGGCCTTTACCAGTTCGGCGAGTGCTGCCTCATAGCGATCATCGAATGTTTCGGGATCAAAGTGGCCCTTCTTGGTCGCGATGATATGGCCGGCGAGATCGAGCATCTCCCTTTGGATCTTGAGCTTCGGAATGTCGTCGAAGGCTTCGCTGGCCGGACGGATCTCATAGTCATAAACGAGTGTATTGGCGACCAGTCCGCGACCGTGCGGACGGATCAGCAATGTTCGGTAGCGGCGGAAGAGGACAGTTCGCGCGACCGCTGCGACATTGCTCTTGGTGAGGCCTTCATGAATCAGCGCGAAGATTTCCGCCGACTGCTTGTCCGATGGTGCCAGGTAATAGGGTTTGTCAAAGAAAGTATCGTCGATATCCGTGCAGGCGACGAATTCTTCGATCTCCAGCATCTTGTCGGCCTCCGGCACGGCGCTTGCGACCTCGTCGGGTTCGAGCTCGACATAGCGGCCATCGCTGACCTCATATCCTTTGACCTGATCCTCGCGCTCCACCGGCTCGCCGGTATCGGAATCGACGAACTCCCGGTTCAGCCGGTTTCCCGTCTTGCGATTCAGCATGTGGAAGGAAATGCGTTCAGAGGTGGAGGCGGCTGTGTAGAGTGCCACTGCGCAACTGAGTTCGCCGAGCTTGAGATAGCCCTTCCAATTCGCCCTTGGCGCCACGACAACACTCCTCGGCCTGGGTTTCGATGGGACACGAGAAGAATGAATCTACCGCTGTGACGGTTCCGTCTTACTAGGCGCTTGCCCAGATTTCCGCTCCACCAGCACACGCGGCCATCTGCCCGGATCCCAACGATGGATCGTCGATGATGCGGCAATCGTGCAGCACTCTATTGCGAATGCTCAAACTAACTCGCGTCGCAAATCTGATTGACAAAATTCTTGGGACCAATACAACACGTCATATTGGTATGACCACTTGGCCACTTGGCCTATTCCTGAGGTCGGAAGAAAAGATGTTTGTCGCGGTGGAATCGCAGCGTCTCTATCGTCAGGTTGCAGACCAGATGCGCGGTCTCATTGAATGCGGCGAACTGGCGACTGGTTCCCGCCTGCCTGCTGAACGCGAACTTGCGCAAATGCTTGGCGTATCGCGCCCGACGATCCGTGAAGCGCTGATTGTGCTCGAGGTGGAGGGTTTCATCGATATCCGCATGGGCTCAGGCATCTACGTGACGGCGCGAAAGGCGCCATCGGCCGAGCTGCCGCCCGAGGATTTCGAAGGACCGTTCGAGCTATTGAGGGCGCGCGCTGTCGTGGAATGTGCCGTCGCCGAAGAGGCCGCCCGACTTGTCCGGCCCGACCACATTGCTCAGATGGATGAAAATCTCTCGAAGATGGCGCTCGCACTCGAGGACCGGCGGCAGGCTTTGGCGCTCGACCGCGATTTCCACGTCATCGTCTCGGGCATCATCGCCAACGCGACGCTCAATCGCTTCATCGGCAGCATCCACGACATGCGGATGACGCCTTATTTCGAGAAGCTAGCCAGCTATTTCGAGAATACCGACACCTGGCGGGCGGCGATGGAGGAGCATCGCGCCGTCCGCAACGCGATCGCCTCCGGCGACCCTGCCGCCGCGCGTGCGGCCATGAGGGCTCATCTTGAGCAATCCCAGATCCGCCTGTCGAAGAGCTTCGAAGAGGAGACCGTCGACGGCACCATACCCGCCGCGTGGAGGCGCGTCGGCAACATTTGACCCACAGGATTCCCTGGCGTCAACTTAGGAGGAGAAAGTTATGAAATTCGGATTGACCACGTTGCTCGGCGCGACGGCCCTTGCCTTGGCCTCAGCGTTGACCGCTCAGGCCCAGACCGTGCTGAAATGGGCGCATGTCTATGAGACGTCGGAACCCTTCCACACCGAATCGGTTTGGGCCGCAGAGGAGATCGGCAAGCGCACCGAAGGCCGCTACAAGATCGATGTCTTCCCCGCCTCGCAACTCGGCAAGGAAGCCGATCTAAACCAGGGCCTCAAGCTCGGCACGGTCGACATCATCATCTCGGGCTCGAGCTTTGCCGCGCGCGAATATGCGCCCATCGGCGTAACCTATTTCCCGTATATCTTCCGCGACCCCGCACATCTGATCACCTATACCAAGAGCGATGTCTTCAAGCGTCTTGCTCAAGGTTATGAAGAGGCATCGGGCAACCACATTACTGCGGTTACCTATTACGGCACACGCCATACGACATCCAATCGGCCAATCGCCAAATGCGCCGACATGCAGGGCCTGAAGATGCGTGTGCCCGATGTGCCTGCCTATCTTGCCATGCCGCGCGCCTGCGGTGCCAACACGACGCCGATCGCCTTTGCCGAGGTCTATCTGGCACTCCAGAACGGCACCGTCGAGGCGCAGGAAAACCCGCTCACCACGATCGAAGCCAAGAAGTTCTATGAAGTCCAGAAGCACATCGTGCTCACCGGCCATATCGTCGACCATCTCAACACGCTCATTTCCAAGACCCTGTGGTCGCAATTGTCAGACGCCGACAAGCAGATCTTCACCGAAGTGATGCAGCAGGCTGCCGAACGTGCCACCAAGATCATCGAGGAGCGTGAGCAGAAGCTGGTTGGCACCTTCAAGGACAAGGGCATCGATGTTGCCGAGGTCGACAAGTCCGATTTCGAAAAGACCGTCAACGAAACGGTCAAGCTTGAGGACTTCGGCTACGTGAAGGAAGACTGGGACGCCATCCGCGCCATCAAGTGACCTAGCCGTGCCGGGCGCTCTTCAACAGGCGCCCGGCCCTCTGCACTCCACTCGCCGGATGATCCCATGTCACAGGAAGTCCATACGCCGATCACGCCGGAGGAACTCGCGCATTCCTTCGAGGATGCTGCGCCAGCCGCAGACATATCCCACTACGCATTCGAGGACTGGGTGACGCTCGCCATCTTCTGGGTGATGACGGGCTGCGTCTTCCTGCAGTTCTTCACCCGCTACGCGCTCAACAATTCCTATGCGTGGACCGAGGAGATCGCCACCAACTGCCTCATCGGCGTGGTGTTTCTGGGCTCCGTCATGTGCGTGCGGCTGTCGCGGCACATTCAGGTCGACGTGCTCTACCATTACCTCCCTGACCGGCTCGCGCGCGGCATGGCCATCTTCGTCGATCTCGTCCGCATCATCTTCTTCGCCTATGCCTGCTGGCTGATGTGGCGCTATGTGGCGATCGTCGCTCATGAGCGCATGGTGACCGTCAACCTGCCGCGCAGCATCGTCTTCTACAGCGTCTTGGCCGGCTTCGTGCTGATGTTCTTCCGCTCCATCCAGGTCTTCATCGCCAACCAGCGCCGCGGCTATTCGGTGCTCGAGCGGCCGGAAGAATTCCAGAAAATCGAGGATTGATCCATGCTGCTGCTCGTCGGTTCCTTTCTCGCCCTGATGCTGGTGGGCGTGCCCGTTGCGATCTCGATGGCCTCAGCCTCGGTTCTCTATCTCGTCATCTACAATGTGGCCCCCGACATTATCGCCGCCCAGCGCATGATCGCCGGCGTCGAGAGCTTTCCGCTGCTCGCCGTGCCCTTCTTCATTCTCGCCGGCAATCTCATGAATTCGGCCGGCGTCACCGGCCGCATCTATTCCTTCGCCGTCGCGCTCGTCGGCTGGATGAAGGGCGGGCTCGCCCAGGTCAACATCATCGGCTCGGTGATCTTCTCGGGTATGTCAGGCACGGCGCTGGCCGATGCCGCCGGCATCGGCACGATCGAAATCAAAGCAATGAAGGATCATGGCTATCCCGTGGAAGTCGCCGTCGGCGTCACCGCCGCCTCCGCGACACTCGGCCCGATCTTCCCGCCATCATTGCCTTTCGTCATCTACGGCATGATGGCCAACGTCTCGATCGGCGCGCTCTTCATGGCCGGCATCGTGCCGGGCGTCATCATGACCGTACTGATGATGGTCACCGTCGCCATCTTCGCCTACAAGCGCGGCTGGGGCTCCGATACGCCCTTCGAGATGAAGCGGCTTCTGTCGGCCTCGATCGAAGTGGTCGTCGTCTTCTCGTTTCCAGTGCTGGTCTATGTGCTGATGGCCACCGGCCTGTCGATGAATATTTCAGTCGGGATCGCACTTGTCGCACTGCTCGCGCTGGACTGGTATTTCGACTTCTCCGCCGTCATGGCGCTGATGACGCCGATCATCCTTATCGGCGGCATGACGATGGGCTGGTTCACGCCGACAGAAGCCGCGGTCGCCGCAGTACTGTGGTCACTTTTCCTCGGACTGGTTCGCTATCGCACAATGACCATGTCCACACTCGCCCGCGCAACCTTCGACACGATCGAAACGACAGCTTCCGTGCTATTCATCGTGACGGCGGCATCCATCTTCGCATGGCTGCTCACCGTCAGCCAGGCAGCCCAGTTGCTCTCGGGTGCGATCCTGTCGATAACCGACAACAAGTGGGTGTTCCTGATCCTGGTGAACCTGCTGATGCTGTTCGTCGGATGCTTTCTCGACACGATCGCGGCCATCACCATCCTGGTGCCGATCCTGCTGCCGCTGGTCACCCAGTTCCAGATCGATCCCGTGCATTTCGGGCTGATCATGACGCTCAACTTGATGATCGGGCTCCTGCATCCGCCGCTCGGCATGGTGCTCTTCGTTCTATCGCGTATCGCCAAGCTCTCGGTGGAACGCACCACGATGGCTATCCTGCCCTGGCTCGTTCCGCTCTTCATCGCGCTCATCCTCATCACGTTCGTTCCGGCCGTCACCCTCTGGCTGCCGACGCAAGTGGGTCTGATCCGTTGACCGGGAAAATGACCATGCGCACGCGTCTCACCCGACTCTATGGGCAGCGCGATCTCCGGGTCGAGGCGGCAGATGTCGCCGAGCCCGGCGAAGGCGAGGTGCTGGTGAAGATGGCCGCCGGCGGCATCTGCGGCTCCGATCTCCACTACTACCAGGACGGCGGCTTCGGCCCTGTCAGGGTACGCGAGCCGATCATTCCGGGTCATGAAGCCTCCGGCCATATCGCGGCGCTGGGATCTGGTGTCAGCGGCCTCGCCCTCGGCGATCTTGTGGCAATCAATCCGAGCCAGCCCTGCGGCGCGTGCCGTTTCTGCCGCGAAGGTCTCGCGATTCATTGCCTCAACATGCAATTCCTGGGCAGCGCAATGCGGCTGCCTCATACGCAGGGCATGTTCCGCGACTGGCTCGTGGTTCCCGCAAAACTATGCCTCCCAGCCGGCAAGATGGTGAGCGCCGGCGAAGCTGCCTGCGCCGAACCGCTTGCCGTCTGCCTGCACGCCGTGTCGCGGGCAGACGGCATCAGCGGCAAGCAGGTCCTGGTGACCGGGGTTGGGCCGATTGGGGCGCTTGTCATCGCAGCCGCCCGCCATGCCGGCGCCGGCGTGATCGTGGCGACTGATCTCGCCGATGCCGCGCTTGAACGCGCGCTGGCCTGCGGCGCGACCCGCGCGATCAACGTCAGCCACGACGCCGAAGCGCTTGCCGCCTATGAAGCTGAGAAGGGTCAATTCGACGTGGTGTTCGAATGCTCGGCAGCCGAGCCGGCCCTCCGCAGCGCCATCGCCACGGTCAGGCCGCGCGGCACGATCGTTCAGGTCGGCGTGACCGGCGATATCACGCTTCCGCTCAACGCCCTGGTTGGCAAGGAGCTCCAACTCATCGGCACCCAGCGCTTCGACGGCGAATTCGCACAGGCGGTTGACCTGATCGCGTCCCGTACAATCGATGTCCGGCCGATCATCTCTCACACCTTGCCGATCGATCAGGCCGTCAGCGCCTTCGAACTGGCCAGCGACCGATCGACGGCGTGCAAGGTGCAGCTCAGCTTTCTCTCCTGAGGAATTCATATGCGACACACATGGCGTTGGTTCGGACCTGTGGACAAGGTGAATGTGCAAGACGCCGCCCAAGCGGGTGCGCATGGCATCGTCAGTGCCCTCCATCACATTCCGACGGGCGCCGTCTGGCCCAAGGAGGAGATCGCCAAACGGCAGGCGGAAGTCCGGGCGGGCGGACTCGAATGGGACGTCGTCGAAAGCGTCCCGGTCTCCGAGAACATCAAGACGCAGACTGGCCCATGGCGCGAACATATCGCCAACTGGCAGGAGACGCTGCGCCGCCTCTCTGCGGCCGACATCCGCACCGTCTGCTACAATTTCATGCCGGTGCTCGACTGGACCCGCACCGACCTGCGCTGGACCGCACGCCATGGCGCCAAAGCCATGCGCTTCGACCGCATCGACTTCGTCGCCTTCGACCTCTTCCTGCTCGTGCGACCCGACGCGGCGAAGGATTACGATGAAGAAACGCGCGATCGTGCCGCGAAGCGCTTTAGCGAAATGACTGACGAGCGTCGGCTTGGCCTGTCGCGCAATATCGGCGCCGGCCTGCCCGGCTCCGCCGATGGCTACAGCCTGCCGCAACTCAGGGAGCATCTCGCAACCTATGCCGGAATCGATCGGGAAAAGCTGCAGCGCCATCTTGTCGATTTTCTCGCCGAGGTGACGCCCGTCGCCGAACGTGCAGGCATCAACATCTGCGCCCATCCGGACGATCCGCCATGGGCGCTGCTCGGCCTGCCGCGGATCCTGTCCTCCGCGGAGGACTACGCGTTCATGCTGCGCGAGGTCGACAGCCCAGCCAATGGCGTGACCTTCTGCACCGGTTCGCTCGGCGCGCGCGCTGCAAACGACCTGCCGGCGATGGTCCGCCAGTTTGCTCCGCGCATCCACTTCATCCATCTGCGCAATGTGCGACGCGAGGAGGCCAGGACGCCGTGTTCATTTTACGAAGACGAGCATCTCGAGGGCGATACGGACATGGTGGCGGTCATCGCCGAAATTCTGAAGGAGGAGAAACGGCGCGACAATATGGGCCGGGCGGATCACCAGATCCCGATGCGTCCCGACCACGGCCAGGAAATCCTCGATGACCTCACCCGTGGCGCCCAGCCCGGCTATCCCGCAATCGGCCGCCTCAAAGGCCTGGCCGAACTTCGCGGAATCGAGCGTGCACTTTCGCACGCAGACTACGGGCTAACCTGACATGGAGCGCCTGTCCGCCTCGACGCGGCTTCCCGCCGTGGTCACCACGCCCGCCTACGATCGCGGCATGCTGAAGCCGGGCATTCTCCACATCGGCTTCGGCGCGTTTCACCGCGCGCACCAGGCCGTATTCACCGATCTCGCGCTTGCACAGGAATTCGGTGACTGGGGAATCATCAGCGCAAGTCTTCGCTCGATCGAACCCATCAGCGACCTCAAGGCGCAGGATCATCTCTTTTCGGTAACTGCCCGCAGTGCAGCGGGGGATGACGTGCGAGTCGTGGGATCGGTGATCGGCGGACTTACGGCAACGCAGGACGGAGCCGCGCTGCTCGATCTGCTGGCGGACCCGGCGATCCGCATCGTCTCGCTGACCGTTACCGAAAAGGCCTACGGTCTCGACCCGGCAACCGGCCGCCTCGACCGCCAGCATCCGGCCGTCGTGGCGGATATCTCCAAACCTACCGCCCCCATCGGCGTGATCGGTTTCATCGTCGAAGGTCTTGCGCGGCGGCGCGCAGCAGGGACCCCGCCCTTTACCGTGCTCTGCTGCGACAACCTGCCGACCAATGG
Source organism: Rhizobium sp. SRI_017 (assembly GCF_057586295.1). Taxonomy (NCBI): domain Bacteria; kingdom Pseudomonadati; phylum Pseudomonadota; class Alphaproteobacteria; order Hyphomicrobiales; family Rhizobiaceae; genus Rhizobium; species Rhizobium sp. SRI_017. The sequence goes on along the minus strand of NZ_JBYCZP010000007.1, from coordinate 43,473 downwards.
CCGCGTCGTCCGCCGGCTGGTGCTGGAAATGGCCGAGGCGCGCGATTCCGCGCTTGCGGACTGGATCGCCGAGCGCAGCGCCTTCCCGTCCACGATGGTCGACCGTATCGTTCCGGCAGCCACGGAGGAGACACGCCGGCGCGCAGCAGCCCTGCTCGGCGCCGAGGACAGACTTGCGCTCGATACCGAACCTTTCATACAATGGGTAATCGAAGATCATTTCGTCTCCGGTCGCCCGGCATGGGAGGCTGCCGGCGCGCTTTTCGTCAAGGATGTCGAACCCTACGAGAAGATGAAGCTTCGCGTCTTGAACGGTGCCCATTCGATGGTCGCCTATCTTGGCCAACTGACCGACCTCGAATTTGTCCGCGACGTGATGGCAGTTCCCGATCATGCGGCGCGTGTGAGGCGGCACATGCAAGCAGCAGCGCGAACTCTCGACCCTGTGCCAGGCCTCGATCTCTCAGCTTACCAGGAACAACTACTGGAGCGTTTCTCCAATCCGACGATTGCCCACCGCACGCGCCAGATCGCCATGGACGGCAGCCAGAAACTGCCGCAACGAATCTTCTCAGCCGCGGTCGACGATCTTGCGGCCGGCCGCGATGGTGCCGCTTTCGCCGATGCCACCGCCCTTTGGATCAATTACGTCGGCCGCACCGCCGATATCGACGACCCGCGGGCCGACCAACTGAAACAGGCGGCAGCTCTGATGACAGCCGACGATCCGTCAGCCACCTTTTTCGCCCTGCCGGGGATTTTTCCAGCTGAACTGCGGGATAGTCGGACGTGGCGTGATCGGATCAATCGGTCGCACGATCTTTTTCACGCCATGCGGTTGGATTGAAATACCGGATCGCACGCATAGTCGCGGCGAGCGCGAGTTGCGACGTAGAGTTTTCGCTCGCACGTATGATCCGGAACACTGCGAGCCGTCTTCGGAGTCCCGGCTAGCCCGTTCCGCGGCATACATGGTGTAATCGCGGGCATGATGCTCCTCCGAATCCGATCATGATCTTGGAAGGCGGTTCAGCACGCTGGCGGCGATGTTCGTTTCGGTGGTCTGGCTTTCGATGTTCCTGGCGTGCAGCCGGTCGCCGATGACCGACTTCCAGCGCCCGTGCTGGTAGCGAAGATCCTGAACCGGGTTTGGGAAGCGGCATGAGCTGATTGGGGTGACGCCGGCTCTCTGATCCTGAGCCGGCGTCTATAGGGCGCAGGTGCTGAGTATCGGCGTCATCAATTTCACATGTGCATCGATGCGTTGGAGAACGTTATCTGGCAAGGCCGCGCGCTCTGGGAGGCTCCACCAGCACGCGTTGACTCGCTCGACAACTTCAGCCACTGCCTTGAGAACCGCGGGCTCGGGAAGTCTTGCGCGATTGGCGAAGATTTTCCAACGCTGCGCATTGAGCGCCTTGAAGGAGCGCTCGCCTCCCAGCGACAGGGCCATCGTGTCCGTGGGAATATAGGGAATGGTCGATAGGACATCATAGACCGGCGCGAGTTCGGGCGTTAAGCCGTTGCCGCGGTAGATCAAAGACCAGTTCTTCAAGTGCATATCGCCATTGCCGGTGATCGCAGCTAGCGCGAGGCGGCGCATGAATTCAAGTGCCGCCTTGGGCGAGATAGCTGCGCCGAGCGCGGACGCGATGTCGTGATATGCCGCGCCCTCGTATTTTCGTGATGGATAAATGCCAAAGACCTGAGCGAAATCCTCGATATGGATGCGCTCACCACCAGCGCCGCGATCGAAGCGCCTGACGAGGAGTACCTTCCCCTCCGACAGCGTGTTGAACTCCTCGGGCACTCCTTCAAAGTCGGACTTTTCGACAAGTTCCCGTTCTGGTACTTCCATGCCGATCGCAGCGGCGAGTGCCAAGTTGGCGTACTCATTCTCCGATACGCTTGGAAACACCATCGAGGGGAACTTGGCAATATACTGCCCATGCTCATCCCCCATCGGGAAGGTGAGTCCTCCACCCTTGCCGGTGTTCTTCATGACCGAGAGCTTCATCTGCACGCCTGCAAGCGAGAAGCGCGCTCTCGGCTTGTCTTTTGACCTATCCTCAATGCCCCACTTGGTCCCATCGCCCTGCACAACGCGGACGGCGCCCGGCAAGTCGGTACCGAGCGCGGCCAGGAGATCAAAGTCGTTACCGGGACGCACATTTCCTGCATGGTGTTTTTCCATCGCCTCGCGCAGCTTGTCCTCGGGAAGCAGATTGGCGAAGAAGGCGGGCAGGGTTCTGGCGAGAGGTTTGGGATCCTTACGCAACCCTCCTCCCGCTGACCGGAATGACAGGCTGAGGACTGGGAAACCGCCTGTCGCGCGATAGGAATCCTCGAAGTTGAACGCGTTGAAGTCGCCAGGCGTCCGGACGATCGTACCGACCTTTAGATCGTTCAACAAAACTTGAAGCGAGGTGATGGCCTTGGGAGACTGAAATATCTCAGCCATGATCGTCGTCGTCCGGCCGAGAGACAAAAGCTGGGAAGTCATCGCCGTCATTCGGCCGCAACAAAGCCTCAACCGCCGGAACAACCGCCTGCGGGATCAGCATCACCTCCATTCCAAGCGCACGGGCGATATTAATCAGCGTTGTTGTGCGCGCCGCCGCGACCCCTGTTTCGATATCACGGTACCGTGGCCGCGATATGCCAGCGAGGTCAGCGACCTGTTCCTGCGTCATGGCGGAGGCCAAGCGTGCAGTTTTCAGTACGTGTCCGATGTCCTTTAAGAATTCTGAGTCCAACCCCATGATGATATCTATACGTTTCATCTCTCGCTAATTGATACGGATAGATATCATTTCTAGGCCCGTCAACAGATGAATAACTGTTTTCGGATCATCCTACGGCAAGATGATATGTTTTCATATCAAGGAGCGATTTCCCGAGCGTTCACCCTACTGATGGCGGCCGCGTTCGGCGCGACCTCAGGCAGTGTCGCACTCGCCGGCAAGCGCAACGGTGTCGTCACGCTCAAGAGCCGCTATTCGGTCAGCGAGACGGTCAAGATGATCAAAGCCGACGTCGCCGAGAAGGGCATCATGCTGTTCGACGACATCGACCAGGCCAAGCTAGGCAATGCCGCCGGCAATACCGTCAGGCCTTCCCGCCTGATCCTGTTCGGCAACCCGGCGCTCGGCACCACCTTCATCACGGCCGACCCGGCCTCCGGCCTCGACTGGCCGGTGCGGGTGCTCGTCTACCAAGCGAAGGACGGTTCCGTGAACGTCGCCTATAATGACTTCGACTGGATCGCTCGACGCCACGGCATCGGCAACCGTAAGAAGGAGTTCAAGATGGCAACCGAGGTGATCGAGTCCGTCACGTCATCCGTGCGGAAATGAAATTGGCTGTGTTTGGGCGGCCTGTCGCTCAAACACGCCTGCCCTATTTGAGGGCCTCGTGATGCTATGCCATTTAGCCCTGGTATTTCCCAGGCAGAAACAATTCCTTCATTCAGCTCCGGGATTTGGCGCAGTTGAAGGGAATCCAACCGGAGGCCGCATGCCTACGCAATCGGGCTGGGCCAGATAATCGTCCAGCACAGTTCCAACGCTGGTTGGCAGCAATCTGCGTTCACACTTCGGCCAACTGATACCCCCCAAAAAGGAATTCAAAAGTAGCCGTCAGAGCTTTGCACCTTTGGCACGGCTTCCGCGTTCTAGACAGATAACCGGGAACCCCTCCATGCGCATTGACCAATGGCTCGCCGTTACGCTGATCGTATTGATGATGGCAGCCTTCATATGGGGCCGCTTCCGCTATGACCTTGTAGCGGTTGCAGCGCTGCTCGTCGCATTGGTCGCAGGCCTGGTGACGCCAAAGGCGGCATTCTCGGGTTTCGCAGATGACATTGTTATCATCGTGGGCAGCGCCCTGGTGATCAGTGGCGCGATTTCGCGCTCAGGTATCACCGATGTCGCACTCCGTGGTCTGAAGCCTGAACGGCGGGGACCACGAGCCCAGCTTCTTATCCTCGTAGCGGTTGTGGCGGTGCTGTCAGCGTTCGTCAAGAATATCGGCGCCTTGGCGATCATGATTCCTGTCGCCATGCAGATGGCCCGAGCGTCGAACGTGTCTCCGTCGATGTTCCTGATGCCGATGTCATTTGCTTCCTTGCTGGGTGGGCTGATGACGCAGATCGGCACCTCGCCGAATATCATCGTCTCACGCGTGCGCGAGGAGATCACCGGCGCGCCATTTACCATGTTCGACTACACGCCGGTTGGTGCCGCTCTCACCATCGTCGGCCTCCTGTTCCTCGTGTTCTGTTACAAGCTTCTTCCTGCGAGGAGCAGTGCCGACCGAGCGCTCCACGAAGCGGTGGCGATCAAGAACTATACGACGGAGGCGGTTGTTACCGAGCAAACGCTCGCCGCAGCAGGATCGGTCGGCGCACTGCAGAAATTCGGAAGTGGCAATGCGATGATCATTGCCATCATCGGGGAAGGCGGTAACAAGCGCGCACCCCTTCCAGATAATACACTGAAGCTAGGGGATGCTCTCCTGCTCGAAGGTGAGCAAGAAGCCCTCGACAAAATAGTGAGCCAGGGGAAGCTAAAGCTCAAGGCCCAAGGCGATGCCAAGCCTGCCAGTACGGCGGAGACCGGCGCGGTGGAAGCCATCGTTGGCGAGAACTCGCGGCTGATCGGAAATAGTGCCAAAGACCTCTATTTGCTTCACACCGCGGGCCTGACCGTTCTGGCTCTAAGCCGACGCGGCCAACGCTTCGTGGAGCGGCTCGGCGACATCAAAATTCGGAACGGCGATGTGCTGGTCCTTCAAGGACACCTGCAGCTGCTCCCGGACTTGTTGAGGGAATGGGATTGCTTGCCCCTCGTCCAGCGTGATGTCCGGCTTGGAAGCGTGCGAAACGGTCTGATCCCGATCCTTATTCTGGCTCTGGCGATGGCAGGTACCGCCTTCGGCGGCGTACCGGTGGCAGCTGCGTTCTTTGCCGCGGCATTTCTGATCGTCGCGACGGGTGCCATGCCATTGCGTGACGTCTACAGTTACCTTGATGCTCCCATCTTGATCATGCTCGCGGCCCTCATTCCAGTCAGTGATGCGTTGCGCACGACAGGAACGACCGATGTCATTGCTGGGCTGCTGTCCACCACAGCAGCTGTTCTGCCGCCGTACGGCGCCGTCGCCCTGATTTTGATTGCCGCAATGGCCGTCACGCCATTCCTGAACAACGCCGCGACTGTGCTGGTCATGGCGCCGATCGCCGCAACTTTCGCCGAAAAACTCGGCTTTGCGCCAGACGCCTTCCTAATGGCGGTCGCCATCGGTGCCGGATGTGACTTCCTCACGCCGATTGGCCACCAGTGCAACACCCTCGTTATGGGTCCTGGTGGTTATCGATTCGGAGATTACTGGCGCCTGGGCCTGCCGCTATCACTCCTTATTATCGTTGTGGCTGTCCCTATGCTTTTGTTGGTTTGGTCAGCGTGAAGGAGATGAGCCATGTCGGAACCCACCCCAATACCCGGCCCCGGCCTCCCGGACGCAACCTTGACCTCATCCGAATTCATAACGACGATGTCACATTTCCATCGCGCTGAGATCGCTCGCATGGCCGGTTGGCGCGATCGGCTCGACCGGACAACCAACTGGGCGCTTACGGTCGCGGCCGCCATGCTTTCGGTTTCGCTGTCAACGCCAAGTTCGCATCACGGCGTGCTGATATTCGCGATGCTGATTATTCTTGTTCTGCTCTGGATCGAGGCGCGTCGCTATCGGTTTTTTGATGTTTATCGTAGCCGCGTACGGCAGTTCGAGCGGCACTACTTTGCGCAAATCTTCTCACCTCAGCCGGACTTTGCTTCCAATTGGTTGCTTATTCTCGGCGAAACCCTCCGCTCACCAAAATTCCTCATCACGAGGCGTATCGCATTTGCTCGTCGATTGCAAAGGAACTACATCCATATCTTGCTGATACTGCTGCTTGCTTGGATTTTGAAAATCTCAACGCCCAATCTACAGGACGAGAGCTCTCATCGAGAATTCACGGCCTCGGTCCTCGAGGCAGTCAACAACGCTGCACTTGGTCCATTACCGGGGTATGTCGTTGTTGGCTTCGTCGCAACATTCTACGCGGTTCTAATCGCAGCGGCCGTGGCTACGAGGGACGAAGAAGGCGAACTAGCTATTGGGGACGTCCATGTCTAGCTGATTTCCTTTGTTACAAAATCGGGCTCGAAATCAAATGCAATGCCTCCCGCAAATTTGGAATTCAGGAAACGGTACTCGCGAATTTCCTGACTGCGATCAACGTTGGCGGCGGTTGAAGGGATACGAACCGTCGACCCCGCTATTCGGCTATCGGGCAGTTGATCGTACTTGACCGTAGCACGATTGGATTAGCGGGTCGGAGCAGTGGTGACTATTATCCGGCGCTCGTTAGGGTCTCAGGCCATTCGTCGATGGGCGTTCCTTCTTTTGAAGCCCAGGTCAGAACGCCACGAGGATGGCCACGTTGCGGATTGCCCAGAAAAGCTAAGCCGTCCCGGAACAGGGCATATTGATAGCTTCCCTCTTGCCTGCCACGCGCGAGCGTCCCGTCACCAAGGCCAAACCCAGCAGACTCGAGATCTGGCAGCCGAACCGTATTGGGCATGGCGTCCGGCTCGCATCGGATCAATTCTGCGAGCCTGTCGAAGAAGGCCATGCCGGCGCCTTCCTCGATTGCGAAACAGCCGAGATGTGGCCATCTGCCCGATCTCGGCCTCAGTGACCAACGTGGCATATGGCGCCACTGGCGTTCATTGTCGAAAATTCCGGCCACCAACTATTCAAAGGGTCAAGCCACCAGAGCGATGAAGCCGGGATAAGGTCCGGGAGGTCATCGGTAGGCGTATGCCGGACCGCCAAATGTTCATGTTGCGTGGCACCGATACTTACGGCGAGCTTCAAAGGGCTGAAGTCTAGACGTGCAGTGGCACTGTGAATTGAAATACGGCTCCGTGAGGTCTATTCATGCCGGCCCAAAGCCGACCGCTGTGTGACTCGATAATCGACCGACAGATGGCCAGGCCCATTCCGAGACCCTCGGCTTTCGTGGTGTAAAATGGCTCGAACGCTTTTTCCGCGGCCTGCCAGTCCAGGCCGATGCCGACGTCCCTGACGGCGAACACCGCCTCGGATCCTTCAAGCCGGGACAAAACCGTCAGTTCGCGCGGTCGGTCCGTCACAGCCGCCATGGCGTCGATGCCATTCATCATCAGGTTGAGGATCACCTGCTGCAACTGCACATGGTCGCCAATCACCAATGGCAGATCGTTTGCCAGCTCGGTCCTTAGGATGATCAGCTGGCGGCGCAACTCACCTTGCAGAAGAGTGGTTGAGTCTTTGACCAGCCCATTCAGATCCACGCGACCGGTGGTAGTGGGTGTCTTCTTGAGAAGTGCACGCACCTTCCCGATCACCTCGCCGGCCCGGTGTCCATCCCGCACGATGCGCTCCAACGCCTCGCGTGCCTCGTCGAGGTCGGGCGGCTTACCGGCGAGCCAGTGTAGAGCCGCATCGGCGTTGGTGACAATGGCTGCTAGAGGCTGGTTGACTTCGTGGGCGACCGACGAAGTCAAGGCCCCAATCGTCGTCACGCGCGTGATATGCGCGAGCTCCGCCTGCGCCTTTTGCAGCGCCTCCTCCGCCCGCTTGCGCTCGGTCATATCAAGCACGAAGGTGACACCTTCGTCCTCGTTCCCCTCGAAATTCGCTCCGCCGATCAGTACGGGCACGCGGCTGCCGTCCTTCCGAATATATTCCTTCTCGAAGGGCGGCAGGAGGCCGGTCTCCTTCAGCTCAGGGACCCTTTGCCTCGTGTCCCGGTCAAGCCAGTCCGCGGGCGTCAGATCGGTCCAGCGGATACGGCCTGAGACGAGATCCTGGCGATCGTAGCCGATCATGCGGAGGAATGCGTCGTTGGCGTCCAGAATCTGGCCGTCGAGACCAAAAATGAAGATCCCAATGATATTGGCATCAACCAGGCGCCGAATTCTGGCTTCACGTCCGGCGAGATCTTCGTAGAGCCGGGTGTTCTCCAGCGCAGTGGCGGCTTGAGAGGCGAGCAGTTTCAGCACCGCGATCCGGGCCGGGGTGAAGACGCGCGGCGCCAGATTGTTCTCGAGATAAAGCAGCGCGATCAGCCGGCCCTGCTTGACGAGTGGCAGACCGAGCACCGACCGGGGCCTGAAGTCGCGAAAATATTCGTCGAACCAGGCATTCTCGGTGCAGGCGTCGTCCAGGATAACGGCTTCACTTGTCCGCGCGACGAAATTGACGATCGCCTCGGGCACGGGGACGCTTCCGGCAGGAGGGCGCAGACGCATGGTGACATCCCTGGCGGTGGTCTCGGCCACCGCCTCGACCTTGAGCTCCCCGTTGTGTGCAACGAGCAGCACCCCCCGTCCCGCGCCGGCATGCTTGAGCGCAGTGCGCATCAGCGTGTCGATCAGTTTTTCGAGTACGATCTCGCCCGACACGGCTTCGGAAATCTTTATCACGGTCGCGAGGTCGAGTTGCTCGACCGAGGCTCCGATCGTGCTCCTTGGAGCGGGAGCGTGTTCTTCCGCCCTTAGGTGGGGATAGAGTTCATCGAGTTGCCGAACCTTGCCGTCCGCACCCCAGCGCAGATAGCAATTACGCGCGTTGCTGAGATAGAGACGGCTGAAATCTTCCAGGCCTCTTTCCGAATAGGAGTGGGCGGCGAGTTCATATGCGAGGGCTTCATGATGAATGAAGCCATTGTCTCGCGCCGAGCGGATAGCTTGTTCGTAAAGCCGCTCGGCGTCGATTTCGCGGCCTTCAATACGCGCCATCTCGGCGCCGACCAGCGCGGCACGGTTCTCGAAGTTATCCGAGCAATTCTCCGCATAGATCAGAAGCTGCCGGTAGTGGGCGGCGAGAGCCTCGACATGCCGCTCCCGTTGGTCAGCCGTGGCCGAGTTGCAGCACGCGGCGCGCGCCAGGGCGCCGAAGAAATGGTGCTCTGGCGTTTCCTCGAAATGCGCCACCGATGTCCATGGTAGCCGCTGCGCCCGCAATGATGCTTCGACGGCTGCCTCATAGTCGCCCGCGAAGAACCGTGCCTGGAGCTTTCTGACGCAGTAGCCGCTTTCCGCAAGAATCAGGTTCGGATCCTCCGAGAGGCGGCGTTCCATCTCAAGTTCATCAAATTCATCGTCGTCGAAGGAGCCGAACTTCCGAGTCAACCCGCGCAACGTCCGGACGAGGCCGAGCTGCGCGCTGACGAGATCCATGACGAACTGGAACCGCACATTCCGCGCAAATGCGAGGCCTATCTCCGCCTGGCGCTGCACTTCAACAAGCGGATCTCCCGCCGCCAACAGGTTTGAATTCAAACTGGCGTAGCTATATCCTGCAAAGGCGAGATCGCCGCTCTGGTTGGCAATTTCAAGCGCGCGCCGCAAGATGTCACGGCCGGTTCGAATATGTCGCGTCCATGGTATGACGTGGGCTCCGAAGTCTTTCAAAGTCCTGGCGTGGAAGCGCTTCAGGTCGTGCTTTTCGACCAGTTGGCAGCCGAGCTGACCGAACCGGAAGCCGGCCTCATAGTCGCCGAAGCGCGGCCCGGCAATATAGCCAAGCGACACATAATGGTAGCATGAGCCGTCGCTGTTGCCGCGCTCGAGGCTCATGTTCACAGCTAGGCATATTGCCATGCATGCCAGATTAGCGTCGGTATGCCATTCTGCACCAACGAGCCGGGTGAGGATGTCCAGCGTCGGGTCGCTCATCAATGGCAGATCGATGAGCTCCTCGATCGTACGGTTCCCGAGTTGCGACCAGATCCGGTCGTATTCCCGCTGCACCGCCTCGTCGGGCGGATGCGGCGACCAGTCGATGCCGAGATGCTGCCTGAGATAATCGAGACCGACGTCTGCGGAGCGGCTGGTCTGGCCGAGCGCAGCATAGAGATCGATGCGCAGGCAGGCGACGATGGCCTTATCGTCGGTGCATGCAGCATGATTGCAAAGCTGTGCCAACCGCGCCTCTGCGTCCGCCAGCGCGCCAATGAGAAACTCGCATTCGGCCCGGTTCAGCTCAAGTGCGAAGGCCAGTTGATGCAGGCGCTCCCAGGCATCTTCCGGCAGCAGTGTCGCGCCGGCGACAAAGTAGTTGAGCGCCGAGGCGTATGCCGTCGAGGCCTTGGCGCGCTTGCCGGCCAGCAGATTGAACTCGGCCAGTTGCTCGCGCTCCCCAGTTGAGGTGATCAGTGCGGCTCCGCGATTGAGCTGGCTGACAATCTCGAAAACATGTTCGTCAATCAGCTCGGGCGCAGTATTCGCCGCAAGCAGTCTTCCTATGCGTAGGTGCAACTCTCCCCGCCGCGCCTCCGGAATCATGGAGTAGGCGGCTTCTTGAACGCGGTCGTGGGCAAACCGGTAGGCGCCAGCCAGACGCTCGAGCAGTTCAAGAGCGACGGCAGGCGATAGGGCCGCGTGGCCCTGCTTCTCTGAGGTCCCGAGGACGATTGAAAGCACGGCGGTATCTGCGATGTTTCCAAGACAGGCGAACTGCTGCAGCGCCGCCAACGTTCCGGGCGGCAGGCGCGTGAGCTTGCCGACCATCAGGTCAACGACGTTGTCGGTGTATCCCTTTGCGTGAATGCGACCTAGATCCCACGACCAGCATGCCGCGTGATGATCGAAGGTGAGCAATCGTTCGTCGGCGAGCGAAGACATGAATTGAATGGCGAAGAAGGGATTGCCGCCCGTCTTGCCGTGCACCAGTTGTGCCAGCGGCGTAGCGCGCTCGGGCTCGCTGTGGAGCGCATCCGCGACCAACGCCTGGAGATGCTCTGGGCCGAGAGGGGCAAGCTTGATCTCCGTGACCTTGCCGCCAGCGGCCTCGATCGCGTCGACCTTGAGCCTGAGCGAATGGGCGGCGGTGACTTCGTTGTCCCGGTAGGCACCGATCAGCATGAGGTGTTGGATATCCGAATGGGTCATCAGATCCACCAGCAGATCGAGCGTAGCCGCGTCGAGCCACTGGAGATCGTCGAGGAACAGCGCCAACGGATGCTCGGGCCGCGCAAAGACGCTTATGAACTGCCGGAACACCAGCTGGAACCGCCGTTGCGCATCTTGTGGCGGAAGTTGATCCACTGGCGGCTGATCGCCAATGATTAGCTTGAGCTCGGGGACGAGGTCCACCACGAGTTGTCCGTTGGGGGCGAGCGTCTTGCTCAGTTCCTCGCGCCACGGTGCCAGATCGACCTCGCTCTTCGCGAGGAGCGCCTTGAGCAGGCCCTGAAATGCCTGCGCGATGGTCGCGTAAGGGATGTCGCGCTTGTACTGGTCGAACTTGCCGGACGCGAACAGCCCGCGCGGTGGCACCAGGACGCTGTGGAGTTCATTGACCACCGCCGACTTTCCGATGCCGGAATAGCCGGAGACCAGCACCAGTTCCGGCGCCCCGCCCGACACAACACGGTCGAAGGACGTCACCAGGGTTTCGACCTCGCGCTCCCGTCCATAGAGTTTTTCGGGAATTTGCAGCCGGTCCGGGCTGTCATGTTCGCCGAGCGGGAATGCATCAATGCGGCGCTCCCCTTTCCATTGACTGAGACAGCGGCCAAGATCGCGCTCGACGCCGCAGGCCGTCTGGTATCGGTCCTCAGCCGTCTTGGCGAGCAGCTTCGTGACGATCGCCGAAACCGCCGGCGCCACACCCGCCACCTGCTCGTGCGGCGGCATCGGCTGCCGTGCAATGTGGCAGTGGACCAGTTCCATCGGGTCAGCAGCGGTGAAGGGCAAGTTCCCGGTCAGCATTTCATAGAGGGTCACGCCCAGTGCATATAGGTCGCTGCGGGAATCGATCGAGCGGTTCATGCGCCCGGTCTGCTCCGGGGCCATATAGGCTAGCGTTCCAGCGACCACTTCGGGTGGCTCGGGCGCCTGCCGTTCTCGAGAGAGGCGCGAAGCTATGCCGAAGCCGGTGAGCCGCACGTCGCTCGCGTCTTTTACGAGGATGTTGGCCGGCTTGATGTCCTTGTGAATCAGGCCGCGCTGGTGGGTCTTGCCGAGGGCAGCAGCGATACCGATCGCGACCCGCAAAAAATGTTCCGTTTCCATGGGGGTTCCGAGATGCCGGGCCAGCGGTTCGCCGCCCGGATCTTCAAGCACCAGCATGGTCCGTCCGCCCTCGCGCACCAATTCCAACGGTCGCACCGCCCATGCGCTATCCAGCTCATTCTTCAGGCCATATTCATGGTCGAGGCGCTCTAGGCTCGAAGGCGATGGGTGGTCCTGGGCCGGAAGCACGACCAGTGCTGGGTTCCATTTGCCGTCGGGGCCACGGCGCCTTTCGCGGTGAAATACGCGATCACCATCCTGCCAAAGGACCTCCAAGCTAATATCTCCACCAACACTGAGTAACGAAGAAGCTCTTGCCCGCCCAGTTATAAACTTGTCTTGGTGGAGCTGCCGCCGATGTTCCGGAGTTCCGCCCGATCAATAGTGGCGAACACGCCTCCGATAAGCCTCATCCGCTCCCTGAGCTTCTACCACACCCTGACCGAGCGTCCCAGCGTGGGCGCAGCACCTTCGGTTCCTGGGTGTATCATGCTGACAGATGGCCGCCCGGCGCGGCTGGACGGTCAGGCGGATACGGGACCCGCGGAGCTTCGGATGGAAGAGGGGCCGAAGCGTGTCGGTAGCGGAGGGGTAAATCGCTACTTTGCCTAGTTTTGGCAACGAGTAGACACTAGCGACAGAAGAGATGAACGAGAACTATACACTGGTTTCCCCCTGCTATACCTTCGGTTAATGACATTGCGACAATGGCGAACTTGCTGCCCAGCCGTGACACGTACGCGGACCGACCATTTGGATATGATTGTTGGCTTTTTGAACCGGGCCCCGTTGGCTCCGGGCGATATCGCATGCGGATAGTTCTTGCGAGGCTCGGCTTTTCACCAGCCCGATAGAGCATCAGATGACAAAAGAAAGAGCCCTCCGAGTGAGAAGCGCCGGAGGGCCATTGTCTTGTTGGGTGCCGCAGCAAGTTCGCCGCCATCGAACATTCGCGACGTAACGGCCGGGAGGAGGACCTCGACGTCAACGCCAAAAAGGCGCCTGCGGCACCCGGACCGGAATCGGCCCTGCGAGGAAAACCTCTATACCTCGATTCCGATTACGCCTTGGCTGACAGCGATGGTGACCGCATGTAGCCTGTTCTTCGCGCCCAGCTTCCGCACGGCACAGAAGAGCAATGTTTCCATCTCTCTTTCGCTGACGCTGAGGCGCGTAGCAATTTCCCGGGCACGGTAGCCGTTGGCCGCCAGTATCAGGCCCACCAGTTCAATCCGTGTGAGGGAGAAGTCCTCGATATCAGCAGTCTGCTTAACTCCGCTCTGACTCACGACTTCTCCATATCGCTTGGAGACCTCCCGCGGTGAGAGGCTCAGGTGGGCCGCTCGGGACGATACAGCCTTAAAGATAGAAGGAGTTCACCTGATGAGCTATTGGCCACAGGGAAGGATGCATTATCAAAAAGGAAGGGGTGACCTATACGCGCCGCCAAGATTACGAGTGCGCTTGCGGCTTTCGCGGGACAAGTTTTAGCTTTTCCGCCATGAGCGCGAGTTCAGGCAGGGATGCAGCGGACATCTTGTGCATGACCTGGCCGCGGTGGACCTTCACGGTGATCTCGCTCACGCCCAACTCGAAGGCGATTTGTTTGTTAAGTCGTCCGCTCACCACCAGAGCCATCACTTCACGCTCTCGCGGCGTCAGGCTCTCGAAACGCGTACGCAGGGACGCCCGGGCCTTTTCGTTCTCGAGCCATACGCGATCACGCGCGAGGCCCACATTAATGGCGTCCAGTAGGTCCTGATCCCGAAACGGTTTCGGCAGGAACTCGATCGCCCCCCCTTTCATCGCCTGGACGGACATTGGAATGTCACCATGTCCGGTGATGAAGATGATCGGGAGTTGAATATTCGCCGACGACAATTCGCGCTGGAAATCAAGTCCGCTTCGCCCCGGAAGTCGAACATCGAGCACAAGGCAGGTTGGCCCCTCCGGGCGTGTTGGTATCGGGAATTCGTCAAGCGAAGCAAGGAGTTTCACGTTAAAGCCGACGGATCGCAGCAGGCTGCCAAGCGCCTCGCGGACCGCAGGATCATCATCAATAACGATAATGATCGGTGGCTCCTCGGTCATAGGATTAGTCCTGTACAGGCACTACGTTGACAGAGACGTGTGCGGCCACCTACGTGAGACTCGCGGGAAATCTCACAAGCAGAGCTTCGCCCACCTGGCGACAAGAATACTCTTATCCAAGCCCGATCAATGTTCGACACGAAGCGTCCTCCAACTCCAGAATGCGCCGGAATCAACACTGCGGCAAGTGCTAACGCACTTACAGCGGCTACTTCCCAATCGATGCCGAGACGATGGAATATCTCAAGGCCACGGGTCGTTGAACCACGGACATTCAGTTCGTCGAACACTATGCCAAGCGCGTTGGCTTGTGGTTCGAACCTGCCACCGAGCTTCGATACACGTCAGTCGTCGAGATCGAACGCGGGGATATAGAACCAAGTTTGGGGGGACCAACCCATCCGCAGAATCGCGTGGCCATCAGCCAGACGAAGTCGGCGATGTCGCCACTGATCGCTCGCCACGGCTCGGGTGCCGCGGGAGCGGCCAATCAGCCCAACGACCTGGCTGTCGCCATCGTCGCGATCACATATTGGTCGTGGGCGCCTGCCGTAGGGGGCCATCCCTAAGCGCACATGGAAGGGGGTTGCGGAGGCAGTATGCGGCCATACTGAAGGCTTCGTAGTTCTGACTAGCCGCCTCGGATCGAAGTCCGCCACTTTAGCTCGGCATGAAGTCCTAGTCGCTCCTCGCCAGGACCCTCCTTCAAAAGCCACGCAACCGCAGCGGATGCGATTTCGTTGACAGGCTGAGCAAAGGTCGTCAGATCGTACGATGCCCACGAAGCCTGCTCGATATCGTCAAAGCCGGCGACACAGAGCTGGTCAGGAATCGAAATCGAGAACTGCCGCCGGGCAGCATCCATAAAGCCGCATGCGATCAGGTCCGTCGCGCAAAATACGGCATCGGGGCGATCCGGCAGCGTCAGCAACCTTTGAGCAAGCACACGACCCGCCTCGTAGCCGGTATGGCCGTAACGCGCGACGGTAACCTCCAATCCCATATCCTTTGCCGCTGAAAGGAAGCCGATCTCCCGCGCCATCAGGCTCGGAGTACCAGCCTCGGAGTTGGCAAAGCCAAGCCGGCGGCAGCCGGCGCGGATGAAGGCCGTAACAATGCGGCGCGCGGCATCCGCGTCGTCGAGGTTGATGCGAAGCGGACCTTCCTGGTCGTCATCGCGGTTGATCAGCACCAACCGCTGGCCGCTATTGAGGCAAAGCTGGGCAATGCGTTTGTCGGGAAGTCCCGAAAGAATGATCGAGGCGTCTGCGCGGTAACGGATCGCTTGTCGGAGTGCCAGATCGACACTGCCATCGGATAGATCGGTGTTGATGAGCATGGCGACCTTGCCCGACAGCTGCAATTGTTGCGTGATCGCTCGTATCAGGACCGAGCGATACGGCGTGCTGATTTCGGATACGATGAGGCAGACGATGCCGCTCTCGTTGCGCATCAGGCCGCGCGCGAGATGATTGACGTGATAACCAAGCGCGTCGGCCGCTTCCAGTACTTTTCGCCGCGTATCCGGAGATACGCTCGCCCCAGGGGTAAAGGTTCGCGAAACGGCCGAACGGGAGACGCCTGCTCGCTCCGCCACTTCCTGTGCGCTGACGAAAACCTTCCCCATGATGCTCCGCATGATCGAACTGTTGCATGGACATTTGCACAGATGTGCAATGATGTGCAACGGCCATGAACACGCAATTGCATCTTATGACGAACAAAGCGATTGACACACAGTTTTCTCTCATGTCACTTTTGCACACGCTTGCAAAGGCGAACGGCGGAGGAGACGCCGGGTCATCGAGGAGGATAGGATGAATTCGAAAAGCTGGATCGTGGCCGGGCTGGCCGCAGGTGCTTCACTCTTTGCCTATTCGGCACAGGCCGCGGGCGATCTCAATCTGATCTGCTCGGCCGACGTGGTCATCTGCGAGCAAATGACCAACAGTTTCCAGCAAGAGCACGATATCAAGGTCAATATGGTGCGCCTGTCATCGGGTGAGACCTATGCAAAGATCCGTGCCGAAGCGCGCAACCCGAAGACCGACATCTGGTGGGCCGGCACCGGCGACCCGCATCTGCAAGCGGCGGGCGAGAACCTGACGCAGGAATACAAGTCGCCCATGCTCGGCGAACTCAATGACTGGGCCGTGAAGCAGGCCGAAAGCTCCGGCTACAAGACGGTGGGCGTCTATGCCGGCGCGCTGGGTTGGGGTTTCAACACAGACATCTTCAAGCAGAAGAACCTGAAGGAACCGAAGTGCTGGGCCGACCTGCTCGATGCGTCCTTCAAGGGCGAGATCCAGATCGCCAATCCGAACTCCTCAGGCACGGCTTATACGGCGCTCGCCACGCTCGTGCAGATCATGGGCGAGGACCAGGCGTTCGATTATCTCAAGAAGCTGAATGCCAATGTCTCGCAATATACCAAGTCCGGCTCGGCGCCGGTCAAGGCGGCCGCCCGCGGCGAGACGGCGCTGGGCATCGTCTTCATGCATGACGCCGTCGCGCAGAAGGTGGAGGGCTTCCCCGTCACGGTCGGCGCGCCCTGCGAGGGCACCGGCTACGAGATCGGTTCGATGTCGATCATCAAGGGTGCGAAGAACCTCGAGAATGCCAAGATCTGGTACGACTGGGCGCTCAAGGCGGACGTGCAGTCGCATATGAAAGATGCCAAGTCCTTCCAGCTGCCTTCGAACAAGAATGCCGAGATTCCGAGGGAATCACCGAGATTCGAGGACATCAAGCTGATCGACTACGACTTCAAGACCTATGGCGATCCCGAAAAGCGCAAGGCTCTGCTTGGGCGCTGGGATACGGAAGTGGGTGCCAACGCCAACTGACGTTCGACTTTCACGCCGGGTCGCGCCATTCCCCGCGGCCCGGCATTTTCGATTGATCGAGGTTGGACATGGACAATAGCAGACGCCGGCTGACAATCGTGCTCGCGCTCGGCATTGCCGCCTTCCTCGTCCTGCCGTGGTACCGCATCGATGGCGGCTTCTTCAGCCTTGGCTGGATCGGTGGCTTTCCCGCCGATGCATCGAGCGCGTCCGGCATTCTCCAGATCGTCTCCCACGGCCGCTGGTGGCTGGGGGTTGCAGCATTGCTGATGCTGGCAGGCATGGGCGTGCGCTACATCGACGACCACCACCGCCGCGGCACGTTGCTCGCCTGGATTGGTGGCGCCGGAGTCATCTTTCTCGCACTCCAAGGGCTGGCGATCGGCTTTTCGGGCTGGACATGGACGATCACGGAAAGCCTTCTTGGAACGCTTTCCGATGGCCAGTCGCCCATGGGCGCAGGCGCGGTGGTTGCTGCGCTCACCTTTGTTCTCGTCTTCGCCTTCGGTCTGGCCGACCGCGGCGCGCTGCGGGGCGACGCCTTCATCGTCGCCTCGATCGCCATTCTGGTCTTCCTCGTGGTGATCTTTGTCTTTTATCCGATCGGCAGCATGTTCATCGGCGCCTTCCAGGATTTCGATGGCTCCTTCAATGCGAAAGGGTTCGCCAAGAACATCGTCGACCCGTCGATCTGGAGCCTCGACTGTGTCGTGGGCGGCGCCAGATGCGGCGTTGCATGGCGCACCCTCTTTCTGGCGATCATGGCGGCCACCGGCTCGACGCTTATGGGCCTCGCCTTCGCGCTGGTGGCCACCCGCACGCGATTTCCGTTCAAGAAGGGGATGCGGCTGCTCACGGTGCTGCCGATCATTACCCCGCCCTTCGTCGTCGGCCTGGCGCTCATCCTGCTTTTCGGCCGTTCGGGCGTTGTCACCCAAACGCTCTCCTCCGTCTTCGGCATCGAGCCGGGCCGCTGGCTCTATGGTCTCACCGGCATCTGGATTGCACAGATTCTGTCCTTCACGCCCATATCATTCCTCGTGCTGATCGGTGTCGTCGAAGGCGTCAGCCCGTCGATGGAGGAGGCATCGCAGACGCTACGCGCCGACCGCTGGCGCACCTTCTGGCATGTCTCGCTGCCGCTCATGAAGCCCGGTATCGCCAATGCTTTCCTGATTGGTTTTATCGAGAGCATGGCGGACTTCGGCAATCCTATGGTCCTGGGCGGCAGCCACGGCGTGCTATCGACCGACATCTTCTTTGCAGTCGTCGGCTCGCAGAACGATCCGACGCGCGCCGCCGTGCTCGCCATGATCCTGCTGGTCTTCACGCTCTCGGCCTTCCTCGCCCAGCGTTTCTGGCTGTCGGGCAAGAACTTCGCGACCGTCACCGGCAAGGGCGATTCCGGCCAGCATGCGGCACTGCCGAAGTCCGTCTCCATCGCCGTCCATGCGATGGTGATCCCCTGGATGATCTTCACCCTCGTCATCTATTGCATGATCCTGTTCGGCGGCTTCGTGAAGACCTGGGGTCTCGACAATTCGTTGACTCTTGCCCACTACATCAAGGCCTTCTCGGTAAGCCTTGGAGACAACGGCATTGCCTGGACGGGGGTGGCCTGGAACTCGTTCTGGACGACGATGGAGATCGCGCTGATTTCAGCCCCGCTCACGGCTGTCGTCGGCCTGCTCACCGCCTATTTGATTGTCAGGCAGAAATTCGCTGGACGCGAACTCTTCGAGTTTGCTCTGATGATGAGCTTTGCCATTCCCGGCACTGTCATCGGCATCAGCTACATCATGGCCTTCAACCTACCGCCGCTGGAAATGACCGGCTCAGCGCTCATCCTCGTCGCCTGTTTCGTCTTCCGCAACATGCCGGTCGGCGTGCGTAGCGGCGTGGCGGCCATGAGCCAGCTCGACAAGAGCCTTGACGAGGCCTCCCTGACATTGAGAGCCGACAGCTTCCGCACCATCCGCAAGGTGGTACTGCCACTGCTGCGACCGGCGATCACTGCAGCGCTCGTCTATTCCTTCGTCCGCGCCATCACCTCGATCAGCGCCGTCATCTTCCTCGTCAGCGCCGAATACAACATGGCGACCTCTTATATCGTCGGCCTGGTCGAGAATGGCGAATACGGCGTCGCCATCGCCTATTCCTCGACGCTGATCTTCGTGATGATCGCGATCATTGCGGGCTTCCAGTATCTCATCGGCGAGCGGCGTCTGCGACGCGAAACCCGCGTGGCGGGGGCGCGCAATCGTCTGCCCATTTCCCTTCAGGAGAAAACCGGATGATCAGTTCCAAGGCCGGCTCGGTTACCTTCGAGAACGTCCGCAAGAACTTCGGGTCCTTCACGGCGATCCCGGATCTATCGCTCACGATCAATCCAGGTGAGCTCGTGACCCTGCTCGGCCCCTCGGGGTGTGGCAAGACGACGACGCTGCGCATGCTGGCGGGTCTGGAACATCCCACCGCGGGCCGCATCCTGATCGGCGGCAAGGACGTCACCATGCTTCCGGCCAACGAACGCAACGTCTCGATGGTCTTCCAGTCCTATGCGCTCTTCCCGCATATGAATGCGCTTGACAATGTCGCCTATGGCCTCGAATCCTCGGGCTTGAAGAAGAAAGAAGCACGCGAGCGTGCGGAGGAGGTCATGTCGCTCGTCGGTCTCGGCGGCTTCGGCCAACGGCTGCCTGCCGAACTGTCTGGCGGCCAGCAGCAGCGTGTTGCCGTTGCCCGGGCGCTGGCGCTCGAGCCGCAGGTGTTGCTGCTCGACGAGCCGCTTTCCAATCTTGATGCACGCCTGCGCCGCCGCGTCCGGACGGAAATTCGAGAATTGCAGCAGCGCCTCGGTTTCACGGCCGTCTATGTGACCCACGACCAGGACGAGGCGCTGGCCGTGTCCGACCGCGTCGTGATCATGAAGGACGGCGAGATCGCCCAGGCCGGAACGCCGCGCGAGCTCTACGACATGCCGGCCTCCGCCTTCATCGCCGACTTCATGGGCGAGGCGAACGTCGTCGATTGCGAGGTGCTGTCGTTCGACGGTGATCGCGCCCTCATCCGTGTGGCGGGGCTCGAGCATCGCGTTCCGGCCCGCGGCGGCCAGACGGGACCGGCGAAGCTTGCGGTCCGACCCAATGCCATCACGCTCGATGCTGCCGAGGACGCGCCGCTTTCGGGCACCATCACCCATTCCGCCTATCTCGGCGATCACGTCGAATACGAAGTGGCGACAGGATCCGGCACGCTGTTCGTCGTCGACCCTGCCGTTGATCGATCGCTGGCAACGTCGTCCCGCGTTGCCATCGGTTTCCGGGATCGCGGCATCGCACTCATCTCCGCCTGATTTCAAAGGATAAGTTTTCCAATGACCAATCCTGTTTCACCTGAGATCGACAGCCGCTTCGCGCTCGCCCGAGCCATGGCGGACGAGGCCGGCGCTTTGGCGCTGGATTATTTCAATCGCCGCGAAACGCTTGTCATCGAACAGAAGCGCGATCCGCAGGACGTTGTCTCGATCGCGGATCGCGACGTCGAGAACCTGATCCGCCAGCGTGTGGTAGAGAATTTTCCCGACGACGGTTTTCTGGGCGAGGAGTTCGGACTGCAGGCGGGCACGTCGGGTCTGACCTGGGTGGTAGATCCGATCGATGGCACCAGCCCGTTCGTCAACGGCATGCCGAACTGGTGCGTCTCGATCGCCCTGCTAAAGGACGAGGTGCCGGTCATCGGCGTCATCGCCGCGCCATGCCATCAGGAGGTCTATGCCGCGGCAGAAGGCAAGGGCGCGACGCTCAACGGCAAACAGCTTAAGCTCGATGGGAGCCGCAACATCCGAAATGCGGTTACGGGCATCGGGGCCAACAACCATGTGACTCCTCAGGTCGTGGCGAAAATGGTCGAGGATCTGCTCACCGCCGGCGGCAACTTCATCCGCAATGGCTCGGGCGCGCTGATGCTCGCATATGTCGCGGCCGGGCGGCTGGTCGGCTATTACGAGCCCTATATGCATTCGTGGGATTGCCTGGCTGGCTACTGCCTCGTAAAGGAGGCTGGTGGCTGGCACCACCAGTTTCCAACGGCAGGCGATCGCCTTACGTGCGGTGCTCCGGTTCTCGCAACTGCGCCCGGTGCCAAGGATGACCTTCGCCGTATCGCGGGTCTCTGACAATTCAAGACAACGAACAATCCACGCATAGAGAGTTCAGACGGAATGTCGCCCGCCTCTTCATAACGCTCCCAGCCGACGGCGCGTCGTTTAGCAACGAACGAAGCAGCAATTTCCTGCGGTCTTCTATCGCCAGAGCGAGGAGGCCGATGGCGATGAGATGTCGTCGTGACTGCGGCGCACCTGCGGGCGGGATCCTGCCATGCGGTTGGCCGACGGAAAGCAAGGGGCCTCACCAGGTTGCCGAGCAAGAGGGGGCTTATATTAGAGGGGAATGTCTACAAACAGCCGATCGATTGATTATCTATGCCAAGCAGACCCGCGAGCGCCGCGTCGCCTAACATGGTCGAGTTCTATGCCGTCAAGGCCGAAAAGGTCGTCAAGAATTACAAAGTTCACGGCCAGCGGCAGCGCCGAGAGGTTTCCTTGGTGGAAGTCCAGAGCCTGGTCGAGGAGCCAGAGCTGCGTCGCTTGATTGTGAATCTTGGCGCCAAACTCTCCGACAGAGTACGGCAAAAAAGGAAATGCAACACGAGTTCGTTCGCGGTTAGGCAAAGACTTTGTTGGAAAGCACAAAGGAGGCTTGGGCGGCGGGGCGTTGATTATCGATGGACGAAAGCGATTGCAAGCTACCAGTCGTGCCCCAAAACGCATGGCCGGCCACGGGGGTACATGCTAACCTTACCGGAATTCACGATCGATGAGTGGTGCGCTTGAACTGACCCCTCGAGCGGTCGCGTCATCTAGTGGCCCGGGAGCTGGAGGATAGACGTGCATCTTCGCCATCAGATCGTGGCGCTCGCCATCGTTCCATTGATTATCGCGATCCTCACAATTACCGCCTTCATCACCTGGCAATCGACCACGCTTGTGCAGAGCAGCATCGACACGTTCGAAAAGAACATGTTGAAGGCAAAGGAAACCGAACTGCTCAACCTCACCAATCTTGCTCTTTCCGCCATCAACGAGGTTTATGCGAAGGCAGCCCCGGAGGACGAAGCGGCCAAAGCGCAGGTCAAGGCGATCCTCAAGGCCCTAGACTACGGCCAGGATGGGTATTTCTTCGTCTATGACTATGACGGAAACAACCTCGTCCACCCGCGCCAGGCCTTCCGCCCGGGGCGCAACTGGCTGAAACTCGTCGATTCCAATGGCGACCAGGTCATCGTCAATCTGATCGCCAAAGCGAAGGAAGGCGGCGGCCTTCATCAATACAAATGGGAAAAGCCCTCCTCCGGCAAACTTGCCGACAAGCTTTCCTTCGCCGCGGGGCTCGACAAATGGAAATGGATGATCGGGACGGGCGTCTATCTCGATGACGTATTCGCCCAGACCGCCGCGGCCAAGGCAGATCTGCGCGAGAATATCCGCATGACTTTCCTGATCGTGACGCTAATAGCCGTGCCCGCCGTGCTTCTTGTGTTCGCAACCTGCATGCTGATCACGTTGCGCGAGCGGCGCATGGCCGATGGTAAGCTCAAGCAGCTCGCCCAGCGCATCATCAACACGCAGGAAGAGGAGCGTGCGCGGCTCGCCCGCGAACTCCACGATGGCATTTCGCAAAATCTCGTTGGCGTGCGCTATGCTATCGATCTCGCAAGCCGGCAGGTAAGGAGCGGCAGCGACGGCGCCTCGAATGCGATCGACGTCGGCATCGAGGCTCTGAACGGCGCCATCAAGGAAGTCCGGCGGCTTTCCCACGAGTTGAGACCGCGCGTTCTGGACGATCTCGGGCTGACGGCCGCGCTGGAGGCACTCGGCCACAACTTCACCGAACGCACGGGAATAGAAGTGGATTTCGAGGCTGCCTGGAAGGACCGACTGAAGCCCGAGGCGAGCACCGCGCTCTACCGGGTGACCCAGGAGGCACTCAACAACGTCGAACGGCACGCAGGCGCGAGCCGGGTGGAGATCAGAATTCAGAGCGTGAACGACCGCGTGAGAATGACGATCTCCGACAACGGCAACGGTTTCGAGGAGAATTCTGTGGCGGCGGGCCGTGGAGGGCTCGGCCTGCGCAACATGCAGGAGCGCGTGGCGCATTTCGGTGGATTGCTGCTGGTCAAATCGGGGCCCGAGGGCACGCGGCTGACCGCGATGCTGCCCAAGTCCGCCAATCGCGTGCGGGAAAGCCGGCAAGAGGCAGCATGAGCGACACGATACCTATCAAGATCCTGCTCATCGATAACCATCCTCTGGTGCTCGATGGCCTGAAGGCGCTGCTCGAAACCTACAGCCATATCGACGTGACCGGCACGGCTGGGCTTGCCCGCACCGGGCTGGAAATCGCCCTTCGCGACCGGCCCGACGTCGTGCTGATGGATATCAACATGCCGCATGTAAACGGGATCGACGCGATCGAACTCTTCAAGGAAAAGCTGCCCGGCATCCGCATCCTGATGCTCTCCATGCATGACAGCCGCGAATACATCTCGAGATCGATCCTGCGGGGTGCTTGGGGCTACATTCTCAAGGATGTCGCGACCGATGAGATCGTTGCAGCGATCGAATCCGTGGCGGGCGGCAAGACCTACTTTTCAACGGGAGTCTCCGATGTTCTCATGGAGCGCAACCCCGACGGGGATGGGACGCCACTGACTTCACGGGAAAAGGAAGTGCTGCGCCTGCTCGCCGCAGGAAAGAGCAACCGGGACATCGGCGAGAGCCTGGGCATTTCTGCCGCCACGGTGGAAACCCATCGCAAGCACCTCAAGAAGAAGCTCGGCATCACCACCACGGCAGGCCTGACCCGCTACGTCATCGAGAGCGGATTGGCCTGACGGTCTACCCACTTCTGGGTATACTATTGAATTTACTTAATATTCCACCTTGCTCCGGCGATGGGCTCACCTTACCCATTGCGCCGGCGGCTGGCTGCACCACGCAGCAGGCCATCGGGAGGAATGTATCATGTCGGGATTGTTGTCGCTGTCTCGCGTCATCGACGCGATGAACAGTTTCCTGGGCAAGGCGGTGTCATGGCTGATTCTGGCGGACGTGCTGATCAGCGCGATCAACGCCATCACCCGCAAACTGTTCGATCTTAGTTCAAACGCATGGCTGGAGGCACAGTGGTATCTGTTCTCCGCCGTCTTCCTGATCGCGGCCGCCTATACGCTGCTCAACAACGAGCATGTGAAGGTCGACCTCGTCTATGGTCACCTGTCGCGCCGCACGCAATTGTGGATCGAGACGCTCGGGACAGTCCTTTTCCTCCTGCCCTTCTGCCTGATTACGATCTACCTATCCGTGCCGGTCCTCATCGCGAAGTTCATGAGCGGAGAAGTCTCCAACAATACGGGGGGCCTTGTGCTCTGGCCGGTCTGGGCCCTGATCCCGATCGGCTTCAGCCTGCTGGCCCTGCAGGGGCTTTCCGAGCTCATCAAGCGCATAGCCATACTTCGCGGCGATACCCCGGATGCGATCGCTCTTGCCGACGCCGAAGCAAACACCCTCTAATCAGGATCTCAATTCATGTTCGCATTCTTCGCGGAAAATCTCGCGCCGATCATGTTCCTGTCGCTGATCGTGGTGCTGCTCATCGGTTATCCGGTGGCCTTCGCGCTCGCCTTCGTGGGCTTCGTCTTCGGCTTCATCGGCATTGAAATGGGTCTTCTGCCCGCAAGCCTGTTCGGGGCGATTCCCGACCGAATATTTGGGCAGATGTCGAACGAGACACTGCTCGCCATCCCCTTCTTCACCTTCATGGGCCTGATCCTCGAGCGAAGCGGAATGGCGGAGGATCTTCTTGACACGATCGGCCAGCTCTTCGGCCCGGTGCGCGGCGGTCTCGCATTCGCTGTGATCTTCGTCGGCGCCATATTGGCCGCCACCACGGGCGTCGTCGCAGCCTCCGTCATTTCGATGGGGCTGATCTCGCTGCCGATCATGCTGCGCTACGGCTATGACCGCCGTGTCGCAGCCGGCACGATCGCGGCCTCGGGCACGCTGGCCCAGATCATTCCGCCGAGCCTGGTGCTGATCATCTTGGCCGACCAGCTCGGCCGTTCCGTCGGCGATATGTACAAAGGCGCGCTGGTTCCTGGCCTCATGCTCGTCGCCGTCTACGCTGGTTATATCATCATCACGTCCATGCTGCAGCCGGCCAGCGTACCGGCGCTGCCGGTCGCGGCGCGCTCGCTCCGCGGGCTGAAACTGGTGCGCAAGGTGTCGACCTCGCTCATTCCGCCGCTCGCATTGATCTTCCTCGTGCTCGGCACGATCTTCATCGGGGTCGCCACGCCGACGGAGGGCGGGGCCATGGGCGCGGTCGGCGCGCTGATGCTTGCCGCCCTCAACCGCCGCCTCGATCTGACGATGCTGCGCTCGGCACTCTATGCGACAGCCAAGCTCTCGTCCTTCGTGATCTTCATCCTGCTGGGCGCCCGCGTGTTCTCCCTGACTTTCTACGGTGTGAACGGACATGTCTGGGTCGAGCATCTCATGACCTCGATCCCCGGCGGCGAAATCGGCTTCCTGATCGTTGCCAACCTGCTCGTCTTCCTCCTGGCCTTCTTTCTCGATTACTTCGAACTGGCCTTCATCATCATCCCGCTGCTCGCACCGGTCGCGGAAAGCCTGGGCATCGATCTCATCTGGTTCGGCGTCATGCTTGCGATCAACATGCAGACGAGCTTCATGCATCCGCCCTTCGGCTTCTCGCTCTTTTATCTCCGTTCCGTGGCACCCTCGCGCGCCTATAGGGACAAGATGACGGGCGAGACCATCCAGCCCGTGACATCAGGCCAGATCTACATGGGCGCACTGCCGTTCCTCGCCATCCAGCTCGCCATGGTCGCGGTGGTGATCTCCTTCCCCGGCCTCGTGACCCATTACAAGTCCGACCAGGCCGTCGTGAACCCTTCCGAGATCCAACTCAACGTGCCGATGCCGGGCGATGACGGAGACAATCCTTTCGGAACACCGAGCGAGCCCTTCAACACGGACGGTAGCTTGGCGAAACCGGACTCATCGGCGATGGACTTCGGCTCACCGACTCCGGATTTCGGTGTGCCGCAAAAATAGACCCACGGAACGTGCATGCCGCCGCCTGCGCCGATGCGCGGTCGGCACCCAAACCATCCAAACCGAGGAGGACCACGGATGACCAATATTCTCAACCGCCGCAATTTCCTGTCGAAAGGCGTTGTCGCGGGCGTCGCGACTGCAGCCAGCGCAACGCTTGCCGCCCCCGCGATCGCCCAGGAACTGCCCAAGCTTCGCTGGCGCCTGACCTCCGGCTTCCCGAACAATCTCGATACGATCTATGGCGGCGCGGTGGTGATGGCCAACGCGCTGTCGAAGATCACCGAAGGCAAATTCGAGATCCAAGTGTTCCAGGCGGGCGAACTCGTGCCGGGACCGCAGGCGCTCGACGCGGTCAACGCCAACACCGTCGAGATCGCGCATACCTGCGGCTATTATTTCACCGGCAAGGATCCGACATTCGCCATCGGCTCGACCATTCCGTTCGGCCTGAACGCCCGCCAGCAGAACGCCTGGCTCTATCACGGCGGCGGCAACGAACTCTATAACGCCTTCCTGGCCGATTATGGTGTGGTCGGCATTCCCGGCGGCGCCACTGGTGCCCAGATGGGCGGCTGGTTCCGCGACGATATCAGGAACCTCGCCGATCTCAAGGGCGTCAAGATGCGGATCGCCGGCATTGCAGGGCAGGTGATGTCGCGGCTCGGCGTCGTGCCGCAGCAGCTACCGGGCGGCGACATCTACCCTGCTCTCGAGCGCGGCACAATCGATGCCGCCGAATGGATCGGGCCATACGACGACGAACGCCTGGGTTTCTACCAGATCGCCCCGAACTACTACTACCCGGCCTATTGGGAAGGCGGCCTGACGGTTCATTTCTTCATCAACAAGACGCAGTACGAGACGCTTCCGGAGGCCTACAAGGTTGCGCTGGACACGGCTTGCAAGGCGGCAAACCTCAACATGCAAGCCATGTACGACGTAAAGAACACCTCGGCGATCCGTTCGCTGGTGGGCAAGGGCGTCAAGCTGCGGCCGATGCCGCGTGATATCATGGATGCAGCCTACAAAGCGGCGTTCGAACTCTACGCAGAATATGGCGAGGAGCACCCGGCCTGGGCAAAGATCTATCCAGAATGGAAGAAATTTCGCGACGAGTCCTTCCAGTGGTTCCGGGTGGCCGAATACAGCTACGACAGCTACAACTACGCGGCTCAGGCGGCCGGCAACTAGCTGCTGGTTCCAAAAATCGGCTCCAGGTTTCACGGCCTGGAGCGCCTTCACGTATGAGGCCCGCAATGTTCTGCCGTTTCGGCCCCAGCGATCATCGTCATTTAGCCGGCCTGACCAACATTATCCGGCGAGCACCTCCAACTCGAAAGGAGATAGCTGTGCAAGGCTACAAATTCTACCAACGCCTCGACAGTGGCTGTGGCCGCTGAATCTGAACAACACGCATCCAGATGACGAATACAGTTCCTTCTGCGTGGTCGTGCGGTGTCGGTGCTACCGTCGCCCAGATTTGGCCAGCGGTTCCACTTGAGCGGGTCGCGGTTCCACACCGTCAAATCATGGCCCGCCGCCGACAGTCAGCTCTCGACAGGAGCGGGCTCCAGATTCGATAACCGACCGCCCTCCGCATCGAACTTCTCGTCCACGAAAGCCTTCGCCCGGATAACGGCTGCCTGGATCTCGTACCCTAGAGCCAGATGAGCCGCGATAGCGCTCGACAGCATGCAGCCCGTCCCCCGCAGGGAGGCATCGCGCCTCAGAGATGCAAAATGCCGTTGCGGCTCCCTGCTAGCGAACAGCGTGTCGATCGATCTTGGTCCTCCGGCATGCCCGCCCTTCACCAATACTTTCGCCGGACCCTTGTCGAGCAACCAGGCGACCTGGCCGGCAATCTCGATATCGGAGCGAGCTGTGCCAGCGCCCGTGAGAATGCCGAGTTCCGGAAGATTCGGCGTCACCAACGACGATACCCGCAATAGCCTTCGCCGCAGACTTTCGATGCCCGCATCCGAAAGCAGCCGGGCGCCCGATGTACTGGCGATTACGGGATCCAGAACGACGGGAATGGTTTCGTATTCGGCCAATGCACCCGCAACAGCCGCCACAATCTCGGCTGTTGCCAGCATCCCGATCTTGATGGCCGCGATCGGATTCGCGTCTAACGCCGCCCGCATCTGGGCAGCGACCAAAGCAGCGGGCATGGCTTCCACCGCGATGACCGCCGCATTTGTTTGCGCCGTCACGGCCGTCAGTGCCAGTGAAGCGCGGACGCCGAAATGGGACAGCGTGGCGATGTCCCGCGCAATGCCGGCACCACCGGAGGAATCCGAGCCGGCAACGACAAGCACGTACGGCGGGCTTCTCATCGCCATCGTTCCGTGAATTCGATCCATGCCCGGGTTCTCTCTTCGGGATCGGCGTTCTGCGTGATGTCGGTGACCACGGCCGCGCTGTCGGCGCCCACGTCGAACACACCTTGCAGCCTTTCGATGTTCAGCCCGCCGATCGCGACGAGTGGCCGCGGCGCGACGTGTCTTTTCCACGTTGCGAGCCGCTCCAGCCCATGGGGCGCCCATTTCATCTGCTTGAGGGTGGTTGGATAAACGGGGCCGAGTGCGACATAGTCTGGACCGGCGGCGAGTGCGGTCTCGAGTTCGGCATCGTCATGCGTCGAAACGCCGAGCTTCAGGCCGGCCGCGCGGATGGCCTTCACATCGGCATCCGCGAGATCCTCCTGTCCAAGGTGGACGAAATCGCAACCCTCCTCGATGGCAAGCTGCCAGTAGTCGTTGATGATCAACTGGCAGCCATGCGGGGCGCATATGGCCCGCGCCTTGCGGATCTCGGCACGCAGGATTGCGTCGGGCCTATCCTTGATCCGCAATTGCACCAACCGGACACCCACGGGCACCAACCTCTCGATCCAACCGGCACTGTCGACGATCAGGTAGAAGGGATCGAGTTTCATGCGAACACCGCCTTGCCAATAACAGGGGTTGACGGAACCGCCATGTCCCGCGGTTCGAGCGGTCCCGCGCGATAAGCATTGTGGCCCGCTTCGATGGCTTGCGCGAAAGCCGCAGCCATCAGGACCGGATTATTCGCTCCCGCAACCGCAGTGTTGAGAAGGACTGCATCGTAGCCGATCTCCATCACCTGGGTGGCATGCGACGGGCGGCCGATGCCCGCATCGACGATTAGCGGCACATCAGGGAAGTGAGCACGCAGGGATCTCAGAGCCATCATGTTGACCGGTCCTATCGCCGAGCCGATCGGCGCGCACCACGGCATCAGCACTTCGCAGCCCGCCTCCAGCAGGCGTTCAGCGACGGTGAGATCATCGGTTGTATAGGGGAACACCTTGAAGCCTTCGCCGCAAAGAATTCTCGCCGCCTCCACCAGCCCGAAGACATCAGGTTGCAGCGTGTCATGATGCCCGATCACTTCGAGCTTGATCCAATCAGTGCCGAAAAGCTCGCGCGCCATTTTCGCCGTCAGCACGGCCTCGGACACCGAATGGCACCCCGCCGTGTTCGGCAGCACACGCACACCGAGCGTGCGGATCATTTCGAAGAAGGTTCCTCCCGCCTTGCCGCCGGCGGCTTCACGCCGGAGGGAAACGGTAACGATCTCTGTTCCGGAGCGCCGCACCGCCTCTTCGAGGGTCGCCGGGCTTGGATATCGTGCCGTGCCGAGAAGCAGTCGCGAGCCTGTTTCGGCTCCATAAAAAAGAGCCATCTCACCCTCCCTGAAGCGGTGTCAGAACTTCGATCCGGTCGCCCTCATAGAGGTGGTGGGCGGCGCGATCCTCGCGATGGACCAGTTCCCCGTTCACGGCGGTGGCCAACCATCCACCCTCGTATTCCAGAAGGGTCAGGACATCGGTCAGCGTCGCGGCCTCGAGGTGTTGATCTTCCCCGTTGACGATCAGTCTCATGGCGTTGCTCCCATTCTCGCTTGTCTCATCCTCGCCTCCGTCAGCCTCTCGCCTACCCGTCGGGCCATGGAGGGCGCCAGCAGAAAGCCATGACGATAGAACCCGTTCACATGCAGCACGCGTCCCACCTGGAGCACGCGCGGAAAATTGTCCGGAAATGCGGGCCGCACGCCAGCCCCAGTCTCAAGCACAGTCGCTTCGCCGAAAGCGGGATGAAGCGCATAGGCCGCATTCAGAAGCTCCAAGAGGGAGCGCGCCGTTGGCGGCCGATCCGTTTCGCTCTCGATCATCGTGGCGCCGACCATGAACCGGCCGCGCTCGCGTGGAACGACGTAGATCGGGTGGCGCGGATGGAGCAGCCGGACGGGCCGGGAGAGCACAACCTCGTCGGTTTCGAGATAGAGCATCTCGCCGCGGACGCCGCGCAGCCGTTCCAGCCTGCCGATCGCGGCAGCACCGGTGCAATCGATCACATGATCGAAGTCGCCGGGCGGAGCGTTGTGTCCCGCGCCGAAGTGAAACCTGACACCACGTGACTGCAGCGAACTCTGAAGCGCCCGCAAAGCACGCCGCGGATCGAGATGCGCTTCGCCATGAAAGAAAAGGCCCCTGCGGAAGCGCCCTGAGAGCGCAGGCTCCAGCTCGGCTAGGCCTCCTTCATCCAGCCATTGATATTCCGATGTGAGGGACGCGAAACGGGCAAGTTCGCTCATGTCACGAGACTGGGCGACGACCAGCGTTCCCCTCCGCACCACCTCACCTGCCGCTGCCGCTTCCCACCAGTCGGCCGCCATCCTGCCTTCATCGAGCACCCGCGAATCCGCGCTCTCGCGCTCGCACCACGGCGCGAGCATGCCGGCGGCCAGCCATGAAGCGCCGGCGCCGATTGCCGGCGCTGTTTCCGCGACATCCACTGCAAAACCCTGGGAAACGAACTCATGCGCCACGGCAAGGCCGGCAACGCCGGCCCCCTTTATCAGCGCGCGCATGTCACTCTCCCACTGGCATGTAGAGATCGCCGCCGGCACGATATTTCGCGGCCATCGCTTCGAGTCCCTCCTTCTGTGCTTCGGCGCGAATGTCGTGCGAGATGCGCATGGAGCAAAATTTCGGGCCGCACATCGAGCAGAAATGCGCCACCTTGTGTGCTTCCTTCGGCAGCGTCTCGTCGTGGAAGGCGCGTGCGGTGTCCGGGTCGAGCGAGAGATTGAACTGGTCCTCCCAACGGAACTCGAACCGCGCCCGTGACAATGCGTCGTCGCGAAGCTTTGCAGCCGGATGACCCTTGGCGAGATCGGCGGCATGCGCCGCGATCTTGTAGGTGATGACGCCGGTCTTGACGTCGTTGCGATCGGGCAGGCCGAGATGTTCCTTCGGGGTGACGTAGCAGAGCATCGCCGTGCCGAACCAGCCGATCATTGCCGCACCGATGCCGGAGGTGATGTGATCGTAGCCCGGCGCGATATCGGTCGTCAGCGGCCCGAGTGTATAGAAGGGTGCCTCGCCGCAGATAGCGAGCTGCTTGTCCATGTTTTCCTTGATCTTGTGCATCGGCACATGGCCGGGGCCTTCGATCATCACCTGGCAATCCTTCGCCCAGGCGATCCGGGTGAGTTCACCGAGTGTTTCGAGTTCGGCGAATTGCGCCGCATCGTTGGCATCGGCGATAGAGCCCGGCCGCAGCCCGTCACCGAGCGAGAAGGACACGTCATAGGCTCGGCAGATGTCGCAAATCTCTTCGAAGTGCTCGTAGAGGAAGCTCTCGCGGTGATGATGTAGGCACCACTTGGCCATGATCGAACCGCCGCGCGAGACGATACCGGTGACGCGATTGACGGTCAGCGGGATGTAGTGAAGCCGGACGCCGGCATGGATTGTGAAATAGTCGACGCCCTGCTCGGCTTGCTCGATCAGCGTGTCGCGATAGACCTCCCAAGTGAGATCCTCCGCGATGCTGCCGACCTTTTCCAGCGCCTGGTAGAGCGGCACGGTGCCAACCGGAACCGGCGAATTGCGGATGATCCAGTCGCGGATGTTGTGGATGTTGCGGCCGGTGGAGAGATCCATGATGGTGTCGGCACCCCAGCGGATCGCCCAGACCATCTTGTCGACCTCTTCGGCCATAGACGAGGTGACGGCGGAATTACCGATATTGGCGTTGATCTTGACCAGGAAATTGCGCCCGATGATCATCGGCTCGCTCTCGGGATGATTGATGTTGGCAGGAATGATCGCCCGGCCACGCGCGACCTCCTCGCGCACGAATTCGGGTGTCACGAAATCGGGAATCGCGGCGCCGAAGCTCTCTCCATCGCGGACGATCTGCTCTCTGATGGCCTTGCGGCCGAGATTTTCCCGGATGGCAACGAATTCCATTTCCGGCGTGATGATCCCGGCCCGGGCGTAGGCCAGCTGTGTCACTGGCCTGCCGTCCAGGGCCTTGAAGGGACGATTGTGCACCGGAAATTCCGGTGTGAGGCGATCACCCGAAACGAAGCCGTTGTCTTCCGGCCTGACCGCGCGCGCCTCACAGAACCCCACGTCTCCACGGGCCGCGATCCATGCCTCGCGCAGTCGTGGCAGGCCGGCTTCGATGGCCACGACATGGGCAGAATCGGTATAGGGCCCGGACGAATCGTAGAGTGTCACTGGCGGCTCACCCGATGTCGGATGAAGTGCGATCTCGCGCATCGGCACCTGAAGGCCAGGGTGGATCTTGCCTCCAACAAACACCTTCCTCGCCGCGGGAAGCGGGCCTGTGGTGACTGTGGGGGATTTGAAGTTTTCGGCAATGTTCATCGTGAGGCTCCAAAGTTTTCGCATTGGAGACCCAGTCATCAAGCCGGAATGATGGAAGAACGCCGATACGGATTCATGGTGAGAATCTGCGTGTCGTCAGCGCTTGCACCGTCCCTACGCCAGTATGAACTGGATCAGGTTCAACGGGTCACTGCGCTTGCGAAATCGCTCAGCAGAATCTCAGCCCCTTGTCGGGACACCCCTGGTGAATGGATCAAATCTATTTCGCAAAGAGGCGCCCGGTCAAGGGCGAACTGCTCCTGTGCTTGATTTCAAGTCTCCCTCCACACTGAGGAGATTCGAACGGTAGACACCGCAATTTACGCCAGCCCGGAGCTAACCTGCCCAAGAAGCAAGAGCGGAACTATTTCCGCTCTCGAGTTAAGGAACGCGCAGTTTGATTGATGAGGCTGAACCACGGTTCGCGTCAGAGAGGAGACCATACTCCCGCCGGAAAATGCTTAATGGCTCAATATGTCTTGCTGGTCCAACGGCGTCCCTTCTGGCGATGCGTTGGGGTATCGGATACAGCGACCTGACCAGGCGTCGTGACACTGGCAGGCGGCTTTTGCGCCGCCTGCTTTGCATTCGGACGAAGTATCACCGGGCGGCTTGCTGCGTGCTCTTCGCGGCCTTGTCAATGACGTCAGCGATGACCTTCGGCTGAGTCATGAACAGTGCGTGGCTGGCATCAACCTCCGTGACCTTTGCGCCAATGCGCTTGGCCATATCCTGGAGCATCCGCTGGTCGAAAGCCTTGTCCTGGCGAGCGATAACGGCCCAGCTCGGCTTGGTGCGCCAAGCGGCATTCTCGAGCTTGACGCCGAAGGCCGACAAATTGATCGGCACCTGCGAGTCGCGCAGGAAAGCGGCGTCTTCATCGGTCGTGTCGGCGGCAAAGCCGGCCTTGAACGTGTCCGCCTTGATGAAGCCGAAACCATCGGCTGTCGGTTCGATCACGAATTCCGGCGGTGTCGTGTAGCCTTCATACTGCTGCGCGGTGGTCTCGCCGGCGTCCGGTGACAGGGCGGAGACATAGACCAAGCCGGCTACCTTTGGGTCAACGCCCGCCTCAGTGATCATGACGCCGCCCCAGGAATGACCGACGAGAATGGTCGGGCCGTCCTGACGTTCGATCGCTCGCTTCGTGGCGGCGACATCGTCGGCCAATGAGGTCAGCGGATTCTGGACAATGGTAACCTTGTAGCCACGCTGAGTGAGATTGTCATAGACGCCGCGCCAGCCGGATCCATCGGCGAAAGCGCCATGGACGAGAACGACATTCCTGACAATCTGGCTGTCGGGGATCTTTTCAGCGGATTGGGCGGATGTGGCGGCAGCGATGCCGATTGCCGCCGTGGCGGCGATGATGGTGCTGGTCTTCATTTGCTCTCTCCTTGCTTTATGCGACAAATGTTATCGCGATAATTATCGTCTATCGATTGCCTTCACGCCTGTCAACCATAATTGTTATCGCGATATATCTTTTCACGAAAACGTTAGCTATATGTTGGGCCAAAGGAGACTTCCATGGCCCGACAGAAATCAAACGACCCCGTGCCGCTCGACAACCAAGTGTGCTACGCCATCTATTCCGCAGGCATGGCGATCCAGAGGCTTTACAAGCCCTGGCTCGACGAGCTCGGCCTGACATATCCGCAGTATCTCGTGCTCAATGTGCTCTGGAAGGAGGACGAACAGACCGTGGGTCACATCGGCGAGAAACTCGCCCTTGAATCGAGCACCCTGACGCCCTTGCTCAAACGGCTGGAAGGCGCCGGCCTCCTGCGCCGCACGCGCAATCCGGAGAACGAACGTCAGGTGGTCGTGGCGCTGACCGACCAGGGCCGCGCGCTGAGATCGAGAGCCGGCTGCCTGGGCGATGCGCTCCTGAAAACGTCCGGGCACACGTCGGGTCAACTCGGCGATCTCAACCGCCAGGTCAGGCAATTGCGTGACGGCATTTATGAAAAGCTGGGCAGTTGGACTGCACCATCTTGATCCGAGGTGCCAGGCTCGGCGTCGATTGTGCCTTTGACGTGTCATGGGAAGAGCAAAACCTCGTACGCTGCGGCCCGCTTGCCTGATGTGAGCGCCATCACCGAGGCGGCAATGGAATTCCGGTCGATCCGGAAATGCCGGTAAAGGTCTCCGATCGTCCCCGTCTGTCCGAAATGCTCGACGCCATGCGGGATGGTCCGATGGCCCGCCACGGCCCCGAGCCAGGAGAGCGTCGCGGGGTGTCCGTCGATCACGGTGACCACCGCGCAATGGTCGGGCAACGGATCGAGGAGGCTTTCGACATGGCTTTTGGCGCGGGCATTGCCACGGGCGCGTTCGCGCTGCGCCGCCGTCCAGCCGGCATTGAGCCGGTCGGCCGAGGTGACGGCGAGCACGCCGATATCACGCCTGTGCTCGCCGATCATGCCGGCCGCGGCAATGGCCTCGTCGGCCACCGCACCCTGATAGGCGATGACGACCGAGCAGTTCGGCCCGGGCTTTCTGAGCCAGTAGGCGCCGTCGATGGCGCCCTGCCGAAAGTCGTCGTCGACCCGCTTCAACGGTTGTTCCAGCGGCTTGGTGGTGAGCCTGAGATAGACCGAACCGCCGGTCTCATCGCGCAACCATGTCCGCTCGTCTGGATCGTTGTCGCCGTCGCGCTGGAGATAGTCGAAGGCCCATTCCATAATGACGCCGAGCTCATCCGCGAAAGCTGGCTCGAAGGCCGCCAGTCCATCCTGGCTCATGCCGATCAGCGGGGTGCCGATGGACTGATGCGCGCCGCCCTCCGGCGCGAGCGTCACGCCCGAAGGTGTGCCGACGATCATGAAACGGGCGTCCTGATAGCAGGCATAGTTCAGCGCATCGAGACCTCGGCAGACGAAGGGATCATAGACCGTGCCGATGGGAATCAGCCGCTTGCCGAACAGCGAATGGCTGAGCCCGGCAGCACCTAGCAGCAGGAAGAGGTTCATCTCGGCAATGCCGAGCTCGACATGCTGGCCCTCGGGTGTGAATTCCCACTTCGCTGTCGAGGCAATGCGGTGCTCGATGAAGGCGTCGGCGGCCGGCTTGCGCGCGAAAAGTTTGCGGCGGTTCACCCACGCCCCCAGGCTGGTCGTGCCAGTGACATCGGGTGATGTCGTCATGATGCGTTCGACGAGTGTTGACCCGCCCTTGGCGAAATCGTCGAGAATCTTGCCGAAGGCGAACTGCGTCGAGATTTCCCTGCTGGAGTCGAGTTCGATCCGCGGCACGTCCAGCCGATGGTCGCAATAGCGCCTTTCGCCTTCCGCGAAGAACGGCACCGAAGCGAGAAACATCTTGAGTGCGGCGCGATCGGGCACGCCGGCGAAAGGCTCCCATTCCTCGCCTGGCGCGATGCCCATGAAGGCCTGCCAGTCGGCGAATTGCTTTGATGTCATCAGCCCGCCGTGATTATCCTTGTGTCCGGCGATAGGCGTGTTCCAGCCTTTGATCGTATAAGCGAGGAAACAGGTTGGACAGTCATGGTCGATGGCGGCGAAGATCTCGGCCATGGTCGCCACGCAGTTGCCGCCGAGATTCTCCATCAGGGCCGAAAGTTCGGCATCGCTTCGTCGATCGATGAGAGCGGTGACATCGCCCTGGTCGCCGAGATCGTCGAGCAGCCGCTTGCGCCAGACCGCGCCGCCCATGAAGGTCAGTGCCGAATAGTCCTGGTTGGAGCAGCGGTCGATCCATTCGCGCAGCTTGCCGCCGCCCGGCTCCTCGAAGGCCGCGCGCTGCAGAACTCCATATTTGACCCGGACCACGTCCCAGCCGAACGTCTCGAAAATCTTCTCGACACGTTCGAACAGGCCGTCGCGGACGATGCCGTCGAGCGACTGGCGATTATAGTCGATGATCCACCAGCAATTCCTGAGATCATTCTTCCAGCCTTCTTGCAGCACCTCGTAGACATTGCCCTCGTCGAGTTCGGCGTCACCCACGAGCGCGATCATGCGGCCGAGTCTGCCCTGCCCCCAGGCCTTGGCACGGACGAAGTCCTGGACGATCGAGGCGAGCGCCGTGATCGCGACGCCGAGGCCCACCGAACCGGTCGAAAAGTCGACGTCATCGATGTCCTTGGTCCGGCTGGGATAGCTCTGCGCCCCACCAAGTGCGCGAAAATTCTCGAGCTTCTCCCGCGTCTGCCTGCCCATCAGATACTGGATCGCATGGAACACCGGCGAGGCATGCGGCTTGACCGCCACGCGATCTTCCGGCCGCAAGGCCGAGAAATAGAGCGCCGTCATGATCGAAACCATGGAGGCCGAACTCGCCTGATGTCCTCCGGTTTTGATGTTGTCGACCTTCGGTCGAATGTGGTTTGCATAGTGGATCATCCAGTGGGAGAGCCACAGAAGGCGCTGTTCGATGGTCCTGAGAGGCGTCGTGTCGCTCATGGTCATTGTCCGTTGCGGATCGGCGGCGGGAAGGCAATGGGTCCGGATCGGCGCTTGCTCGGGCAGCCGGCTCAGCCGTCCTTATAGTAATAACTGTAACCATTGAGCGCCGGAGCGCCGCCTAGATGGGCGTAGAGCACCCTGGAGCCCTCGGGGAAGAAGCCCTTGCGCGTGAGGTCGATCATCCCCTGCATGGATTTACCCTCATAGACGGGATCAGTGATCATCGCCTCGGTACGTGCGGCCAGACGGATCGCCTCGTTGGTGTCTTCCGAGGGCACGCCATAGGCGGGATAGGCATAATCCGGGTTGATGACGATCTCGCTTTCCCGGACCGCGCGGCCGAGCCCGACAAGTTCCGAGGTCGCATCTACGATGTTGCGCACCTGGTCCCGCGTCTGCTGGAGCATACCCGACGCGTCGATTCCGATTACCCGTTCGGCCCGATCTTGCGCCGCAAAGCCGACAACCATGCCGCCCTGGGTCGAGCCCGTGACGACGCAGACGATGATGTAGTCGAAGGTGAAGCCGAGTTCCTTCTCCTGCGCCGTGACTTCTTCCGCAAAGCCGACATAGCCGAGCGCGCCATATTTATGCACCGATGCGCCTGCCGGGATCGCGTAGGGTTTGCCGCCTGCATACTTTACCGACTGGATCGCATCTTCCCAGCTCTGGCGGATGCCGATATCGAAGCCGTCATCGACCAGCCGGCTGTCGGCACCCATGAGTCGGGTCATCAGGATATTGCCGACACGATCGTAGACAGCATCGTAATGCGGCACCCACTTTTCCTGGATCACCACGCATTTCATGCCGATCTTGGCAGCCGTCGCCGCCACCATGCGGGTATGGTTCGATTGCACGCCGCCGATCGACACCAGTGTGTCGGCCCCAGAGGCGATGGCGTCCGGCACGATGTATTCGAGTTTCCTCAGCTTGTTGCCGCCCATGGCGAGGCCGGAATTGCAGTCCTCGCGCTTGGCGTAGATCTCGACCTTGCCGCCCAGCGCCGCGGTCAGCCGCGGTAGGTGCTCGATCGGCGTCGGGCCGAAGGTGAGAGGATAGCGTTCAAACTTTTCCAGAAGTGACATCGATCATGGCCCCCGTGCCGATTTTCTTGCCGAAGGCTAATGGAATTCTTGTGAAAGGTGCTCTCTAATTTTGTTGCGAAATTTCCTCTGGGGAGATAGATTTTCGAAGTCTAAATTCAATTCTTCAATCTATCTGGCCAAAAATGAAAGATTCTTCCACTGAGGATTTCGACCGTATCGACCTCAAGATCCTGCGCGCCCTGCAATCGGAGGGCCGGCTCAGCAATGCCGACCTCGCAGAGCGGGTCAATGTCAGCGCCGCAACCTGCCATAGGCGCACTCAGCGGCTATTCGACGAAGGTTACATCAGCGGCGTGCGTGCAGAAGTCGCGCCGGCGGCCGTCGGTCTCGGCGCGCTCGTCATGGTCGGCGTGGTGCTCGATCGCTCGACGCCGGAGAGTTTTGGGGCCTTCGAGGGCGCGGTTATGGAGATGAAGGAAGTGCTGGACTGCAATCTTGTCGCAGGCGACTTCGACTATCTCCTGAAAATCCGCGTCCGCGACATGGCCGACTTCAACAAGCTGCACGGCCAGAAGCTCATCGCCCTGCCCGGTGTGCGGCAGACCCGGACTTTCTTCGTGATGAAGGAGGTCAAGGAGAATGCGCGACTACCTTTCTAGGCGACGTTAGGAGCCCTTACTGAAGCGTCTGGTGGTTCCATTTTAGCACGGTGAATGGCGCGGAATTGGCAACCCACCTATTTCGCAGTTCCAGCAGTTGATAGAATACGAAGGGCAGAAATAGCCGGAGCACGGGAGTAAGGTTGACCCCCAAGCACTCATCAGCCAATTCGGCGGCGAGAGCGGATCCGAAGCACTTCAGTCAAGGCGCGGTCTACAAAGCTCCGTTCCCATCCATGCTGCGATTGTCAACCTGTTCCACATCCCACGCCACGACATCTCTTCCAACAACCATCGCGAATTGCGCGCAGACGCTCGCGCATGGGCGATGCCCACAGCTTACATGGTCCATAGGAGAGATAGCGGTGCGGCTTGGAGCTTTTCTCCAAACGGTGTCACGCGGTCATGGTCATGCAGGACCAGTCCACGCACGAAGCGTTCGCCGACGGCGTCCTGCAACTGGCGTAGCCCTCGAAAATCGTCGGACTTCACTGTTGCGGATGCTTTGACCTCGATTCCAACGATCCGGCCACGCCGATCTTCGATCACGACATCGACTTCATCGCGGTCCTTCGTCCGGTAGTGCGAGAAGGATAAGCGCCGGTCTGACCAGGATTCCAGCTTCAGTAGCTCTGACACGACGAAGCTTTCGAGCAGTGGGCCAAATCGGGTCTTGCTATCTCGAAGCGCATTCGCTTCGTCTTCCCGCAAGGCGGCGAGCAATCCCGTGTCGAGGAAGTGGAGTTTCGGCGTCTTGACCAGCCGGTTCAAACGGTTGTTCGACCACGGCACGAGTGTCCGGATAAGATAGAGGCGCTCGAGAATGGCCACATATTTCTGGGCGGTGATGCTCGACAATCCGAGTGCAGCGCCGAAGCTGCTGTGATTGACCATTTGTCCGGCGTGCTCCGCAAGAACATCGAGCAATCGTGGAAGCCGATCCAGTTGATCGATGCTTGCGATATCGCGCACATCGCGATCGAGGATCAAATTCACGTAATCTTGCAGCCACGCAGTCCGCCGGCCGTGCGTCGTCCGGCGCAGAACTTCTGGATACCCGCCGCGTAGCACTGTCAGCATCAGGTCGTCGCCAACAACGGTATCCTCTGCGACATAAGGCTCTTCTCCGGCAAACAACCGATCCAGCAGACGACCCGGGGTGGACCGGATTTCCGATTGTGCAAACGGCAATAAGGGGACGACTGCCAAGCGACCCGCAAGCGAGTCGGCAATCGCCGGAATTGTCGCCAGATTGGCGGAACCCGTGAGCAGGAACCGCCCCGGCTCGTCATCGCGATCGACGCTTTCCTTGATCGCCAACATCAATTCGGGCGCCCGCTGTACCTCATCGATTACGGCCCGCTTAATGCCCCGGATAAAGCCGATTGGGTCAGTCCTCGCTGCATTGAGCGAACCGACGTCGTCCAGGGTAATATAGGGACGGTCGGAACCAGAGAACTGGCGCGCAAGGGTCGTCTTTCCGGCTTGTCGCGGTCCGGCAATCAGGACGACACGGGTGTCGGCAAGCGCCGTCTCAACGATAGGCCGGGCCTTGCGATCAATTAATGTCTTCAGAAGGGGAGTGTCGATCATCGACTATCTTTAACCGAACTCTCGGCCAATTTAAAGTATGATCGCGTCTGATTTTAAATCACGTTCTGGCTAACCGGTATAGCGTGGGGACGGCGTCATCTGCGCGGTTTTCCATGCTGCGAGCTGCCTTAATGCCGTATAATTTTCGCGCTCCGCATCTTCGCCAGCACGATACCAGTTGATCAGGGTTTGGACGACGAACGATGCGCAGATCGTGAATCCGTGAGCCTTTGGGCTGTCCCTCCAGCCGGAACCCGACTTGCCGAGATAGTTGCCAGAACACGCGATGCACGTATTGATGCAGCAATCTGCCGCCCTGCTCGGCGACGAAGAAATAGGGGCTGCGTGGCGTACCAAGGTGTGGGTCGCGCCGGGCGGCATAGTCCGACAGCACAGCGACTGTCGCGGCATGCATGTGTTTCGGCGCGGCTTTTGACCCACTACCGGCGCCGAACGTGGACCCCGTCCGATGCGGAATTAGTGATAGCGGCACAACGCGCTAGAGAGCGCGGGCCGGGGTCAATCTTCCGAGGCGAAAGGGTTAAAGTCCAGCGCCTATTCACACCTCGCGCAGGATAGTCTTATAGACCCGCTGCAGCATTTCCAATTCGTTAGGCTCCAAAGTCATGTTCCAGCGGAACAAGGCTATTCCCCCTCTGTGAGCTCGTCTGTAGTTTTGCAGACTTGGGCTCGTAACGCCCGCGCAAGCTCGCCATAAATCAAGGCCGAGTAAACATAACCCGGCTGTTAGCCGGGCAATAGACGCCAATATCCCTCTAGAGGGAACTTTCAAGCGCTTCAGTCGTTTACGATCCGATCGACAAAGGAGAGAGCCGTGAATCAGATCATTTGGATTGTAGGCGCCGTCGTAATCGTACTGGCGATTTTAGGGTTTTTTGGCCTTCGTTGAGGCTTCCCCGTGAATGCGAATGATGCGTACGTCATCTAAAGCCATTAGCCGCCGGATTCCCGGCGGCTTTCTTCTTAAAAGGCCAAAGGTGCTCTAACCCCGGTTCATTGGCCAAGCGCCTGAAGCAGCAGCGTGGCGTAGCAAGTCGTGCTAATCAGCGCGAAGATATAGGCGGCGTAACTATCAACCTCATCCATCGACAAATCTCTTTTGGGTGGCGTGCCTGCCACCGGGTTACGGGCACGCTTGAGGGTTAGTCTACGTTGATCGAACCCTTGATCGTGACGTCCGGATCATTGTCTTCCCGGATGATGACCTTCTTCTTCTTGATGATCAGGTCGGGGTCCTGCTTCTCTTTGATCACGATGCTGTTGGTGGGTTCCGGATCGGTCTGACGGATGATCACGTCGTCGGCGAAGGCAAACGACGCAGACGCGAGAGCTCCAGCGCATGCCATGATGACTGTCTTCTTCATTATCATTCTCCTTGGTTGGTCTCGGTAATGGGAAACGAACGCAAGGTTCTAGGAAATGTTCCGCACCTAAAAACTGGAAGCAGAATCCTTGGCATCTCAACCGGAGGTCCCTGCTAAATTATGACACGCCAGTTCAAGATATTGAATTAACACCAAAATCAGGAAAATTGCGGAACCCTTTGAGTCGGCGGGACTTGTTTGACCAAACAGAGGATGACCTGATGAACGCCGACAACCACACTCCCAATCTGCGGGCCCTGGCGCTCACTGTAACTCTTCTCTGCGCAATCACAGCGACCCTACTTGTGACCCAGGTGAGCCTGAGCTCTTCGGCAGACATGGCCGGCTATGGGATCGACGCGCCCACTACACAGTGGGCCCAGGGTTATGGCCGATAACAAGCCCTCCTTTACATGCCATGGCACTATCACCCACCGAAAAGGACTTAGAGATGAAGAAGATACTTTTAGCAGCGACGTGTATCGCCGTTTCGGCCGTTTCGCTCCCGGTTTACGCCGATGATGACGCTGCCATCGTGACAGGCGCAGGGGGAGCCGTAACAGGTGCTATCGTCGGCGGCCCCGTGGGAGCGGTCATCGGTGGAGCTTTGGGCATGATCGCCGGAGCCTCACTCAACCCGCCGCCGAAGGAAGTGGTCACATATATCGAGGAACGCCCCGCGCCCGCTCAAAAGTATGTCGTCAAGGAAACGATTGTCGTTGGAAACACCCTGCCGGATGACGTGGTGCTGGAAACAGTGCCCGATAACGACGCCTACGCCTACACGGTCATTAACGACCGCCGAGTCATCGTTCAGCGGGATAACCGCGCGATTGTGAAGATCATCGAGTAATCAGGATATGGGCGCTCCGCATGCTGCGCGCTCTGAAATGGTTGGCGAAGATGGGGAGGCTTTCGGGCCTCCCCATCATTCTGAAGGAGTATTGATATCAGCGCATCTCTACCCAGAAAGCAGACAGGGAGCCTAGCGTTGGCAGCCAACGAATGGGGAGAATTGAGATGGAATGTTGGTCCGGTCAAACGAGAAGCCGAGCGGTCGAACTCGGCATAATACTGCATCTCTGCCCGCAAAGTCGCGATTTGGCGTCCGGACCCTTGGTAGGCGACCGTGTCATCTTACAAATCGCTGTTGACGAGCTGGCTGGAACAATAGCCAGCGCCGACGACGCTTCGTTATCCCTTGAATTAGATCAAGGCCATACGCTCGAACTGGCGCCCGTACCAGCCGGACATCCGGCACACGGCGAATTTGCCTCGCCAGGAAACCCTACTACCGTCTGGCGGATTTCAGCGATTCAATGAAGCCGCTCGCGGCTGGATGGGCTGCTTGGTGAGGTCAAAGGTGTCTGCGCGGTCATGTCCGGGAAACGAC
>NZ_JBYCZP010000006.1:0-342318 GCF_057586295.1 Rhizobium sp. SRI_017 | reverse complement strand
CGGCAAACCCGGTGCGGTTCCCGGTCTGAATAAAACGCTCCGTCTCTCAACCACGGGAAACGGAGCAAAGTCTGCTTCATAGACAACGCGCAGCAATGCTCTTGCGAGCGACGTCAAAACCTAAAAGTCGAAGTCAGCCAGCGAAATATCACCAGGTTTCGTTTGGGCGAGCACGATCGCTGCTTCAGCTGCGCGATCATTATCGAGATTGAACTCTACTCGGAGGTTACTACCTTGACTGACGACGCGGATCTGATTTTGTGCGCCCGAGAACGCCGATTGCCCTCGGTAAACGAAGTCGGATCCTAA
Source organism: Rhizobium sp. SRI_017 (assembly GCF_057586295.1). NCBI lineage: Bacteria > Pseudomonadati > Pseudomonadota > Alphaproteobacteria > Hyphomicrobiales > Rhizobiaceae > Rhizobium > Rhizobium sp. SRI_017. The sequence goes on along the minus strand of NZ_JBYCZP010000006.1, from coordinate 342,009 downwards.
GTCGCCGATGTTGATGAGATCCCCATCGTTGTGTCGGAAATCACGTACGGTATCTGGGTCAGCTATCGTACTATCTCCTGTCCCCCATAGGACAATTACATCCGCTCCGGCACCGCCCCGGATCAAATCGCCCCCTCCGAGCCCCACGAGCACATCACTGCCCGCCCCCCCGAGAATGTCATCGCTCTGATTGCTTCCTAAAATCAAATCGTCGCCGCCGTCACCGGAGGCCCGCTCTCGGCCCGACGTACCTGCAGGGCCGAGATCGATTTCATCGTCCCCAGCTCCACCAGAAACAGTGTCTGTGCCCGCGCCCGCCAGTATGGAGTCGTCTCCAGTCCAGCCGTAAATTAGGTCGTTGCCGTTGTCTCCGCGAATTTCGTCGTCACCACCATCGCCATAAATCTCGTCATCCCCATCACCCGTGCTGATGAAATCGTCTCCACCACCGGTATGGACTTGGTCGTTGAAATTGCCACTCGAGCCAACGAAGTCATTCCCGTTCAAGGTGTAGTTATAGCTGACTGGTCCGTCCCCAAATGCCGGATTGTCACTCGCGTCTCCGTCGAAGATCTCGCCATCGAAATTGAGCGCTTGGTTAGTGGTTATGATACTTACGCCCCAAAATTTATAAACGACACTGATCGTCATTTCGGCCTCCTCCCGCGTCGACTTCCTGCCGACTGCAAGAATAGCGCCCCAAGTCGAACTTGGAAGTCAAGTAAGTAATTGTTTAAATGACGGAAAGCGATTCCCGCGCTAAGCTAACGACAATTCAACTATTTGGGCCAGCAAACTCTGGTTCGCCGGAAATGCTTGACCAGTTCGCCTTCCAATGGGTGCTCGATCATAGCTTAAGCAGTCGCTCCCTTGTCAGGACCTCTCAAGGGTGGTTGGACCGAGCGGCGCGCGGCGTGCGCCGCGGTCAGCTTCCTGGCGCGGGCTGGTGAAATGGTCGGCAGTCGCCGCCTGCTGCGTCCTCGTTGTCCGGGCGGTGCTGACGTAGGGCCCACTCCTATTATCACATACTCCTTGTCAGGAGCTTCAGGAGTTTTCCAACCGAATTTGTTGATCGGACAGCATCGCGCCAGCCTAATCGAATAGTGGGAAAAGGATTTGATGGTTTCCATTCGAGACGTTGACTATGACCTTCACGGGCAAGACCCTTAAGTACAGTTTCTTCTACCCCTTCCCGAGTACACCAGTCGAAGGTGAGGATTTTGGCGCCGGCGATCTGACTGTTGTTGAGGATGTCGAGCTTACGGGCAAATTCTACTCGATTGACATCGGGTCTAGTTACATCCGGTTTGAGTTTGTCGACACGGGCATCTTTAAGACGAATGGCACTTTCAACGGTGCGGTGTTCGAGGATCTCAACAGCGACATAAATTCTATGACGCGCGTTCGCCTGCAGTCAAACATGTCTGGCCTTGATCGTGATGATATCACGGTCACGACAGATAAGCTGTCTGTCAACTTTGCAGGCACCGCTTTCACCGACCATACCTACGTTCATATCAGTGTCATTTTCACCCAGAACGTCGTGCAGGGCACGGCTGTTTCCGAGACTCTCATCGGGACGAGTGGCGCCGACAAAATCAAAGGCAAGGGCGGCGACGATACTCTTCGAGGAAATGCGGAAACATTTGCAGCAGAGCAATCTGAAAAGGTGTCGGTCACCGGCGATACGGACTGGCTGGTCGGTGGGAGCGGTGTGGATCGGTTTGTCTTTGCGACCGGAGATACGGCTCGACGAAGAGAAAAGGCAGATGTGATCACGGATTTTGACGCCAATGGCGATGAGATTATCGATCTCACCGAATGGGATGCCGACAAGACGCTCAGCGGGGATCAACATTTCACATTTGTGGGCCTGCAAGCTTTCTCAGGTAGTATCACCGAACTCCACTACAAAATCATCAAAGGAATCACCTTTGTCGAGGGCGACACAGATGGTGACCATCGTGCTGACCTTGTAATATCCATGCCGGGCGCTGGCAATTTGAGCGAGGCAAACTTCCTGCTTTGATTACCATTGGCGCCTGGGCGGCGGCGAGGGCGTGGTCTGTTGAAGTTTGTCAAATCGGCGTCGTCGGGTAACACTCCGAAAAAAGAACTGAATGCTGTCACCGGTGCCATCGGCGCGACAGTTCTGATTCTATAGCCCGGGCATAGTTTCCGGCTCGCTTCTCCCCCTCGCAGTCACCTTCAAATCGAAACGACCAGCAAAGCCTTTCGGGTTTTCGGTTTCGGTCCTGCATGGCCGCGCCTGTCACTGCATGATGATGGCCCTTGCGTCTCGCCCCACTGGTAGCAGCTTGCAGGCCGACGGCCTCGCTGGTCATGGGGCAGGGCATGGGCATGGCCGACCAGCTGCCACCACGGGCATGGGCAGGACATGGCCACTCTCGCAGCTCGCAACGCATGCGCCTCACCCTCGATGATGGGGCATGGCATGCCGAGGCCACGCGCAGGGCATGGCCAGGATGACGGCTCGCCTCACAGATGGCCCAGGATGCGCGCGGCACTGCTGATGATGAACGTGATGGTGCATGTGCTCGCCTCTCACAGGCGCGCCCAGGCGCGGCGATGGTGAGGCCTTTAGAGAACGTATGAGGCCTCACTGCCCCGCGGGGCGCAGCAACCCGGATAGGCGCGCAAATTATGTTTTCTAGGGGGAAGTCCTCTCTTTTTCACCTCCCGTTGATTCCAAAGGGGAATCGCCCTCCAAAACGATGCATTGGGGCTCCTTGAGTGACGTGATCGCGCAAAGTGTCCGAAAATGGCTGGGATCACGAAAATCGACAAAGCGATGGAGCTGATCACGACCGCGGCGGCGGCCGAAAACCCGCTGATCAACGCCGGTCAGAACCGAGGTAGGAACGAATTCCAGTGGAGCAAATCAACAAAATAGAACGGGCGCCGGTGTCCCCGCCGCCCGATTTTGGCCTGGTGAGATCAAACGATATCGAAGATGAAGTCATTGATGTCTATGTCGGCTTCCGTTGTGTCGGCGATGCGTAGAACGTCCTTGCCGAGCGTGATCAAAACGTCGCCATTCGATGAGGACATGTGACTTTCGATATCACCAAAATCGTCAATCCCCGTCCACCGACTGACGTCGATCTGATCGACACCATTCTCGAAATCCATGATCGTGTCTTTGCCGTAGCCGGTCGCAAAGACGAAAGTGTCAGCACCATCTCCGCCGTCGAGCTGGTCAGCTCCCTTCTTGCCATCAAGGATATCATTGCCGTCGAGGGCAGAGAGTATGTTTTTGCCCTTGTTGCCGAAGAGATCGCTCTGGTCATCGTTGCCGGTGCCGTTGAGGTCCTTCTTACCCATCAGGATTAGCTGTTCGACATTTTCTGACAGTGTATAAGAGACCGTGGTCTTTACGGTGTCGTAGCCTTCGCTGCCGCCATTCTCGATTAGCAACGTGCCGGCGTCATCCACGATTAGCGTGTCGTCCCCGGCGCCGCCTTCGATACCTTCAGTCACTGTGCCACCGCGATTATCAAACGTGTCTTCGCCACTGCCGAGGTGGATTTTGCCGGTGATGGTGCCGTGGTTGACAACGATCTCCTTGCTGTCCGCCGTCTGAATAGCGAAGCCGTCTGCGCCGGTAGCCTCCAGCAATCCATCGACAGTGATTTCGAGCACGCTGCCGGGTTCAGGGCCTTCGGAAAAGATTCCACTGCCGCCGATGACCGAGGCGCCATCTTCAATGTGGATCTTCATGTTGACTGCATCGGTATGGATCGCGGCAAATCCGTCGCCGCTTTGAAGAACCTTGCCCTTGATGAAGAGCTCGTCGTTGGTGACGCCATCACTTGCGAAGATCGCGTCATCGCCGGTGACGTCCACAGTGACGTTCGTCTCAATGGTGTAAGTCTCGTCAGACTCGACGATTTCAAACTTCGTTGTGCTGGAAGGAATGTTGATTGCCATCTTATTTCTCCTTTGGGGCGCGGTGTCGGCGCTGTGGGTCGTTTAGAGAGTAGGCAAGTAGGGCTTCAAAGCGAGACAAGTTTTCCCTCTTGAGCGCCGTAAGCCCTTTGAAATTAAGAGCTTAATGCGCTTACCAGTGAACCCAATTTGCACGGGTGTGTTATGAGCGGGAGTTCCCACGGGAACAGCGACCAGTAATGGCACTCCCTGCACACTTCCGGATGTTGGCGACGGTGACCTTCTGTCCGTCGACAAGGAGACCTTCGACGCGGTCGCGCACTTCAATGGGGGTGGATGGGTCCGCCACTTCATCTAAGACGGACGACGCCAGATGAGGCGTCAAAGTTGCCAAGTTGGCAAGTTTGGGCCACCGGTCAGATCGCTCCATGAATCGGGCTGCTGCCCGATAGCTCATGCCGAATTCAACCTCGACCCATGGTAGGAACATCCCGTGCGGAAGCCGCTCTTTCTGCCGCTTGAGCGCCAGGCCCACGGCGATGATGCTTTCTGCGGCGCTCTTCATGTGCGCCTTGATCAGAGCGGTGTCCTCGCGAGCCGCCACCTCATCCTCGCGGCTGAGGGCGGCATACGAAAACAGGTCTGGTTCTGGCTGGATTTTGGTGAGCATTTGAACTGCCGGCGGCCAGCTGTTGCGCAAATTTCTCACCCGACATAAATTGCCGGACGTCAAATTCTGGAGACTGGCTGTTGAAGTCCTTGGTACTCGCTTTCGTCTTCATCGCCGCATCGTTCGGCGCGAAGGCCGGATCGCTCGAGGGAATTCAGCGCGAGTGGCTAAGTTACCGAACTCTTCTCGCGCATCCTCCATGTAGTGTACTTGAGAAAGACGAGGAATGTGAAGAGGCGTTGCTGATTTGGAAGAGCGAGTTTTTCTGTGCATTCGATCTCGCAGACACGAGCCACCTTACTTGCATACGCAACGTAGGCTTTTGCCTGGCCACAGGGTGCGGGGGCCAGGTCCGAGTCTCTCCTGTTCTGGCTTGCGCCTGGCATCAGATAATCGCGCTGAGCGGTAGCCCAAACCTCGATGACCGGGATCTCCAGTGGCATCAGAAATCTTGCCGCTCATTGCCCCTCATGGAACGCAGCGCAGCAGACGCTAAAGCGACGCACCTGAAAAGCCTATTTATCTCACCGCCGCAGTAGGCGGAGCTTAACCGCCAGGTGATCCGCAATTTTCCAGAGATTTTCCGCGCTCGTTCCGTGATCCATCCAGCCGTGTTTCAAGTTTTGACTAATGCTGCAGAGCGCGTATGATTCGATCAATCCCGTGGGGAGACCCCACTGCCAAGAGTAGTGGGAGCCGAAAGGCGGTCGCCAGACCTTGTCCCCGCGGGATCCTATCGCAGGCGCCGGTGCCAGATTGTGAACTTGCCGCCCACGGCGGTATTCCTGGCCGGATTTTGAATTCCAGCTCTGCTGAGAACGTAATCACTCAAATGGCATTTGTGGACAGAGGCATTGTCCTTCTTGTGATGCCCGTTGATTTGAAAAGTGGTGGCGCCAAGAAGTAGATCTGTCATTTGAAGAAGACGAAATTTCTTTGAATCGCAGAACTGTACATCCCGGAATGGGAGCGGCCTTGGATCACGCTTTTTCTTCATTCCGTTGTTCAGGACTTTTTCAGCTCCTCCATCGTGCGCTTGGTTTGACGTTCATCAGCAAACACGTTGAAAATGCCATCGGGGTACAGTCTCGCGCATTTCATAAGGAGTTGATAGACTTCCTTATTAAAGCCGAGCTCGCGGTCCCCGTTGTTATAAACCTCATCACGAATTTTCGAGGTGTCAACGACAAGAGAGTGAAAGCTAATGCTATCCTGGGTTTGCGGCAAATCGAAAAAGCGATCGATTACCAGCTTATAAACATTAAGCTTTGATCCTGATATTTTCGCCCACTTCATCTCACCGGAAGGCAACTCAAGGCGCCGTGCGTGGGCAATCGTGAAATCGAATGGATTCACATATCGCTGTTCCACCACTAGGCAGCCGAGCGTTAGATATCGGTGCTTTGTTTGGCTGCTTTCGTCAACGAAGAAGGAGAAGCGGCGTAGCGGTGCAGACATGCCATCACTTGAATTTCTGCCGCGCCCTGGCGCCGCCTCGCCGAGACTCAGTAATCGGATGAACCTATGTTGCAAATCATGTCGCATGGATTCGCCGATGTCATCTGAAAACCACTGAGAATCCAAGGAATTCAGTTGCAACACAGATGCAACATGATCTGCAGTAAAACCAGCTCTAACTAATTGAATAGATTGGCGATCCCGACTGGATTCGAACCAGTGACCCCCAGATTAGGAATCTGGTGCTCTATCCTGCTGAGCTACGGGACCGCGCGCTTTTTCCATATAGAAGACCGGGCGCTTCGCCAAGTGCTCCGCTGAATTTCGTCCTTTTGACCCGGCCTCGCGCCGGGTTTTTCATTTTTCCTCGGCCCTGTTCCCCAGGAAACAGCGGCTTGAGTTGGGCCGTGCGAAAACAACATCACCGGATGAGAGAAGACATCCAACAAAACGAAGAACTGAACCGCACTTCAACTCAACACCCTAGAGGACAACAATCATGAAAAAGTTCATCATCGGCGCCACCGCCGCCCTCGTCGCCACCGTCTCGCTCGCATCGGCCGCTGAAGCCGGCTGGAAGTGGAAGCACAAGCATCACGGCTGGAAGCGCCATCATTGGGGCGTTGTCGTCGTCTCCCCGCGTTACCATGACTACTGCTTCGTCAAGAAGGTCAAGCGCTACGACGATTGGGGCAATGTCTACATCAAGAAGGTTCGCATCTGCGACTAATCTGATCTGACCCGGACCGCGGCCGCCTGATCCTCCCCCTGCTCGGAGCGGCCCATCCGGGACCACGATCGAAATGAACTCCCAGGCAGAGCCCGGCGTCCTCAGTGATTGCCCCTTAGGGGCAATTCACGACAGCGCCGGGTTCTGTCTTTTCAGCGTTTGCTAGCCCTCGAGTTCCTCGCGCAGCATTTCCAGCTCCAGCCATTCTTCTTCCATGCGGGAGATCTCGGCGCGGGCTGCTTCCATCTGCTTGGCCGCCTTGGCGAAGCCGTCGGGGTCCTTGGTGAAGAAACTGCCGTCCGCCATTTTCGCCTCGATCCTTGATATCTCCGCTTCCTTGTCGGCCATCTGCTTCGGCAGGTTCTCGATCGCGAACTTCTGCTTGTAGGACAGCTTGCTCTTGGCCTTGGAAGCCGTTTCCTGCAAAGGCTCCGCAACGGCCGCCGGTCGGCGCTCGCGTTCGTCCTTCCTGCGCTGTTCGGCCTGCTGGCCACGGCGCTGCGCCAGCATATCGGTATAGCCGCCGGCATACTCGATCCAACGGCCATCGGGGCTCATAGGATCGGCCGGCGCTATGGTCGAGGTGACGGTGCGGTCGAGGAAGTCACGGTCGTGGCTGACCAGGATCACGGTGCCGTTGTAGCTGGAAACGATTTCCTGCAGCAGGTCGAGGGTCTCGATGTCGAGATCGTTGGTCGGCTCGTCGAGGATCAGCAGGTTCGAGGGTTTGGCGAGGTTGCGCGCAAGCATCAGCCTCGCACGCTCGCCGCCCGACAGGCTGCGGATCGGGGTGCGCGCCTGTTCGGGCTGGAACAGGAATTCCTTCATGTAGCCCGTCACATGCTTCTGGACACCGTTGACCAGCAGGTTATCGCCACGGCCATCGGTCAGGTAATGCGCCAGCGTATCTTCGAGATTGAGATCTTCCCGCTTCTGGTCGAGCGTGGCAATTTCCAAATTCGTGCCGAGCTTGACCGTACCGGAATCGGGCTCGAGCTGGCCCGTGAGCAGCTTGAGCAAGGTCGTCTTGCCGGCGCCGTTCGGCCCGACGAGACCGATGCGGTCGCCGCGATGGACGCGCAGCGAAAAGGGGGCGACGATCGTCCGGTCGCCGAAAGCCTTGGTGATCTTCTCCGCCTCGATCACCAGTTTGCCCGAGTCACGCGCCTCCGAAACCGTCGCCTGAGCCGAGCCCAATGCCCCGCGATGCGTACGGTGCTCCTGCCGCATGTCCTGCAATTGCCCGAGCCGGCGCATGTTGCGCTTGCGCCGCGCGGTGACGCCATAGCGCAACCAATGTTCCTCGCGCTCGATCGCCTTGCCGAGCTTGTGCTGTTCGAGTTCTTCCTCCTCCAGCACCTTGTCGCGCCAGGCCTCGAAATGACCAAAGCCCCGGTCCAGGCGACGGGAGGTGCCACGGTCGAGCCAGACAGTCGCCGTCGAGACCTTTTCGAGGAAGCGCCGGTCGTGCGAGATCAGCACCAGGGCACTTTTCGTCTTCTGCAATTCGCCTTCCAGCCATTCGATCGTCGGCAGGTCGAGATGGTTCGTAGGCTCGTCCAGCAGCAGAATGTCGGGCTCCGGCGCCATGACCTTGGCCAGCGCCGCGCGCCGCATCTCGCCGCCCGAGAGCTGCAAAGGGTGTTCGTGGCCGGTGAGCCCGAGATGTTCCAGGAGATAGGTCACGCGATAGGGATCGTCCGATGGGCCGAGCCCAGCGGCCGCATAGGCTTCCACCGTTTCAAAGCCCTCGAAATCGGGTGCCTGGGGCAGATAGCGGACAGTGGATGACGGGTGACGGAATATCTCGCCGCTCTGCGGCTCGATCATGCCGGCGGCGATCTTCATCAAGGTCGACTTGCCGGAACCGTTGCGGCCGACCAGGCAGATGCGCTCTCCCTGTTCGATCTGCAGGCTCGCCCCGGACAGGAGCGGTGTCCCGCCGAAGGTGAGGTTGATATCTTCGAGTTTCAGGATCGGCGGTGCCAAGATCACACTCCGGAAAAGTCATGCGGTCGCGCCAAGACAAGGGCGCGTCCGGCGCGGAGGTCGAAGGTCACTTCACCTTCCGCGACATTGGAAATGGTGCGCGACGATCCGAACGGCAATTCGAAGCCGTCGAGCGGATAGCGTGCGTTCTGGATCGTCAGTCCTTCGAGCCGGTCGAGCCCGAGGACGGAAAACATGCTCGCCTTGGGCAGGTCGAGGATTATGCTTCCCGGCAGCAGCGGGTAGCCTTCCTCGTCGCCGGAGGTCAGGAAGACCCGGCGACCGTCAAGTGCCAGTGCCAGCGCCTGGACGACATGTCCCCAGGCATGGTCCGCCCGCTCGCCGCCCAGCGCACCGACCATGACGATCTCGGATGCGCCTTCGTCGAGCGCCATCTGCAAGGCAAGCTCGCCATCGGTCAGGGACTTTTCGGCCGGATATTCGAGGCGCGGAATCTCGGCATATTGCAGCGCCAGTTCGCCATCGGTGGAATCGAAGTCGCCCACCCACATTTCTGGTGTGAGCCCGAGCGGCTCCGCATGTCGGATGCCGCCATCGGCAGCAATGGCACGCGCACCCTTGACCTGGTCGAGCAGTCGCGGATGGATGGTGAGAGGACCGCCGAGGAGAATGACGAATTTGGACATGTGGGCGCTTTACGCGAGCGGCCCTTCAACGTCAAACGCAGCGGGTTTAGTTTGTGTGCATGTCCTTCACCCCAAACCGGTTCCCACTTTCGGTAGACATGCGTCAGTCCCGCAGCTTCTGCACCTTGTCGAAGAATTTCATGACCTGGGCGAGATCCTGTCCGCGCTTGAGGATGCGCCCCTGGGTATTGACGATGGAGAAAGCGCCCTGCTTCTGGGCAAATTTCGGATTCTTCTCGATTTGGTAGAGCGGCAGGTCACCCGAACGCTTGAAGACGGAAAACACCGCCTTCTCCTTGAAATGATCGATGGCATAGTCGCGCCATTCGCTCTCACCGACCATCCGGCCATAGACACGAAGAATCTGATTGAGCTCGAGGCGATGGAACGTGACAGGCATCGGATCGCGGACGTCGCGATATTCGCTGAGGTCGATGACGATCCGGCCGCGTCGGTCGGCCGCTCCAGAATGCTCGTTATGATCCGTCATAGCGTCCCGTCGACCGATTATTCCCGTCCTCTCGGCACGAACCATTGATGACGGATTGGTGACAGTTTGCCTCAACGAGCGCGAATTGCAAGAATGAATTCCCGCAACATGCAGGATGTCATGCCTGCCGGCACCGGGCGATCAGAGGGCCGCGGCCCCAAGAATGCGGCCGGGATTGTTGTCGACGTCATGGGACTGCAACAGGATCGCGCAGCCATCGAAGCCGCGCTTGGCCAGCACCGCGGCGGGAAGCTTGACCGTCAGCGCCTTGCCTTCCCACATACCAACGGTCTCCAGTTTGGTAACCGCGTTGCGGTAAACGATCTTCTTGCCCTGGTTCTCGCCCTTCTGGATCTCGACTGTCGAATACTTGCGGAAATAGGCCACGACCACGTCGGCCTTGTCTATGCCGGCGACCGGACCATCACCGATATGGATCGTCATTTCCTCTGGCGAAAGTTCGGCCGAGACAGTCACCGGCATACCATTGCGTGTGCCGTTCAGCCGGCCGAGTTCGTCGACAAGGCGATCCGGATTTGTGACTTTTGTATCATGCATGCCGTTGAGCACGATCTGGGGCGTGAATACATTCTTGATGCCCATCGTCTTGGCATAGCCATATTGGCGCTCGGTATTCTCCTTGGCGCTCAGCGTGTCCTGCCAGCCCATATAGTTCCAGTAGTCGACATGATAGGCGACCGTAACGACATCATCACGCCCCGCGAGACTCTCGATCGCGCGATCCGCTTTCGGACAGTTGGAACAACCTTGCGAGGTAAAGAGTTCTACGACGCCGATAGGCTTGGACTTGCTGGCCTCCTGTGCAGGCGCATTGGCCACAAAGCCCATCGTCGCGAAGGCCGTGGCAACGAAGATCAACGCGCGGGGCAGTAGGATGGACATTCAGAATTTCTCGCCAAATACGGGAAAGATCGGTTCAGTCGGCCGGACGACCTCATCTGCGGTTATAGATGAAGGCTAGCTCACACATAAATCAAAATAGGTTGATTGTGGCTTTCCTTTGCTGCTTGGCGCGGCAGTTTTCAATCGAAACCAAGTGCTTGACCCACCGGTTGAAGACAGGAATTCTGTGCGGTACCGTACAATCAACAGGTTTTCGTACGTGTGTACAAAGAAGATGAAAACCGGCCTTCCTGAGTGAAGATTTTCACATTATGGTCTGCCGCGCGATTTGTGATTGGACACTAGATGAGCATACTTGATGAAACTGACCGCAACCTGCTTGCCCTCCTCCAGAAGAACGACAGACTTTCGCTGGCGGAAATCGGCCAGGAACTCAAGCTAGCGCCCTCAACCGTCAATGATCGCATCAAGCGCCTCATCCGCAATGAGATCATTTCAGGCTTTCACGCCGCGGTAAATCCCGAGAAAGTGGGGCTCGACCTGCTTGCCTTCGTCTTCGTCGGCTGGAACGATCCTGGTGTCGAAACCGCCTTCTTGAAGAAGGTCGCGGAGAGCGGCGCGGTGCTCGAATGCCACCATGTCACCGGCGCCTGGAACTATCTGATGAAGGTCCGGCTCAAGAACACCCGCGAGCTCGAGCGCTTCCTTGCCCAGGATCTCAAGAGCATCGAGGGCCTGATGCGCACCGAAACACTGATCGTGCTCTCGTCGGCCAAGGAAGTGTCGACACTCGAAGTTTGAAAAAACAAAAATCTTTTCGAGACCCGCGAATAAACAAAGAAGGCCGCGCGTCTTATCGATAAGCGCAAATGCATCGTGCCTGTTCCCGGCGGAACGGCGAACTGCGCCTTTTCCTGTGAAAACCTGTCCATCGAACAACTCTCCCAACGACGGAGCGGGACATGGCACAGGTAACCAGAGGCACGAATGGAAATGACCAGTTTGTTCAGGGCAGCCTGACCAACCTCGATATCAGCACACTCGGCGGCGACGACACGATCAATCTCAACCGATCGGACGATCTCGGCGGCGACAACCGCGTCGATGCCGGCAAGGGCAACGATACCGTCACGAACGCCTTCGAAGGCGGCAATATCATCCTGCTCGGCAAGGGCAACGACGTCTATTTCGGCACGGGCTTCTCGTCGCTCGGCGGGCTCGACGGTATCGATGGCGGCGCAGGCAACGACCAGTTCGTCATCCAGACATTCAAGAGCGCCTACCATGGCGGCAATGGCCAGGATATCTTCTTTAGCGACGGCTGGCAGAATAACATCAATGGCGGCAACGGCATCGACACGATCTCCTACCAGGAGCGCCATCTGAACAACGTGGTCGGCGATGAAGGCGTCACCATCGACCTTGCGGCCGGCGCCGCCCAGACGGGCGCCTCGCGTTTCGAAACGCTGGCATCGATCGAAAATGCGATCGGCTCCGAGCTTGCAGACCTCATCGGCGGCACCAATGATGCCAACTTCCTGGGCGGCCTCGGCGGCAACGACGGTCTGCATGGGTTCGATGGTGACGACATCATCGACGGTGGAATCGGCGCGGACTTCATGTCCGGCGGCGCCGGTGCCGATCACTTCGTCTACCGCACGGCCAATGATACCCGCGCCAGCGGCTTCACGACCCTTACGATCGAGACCATCGCCGACTTCTCGGGCGCCGAAGGCGACCGGATCGACCTCAGCCTCATGCAGGGAAGCGAAAACTTCACCTTCAACGGCACGGCAGGCTTCAGCGCACGCGGCAATGGCGAGATCCGCTTCGACAACGGCTTCGTGCAAATCGATGCCAATGGCGACGGCTTGACCGACATTCTTATTCAAATGGACGGCGTTGCCTCGATGGCGAACACCGACTTTCTCATCTGATCAGAGGTTCGGATTGACCACGACGCGCCCCTTGACCCCGCCTTCGAGGATTGATTTTCCGAGGGCGGGCATTTCTTCGAGCCCATGTTCGGAAATCATGGCATCGAGCTTTTCCATCGGCAGGTCGGTGACAATGCGGTTCCACGCTGCGACGCGATCCTCGTAGGGCCGCATCACGGAATCGATGCCCAGCAAGTTCACCCCGCGCAGCAGGAAGGGAATGACGGTGAAGGAGGGCACGCCCGCGCCGGCCGCAAGCCCGATCGATGCGACTGAGCCATTGTATTTCATCTGCTTGAGCACTTTGGCCAGCATCTCGCCGCCCACGGCATCAACGGCGGCGGCCCAGCGCTCGGTTTCCAGAGGCTTGGGGCCGGCTTCCGCCAGCTCGGCGCGATCGATGATGGTGGCCGCGCCGAGATCCTTGAGATAATCCGCCATCTCCGGGCGGCCGGTAACTGCCGCGACCGCGTAACCGAGCTTCGCAAGAATCGCGACCGCGACCGAACCCACGCCACCGGCCGCGCCCGTCACCAGCACCTCGCCCTTGTCAGGCGCGAGGCCGGCCTTCTCCAACGACATGACGGCCAGCATCGAAGTGAGGCCTGCCGTGCCGATCGCCATCGCCTGGCGGTTCGAAATCACATCCGGCAGCTTCACCAGCCAGTCCGCCTTGACGCGGGCACGCGTCGCATAGCCGCCCCAGCGCGCCTCGCCGACGCGCCAGCCCGTCAGCACCACGCGATCACCCGGCTGGTAGCGCGGGTCGTCGGACATCTCGACGACGCCGGAGAAATCGACGCCGGGCACATGCGGATAGTTGCGAACGAGGCCGCCCTGGCCATGCATGCAGAGCCCGTCCTTGTAGTTCAGCGTCGAATAATCGACCCGGACCGTGACATCGCCTTCGGGAAGCAGGCTGTCGTCGAGTTCCCGCACGGTCTGCGAAATCCCGCCGTCGGTTGCCTTGTCTATCACCAGCGCTCTGAACATCATGCCTTCCTCCCTCGATTTCGAGCGGAAGCATAGGCGGACGGCCGTTGTCCCGCAATCAGACGAAGGTCACCTCGGCGTTCAACGGCATCCGCCGAACCCGCTTGCCGGTCAGAGCAAAGATCGCGTTGGCGAGCGCGGCCATGACGGGCGGCGTGCCCGGTTCGCCGGCGCCACCCATATGGGTCGAATTGCTGAGCAATTCGATTTCGATCTCGGGCGCCTGCGGCATGCGGAGCGGATCATGGTCGCCGAAATTCTGCTGCTCCACTGCGCCGCCGGCAAAGGTGATCTGCTGCTGCATCGCCGCCGAGAGGCCGAAGATGATGCCGGACATCATCTGCGCCTTGTAGTTCCGCTCGTCGAGCACCAGACCGGCATCGGCGGCGCAATAGACCTTGTCGATCTTGATGCTGCCGGCACGGTCGGAGATTTCGACGACCTGAGCGACCCAGGTGCCGAAGGACAGCGTGAAGGCCAGTCCGCGCGCCTTGCCTGATGACAGCGGTGTGCCCCAGTTCGACATGGCGGCCACCTTGTCGAGCAGGGCAGTGGCGACCGGATAGGGCGTCATCAAGGTCTTGCGGAGCGCCAGCGGATCCGTCTTTCCGGCCACAGCAATCTCGTCGATGAAGCTCTCATGCATGAAGGCGTTGTAGGAACAGCCCACCGAGCGCCAGAAGGTGACCGGCACCGCAAGTTCCACCGGCCGGCCGTCAATGCGGTAGTTCTCGATCGCATAGGGCTGGTTATAGGCGCCATCGACAATGCCGACATCGGCTCCGCCCGCCGGCAGGGACGGGTAGAGCCGACCCATGAAACTCTTCTGGATCGATGGCGACGCGACCGAGCCAAGGACCGCCTTTGGCGTGCCGTCGCCATTCAGCACCGCGCGGTATCGCGCCTTGGCGAGCGGGCGGAACGGGCTGTGGGTGATGTCCTCCTCGCGCGTCCAGGTCGTCTTGACAGGCTTGCCTTGCGCCCACATCGCCATGCGCACGGCATAGTCGATGAAGTCGGGCTCCGCGCGCCGTCCGAAGCCGCCACCGAGGAAGGTCGTGTGGACAAAGACCTGGTCTTCCTCGATCCCTGCCGCACGCGATGCCGCAAGCTTGACCACGGTCGGTGACTGGTTCGGCGCCCAGACATCGAGCCGGCCATGGCGGAAGAGCGCCGTCGCGTTCATCGGCTCCATCGCCGCATGGCTGAGGAAGGGCGCGAAATAATCGGCCTCGATCACCTGCGCCTTGGGCGTGGCTGCGAGGACCGCGTCGGGGTCACCCAGAGTGCGCAACACCGATCCGGTGTCGCCATCGAGCGCCGTATCGAGCAGGGCTTCCATCGCCTTGCTGTCGGAGGGATAGGAAGCGTCTTCCCACTCCGCGCTCACCGCATCGGCCGCCTGAAAGGCACGCCAGGTATTGTCGGCTATGACGCCGAAGCCCTCGCCATAGGGCGACTTGAGCTCGACGATCCGTTGGACGCCGCGCATGTCCTTCGCCGCTTTCATGTCCAGCGACTTGAGTTTGCCACCGATCTTCGGGTTCATCCGGATGGTCGCATAGACCATCTTGTCCTCGGCGACGTCGATGCCAAAGATCGGCGCGCCGGTGACCTTGGCCAGCATGTCCTTGCGCGGCGGCGATTTGCCGAGGATCTTCCACTCGGACTTGTCCTTCAGCTTGACCTCGGAGGGTGGCGTGAGCTTGGCCGCATCAAGCGCAAGTTCGCCA
This sequence comes from Rhizobium sp. SRI_017, assembly GCF_057586295.1. NCBI lineage: Bacteria > Pseudomonadati > Pseudomonadota > Alphaproteobacteria > Hyphomicrobiales > Rhizobiaceae > Rhizobium > Rhizobium sp. SRI_017. The sequence continues at coordinate 326,589 of NZ_JBYCZP010000006.1, read as the reverse complement.
TAGGTCAGGCGCTTGCCGCTGGCCGCATCGATCACATGGCCATCTGATGTCGTCAGCTTGGCTGCATCGACACCCAGCTTCTTCGCGGCAGCTTCCTTCAGCATTTCGCGCGTTACCGCGCCGGCGAGCCGCATCTTCTCATAGTGATCGACCGTCGAAGTCGATCCACCCGTGAGTTGCAGCGCCAGGAATTTTGCGACCACGCCCATGACCGAGCGTGTCGTCTCAGCGCCAAAACTCTCGTCGAACAGCGGATAGGGCGCGCCGTGCTCCAGCGCCGCCGTGTTGAAATAGGCCGGCGATCCCGGACCATGCTCGATCTTGATCTGGTCGAGCGTCACGTCAAGCTCCTCGGCGACAAGCGCGCCGAGTGTGGTGAATATGCCCTGCCCCATCTCGGCGCGCGGCGCGATGACGGTGATCGTATTGTCGGAACCGATCTTCACATAGGGATTGAAGGTCGCCTCGCCGTCAGCGAGATCGTCCTTGAGCGGATTGTCGAAAGGCTGCTTGTATTTGTAGTAGCCGAAAGCCGCGCCACCTGTCAGCGCCACCGCGCCAACCAGAAACGTCCGCCGCGTAATCGTTGCAAGTCGGCCCATGGTCAGACTCCCCTCAGCTCGTTCGAGGCACGCTTGATCGCAGAACGAATGCGCGGATAGGTACCGCAGCGACAGAGATTGCCCTGCATCGCTTCGTCGATCGCCGCGTCGTCAGGGTTGGGATTCTCGCTGAGCAGAGCCGCTGCCGCCATGATCTGGCCGGACTGGCAATAGCCGCACTGCGCCACCTGCTCCTCAATCCAGGCTTGCTGGACGGTATGCAGCGTCGCACCATTGGAGAGGCCTTCGATGGTCGTGACGGGTCCGGTGACGGAGCCGACCGGAAGCTGGCAGGATCGTTCGATCTTTCCATCGACCCAGACCGTGCAGGCGCCACAGAGCCCGGCGCCACAGCCGAATTTCGGCCCCTTGATGTCGAGTTCGTCGCGAAGCGCCCAGAGCAGCGGCATATCCTCCTCGATATCGAGCGTGTAAGCCTTGCCATTGACGGTCAGATTCATCAGACTCTCCGTGCTGAGGATTGCTTTGACAAAATATCAAAAAATGTCAGAATGTCAAACATGGTAGAAACAGAACTTCCCGACCGGCGCGGGGCGATCCTCGAAGCGGCTTTCAAGACCTTCGTTTCCTACGGCTTCAAGCGCACGACGATGGCCGATATCGCCGATGCGGCGGGACTGTCGCGGCCCGCTCTCTATCTCTTATTCAAGAACAAGAACGACATCTTCCGCGCCGGGTTCGAAATGTTCGTCGAGGAACTCCTGGCGGCGATGGAAACCGTCCTTGCCGGGGACGCCGACCTGCCGGATCGCGTGGCGGATGCCGTGATCGCCGGCATGGTAACGCCCTTCCGGGATATCGTCGACACGCCGCATGGCGCCGAACTGTTCGACGCCAAGCAGGCATTGGCCGAAGATCTTGGCGATGACTGGTTCGCGCGCATGCAGGGGCTGATCGCCGGCGCCATGGACCGGGCCGTCGCCGGCGGCGATATGAAGCTTCCCGACGGCGCGAGTACCACCGCCGTCGCCCGCCTGCTTGTCAACGGCCTCGAAGGCATTAAGCACCGCACCCACCTTGCCAAGGGCAGCGAGCAGGAAATGCGGCTGCTGGTTGACCTGATGCTGAAGCCGATGATGACGAAGGACTGAGGCCTTCAACTGATCGTCATCAATTTGCCGCAGCATTGACATTCAGGTCGGCCTTTGCCACCTGAGATCCAGTATTCTCCCGGGATTGCCCATGTCCGCCTTCGCCGAATTCGCCCCCAAGGACCGCCGCGCCTCCATTGCCGTCGATGTCGGCGGCGTGATCGTCGGCGGCGGCGCCCCTGTCGTCGTCCAGTCGATGACCAATACCGACACGGCCGATATCGACGCGACCGTCAAGCAGGTCGCCGAGCTCTTCAAGGCCGGCTCAGAGATCGTCCGCATCACCGTCGACCGCGACGAGAGCGCGGCGGCCGTGCCGAAGATCCGCGAGCGGCTGCTCCGGCTCGGCCTGGACGTGCCGCTGGTCGGCGATTTCCATTATATCGGTCACAAGCTGCTCGCCGATCACCCGGCCTGTGCGGAGGCCCTTGCGAAATACCGCATCAACCCGGGCAATGTCGGCTTTAGGGATAAGAAGGACAAGCAGTTCGCCGACATCGTCGAAATGGCGATCCGCTACGACAAGCCTGTCCGCATCGGCGTCAACTGGGGTTCGCTCGACCAGGAACTCTTGACCGCGCTGATGGACAGGAATGCCGCCGAGGGTTCGCCGATGTCGGCGCGCGACGTTACCCGCGAGGCGATCGTCCAGTCCGCACTGCTTTCGGCCGAACTCGCCGAGGAGATCGGCCTACCGCGCAACCGCATTATTTTGTCGGCTAAGGTTTCCAACGTGCAGGACCTGATTGCCTGCTACTCGGCCCTCGCCCAACGTTCGAACCATGCGCTGCATCTCGGCCTGACCGAAGCCGGGATGGGATCGAAGGGCATCGTCGCCTCCTCCGCCGCGATGGGTTATGTGCTGCAGCAGGGCATTGGCGATACGATCCGTGTTTCGCTGACACCGGAGCCGAATGGCGACCGCACCCGCGAGGTCATCGTCGCGCAAGAACTGCTGCAGGTCATGGGCTTCCGCCAGTTCCTTCCCGTTGTCGCCGCCTGTCCCGGCTGTGGCCGCACAACCTCGACCGTTTTCCAGGAACTCGCCCAGAATATCGAGCGGGACCTCCGCAAGAACATGCCGGTCTGGCGCGAGAAATATCCCGGCGTCGAGGCGCTCAACGTCGCGGTCATGGGCTGCATCGTCAACGGCCCGGGCGAGAGCAAGCATGCCGATATCGGCATCTCGCTGCCCGGCACCGGCGAAACGCCGGCCGCGCCCGTCTTCATCGACGGCAAGAAGGCGCTGACATTGCGCGGACCGAAGATCGCCGAGGAATTCGAGGGCCTGGTCATTGATTACATCGAGAAGCGGTTCGGCGGGAAGACAGAGGCGGCGGAGTAATCTCTGCCGCACGGGTCCTATGTCAGCAAGCTCACGAAGTGGTCGCGCACGGCTTCAAGTACTGAATCCGGACAGTCCGGCTCCTTCACGAAGAACCAGAACTCTCCGTACGGATTGTGGATGTTGAAATCATTCTGCCGGTAGCGGAAATCGATCCACGATTCCGTCACGCCGTCGAGAAACCCGACCAGCTCTGCACCGGCCAATGTCTTCAAGTGTGCGACCGCGGTGTCCGCGCTGACCGACTGAAGCAAGGACAAAAAGAGCCGGCTCCCGTCGGCCATGCGCTGGTCAATGATCGGATGCTCGCCCACCAACCTCCGTCAAATCCTCGCCGTCAGCAGCTTGAGCCCGGCCGCAGCAAAGAACACACCAACGAAGGCGTCGATATACCGCCGCGCATGCGTATATCCCCGCCGTACCGGCCCGGTCGAGAACAGGATGGCGAGGCCAACGAAACTCGTGCAGCCGATCAGCAGGCAACCGGCGATGAAGAAGGCGATAACGGAGGTCGGCGCACCCGGTGGCAAGCCGAGCGACAGCATCGAGAGCCAGGCGAGGATCGCCTTGGGATTGGTCAGATGCAGCATCAGCCCCTTGAAATAGAGCTGGCGGCGGGTGAGTTCCTTGTTGGCGAGCGCCGCAAGATGCAGCGCATTGGGCGTCATCGCCGACTTGAAGGACTTCCAGGCCAGCCAGAGCAGATAGAGGCCACCGACTATCTTGAGAATGGTGAGCAGGCCGGCATAGGCGGTGAGGATCGCGGCCAGACCCAGCGAGGTCAGACAGGCCCAGATGAAGGAGCCCGTGTAAACGCCCAGTGCGAGCGACACACCGGCCGCACGGCCCGACGTCATGGACGTCGCGGCGAGCGCCAGGGTGGCGGGACCAGGGCTGACGACCGCGATGAAATAGGCCGTCCAGGCAATGGCAAGATAGGGCAGGTATTCATGGATCGGCATGGCGGCCTCGCGCGCAACTGATGCCGAGAGGATAGCTGAGCCTTCGATAAGGAAAAGAGATTTTTGTTGAAGACCCCATCAGCGGAATCGATCGGAACACGCCAAAACGAAAGCCGCCGGGATTGCTCCCGGCGGCTCGCATTTCCAGATGCATGCAGGCGGATCAGGCAGCCAGGTCGCGCAGAACCTGCTGCAAAATCCCGCCATTGTGGAAGTAGTCGATCTCGTCGAGCGTATCGATGCGGCAGATGATCGGGATGTCCTTCACCGTACCGTCGCCATAGGTCACATGCGCAACCGTCTTCTGGCGCGGCTTGATCGTAGCCAGCCCCTCGATCGTCACCACTTCGTCGCCCTTCAAGTTAAGCGACTGCCAGCTCGAGCCTTCCTCGAAGACGAAGGGCACCACGCCCATGCCGACGAGGTTGGAGCGGTGGATACGCTCGAAGGACTGCGCGATCACGGCGCGGACGCCGAGCAGGTTGGTGCCCTTGGCCGCCCAGTCGCGCGACGAGCCGTTGCCATATTCGACGCCGGCGAAGATGACGAGCGGAACGCCCTCTTCCTTGTATTCCATGGCGGCGTCGTAGATCGACATCTCTTCCTTCGACGGATAGTGGATCGTGTAGCCACCTTCCTTGCCGTTCGGTCCGAGCATGTGGTTGCGGATGCGGATATTGGCGAAGGTGCCGCGCATCATCACTTCATGGTTGCCGCGGCGCGTGCCGTACTGGTTGAAGTCCGCGACCGGGACCCCATGGCCGATCAGGTAGCTGCCGGCGGGCGAGGCTGCCTTGATCGAACCGGCCGGCGAGATGTGGTCGGTGGTGATCTTGTCGCCGAAGAGGCCGAGCACGCGGGCGCCCTTGATGTCGGTGACGCCGATCGCTGCCTTCTTCATGCCGACGAAGTAAGGCGGGTTCTGCACATAGGTCGAGTTGTCGTCCCAGGCATAGGTCTTGCCTTCGGGAATCTTGACGTCCTGCCAGTTGGCGTCGCCCTTGAACACGTCGGCATATTTCGAGGCATAGAGCTCGCGGGTCACATATTTCATGATGAATTCCTGGATCTCCTTCGAGGAGGGCCAGATATCCTTCAGATAGACAGGGTTCCCCTGCTGGTCATCGCCGATCGGCTCCTTGGTCAGGTCGATCTGCACCGAGCCGGCCAGCGCATAGGCGACGACGAGCGGCGGGGAAGCCAGATAGTTGGCCTGTACGTCGGGTGAGACGCGGCCTTCGAAGTTGCGGTTGCCCGAGAGCACGCCGGCGGCGATCAGGCCCTTGTCGTTGATCGTCTTGGAGATCGGCGCCGGCAGCGGGCCGGAATTGCCGATGCAGGTGGTGCAGCCGAAGCCGACGAGGTTGAAGCCGAGCGCGTCGAGCGAATCCTGCAGGCCGGACTTGCCGAGATATTCTGCCACGACCTGGCTTCCCGGTGCGAGCGAGGTCTTGACCCACGGCTTGGACTTCAGGCCCTTGGCGACCGCGTTGCGGGCGAGCAGGCCGGCAGCGATCAGCACAGACGGGTTGGAGGTGTTCGTGCAGGAGGTGATGGCGGCAATCGCCACATCGCCATGGCCGAGATCGTAGTCGGTGCCTTCGACTTCGTAGCGGGTCGTCAGCTGGCCGGGCTTCTTGTAGTCGTTCTCGAGCGCCTGGGCGAAGTTCGGCGCAATGGTTTCGAGCGCGAGGCGGCCTTCGGGACGCTTCGGGCCGGCCATGGACGGTACCACTTCGCCGAGATCGAGTTCGAGTGTGTCGGTGAAGACGAGTTCGGAGCCGTCGCTGTCGCGCCACATGCCCTGCGCCTTGGAATAGGCTTCGACCAGCGCGATGCGGTCCGTCTCGCGGCCGGACATGGTGAGATAGTTGATGGTCTCTCCATCAACAGGGAAGAAGCCGCAGGTCGCGCCGTATTCCGGACCCATATTGCCGATCGTCGCACGGTCGGCGAGCGACATGCTCTCAAGGCCGGGGCCGAAGAATTCGACGAATTTGGAAACGACGCCCTTCTTGCGCAGCATCTGCACGACCGTCAGAACGAGGTCGGTGGCGGTGACGCCCTCCTTGACAGCACCTGTGAGCTTGAAGCCGATGACTTCGGGCAGCAGCATGGAGACCGGCTGGCCGAGCATCGCCGCTTCCGCTTCGATACCGCCGACGCCCCAGCCGAGCACGCCGAGGCCGTTGATCATGGTGGTGTGCGAATCGGTGCCAACGCAGGTGTCGGGATAGGCGGTGGTTTCGCCGTCCTCGTCCTTCGTCCAGACGGTCTGGCCGAGATATTCGAGATTCACCTGATGACAGATGCCGGTGCCGGGGGGCACGACGCGGAAGTTCTCAAATGCCTGCTGGCCCCATTTGAGGAAGCGGTAGCGCTCGCCGTTGCGCTCATATTCGAGCTCGACATTGCGGGCGAGTGCGGTGGGCGTGCCGAATTCGTCGACGATGACGGAATGGTCGATGACGAGGTCGACCGGCACCAGCGGGTTGATTTTTTCGGGATCGCCGCCGAGCGACACCATCGCGTCGCGCATTGCAGCGAGGTCGACGACGGCGGGAACGCCGGTGAAGTCCTGCATCAGCACGCGAGCGGGACGATAGGCGATTTCATACTCAGTCAAGCCCTTGTTGACGAGCCAGGCGGCGACCGCCTCGATGTCTTCCTTGGTGACGGATCGTCCATCCTCGTTGCGCAGCAGGTTTTCCAAGAGCACCTTCATCGAAAAGGGTAGCTTGGAAACGCCGGCGAGGCCGTTGGCCTCGGCCTTGGGCAGGCTGTAATAAACATATTCCTTGCCGTTCACGGAAAGCGTGCTGCGGCAATTGAAACTGTCTGTTGATTTGGACATCTAATAACCCGTCTCGTCTGATCAGCTTTGAACTGACGTGCGAACGCCCGGCGCCATGAGGCGCTTAGTGGGATGCGGGTGCAACCATTTCCGCTGTCCGCACGTGGAATGCTCCCCGCAATTCCAGGTTCGGCGCTAGGATGATATTCACGCCGGCTGCTGGCGTGGTTGAAGTTGGTATAGATAATTTCTAAACAAGTCGCCATACAGACTTAAGCCCAAGCGACATTTTTTTGCGTTGCGGCGATAATGCTGCCGGAGGCGACGCTTGACGGTAATTGACGTGACCAACCTTGCGGCCCGGCGCGGCGACGATCGGATATTTTCCGGCATCGGTTTTGCGCTGCAAGATGGCGAATCACTGGTGCTGACCGGCCGAAACGGAACAGGCAAGTCGACGCTGATCCGGGTGATCGCGGGATTGCTTCCAGCAGACGCCGGCAGTGTGAAGGTGACGGTCAACGGCACGGATATCCCCCGCGCCGCCGAGGCGATGCACTATCTCGGCCATCGCAATGCGATGAAGCGGGAACTCTCTGTCGAGGAGAACCTCGCCTTCTGGAAGTCCTTCATGGGCGACTTCGCCGGTGGCACGGGACTCGGCGTTGAGGCTGCCTCCCGGGAACTCGGCCTCGTCGAACTGCTGCATCTGCCTTTCGGCTATCTGTCGGCCGGCCAACAGCGGCGCATGGCGATGGCCAAGCTGCTCGTCGCGTGGCGGCCGGTCTGGCTCCTCGACGAACCGACAGCGGCGCTGGACCGGCAATCGGACGCGCTGTTTGGGCGAATTATGAAAGAGTATCTGGCGCGCGGCGGAATCATCGTCGCGGCAACGCATCAGGAGCTTGGGCTCGAGGGTGCGAAGCGGCTGGAGATGAAGGGGTTCGAGTATCACGGAGAGATTGCATGATAGTCGTGCGAGCGAAAGTCGCCTTCCCATTCCTGTTGGGACTTGCGCTGAACCCCTCACCAAGCGCGCCCAGGAACTCGACTTCGTCTCGTTCGGGCTTGCTATCCTCTCCCGCAAGGGGAGAGGTAAGGTGCGACAAGCGTCGTCCGCGCTTGTGGAGAGCCAGTGCCCCGAGTCTACCACTCCCCTTGCGGGAGAGGATACGCAGGCCGGGTGAGCAAAGCGAGCCCTTGGCCGAAGTTGGTGAGGGGTTCAGCGACCTCTCGTTCCCCGGTAGCCTTCAGGGCCGGGCGGCCGTGACCTCCCGCGGAGGCCACCCTCAATGACCGCCCTCTTCCTCCGTGACCTCAAACTCGCCTTCCGCGCCGGCGGCGGCACGCTCACGGCCATCCTGTTCTTCATGACCGTCGTTGCCATCATCCCCTTCGGCGTCGGCCCGGACCTCAACCTGCTCTCCCGCATCGGACCCGCTATCCTCTGGACTGGCGCGCTGCTCGCCTCGCTGCTCGGCCTCGACCGCCTTTTCCAGGCCGAACGCGAGGATGGCTCGCTCGATCTCCTGATGATGCAGGAAACGCCGCTGACGCTGGTCGTCCTCGTCAAATGCGGGGCGCATTGGACCGCAAGCGTGCTGCCATTGGTCATCGCCTCGCCTTTGCTCAGCCTCTTCATGAACATGAATGAGACCGCGATCGGCGCGCTGGCACTAACCTTGCTCGCTGGATCGCCCGCTATCACCTTCATCGGCGCGGCCGGCGCCGCTGTCGCCGTCTCGTTGCCGCGCGGTGGGTTGCTGGTCTCGATCCTCGTGCTCCCGCTCACCGTTCCGGTTCTGATCTTCGGTGTCTCGGCCGTCTATGCCGCGGTCGAAGACCCGGCCCCATTCCTGCCGCCCTTCCTTGCTCTCTTGGCGCTCAGCCTGTTCTTCGCGGTGATCGGCCCTTTCGCCGCGAGCCTTGCACTGCGCGCCTCCGCGGAATGACCGGAAAGTGAGTGCAGGCTTGACCCGGATCAATTGCGACCCCGTGGCAAACAGGATATTGAACCTGACATGACCGACGCCACCGCAACCCAGTCCCGGTTTGCCTCGCTTGCCAATCCGACACGCTTCATCGCGCTGTCAGGAGTCGTGCTGCCATGGCTTGCGGGCCTCACCGCTCTCTGTTTCGCCATCGGCATCTATCTGAGCTTCACCACCGAGGGCGACTACCAGCAGGGCGAGACGGTGCGTATCATGTATGTGCATGTGCCGGCGGCATGGCTCGCGATGATGTGCTATTCGATCATGGCAATCGCCGCGCTCGGCACGCTGGTCTGGCGCCATCCGCTCGCCGACGTCGCGGCAAAATCCGCAGCCCCGCTCGGCGCCGCCTTCACCTTCCTGGCACTCGTCACCGGCTCGCTCTGGGGCAAGCCCATGTGGGGCACATGGTGGGTGTGGGATGCGCGGCTGACCTCGGTCTTCATCCTATTCCTGATGTATCTCGGCCTCATCGCGTTTAACCGCGCCATGGACGACCCCGGTCGCGCCGCACGCGTCAGCGCCGTGATGATCCTCGTCGGCTTCGTCAATATCCCGATCATCAAGTTCTCCGTTGAGTGGTGGAACACGCTGCACCAGCCCGCCGCTGTCATGCGCCTGGACGGCCCGACCATCGATCCCGAATTTCTCCGGCCGCTGCTGGTCATGGCAATCGCGTTTACGCTGCTGTTCTTCACGCTGCATCTGATGGCCATGCGCAACGAAATCTGGCGCCGCCGCATCGCGGTCATGCGCCGTCATGCAGCGCGCGCCGCGCAGGCGGGGGAATGATGGTGGACACAAGCCACGCCTTCTATGTCTACTCCGCCTGGGGCATCGGCGCAGTGATGCTCATCGCCGTCACGGCCTATACATGGTTCGAGAGCGCCCGGCTGAAGCGCGAACTTGCACGCCTCGAAGCCCAGGGCATCCGGCGGCGCTCGGCATCCGCCACCGGAGAGCAGGCGTGAGCGAAGCCGCAAGTCCCTCGAAAGCGCGCCGCTTCCTCGTCGCCGCGATCCCACTCATTGTTTTCGGTGCGCTTGCCGGCATCTTCCTCATGCAGCTCATGTCCGGCCGCGACATCAGCGTCATCCCGTCGGCCCTGATCGACAAGCCCGCGCCGGCACTGGCCCTTGCCCCGCTCGAAGGCGCCATCCGCGCGGGCCAGCCTGTCCCGGCGCTCGATACTGCCGCGATCAAGGGCAAGCTCACGCTGGTCAATGTCTGGGCCTCCTGGTGCGTCCCTTGCCGCCAGGAACACCCGATCATTCTCGGTCTCGCGCAGGACCCGCGCATCAACGTCGTCGGCATCAATTACAAGGACAAGAACGATGCCGCGCTGGCCTTCCTGGGCGAACTCGGCAACCCCTTCCGCGCTATCGGCGTCGATCCCAAGGGCACCGCCGCCATCGACTGGGGCGTCTACGGCATCCCCGAATCCTTCCTCGTCGGCGAGGATGGTACGATTCTCTACAAGCACGTGGGTCCGTTTACGGATGATGCGGTGAAGAACAAGCTGATGCCGAAGATCGAGGAAGCGCTGGACCGGGCGAAGAGTTAGTATCATTTGTTGAGACGAATCTATTGACTCCAACAGGTATCAATTTATGATACCAATCTAGGAGACTTGATGATCCGATCGCATAAGAATTCCGTGACTGAGGCAATCGCGTCTGGGAAGGCGCCAATGGGATTTCCCTCCAATATTGTGCGATCTGCTCAACGCAAGCTTTCCATGATCCAGGAAGCCGACCACCTCGAAGACCTGCTCGCTCCTCCTGGAAACCGACTTGAAGCATTGAAGGGCGATCGAAAGGGTCAGCATTCAATCCGCATCAACGATCAATGGCGCGTTTGCTTCATATGGTTCGAAGGCGGTGCCGAGCAAGTCGAGATCGTTGACTACCCCGAATGACCGAAGGAGCTTGTGATGAAACTGAGCGATATGCTGCCCCCAATCCATCCAGGGGAAATTCTCCGGGAGGAATTTCTTAGCCCCCTCGAGATGACACCCTATGCCCTCGCCAAGCACCTTCATGTGCCCCGTACGCGTGTTGAGCGGATCGTCGCAGAGAAGATCGGCATCAGTGCCGATACTGCGCTCCGCCTCGGCAAATTCTTCAAGACAACCCCACAGTTCTGGCTGAACATGCAGACGAGCTACGACCTGAAGATCCAGTCCGCAGCCATGAAGAAGGAGCTTGCAGAAATCAAGGAGCTTGCGCTGCCGCCTAACGCCGCCCCAGCGACATGATCTTGTCGCGGATCTTCTTCGCCACGCTGCGGGTGTTCTGATAGAGGTGCAACTGCGTGCCGACCTGGCGGACTTCGCGGTCGGAATTCGGCTTGAGGCCGATGATCAGCGTGCCCATGGTCTCACGTTCCTGCCAGAGCCGGCTCATGATCGGGTGATCGGATGTGGCGCAGGAATCGGTGCGAATGATATTGGCGTCGTCGAGATGCCAGTCTGTGAGCTGGGCGGTCAGCAGTTTGCCGGGCGAATAGCGGGCGTATTCCTCGTCGAAGGCCGTCTTCCAGGTATAGGCCTCGCCATTCATGATCAGCACGATCATCGAGGCGATCGCCTTGCCGTCGAGGTCGATCGTGTGGATGCGGGCGGCGTCGATCTCGGCGAGATTGTTGACGGCTTCGCGGGCGAAGGCGGCGCGCAGGCGATCTGACAGCATGGCCGTGCGCTTCTTGCCCTTCCAGCCGCTCGCCTCGAGCAGCAGGAATTCCTCCATCCGCATGCGGATATCCTTGGGCTGGCGCGCCACTTCATAGGTCGCCGCGCCGAGCTTCGCGAGATGCCCCCATTGGCGGCGCATCTCGCGCATATGCGAGGACTTGATCGAATCCCGGAGATAGGTATCGCCGTCCTTGAGGCTGTCCAGCATCGGCCGAACCTGCTCGTTGGTGACATCGATGGGCAGGTTGCGCGACATGGCGATGGCGCGCGCCATCTGGGCGAAAGGCCCGTTGAGCCGCAGGTCCGGCAGGACCAGCACCGACGGAAGACGCATTTCCTCGCGCCCCAACGCTTCGAGGAAATGATCCATGATCTCGCCTGCACCTTCGGCATCGACAAGCGGCGTGCCGAGCGGACCGAAGGGATTGGCCCAGGCGCGAATGATCGGCGCGCCGATGGCAAAGCCCGGACGTTCGATCGAGAAGGGAACCAACAGCCTCAACCGGCTATGGGTATCGGATTCGTCACGGATGATCGCCAGGCGGATTTCGCGATCCTCGAGGCGCGGCATGGCCGGCGCCAGGAAACGGCTGGTGAAGAAGACATTCGGCTCCATCGCCCGGTTCGACAGGAAGTCCAGTTCGTCCTGGAGGTCGTATCCGGTTTGCGCGGGATAGATCGAAAGTACGCGGTCCGGCTTGCCGACCGCAGTCGAGGCGACCGCGGCAGGCCGCTGGCGGCTCGTACCGATCTCGCCATGCGCGAGCTGCATCGAGGCATGGAAGGCTTCTTCGTGGAGTGTCGGGGACGGCGACATGGTCAGGCTTCCTCGAGACGGGCGCGCGGGACAGGACGCGCGAATGCAAACAGCGTAATGCCGAGGCGGCGGCGGACGGCGACATGGAGCAGGATCGCCTCGACCAGCATGGCAAGCGCTGCGGCATAAGCAGCACCCTGGATGCCGTAGAGCGGGATCAGCGCCACGTTGAGGCCGATATTCGCGGCGAGCGCCACGACATAAAGTTTGACGCAGAGCGCCTGCTCGCCGGCCATGGTGAGCAAGACTTCGCCGGGCCCGACGGATGCCTTGCACATGATGCCGAAAAACAGGATCACCATGACCCCGTAGCCTGCCGTAAAGCCCTCGCCGAACATGCCGAGCAGGAAGTCGCCGAGCAGGAGTGCCACGAGGCCGACAAACAGGCTCGGCCAGAACACCCAGCGCACGCTCTGGCCGGAAAACTTCGCCAGCCCATCGCGATCATCATTGGCATAGAGCGCTGAGAAATGCGGCGCCGTGGCGGCCTTGACCGAGAAATAGACGAACTGCACCAGCGCCATGGTCTTGGATGCCGCAAAATAGACTGCGACCTCGGCCGGCGCGAGGAACAGGCCCGTCACCACGGTATCCGAATTGGTGAGCAGGAAGATGAAGCCTTCGATGAAGAAGATCGGCACGGCGACTTTGAACCACGGTCCAAATTCGACACGGGCCGGACCCTTCTCGAAGCGGCGACGGAGCCGGCGGGTGATGTTGAAGAACTGACCGATCGTCGTGATATAGGCCGCCGCGAGACTCGCGACCAGTGCCGTCTCTGCCGTCTTGGCGGCGCCCATCCAGACAGCAGCGAGCATGAAGACCAGGATCAGCGTCGGCCGGATGATATAGGTCGGCGAGAGCGCAACGATCGCCCAGGAATTGGCGCGCGCCGTGCCTTCCATCGTGTCGCCGAGCGCGATCATCGGCAGGATGAACAGCGCGATGAACAGCGGCATCACATAGTAGGGTTCGATCATCCCGCTGAAGAAGTGCAGCGCGACGACGCCGACCGCGAGCACGCCAGTCGAAGAAAAGAGCGCAAAGATTCGCGCTGTCGCCGTGAGCCCACGGATGCGCTCGACATCGTTGATCGCCTCGAACTGCGGCAGGAAGCGGATCTGGGCGGAATGGAAGCCGAGGCAGGAGAAATTGCCGATGAGGATGACCAGCACCCAGACGAAAACGAATATGCCATATTCGTGCTGGCCCATCATCCGGGCCATGATGACCTGCGAGACGAAGGCAATGGCTGCCGACACGACGCGGATCATGAAGGCGATCAGCGCGTTGCGGCTTGCCCGTCCGTCTCCCTCGCTCGAAGAGAGCAGTCCATAGGCCCTTCCGAGCAGGCCTTTCAGCCTGCTCGAACCGGTATCCGGCAAGTCCTTTCCGGATGCCTGGAGAAGGGCCATTGGACGCAATACTCGATATGTGTGACGCGGTACGAACGTCCTAGGTTCTCACATATCAAGGTTAAGAAACGGTTCGGTCGCCGCCCTAAAAACCGGATCGCGGCCCATAAAATTCGAACTGGCTTATTTAGTGCTGGTCTTCTGGAAAGACCGGCAGTGGCGCAATCTCGATGCCCTCTTCGGTGAGAGCCTGCGCCTCGTCCGGTGAGGCCTGACCAATGATGCCGCGCGCCTCGGTCTCGCCGTAGTGGATCTTGCGCGCCTCTTCCGGAAAACGCTCGCCGACATCGTCAGCATTGGCGCGAATTTCCTTCACCGCGTCCTTTATCTTGGTGATCATGTCCCGGCGCATATTGTCCATGGCGACAGCCTGCGTCCGGTCCTTCTGCCGGCCGGTCGTGACATTCGGAGCCATCAGCAGTTTCGAGACTCTCTTGGATTCGCAGTAGGGACAGGTGACCAGCCCCTTTTCCTGCTGGCGATCGAAGTCACCGCTCGAGGCGAACCAGCCTTCGAAGCCATGCTCATTTTCACATTGCAAGGAGTAATGGATCAACGCATCACGCTACGGCAGCCCGGATGGGTGCGGCTTCCTTCACTTGAAATTCCCTGGCATTGCGGAGATTGGGGATCTTGCGGCGCGCCGCCGCGACCGCGGCGATATCGAGATCTGCGGTGATCACAGCTTCACCCGTCCCATCGGCAGAGGCGAGTACCCGCCCCCAGGGATCGATGATCATCGAATGGCCGAAGGTTTCGCGGCCATCCTCATGCAGACCCGCCTGTGCCGCGGCGATCACGAAGGCGCCGTTCTCGATCGCCCGTGCCCGGAGCAACACCTCCCAATGCGCCTCGCCCGTCTGGCGGGTAAAGGCGGCGGGAAGCGTCATGATCTCGGCACCAGCCAGCGCTTCCGCCCGGAAAAGCTGTGGAAAACGCACGTCATAGCAGATGGCGAAGCCCATGCGGCCGAAGGGCAGGTCCGTCACCCGCGCCTCTTCACCGGGGCGATAGGTCGCGCTTTCGCGCCAGCTCTCGCCATTGTCGAGATCGACGTCGAACATATGGATCTTGTCGTAACGGGTCACCAGAAGACCATCGGGTCCAAACAGCAGGCCGCGATTGGCAACCTTGCCGTCATCGAGCTGGATCGCGGTGGAGCCGACATGAACATGGATGCCGAGTTCGCGCGCCAGCGACGACGCCCTGGCCGCGACGAGATCGGTACTCTCGGGCCTGAGGATTGCGCGCAGCCCGGCCTTGTCGCGCATCAGCGCGCCGGTCATTTCCGGCGTCTGGACATAGATCGCGCCCGCGGCATGCGCCTCGCGCACCAGCTTGTCCATGCTGGCGACGTTCCGCTCGACACTCATGCTGGAGCACATCTGGACGGCTGCGACTTTCACCATGGTCATGCCGCCACCAGAAGAGGATCGAGCTTGCCGGCCCGGTCGAGTGCGTGGATATCGTCGCAACCGCCGACATGCTGGCCGTTGATGAAGATCTGCGGGAAGGTCGTACGGCCATGCGCCTTGTCGATCATCTCGGCGCGAATCTCGGGCTTGCCGGTCGCGTCATGCTCGACATAGTCCACGCCCTTCTTCTCGAGTAGCGCCTTGGCCGCCGAGCAGTAGCCGCAATATTGCCGCGTATAGATCACGACAGATGCCATTTCCCGTCTCCGTTCGGGTGAACACGCTGAATTCTCATATAATACCGGCGTCCTGCCTTGCAAAGGCCATTGCGAAAGTCAGGACGTCGACTTTGGTGGCTCCTGCGCGTTTCAAGGCACGCGTCGCCGCGGAGACAGTGGCACCGGTCGTGTAGACGTCGTCGATCAGAAGTATCCGCTTGCCGAAGAGTTCCGTCTTGCCCTCGGCCGTCACCTCGAAGGCACCTTTCATATTCGCCTCGCGCGCAGCCTTGCCGAGCCCCACCTGCTGGGCGGTTCGGCGTTTTCGGCGCAGGGCATTTGCCAGCATCGGCTTACCCGTTTCCGCCTCCAGCGCTCGGGCGAGATCGGCGGCCTGGTTGAAGCGGCGCGAAAAAAGGCGCCAGCGGTGCAGCGGCACGGGAATGAGGACGTCGCATTCGGCGATGACCTCCTTGCCGGCCCGCGCCATCCAGCGCGCCATCATCGGCGCCAGTTCGGTCCGGTCGCGATACTTCAGCCCATGCACAAGATGGCGGGCGACGCCGTCGAAGGTGCACACGGCCCTCAGACGGTCGAAGACAGGCGGATTGGCGATCGCCTCGGCAGACAGAAAGCCGGCACCGAGATCGTGGGCGAACGGCGTACCCAGCACCTCGCAATAGGGCCGCTCAATGAAGCCGACATCGCGCCAGCAGACTTGGCAAAGTGCACCATGCTCGGCCATCACCCGGCCGCAGCCCGGGCAGGTAGGCGGAAACAGGAAGTCCGAGGCGCGCCGCCAGCCATGCCGCGCCTTCTCGACCAGGAGCGGAGTAAAGAACGGGCGGCGCGGCTGAGGATGAAAATCCGTCATTCCTTGACAATACACCGGCCTCTGTGACTTTGCGAGAAAACGGGCAAAGAATCATGGACCACCTCTTCGACTCATCTCTCGTTGCGCAACGACGCCGGCGTGCGGCCCGCAACTTCGATCCCAAGGCGGGTTTCCTTCTCGATATCGCCGCCGAGGAGATGGCCTTCCGGCTGATGGCGGTCGAACGCCATTTCGATCGGGCTGTCGAGATCTTCGGCGGTTCGGGCGCCGTCGCGCGCGCGGCCGTGGCGACCGGCAAGATCGGCGCGATGCAGCGGGTCGATGTCACAGGCGACGCTGACGTGACAGCCAAGGATTTCGAGGATGTTCCGCTCGACGCCGACAGCGCGAACCTCGTGCTTGCGCCACTTGGGCTGCATCTCGTCAACGACCTGCCGGGCAGCCTGATCCGCATCCGCCGGGCACTGAAACCGGACGGGCTGTTCCTCGCGGCAATACCGGCAACGGGAACGCTAACCGAACTCAACGACGTGCTGCTCGAAACTGAGACGCGCCTGTTCGGTGGCGCAAGCCCCCGCGTCGCACCCTTCGGCGATGTCCGCAGCATCGGAGCGCTGCTGCAGCGGGCCGGCTTTGCATTGCCGGTCGCCGATGTCGAGACTTACACCGTGCGCTATGAATCGCTCTTCGGCCTGATGAAGGATTTGCGCGGCTTCGGCATGACCAACGCGCTCGCCAATCGTTCGCGTCGGCCGGTGTCACGGGCATTCTTCCTCGAAGCCGCAAAACTCTATGCCGAGCGCCATGGCGATCCCGATGGCCGCATCCGCGCGACCTTCGCCATCGTCTATCTCTCGGGTTGGGCGCCGCATGAAAGCCAGCCGAAGCCGCTCAAGCCGGGCTCGGCGACGGTGCGGCTGGCGGATGCGCTGAAGGGATCCAAGACCTGAAACGCAAGGAGCCCGGACGAACCGGGCTCCGAAGCGTCAGCGGTCGGCGAACAGCTCAGCAGCCGTTCTTGGTGCCGTTCGACTGGATGATGCAGACGTCGTCCGGATTCTGCTGGAGAATGCTGCGGCGGATCGTGTAGCGCTTGGTCTTGCCGTCATGCGACGGCACCGAGCCGGTGGTGATGTTGTCGTAGTCCATCGTGCTCGCCTGCATGCGGTCGGCCTTGTCGGGGGCGAGCATGGGAGTGACGATCAGTGTCAGCGCGATCGCCGCTGTTCCGAAAAGGAGAGCCATGTTGAGGGCGCCCATCCGGTTGGATCGGTCCACAACAAACTCACGCTCCGGCGTTTCCTGCCAGTGCTCTTCGTTCATTTCGTCGGTCCTGCAGAGAAATCAACTTCCTAGGTGAGATTGATTTTTGCCACACGGTTCTAAACAGAACCTTAACGGAAACAGATTCTTAACCGTCAGCCTGTGCAGAACTGTGCCCTAATTGAGCAGATCGACCAGAAACGGGATGAGAGGCTCGTCTGCGGCCGGCATCGGATAATCCCGCAGATCGCGCGTCCGGACCCACTTCACCGCCTGTCCTTCACGGCCGCGGGCGATGCCTTCATACCGCCGGCAGATGTAGAGCGGCATCAGGAGATGGAAATCTTCGTAAGCATGCGACGCAAAGGTCAGCGGCGCGAGGCAGGGCACCTGGGTGATGATCCCAAGCTCTTCCTCAAGCTCCCGGATCAGGGTCTCCTCCGGCGTTTCGCCTTGCTCGACCTTTCCACCGGGGAACTCCCAGAGCCCGGCCATCGGCTTGCCCTCGGGGCGCTGGGCAATCAGCACGCGGCGGTCTGCATCGATCAGCGCGCAGGCCGCGACCAAAACGATCTTCTTGACTTCGCTCCTGCCCACATCACTCATGCCCATGCCTCCTTTTGCCAATAGGCGTAGCTATAGGCTGTCTTGAAACCCATGGACTCGTAGAGATTGATGGCGTTGGTATTGCCGGAGAGTACCTGCAGCCAGGCCTGCCGAGCACCGCGCAGGCGCGCCCAGCGTAAGGCCGACGACACAAGCTCGCGGCCAAGACCCTGCCGCCGGACGGATTGTTCGACCACCACCTGCTGGATGCCGGCGAGATCGAAATCATGGACGCAAATGCCAACCGCGGTCGGACCTGATGGACCATCCATAAGGAACAGCCCAGCGGTGGGCTCGATGGCCAAGATGATCGAGGCGACGGTCGCTGGCGTCGTGTCACGTGCCTTGTCGATCCGAACACAGGCCTCCGCGAAGCGCTGGATGTCATGGGTCGGCAGATGATCGATGCTGGTGCCGAGATCGAGCGTGTCGAGGTCGCCGATCATCACAAGCGTATCATAGCCGCGATGCCAGCCGAGACGTTCGAGGAGCGGCGGCAGGCCAGGCGGGCAGAGCGGCGACTGCCGGATGGCAGTCGGCAGGTCATTTGCCGCGAAAGCGCGTTCGGCCGCGGCCACACGCGCTTCCATGTCGCGCTCATCGAAGGGATCGAGCGGCACGAGGCTGCTCAGCCGCTTGGAGGGATGACCGGGCGTGAGCCTGAGCTGCCAGCTTCCATCGAAACTGACCTGGGCCGCCGGCCATGCCCGGAAGCCCGCGGCCTCGAGCCGGCGTACGAGCGGCAGATAGGGCCGCTCAGCTTCTGTAGTCGCCATTGATCTCGACATATTCCTTGGTCAGGTCGCAGGTCCAGACGGTAGCTGTGCCTTGGCCGAGCCCGAGATCGACCCTGACGGGAATATCCTGCTGCTTCATCACGGCGGAGGCGGCTGCTTCCGAATAGCCGGCATCGCGCTCGCCATCGACGGCGACGCGAACATCACCGAACCAGATCTTCAAACGGTCGCGATCGGCGGGCTCACCGGCCTTGCCGACAGCCATCACCACACGGCCCCAGTTTGCGTCCTCGCCGGCCACCGCGGTCTTCACGAGCGGCGAATTGGCGATCGAAAGCGCGATACGCTTGGCGCTGGCATCGCTCTCGGCGCCGGTCACGGTAACCTCGACCATCTTGCGTGCACCTTCCCCGTCGCGCACCACCTGCAGCGCCAGATCCTTGAGCACGGCGTTGAGCGCATCGGCAAAAGCGGCTGTGTCCTCAGCGGAAGCAACGATCTTCTGGCCGCGGCTTGTCGCCGCGCCTGTGGCAAACAGCAGAAGCGTATCGGAGGTCGACGTGTCGCTATCGACGGTCACGGCGTTGAAGGTCGCGCCGACGCCTCGCGAAAGCAGTTCCTGCAGCAGCGGGGCCGGCATGTCGGCATCGGTGACGACGAAAGACAGCATCGTCGCCATGTCGGGCGCGATCATGCCGGCACCCTTGGCGATGCCGTTGATCGTTACCGTGACGCCGCCGAGTTCGGCCGAGCGGGTCGCGACCTTCGGATAGGTATCCGTGGTCATGATCGCCTTGGCGGCCTCCAGCCAGAAATCACCCTTGGCGCGACCGTTCATGTCGCCGAGCACGCCAGCGAACTTCGTCGCGTCGAGCGGCTCACCGATGACGCCGGTCGAGGCGAGGAAAACCTCTGAAGTCGAGCAACCCACCGCTTCCGCCGCCGACTGCGCTGTAAGTGTTGTGGCCTCGCGCCCCTTCTTTCCGGTGAAGGCATTGGCATTGCCGGAATTGACGACGACGGCCCGGGCCTTGCCGGCAGCGAGATTGGCGCGGCAGAAATCTACCGGAGCCGACGGGCATTTCGAACGGGTGAAAACGCCGGCAACGGTGGCCGGCTGGTCGAACACCATCATCAGCACGTCGGTGCGGTTCTTGTACTTGATTCCGGCTTCGGCCGTGGCCATGCGCACGCCATCGATGGCGGGCATATCAGGATAGGACTTCGGGGCGAGCGGGGAAACGGCGTGCGACATGGTCCTCGTCCGGTGCGTGAGCGGCAGAGATGACGGAAGCGGCACCCGCGGTCACGGGTGCCGCTGCGCAGATTACTTGGCCGGTGCCTTGTTGGCTTCGTCGTAAGCCTTCTTGAGCGCCGGGTCGTCGATTTCGATCTTGGCGGCCGACTTGGTTGCCTTCAGCACTTCCATATATTTGTCGCGCAGCACGATCTGCTTGACCTGGTCCTTGACCTGCTCGAATTCCGGCGGCGGCGCATTGCGCTTGTCCTCGACCTTGATGACATGGAAGCCGAACTGTGTCTTGATCGGCGTCTTCGAGACGTCACCCTTCTTCATTTCGAAGGCAGCCTTCTCGAATTCAGGCACCATCATGCCCTTCTTGAAATAGCCGAGATCGCCGCCATCGGACTTGTTCGGATCGGTCGACTTGGTCTTGGCGAGTTCGGCAAAATCCTTGCCTTCGCCGAGTTCCTTGATCACGGCCTTCGCTTCGTCCTCGGTCTTCACCAGAATGTGACGGGCGCGAACTTCCTCGACCGGCGGCAGCTTGGCGATTTCTGCGTCATACCGCTTCTTGATGTCGGCATCGGTAATCGTGTCGACAACATGCTTTTTGAAATACGCATTGTGCAATTCGCGATCGACGATGAATTCGAGGCGGTCCTTGAATTCCTTCGTGTCTTCGATCTTCTCGGCGCGGGCCTTCTCGGCGATCAACTTCGCATCGATGACGGTCGACAGTGCGGCAAGCTTCTTCTGGTCGTCGGGAAGCTGGGCGAGCTGGGGATCGAGGTTGTCGATCGCCAGAGAGAGATCGGACTGCGTCACTTCGACACCGTCGATCTTGGCGATCACCGAATCCTTGGCGTCTTCCGCCAGCGCGGGAAGGGTCATTCCCGTAAGCGCGACGAGCGCGGCGGCGGCAATCAGCTTGTTGCGGGACATAGACAGACCACTTTCCTGTTGTGAGAAATTCGGGTCCGGGATTTGCATTTTTCAGGTCAAAAGGCAATCGGAAAAGCGAGACTTCGACCTGTTCCCGTTGACATGCAAGAGCCCCCCTCTTATCTGTCTCGCAGCTTTGGCAGCGTGAATATAGACGCTCGCTAGTACGTCTTTTGTCGGGTTTAGCCGTTTCCACGGCAAGCAACTCGAACTGAATCTTGGAAAGGACCATACAGATGGTCAGTCTCGGCGGTATCGCCCGCAAACTGTTCGGCTCCTCTAACGAACGCCGCGTCAAGTCCTACAGGCCTCGTGTCGAACAGATCAATGCGCTCGAGCCGCAGATGAAGGCGCTTTCCGATGCAGAGCTCCGGGCCAAGACCGACGAGTTCAAGGCGGCTTTGGCAGCAGGAAAGTCGCTCGACGACATCCTGAACCCCGCCTTCGCCGTGGCCCGCGAAGCCGCCCGTCGCGCACTCGGCATGCGGCCCTTCGATGTCCAGCTCATCGGCGGCATGATCCTCAACGACAATTCGATCGCCGAAATGAAGACCGGCGAAGGCAAGACACTGGTCGCGACACTTCCTGTCTATCTCAATGCGCTGACCGGCAAGGGCGTGCATGTCGTCACTGTCAACGACTATCTCGCCCAGCGCGACTCGGCCCAGATGGGCCAGGTCTACAGCTTCCTCGGCCTCACCACCGGCGTGATCGTGCACGGCATCAGCGACGACGAACGCCGCACCGCCTATGCCTGCGACGTGACCTACGGCACCAATAATGAACTCGGCTTCGATTATCTCCGCGACAACATGAAGTTCGAGAAGAAACAGATGGTCCAGCGCGGCCACAATTATGCGATCGTCGACGAAGTGGACTCGATCCTGGTCGACGAGGCGCGTACGCCGCTGATCATCTCTGGCCCGCTCGAAGACAAATCCGATCTTTACATGCTGATCGACGCTTTCATCCCGCAGCTCGATACCACAGACTACGAAATCGACGAGAAGCAGCGCTCGGCAAATTTCTCGGAGACCGGCACCGAGAAGCTGGAAGGCCTGCTGCGCGCAGCCGGCCACCTCAAGGGTGAGTCGCTCTATGACGTAGAGAACGTGGCGATCGTCCACCACGTCAACAATGCGCTCAAGGCCCACAAGCTCTTCACCGTCGACAAGGACTATATCGTCCGCAATGACGAAATCGTCATCATCGACGAGTTTACCGGCCGCATGATGCCGGGCCGCCGCTTCTCCGAAGGCCTGCACCAGGCGCTCGAAGCCAAGGAAAAGGTCTCTATCCAGCCCGAAAACCAGACGCTGGCCTCGGTGACCTTCCAGAACTATTTCCGCATGTATTCCAAGCTCGCCGGCATGACCGGTACGGCGTCGACCGAGGCGGAGGAATTCGGCAACATCTACGGTCTCGAGGTCGTGGAAGTCCCGACCAACCTGCCGATCAAACGTATCGACGAGGATGACGAGGTCTACCGGACCTTCGAAGAGAAGTACAAGGCGATCATCGCAGACATCCTGGATTCCGCCAAGCGCGGCCAGCCGGTACTCGTCGGCACAACGTCTATTGAAAAGTCCGAATATCTTGCCGAGCGCCTGCGCAAGGAAGGTTTCACGGATTTCAAGGTCCTCAATGCGCGCTACCACGAGCAGGAAGCCTTCATCGTCGCCCAGGCCGGCGTGCCTGGCGCGATAACGATCGCCACCAACATGGCGGGCCGCGGTACCGACATCCAGCTCGGCGGCAACCCCGACATGCGGATCCAGCAGGAACTCGGTGACGTCGAGCCCGGCGCGGAGCGCGACGCCCGTGAGGCGAAGATCCGGGAGGAAGTTCAGGTGCTGAAGAGCAAGGCGATCGCTGCAGGCGGTCTCTACGTTCTCGCCACCGAGCGCCACGAAAGCCGCCGCATCGACAACCAGCTCCGCGGCCGTTCCGGCCGCCAGGGCGACCCGGGCCGCTCGAAGTTTTTCCTGTCGCTGCAGGACGACCTGATGCGCATCTTCGGGTCCGAGCGCATGGACACGATGCTGGTGCGGCTCGGCCTCAAGGAAGGCGAGGCGATCGTGCATCCCTGGATCAACAAGGCGCTCGAACGCGCGCAGAAGAAGGTCGAAGCCCGCAACTTCGACATCCGCAAGAACCTGCTCAAGTTCGACGACGTTCTGAACGACCAGCGCAAGGTGATCTACGAACAGCGTCTCGAGCTGATGGACGCGACCAGTGTTACCGAAATGGTCGAGGACATGCGTGAGGAAGTGATCCAGTCGATTACGCCGCGCTTCATGCCCGAGCGCGCCTATGCCGAACAATGGGATGTCAAGGGACTCCGCGAGGAAGTGCTCAAGACGCTCAATCTCGACCTGCCGATCGATGAGTGGGCGGCCGAGGAAGGCATTGCGGAAGAAGAGATTTCCGCCCGCATCCGCGCTGCCGTCGACGAGGAAGTGAAGGAAAAACGCGAGCGCTTTGGCGAAGAGCTGATGAACTATGTCGAGCGCTCGGTGCTTCTGCAGACCCTCGACGGCCTGTGGCGTGACCATATCGTCAATCTCGATCACCTGCGCTCCGTGGTCGGCTTCCGCGGCTACGGCCAGCGTGATCCGCTGCAGGAATACAAGCAGGAAGCCTTCGAACTGTTCCAGGCGCTGCTCGCCAACCTGCGCAATACGGTTGTCAGCCAGCTGATGCGCGTCGAGCTGGTGCAGAATGCGCCGCCGATGGAAGACCTTCCGGAGATGGAAGGCCATCACTTCGACGCCACCACCGGCGAGGATGACTTCCTCGAGGGCACGCCGATATCAGGCAGCATGTTTGCCGCGAGCGACGCGACCCGCAACCCGAACGATCCGTCGAGCTGGGGCGAGGTCGGCCGCAACGAGCCATGCCCCTGCGGTTCGGGCAAGAAGTTCAAGCATTGCCACGGCGCCTACCAGGCGGCCTAAATTTGCTGTTAACAATTATGTGAAGGCCCCATCGGGCGACTTTCAGCCTGCTGACAAACCCGTCGATCTTTTCGGCGGGTTTTGTTTTGGGGTGGCTCGCGTCAGGGGGAAGATTGGCGGTGCACGATGTGCTGCAATTCGTGCTCGGCGGCAGTCCGATCTGCGGGGCGGCGACTGGCATACAAGCGCCCTTACTCCGCGGCTTGCGGATTGGATGCCTCCCGACGCTTTCGCTCTACCTGGTGAAGCGCCGAATTGGGGTCTTCGTCCGCATTCTCGCTAGCCCGCCGCTCGAGGAGTTGCTTTAGCTCCCGCAATTCCTTTTCATCCAATCGCTCGATGCCGATGAACCGGTTCTGCGCGTTTCGGCTCGTCAGGATCAGTTCATCGAGCTTGGCCTGCAGCGCCTCGCTGTCCCGATTTTGCGAGTTCTGCAGCACGAATATCATCAGGAAAGTGATGATGGTGGTGCCGGTATTGATGACGAGCTGCCAGACTTCCGAGAAGTCGAAGAAGGGACCGGATATCGCCCAGACAACCACCAAAGTCAGAGCAGCGATGAAAGTGACGGGCTTGCCCATAGCGTGCGATGTGGCGGACGCAAATTTCGAGAACATGGCGTGCATTGGAACTTCTCCTGGGGCACCGTTCGTATCCGGGATGAAGCTCATGCAAGCAGCAAAATTCAACGCCGGACAACGCGCCAATCAACGCGCTGCAGGCCGCCGGAGTTCCTCGATCGCCACCGGGCTGGCTTATCTCCGATCGAGTGGTCTGCCGGCCACCCTAGCGCTTGTGCGCCGCGTCGGTACGGGCCTTGAGATCACGGAGTGTCGTCAGTTCCAGCTCCGTCGGCGCCGCTGTTTCCTCAAGTGTCTCGGCGTATTTCACCGGCCAGCCGCAGGTCTCCTGCACCTGTTCACGGGTGACGCCCGGATGGAGCGAAACGACCGTGAATTCCTTGGTCGTCGGGTCGGGCCTCCAGACCGCGAGGTCGGTGATCAACAGCGTCGGCCCCTTCGTCGTGATGCCGAGCCGTTCGCGGTGATCGCCGCCCTCGCCGTGGCCAAAGGAGGTGTAGAAATCGATCTTGTCGACCATGCCTCGTTTGGACTGCACCATGGTGATGTAGATCTCGCCGCAGGAGGTCGCGATCTCCGGCGCGCCGCCCCCGCCGGGCAGGCGGGTCTTTGGGTGGTGATAGTCGCCGATAACGGTCGTGTTGATATTGCCGAAGCGATCGAGCTGGGCGGCGCCAAGAAAGCCGATGGTGATACGGCCGCCCTGCAGCCAATAGCGGAACATTTCCGGCACCGAGACAGTGGTCACCGCCGTCTCGCAAAGTTCGCCGTCGCCGATCGACAACGGCAGCACATCCGGCTTGGTGCCGATCGTGCCGCTTTCATAGATCAGCGTGATTTCGGGCGCATGGGTAAGACGGGCGACATTGCAGGCAGCCGAGGGCGCACCGATTCCGACAAAGCAGACATCGCTGTTGGAAAGTGCACGCGCGGCGGCAATCGTCATCATCTCGTTGGAATTGAAGCTCCGGCTTGGGGTCTCGGCGCTCATTTCGCCCTCCTCAGATTCTCGACGCGGCGGGCAAAATCCTCGACGCCCGACTCCATCACGTTTTTCTGCATCCAGTCCCGGAAGCGGTCGCGGTCGGCGGCAATCTCGTCCCATTCGAGATAGGACGCATTGTCGCGCTCATAATAGCCGTGCGCATAGGATGGATGCGATCCGCCCGGCACGACGGAAATCGCCGTGACCGTCCAGGCCGGCAGAACGGTGAGGTTCGGATGCATGCCCTCGAAATCCTCGACCACTTCCTCGACGGTGACGACGGCGCGCTTTGCCGCCAGCACTGCTTCCTTCTGGATGCCGACAATGCCCTCGACCAGCACATCGCCCTTCTTGTTGGCCTTCTGCGCATGGATGAAGGTCACATCCGGCCGCATCGACGGGATTGCCGCAAGCACCTCTCCCGTGAAGGGGCAGGTGATCGACTTGATGTTCGGATTGACGGCGGCAAGGCCGGCACCGCGATAACCGCGGAAGATCGCGCAGGGCAGACCGGACGCGCCCGCCTCATAGGCATTGGCCATGGCCGCGTGGCTGTGTTCTTCCGTCTCGATTGCCTGCGGCCAGCCATTCTCGACGGCATCGCGCAGGCGTCGCAGAAGCCCCACGCCGGGATTGCCGGCATAGGAGAAGATCACCTTCTTCGCCATGCCCATCCCGATCATCTGATCGTAGATCAGGTCGGGCGTCATGCGGATGAGTGTCAGATTGCGAAACCCTTGCCGGATCGCCTCATGGGCAGCGGCCGTCGGGATGAGGTGCGTGAAGCCCTCGAAAGCCACGCTGTCGCCGTCATGCAGGTTCTCGGCGACGGCCTGCTTGAGCGGCATGAACTTAGCCAATTGTCCATCCTCCAGATTTCCAAATGTTCGTATTGCGAACAATTGTTTTGTATGCGATACTATTCACTGAAATTGGGACGACTGTCAATCCTCCGCCTCCCCATGCGGTGGGCAGGAGAATTTCATGGAGAACGACCAGCGTGACATCGTCGGCTCGCTCGGCAAGGGCCTTGTCGTCATGGAAATCCTCGCTGGCCATCCCGCTGGCATGACGCTCACCGAGATGGCCGCAAAAGCGGAGATGACCCGCGCCGGCGCGCGTCGCTTCCTGCTGACTCTGGTCGACAGCGGCTATGCGATCCAGCAGGATCGGCGCTTCCTGCTGTCGCCGCGCCTGCTGACGGTCGCGCGGACCTGGCTGCAGGGCGCCTCGCTCTGGACCCATGCCGAGCCCTTCCTCCGGCACGTCGCGGAGAAGTTCAACGAATCGAGTTCGGCGGCGGTTCTGTCGGGCGAAGACATCGTCTACGTCGCCCGCATTCCCGGTCGACATATCCTGAGCGTCGCGCTTCATGTCGGCACGCGGCTTCCGGCATGGTGCACCTCTATGGGCCGGGTCCTGCTGTCGGATCTGCCGCCGACCGATCTCCGCACCTTCCTTGCCTCCGCCAAGATCGTGGCACACACGACGAAGAGCATCACCGATCCCGCAAAGCTGGAGCACGAAATCGCGCGAGTGGCCGAGGAGGGGTTTGCCATCATCGACGAGGAACTCGAACTCGGCCTACGATCGATCGCCGTCCCGATTCGCGACCGCGTGGGCAAGATCGTCGCAGCCATCAACATTTCCACCCAGTCGTCACGCTTCTCACCGGAGGAGATGAGGGAACTGATCCTGCCGTCGCTCAAGGACGCAGCAAGTTCGATCGAGAACTATTTCGTGGTCCAGTAGCGGCGCTATACAATCGCATAACATGCATTGAGCCGCACTCGCTCGCTTTTCGTGCATCTGCCTGCGACGGCGGCAATGAAGCGGTGACGACCGATCGCTTGGTCGCCAAGCGCATCCATGCAGCCTTCTGTCTTTGACAAGTCAGCTAAAATAGGACTTCCTTGCAAATCAGCTGCGGTGAAGTCGGGTAACTCGGTGATGTCATTCCGACGGGTTAAGGGCGGCGCCGCGGGGAGCATGATGGGAACCTAATGAAGAAGCGCCTCTTTGCAGTGGCTCTTGCCGCGTTGATCCCCGCCACCGGCATGCTCATCTACAACGAGGTTTGGTACCGCGCACAGCGCAGTGCCGAGATCCACAGTCAGGCATTGCAGGACTCTCGACAAGTAGCCTCGGAAGTTGATCGCATCTTCGAGGGCGTCCGGAGCCTGTTGATTGCAACTTCGGCCATACCGTCGATCACCGGGGACGAGACCACGCGCTGCAATTCAGTGCTGGCGGAGATCGCCAACGCGGTTCAATCCGTCGCCTCGATTTCCATGGTCGGCCCTGACGGCATCGTTCTGTGCTCCAGCGTCCCGCAACGAAACGGCATTAGCGTCGCCGACCGGGCCTATTTCCACGAAGCGCTCCAGTCTGACCAGTTCGTCATCGGCGGATATACCAAAGGCCGCATCACCGGCTCGGACGTGCTGCCGATGGCAAAATCGGTGCGGCGCGAGGGGAAATTGCGGGGCATCCTGGTTATGGGGCTCAAATTGGGCTGGCTGCAAGCGCGCATACAGGAACGCGGCATGCTTTCGGACAGGATTATTACCATCGTTGACCGGGACGGCTTTGTTATCGTCCGGGCTCCGCCGCTTCCCAATGTGATCGGGACGAAGATCGCCTCGGATTTCATGCATCTCCTGCATGCACCGCGACCAGGTACGCTCGAAGCCACGAGCCGCGACGGCATCCAACGCATTATCGGCTATCAACCTGTTTCCGAGGACAGCCCGCTCTACATTTCCGCCGGCCTGTCGAAGCAAGCTGCGTTCGAACCGGTAAACCGGGGTACGCTGATGGCCGCGCTGCTCATCATCTTGAGTGGCATGCTCGCCGCGGCTGCCGCGGTCTTCGTCGGCGACCGTTTCATCATGAGGCCGATCAGCGATATCGTCTCCGTCATCGGGCGATGGGCGGACGGCGACATCGCCGTTCGCACCGGCATGCGTGGTCAATACGGCGAAATCGGCAATGTCGGCGCCGCAGTCGACGAGTTGCTGGACGAGCTCGAACGACGCCGCGCTCAGGCTGAAGAAGCCGAGTCCGCGCGTATCTTCCTGAGCCGGGAACTGTCCCATCGCGTGAAGAACACGCTCTCTGTCGTCCAGGCGATCGCCCGGCAGACCTTCAGCAAGATCGTGCCGCCGCAGGCGATCGAAACCTATTCGATTCGGGTCCGCGCGTTGGCCGGGGCCTATGACACGCTCTTGGCTGAGCAGCGGGAGAGCGCTGACATTATCGACGTCATTAAGCTCGCCGTCGCGCCACATCACGAGCCCGGCGACAACAGGTTCCGGCTGGACGGACCAACGATTTCACTGCCGCCCAAAGCCGTGGCCGCTCTGTCGCTGGTCCTGCATGAGCTTGCGACCAACGCGACAAAATATGGAGCCTTGAGCAACCTGACCGGTCATGTCGAGCTGACGTGGCGCGAGGAAGACGAACGGATTCATGTCGACTGGACGGAGCACGGCGGCCCCTCCGTCACGAAGCCTGAGCGCGAGGGTTTCGGCACCAAAGTCGTCTCCCGCGCCTTCACCCCGGAATTCGAGGCGAAGGTGGCCTTCGACTATCGTCCCGAAGGCCTTTGCTTCAGTCTGATTTTCAAGTCAGTCACCGCGCCCGCGGCATAGACGTCGTCTAGACGATGCCGCCGCCCGAGCCGGTCACTGCCGGCCGCTTGTCCGAGACCTTGCCGCGATAGCCCGAGGCGCGATAGGCCACAACCGGCTGGACGGCACCGCCCTTTTCGAGTCGCGCCATGGCGAGGATCGGCTCGACATCAGTGCGAAACGCCTGCTTCAGCGTCTCATAGGCCAGAAGGGCGTCATTGCCGTCCTGATGGGCCGACAGCGCCTTACGATCGACGATCAGCGCCTGGGCATAAGCACGGCAGACTTCCATCGCCGAGGTCATCAGGCTTTCGATCGGGTCGGTGACATTGTGCGACTGGTCGAGCATATGCGCCGGATTGAAGCCATCGGCGTTGGAAAGTTCGGCATCCGCCAACTCGTTGAAGACGAGGAACAGGCGATATGGATCGATCGAACCGGTATCGAGATCATCATCGCCATATTTCGAATCGTTGAAATGGAAGCCGCCGAGCTTCTTGAACTGGATCAGGCGAGAAACGATCATTTCGATATTGACGTTCGGCGCATGATGGCCGAGGTCGACGAGGCAATAGGCCTTGGGGCCGAGTTCCTGAGCGATGAGATAGTTCGAACCCCAGTCCTGCACCACGGTCGAATAGAAGGCTGGCTCATACATCTTGTGCTCGGTGAAGATGCGCCAGTCGTCCGGGAGTTCCTTGTAGACCGTCTTCATGGCGTCAAGATAGCGCTCGAAGGCACGGGCGAAATGGCTCTGGCCGGGGAAATTGGAGCCATCGCCGACCCAGACCGTCAACGCCTTCGATCCGAGTTGCTTGCCGATTTCGATACACTCGATGTTGTGATCCACCGCCTGCCGGCGCGTGCCGCCGTCGGCATGGCTGAGCGACCCGTAGCGATAGGAGAGCCGCTGCTGCGGCTGATCCTGGAACGTGTTCGAGTTCATCGCATCGAAGCCGAGGCCGAGGTCGTCGCCCTTCTGCTTGAGCTCGCTGATATCGGGCACCTTGTCCCAGGGGATGTGGAGCGAGACAGTCGGCGTGGCGCGGGTCAGTTCGTTGATGACGGAGCAATCTTCCATCTTGTCGAAGATGTGCCTGGGCTCTCCAGTGCCGGGGAAGCGGGCAAAACGCGTGCCGCCGGTACCGACGCCCCAAGAGGGGACGGCCACGCCATAGGCGGCGACCTTTTTCTTGACCCAGTCGATATCGACTCCACGTCGCGCCAGGACTTCGCCAAGATGGGCGTAGTCGGACTTCAGCGCCGCGAGCGCCTTTTCGTTGGTGGCGCCGATGACAGATTCTTCGATCATGCCCATGGTGTTCCCTCACAATTCCGTTTGTACGACGGCATGAGAACCCCTCATCCGGCCTTCGGCCACCTTCTCCCCAAGGGGAGAAGCGGGGTGCCATATACTCGCCTTCAATTCTTCGCTGCCGCTACTTTTGGCACGGCAGACCCCTAGTTCCCGCTTCTCCCCCTGGGGAGAAGGTGGCCCGAAGGGCCGGATGAGGGGTTCCCATACCACTCGCGCGTTGCTGGTTACCGCGTAAACGCCTGCACATTCCCGGCATCGACATTGACGATATTGCCCGTCGACTTGGACGACAGCTCGGAGGCGAAGAAGTAGATCGCCTCGGCAATATCTTCCGGGAAGACCGAGCGCTTGAGCATGGACCGCTGGCGATACATCTCTTCCAGGCCATCCTTGTCGGTCTGGTAGGTCGAGGCGCGCTGGGTCAGCCATTCGCCCGACCAGATTTTTGAACCGCGCAGGACGGCATCCGGGTTGACCACGTTGACGCGGATGCCCTCGGACGCGCCTTCAAGGGCCAGGCACCGGGCAAGGTGAATCTCCGACGCCTTCGCCGTGCAATAGGCCGCCGCGTTCGGCGAGGCGGCAAGGCCGTTCTTGGAGGCGACGAAGACGACGGAGCCGCCGGTCTTCTGCCGCTTCAGCAGCTTGAAGGCTTCGCGGGAGACCAGGAAATAGCCGGTCGAAAGAATGGCCATGTTCTTGTTCCAGAGCTCGAGCGTGGTGTCCTCGATCGGCGCGGAAGACGCGATTCCGGCATTGGAAACGACGATATCGGCGCCGCCGAATTCCACAGCCATATCGGCGTAGGCAGCGGCGACGGCCTCCTCATCTGTCACGTTCATCTCAACCGTGCGCACAACATCGCCGGTGAAGCGATTGGCGAGGCCCTCCGCGGCATCTTTCAGCGCCGCCGCGTCGATGTCGGCGAGCATGACGCAGGCGCCTTCCGAAAGCAGGCGCGCAGCCGTGGCCGCACCGATGCCGCCGGCGCCACCGGTGACGATCGCCACTTTGCCGGCCAGCGACTTCGGCTTCGGCATGCGTTGCAGCTTCGCCTCCTCGAGCAGCCAGTACTCGATGTCGAAAGCTTCCTGTTCAGGCAGTCCCATATAGGTTGAGACCGAGGACGAACCGCGCATGACGTTGATCGCATTGACATAGAATTCGCCCGAGATGCGGGCCGTCGCCTTGTCCTTGGCAAAGGTGATCATGCCGACGCCCGGCACCAGATAGACGACCGCATTCGGGTCGCGGATCCCAGGTGAATTGTCGTGTTTGCAGCGCTCGTAATACGCCTTGTAGCCCTCCCGATACTCGGCAACAGCGGCGTCGAGGCCGGCCAGCGTCTTGACGATATCTGGATTGGCAGGATCAAAATCGATCACCAGCGGGCGGATCTTGGTGCGCAGGAAGTGGTCGGGGCAGGATGTGCCGAGCGCTGCGAGAGCTTCGAGATTGTTGGACGAGACGAATTCGAGCACGGCAGCGCCGTCGTCGAAATGACCGACTTTGGCTTCCGCGGCCGAGATCATACCGCGGATGACCGGCATTAACGCTGCAGCGACTTCGCGGCGCTGATCCTCGGGCAGAGCGTGGAATTTCTGGCCGCCGAAAACCGGCCCGGCTATCTTGGCCTCGAACCAGGCAATCGCCTTGTTGATGATTTCGATCGTGGTGAGATAGCTCTCCTCGGCGGTATCGCCCCAGGTGAACAGGCCATGGCTTTCGAGCACGACGCCCCGCGCGCTGGGATTTTCCTCGCAGAACTTGCCGAGCCACAGGCCGAGCTCGAAGCCCGGGCGCTTCCAGGGCAACCAGCCAATCTCGCCGCCGAAGATCTCCTGCGTCAGTTCCTTGGAATTCTTGGACGCGGCAATCGCGATGATCGCATCGGGATGCATGTGGTCGACATGGACGCGCGGCACATAGGCATGCAGCGGCGTATCGATCGAGGCGGCGCGCGGATTGAGGTTGAAGGTGCAATGGGTGAGGTAGTCCACCATCTCGTCTTCGAATTCGACGCCGCGATAGATGTTTTTCAGGCTCTTGAGCTTGTCCATATAGAGCGTGGCAAAGCCATCGCGCTTGATGGTGCCGACATCGCCACCCGAACCCTTGACCCACATGACCTCGACCATCTGGCCCGTCAGCGGATCCTTTTCCATCACCTTGGCCGAGGTGTTGCCGCCGCCGTAATTGGTGATTCTCTTGTCGGAGCCGAGCAGATTGGAGCGGTAGATCAGGCGTTCCGGCTCGGTCATGCCCGATGCCTTCGCCTTGTCCCACAGATTCTCAAGGCGTGCGCCACCGCGTTGCTCGGTCATTGCAGTCTCCTCCAGAAACGATTGGCCGCGCCCGGGGACGCGGTTAAGCTTTGACCGATCAAATCACATGAGATCGGCGATCTGTCAATCACAAACGATCAAAATCAGTCATATTGCGCTGCACAATGAATTATTATGAGCGGACGTGATTGACACTGCGCGAAATTGATGGAAGCATTAACGCAATGGGAGGGACCATGCACGAGAAAGAGCGCCATCGGATCATCATATCCGCGGTACAGGAAAAGCCGGTCGTCACCGTCACCGAACTGGTGGAATTGACCGACAGCTCCGAGGCCACGATCCGACGCGACATTGCGGCTCTGCATGTCCAGAAGAAGCTGCGCCGCGTCCGTGGCGGCGCCGAGGCGCTCCATCCGCCGCAGTTCGTCGGTCTTGCCGGCCGGCCGTTCTCCGTCAGCGAAACGATCAATTCCCGCCAGAAACAAATCATCGCCCGCGAAGCCGTGGCGCTCTGCGAGGATGGCGACGCGATCATCATCAATGGCGGCACGACGACGTTCCAGATGGTGCATTTCCTGGTGAACCGCCGCATGCAGGTCTTCACCAATTCGTTCCCGATCGCCGAGCATCTGGTCAAGCATTCCAAGAACACGGTAATGGTCTCGGGCGGCGTGATCTATCGCGAGCAGAGCGTCATCCTCTCGCCCTTCGACAATGACGTGACGCGCAATTTCTATGCGCACCGCATGTTCATGGGTGCCTCGGGCCTCGGGCCACTCGGCCTGATGGAAACCGACCCGCTGCTGATCCAGGCCGAACAGAAGCTCATCGACCAGGCCGACGACCTGATCGTGCTGGTCGACTCGTCGAAATTCAACAAGCGCTCCAGCCTCATCCTGTGCGGATTGAAGCGGATCGCCACCGTCATCACAGATTCCGGCATCGAGGACAGACACGCCGCGATGCTCGAAGCCGCCGGCGTCAAACTCGTCGTCGCCGGCAATGCAGAAACCGTTGTCGAGAAAACCACGGTCCGTTCCTGAGGAGGGAACACCGGGGATTGGTTTAAACCCAGGGAGGATTAAATGGGTATCGTGAAGAAACTACTGGTGACCGCCGCTGTTGCGACGGCCCTCATGGCCAATGTCGCGCATGCTGAAAACAAGAAGATCGCACTCGTCGTCAAGGCGCTGGGCATCGGCTTCTTCGACGCCGCCAACAAGGGCGCACAGGAAGCGGCCAAGGAACTCGGCGATGTCGAGATCATCTATACCGGCCCGACGACGACCACCGCAGAAGGCCAGATCGAAGTGATCAACTCGCTGATCGCCCAGAAGGTCGACGCGATCGCCGTCTCGGCCAATGACGCCGACGCCCTCGTTCCGGCGCTGAAGAAGGCCATGGACCGCGGCATCAAGGTCATTTCCTGGGACTCCGGCGTTGCCAAGGACGGCCGCCAGCTGCATCTCAACCCGTCGTCCAACCCGCTGATCGGCAACATGATCATCAAGCTCGCTGCCGACAACTTGCCTGAAGGCGGCGAAGTGGCCGTGCTTTCGGCGACCGCGACGTCGACCAACCAGAACACCTGGATCGCCGAAATGAACAAGGTGCTGGGCAACTACAAGGGCATCACCGTCGTCGACACCGTCTATGGTGACGACCTCGCCGACAAGTCCTATCGCGAGACCCAGGGCCTGATCCAGAAATACCCGAACCTCAAGGCGATCATCGCACCGACCTCGGTCGGCATCGTCGCTGCAGCGCAGGCTGTCACCGACGCCGGCAAGATCGGCCAGATCAACGTCACCGGTCTCGGTCTCCCCTCCGAAATGGCCGGCCATGTGAAGTCGGGCGCTTCCAAGTCCTTCGCGATCTGGAACCCGATCGACCTCGGCTATTCGGCCGCGATGCTGTCCTATTCGCTGATCAACGGTGCCGAAGTCAAGCCGGGCGCCGAGATCAAGATGGGCCGCATGGGCTCGCTGAAGCTCGACGACAACCTCGAAGGCGCAATGTCCGACCCGTTCGTCTACGACGCCAAGAATGTCGAAGAGTTCGCCAAGATCTTCTGATCTGGACAACGGCAATCGCCCGGCTCCCTTGGGAGTCGGGCGCTCGAGTTTACCCCCCTCTGCCCTGCCGGGCATCTCCCCCTCAAGGGGGGAGATTCGATGGAGCACTGCTCTGCCTCTCGCATGGCCGCTGCCAAGGATGCGACGGCAATGGTGGGGCGCCGAACGTGCCACCGGCGAATCTCCCCCCTTGAGGGGGAGATGTCCGGCAGGACAGAGGGGGGTACATCACACCCACAAAGCCCGACGAACCCATGGACGCGATGACACCTTCACTGCCAGCCACGATCACGCTTTCCGGGATCTCCAAATCCTTCCCGGGCGTGAAGGCTTTGAGCGGCGTTTCGCTCTCGCTCCATCCCGGCGAAGTGACCGCGCTGGTCGGCGAAAACGGCGCCGGCAAGTCGACGCTCGTCAAGGTGCTGACCGGCATCTATCAGGCGGACGAAGGCGAGATCACCTTCGAAGGCCAGCCGGTGAACTTCCCCTCCGCGCATGCGGCATTGAAGGCGGGCATCACCGCCATCCATCAGGAGACCGTGCTCTTCGACGAGCTGTCGGTCGCCGAGAACATCTTCATCGGCCACCAACCCCGCAACCGCTTCGGGCTGATCGACTGGCCGAAAATGTACGAGCTTTCCCGCGACCTGCTGGAGAAGGCCGGCGCGAAGATCGATCCCAAGACCCGCCTTCGCGACCTTGCCATCGCCTCGCGCCATTTGGTTGCCATCGCCCGCGCGCTGTCCGTCGATGCCCGCGTCGTCATCATGGACGAGCCCACCGCCGCGCTGTCGCACAAGGAGATCGGCGAGCTCTACGAACTGGTCGAGCGCCTGAAGGCCTCGGGCAAGGCGATCCTGTTCATCTCCCACAAGTTCGACGAAATCTTCCGCATCGCCGACCGCTACACCGTCTTCCGCGACGGCCAGATGGTTGGCGCCGGCCTGATCCGCGAGACCGACGAGGACCAGCTCGTCCGCCTGATGGTCGGCCGCGACATCGGCCAGGTTTTTCCCAAGAAGGACGTCGCGATCGGCGCGCCAGTGCTGACTGTCACGGGCTACTGTCACCCCACTGAATTCGAAGACATCGGCTTCGAACTCCGCCGCGGCGAAATCCTTGGCTTCTATGGCCTGATCGGCGCCGGCCGTTCGGAGTTCATGCAGGCGCTGTTCGGTATCACCAAGCCCTCCAAGGGTGCGATCAAGATCGACGGCGAGGTGGCGGTCATCCGCACACCGAATGAAGCGGTCGCCAAGGGCATCGTCTACGTGCCGGAAGAACGCGGCCGGCAAGGCGCCGTGATTGGCATGCCGATCTTCCAGAATGTGACGCTGCCGTCGCTGGAGCGCACCTCGCGCCGCGGCTTCCTTGATATGGCCGAGGAGTTCCGCCTTGCCCGCGAATACACCTCACGGCTCGACCTCCGCGCCGCCTCGCTCGATCAGGATGTCGGCACGCTCTCGGGCGGCAACCAGCAGAAGGTGGTGATCGCCAAATGGCTGGCGACCAAGCCGAAGGTCATCATCCTCGACGAACCGACCAAGGGCATCGATATCGGCTCCAAGGCCGCCGTCCATGAATTCATGAGCGAACTCGCCGGCGCCGGCCTCGCCGTCATCATGGTGTCCTCGGAAATCCCCGAAATCATGGGCATGTCCGACCGGGTCATCGTCATGCGCGAAGGACGGATCGTCGCCGAATATCCGCGCGAGGGGCTGACCGCCGAAAAGCTGGTCCGGGCGGCGGCCGGCATGAGGGAGCAGGCCATAGGGGAGCCAGCATGAGCACATTCCTGAAATATCGCGAGCTGCAGCTTCTGGCCGCCATCGTCGCGCTGATCATGCTGATCTCGCTCCGCGTGCCGGGCTTCGCCTCCCCGGCCAGTCTCGGCAATGCCTATAACGACACGTCGATCCTGATCATCCTGGCGCTCGGCCAGATGTGCGTGATCCTGTCGAAATGCATCGACCTTTCGATGGCGGCCAATCTCGCGCTCTGCGGCATGGTCTCGGCCATGCTGAATGCGTCCTATCCCGGCATTCCCGTGCCGCTCCTGCTGCTCACGGTCATCGTGCTCGGTGCGGCGCTCGGCTCGATCAACGGCCTGCTTGTCTGGAAGCTCAACATGCCGCCCATCGTCGTCACGCTCGGCACGATGACGATCTTCCGTGGCTCCATCTTCCTCTTGAGCGACGGCAAATGGGTCAACGCCCACCAGATGTCGGCCGCCTACAAGTCCTTCCCGCGAGACGCATTCCTCGGCATGCCGGTGCTGAGCTGGATTTCCATCTTGGCCATCGTGCTGATGTTCGTGCTGATCGGCCGGGCCGCCCTCGGCCGCGCCTTCTTCGCCGTCGGCGGCAATGCCAATGCAGCCATCTATGCCGGTATCGATCCCGGTCGCACCCGTTTCCTCGCCTTCGTCCTGTCCGGTGCGCTTTCGGGCATTGCCGGCTATCTCTGGGTGTCGCGATACGCGGTCGCCTATGTCGATATCGCCCTCGGTTTCGAGCTCGACGTCGTCGCGGCCTGCGTGATCGGTGGCGTCTCGATCGCCGGCGGCATCGGCTCGGTGCCGGGCGCGGTGCTCGGCGCGCTCTTCCTCGGCGTGATCAAGAATGCGCTGCCGGTCATCCATGTCTCGCCCTTCTGGCAGCTCGCGATTTCAGGCAGCGTCATCATCATCGCCGTCGCCTTCAATGCCCGCGCCGAGCGCAAGAAGGGCCGCGTTATCCTGAGACGAGCGGAGGCCGCCGCATGACCACTGTTAACCTCACGCCCCGCCAGATTCCGGACCGGCTGAAGAGCCCGGCCGAACGCGCGTTGAAAAGCTGGGAAAGCCTGCTCTTCGTGGTGATGGTGGCGATCTTCATCGTCAATTCCTTCGCCTCGCCCTATTTCCTCGATCCCTGGAATCTCTCCGACGCGACCTTCAACTTCACCGAAAAAGCTCTGGTAGCGCTGGCGCTTTCGCTGGTCATCATATCCGGCGAGATCGACCTTTCGGTCGCCTCGATCATCGCGGTGTCCTCGACGATGATGGGGACTGCCATGCAATATGGCGCCGGCCCGACAGAACTCGTGCTGGTCGGCATGGCCACCGGCCTCGCCTGCGGCGCCATCAATGGCTGGCTGGTCACCGGTCTCGGCCTGCCCTCGATCGTCGTCACCATCGGCACGATGAGCCTGTTCCGCGGCATCGCCTACATCATCCTCGGCGACAAGGCCTATACCGGCTATCCCAGCGAATTCGCCTATTTCGGCCAGGGTTATGTCTGGTGGGTCTTCTCATTCGAGCTCGTGCTCTTCGTGGTGATGGCCATCCTGTTCTACATCCTGCTCCACCGCACCAGCTTCGGCCGCCGCGTCTATGCGATCGGCAACAACCCGACGGCTGCCCTGTTCTCCGGCGTCCGTGTGGCGCGGGTCAAATTCATCCTCTTCCTGCTGACGGGCCTGATGAGCGGCATCGCAGCGGTCTGCCTAACCTCGCGCTTGGGCTCCACCCGCCCATCGATCGCCACCGGCCTCGAGCTCGAAGCCGTGACCATGGTCGTGCTCGGCGGCATCAATATCAATGGCGGTTCCGGCAGCATCCCCGGCATCGTCCTCGCCGCCATCATCATGGGCCTGGTCACCTTCGGCTTCGGCCTGCTCAATGTGCCCGGCATCGTCATGTCGATTTTCATCGGCCTGCTCTTGATCCTGGTCATCGGCGTGCCGATGATCGCGGGCCGGATCAGTGGACGGCGCAAGGCGGCGGGCGGGC
Organism: Rhizobium sp. SRI_017; assembly: GCF_057586295.1. Classification (NCBI taxonomy): domain Bacteria; kingdom Pseudomonadati; phylum Pseudomonadota; class Alphaproteobacteria; order Hyphomicrobiales; family Rhizobiaceae; genus Rhizobium; species Rhizobium sp. SRI_017. The sequence continues at coordinate 287,992 of NZ_JBYCZP010000006.1, read as the reverse complement.
ATTGAGGGAGGGATTGCGCATGACGGCAAGACCCCTCCCCAACCCCTCCCCACAAGGGGGAGGGGCTAACCGGGCCGCTTCGCTTGTGCCTCACTTGAGGCAGGAGGACGCCACGAGTCTTCTCCCCCCTTGTGGGGGAGATGGCTGGCAGGCGAGAGAGGGTCTTCTTGCACCGTCGTCGGAGACGTCGAGGCCATGACCCCAATCCGCAACGTCGCCGTCATCGACGTCGGCAAGACCAATGGCAAGGTGGCGCTGTTCGATGTCGTCGAGGGCCGTGAGAGCCATGTCCATTCGACAGCAAACACAGTGCTGAAGGACGGCCCCTACCCGCATTACGATATCGAAGGCCTCTGGAATTTCTTCCTGGCGAGCCTTCGCGAGATCGGCGCCAAGGAGCGCATCGACGCCATCGCAATCACAGCGCATGGCGCTTCGATCACGCTCGTCGATGCGGAGAGCAATCTAGCCCTGCCGATGCTGGATTACGAATTCGACGGCCCAGACACGCTGAAGGCCGAGTACGACGCCGTGCGTCCGCCCTTTTCGGAAACCGGATCGCCGCGCCTCGTCTGCGGCCTCAATGTCGGCGCCCAGCTCTTCTGGCAGGCCAAGACCTTTCCGGACGATTTCGCCCGCGTCACCTCGATCATCCCCTACCCGCAATATTGGGCGATGCGGCTGACCGGCATCCGCGCATCGGAAGCGACATCGATCGGCGCCCATGCCGATCTCTGGAATCCTTACGCCAAGGACTTTTCCTCCCTTGTCGACCGCATGGACTGGCGCAAGCTTATGCCGCCCGTCGGCAGCGCCTTCGACATTCTGGGAACTCTCAAGGCCGAAATCGCCGCCGCAACCGGCCTGCCCGCGACCACGCTGGTCTTCAGTGGCATCCATGATTCGAACGCTTCGCTGCTCACCCATCTCCAGTCTGACGATCCACCCTTCTCCGTCGTTTCCACCGGCACCTGGGTCATCTGCTTCTCGGTCGGCGGTAGGCAGATCGCGCTGGACGAAGCACGCGACACGCTGATGAATGTCAACGCCTTCGGCGATCCGGTGCCGTCTGCTCGCTTCATGGGCGGCCGCGTCTTCGCCATGCTGGAGGCCGATCCGAAGGCGGAGATCACGCAAACCGATCGCGATGCCATCTTCGACGGCGGTGTCATGCTGCTGCCTGCGGTTCCTGATGATTCCGGCCCCTTCGTCGGTCGCAAGGGCGGATGGAAAGGCGATCCCAAAACGCTCACGCCTGGCGGCTATCTCTATGCCGTCTCGCTCTATCTCGGCATGATGACTTCAGTATCGCTCGAACTGATCGGCGCGGATGGACCGGTCGTGGTCGAAGGACCGCTTGCCGCCAATACGACGTTTCTCGAAACCTTGCAGGCCGTGACCGGCCGCTCGGTCATGACCGGCGGCTCCGGTGTGACAGGCACCTCGGCCGGAACGGCACTCCTTGCCCTCGGGCGCGACGCCCGCATCGCCTCGCACAGCAAGGTCTCAACCCTCTCTCCCGACCCACGGATCGCCGCCTACGCGGCCGAATGGCGACAAATTTCGGAAAATGCACAGGGTTAACATACGCCTGTCTCACATGGTTAAGCGCGAATTAACCCTCCCCCGCTAATCTCGCAGCATCCCGAACTGCGCGGCCTCTCCGCGCGCCTAGACTTTGCGAGTGAGTGACCCATGGCGAGAAGCATTCCGGCAGATTATCCCAGCCGAACCGCGCGCTTCACGGTATCATCCTTCCTGTGGCGCCAGGCCAAGGCCATTGCCGGCGTCGGCCTGCTGGCGCTGCTGGGGCTGGCGATCGCAGCGCTCTCGACCTGGAACGTGCTGGATCCGAGCTATTCCAACGCGACCTCTCGCGAACCGGCCAACATCCTCGGCACCGCCGGTTCCTACTTCGCCGACATGATGATGCAGTTCTTTGGCCTTGGCGCCGTGCTGGCCCTCCTGCCGGTCTTCGCCTGGTCGCTGATGATGGTGCTGAACGTGCCAGTCCACCGCCTGCCACAGCGTGCCGGTGCCTGGCTGGGCGGCTCGGTGCTCGCCTCCGCCGCTCTCTCCTGCCTCAAGCCTCCCGCCACCTGGCCGATTCCCAACGGTCTCGGCGGCGTCTTCGGCGACCTCATCCTTAAATTTCCGGCTCTCTTCATCGGCGCCTATCCCGATGGCATCGCAGCGATCATCATCGGCACGATCTGCTCCGTTCCGGCAGCCGGCCTGCTCGCCTTCTCTGCCAACCTGATTATCACCGCCGAGCCCGAAAAGGTTGCCAAGAACCCCGCAGCCTCGATGCCGGTCAGGATCATCAAGACGCCGGTCGCCGCCCAGCCAGAGGAAGACGATGACGACGAGCGCGATTCGCCCTTCGCCATCATCCAGGGTTATGCGGCACATGCATGGTTCTCGGCCCAGGCGCGGCTGCGCCGCTCGATGGGGCTTTCAGCCCGCGCGCCGGTCAAGCAGGGCTTCGATGAGCCGGTCGATCTCAATGACGAGGAGTTCGGCCTCATCCACGACGATGATCGCCAGAAGGCAGCGCCCAAGGTTGGCGGCCGGATCGAGCCGTCGATGTTCGGAGAGCCCGCAGGCGTCCAGCAGCGCCGGGCGTTCGTCACACCGCCGCTCGGCGAAGAGGATGACCCGCCCTTCGATATGGACGGCATGCGCCGCCCGGCTGGCATTCTTCCCGACGACGATGATGGCGACGACTGGACGCCGGCAGCCGAAATCCGCGCACCCCGCACGATCGCCGCTGCGCCGCAATCCGCGCCGCGCCAGCCGGCACGTGCGCCGGCCGCCCCGCGGCAGGAGCATCGTGGCACCAGTTATTCCGACACATTCGACCTGCCCCCGCTGGAGCTACTGGCGGAGCCCAAGAGCATCGCTCGCGATGCTTCGCTCTCGACGGAAGCGCTGTCGCAGAACGCGCGCATACTCGAAGGCGTACTCGAAGATTTCGGCGTCAAGGGCAATATCATCCATGTCCGTCCTGGCCCGGTCGTGACGCTCTACGAACTGGAGCCTGCGCCCGGCATCAAGTCTTCCCGCGTCATCGGCCTTGCCGACGATATCGCCCGCTCGATGAGCGCGATCGCCGCCCGCGTCGCCGTCGTGCCCGGCCGCAATGCAATCGGTATCGAATTGCCGAACCGCATTCGCGAGATGGTCTATTTCCGGGAGATGATCGGCTCGCGCGATTTCAATCAGACCAAAGCCAAGCTCGCCGTCGCGCTCGGCAAGACGATCGGTGGCGAACCCGTTGTCGCCGACCTCGCCAAGATGCCTCACCTGCTCGTCGCCGGTACGACGGGTTCGGGTAAATCCGTCGCGATCAACACCATGATCCTGTCGCTGGTCTATCGCATGACGCCGGAACAGTGCCGGCTGATCATGATCGACCCGAAGATGCTCGAACTCTCCGTCTATGACGGCATCCCGCATCTTCTCTCGCCCGTCGTCACCGACCCGAAGAAAGCCGTCGTCGCGCTCAAATGGACCGTCCGCGAGATGGAAGAGCGCTACAAGAAGATGTCGAAGATCGGCGTCCGCAATATCGACGGCTTCAACGAACGTGTGGCCAAGGCGGCGGAAAAGGGTGAGGGGATTACCCGCACCGTGCAGACCGGTTTCGACCGTCACACCGGCGAGGCCGTCTATGAGACCGAGGAATTCGACCTCGCGCCACTGCCCTATATCGTCGTCATCATCGACGAAATGGCCGACCTGATGATGGTCGCCGGCAAGGATATCGAAGGCGCCGTGCAGCGCCTGGCCCAGATGGCGCGTGCGGCCGGCATCCATGTCATCATGGCGACGCAGCGTCCGTCGGTCGACGTCATTACCGGCACGATCAAGGCGAACTTCCCGACCCGCATCTCCTTCCAGGTGACGTCGAAAATCGACAGCCGCACCATCCTCGGCGAACAGGGTGGCGAGCAGCTGCTCGGCCAGGGTGACATGCTGTATATGGCCGGCGGCGGACGCATCCAGCGCGTACACGGCCCCTTCGTCTCCGACACGGAAGTGGAAGACGTCGTCGCATTCCTCAAGACCCAGGGCTCACCGCAATATCTCGATGCGATCACCGCCGATGAGGATGATGGTGGAGACGGCGACTATTCCGGCGCCCCATCGGGCACCAGCAATCTCGCCGAATCCGACGATCCCTACGACCAGGCTGTCGCCGTGGTCCTGAGCGACGGTAAGGCCTCGACCTCCTACATCCAGCGTCGCCTCGGGATCGGCTACAACCGGGCAGCCTCGATCATCGAACGGATGGAGAAGGAAGGCATCGTCGGCCCCGCCAACCACGCCGGAAAGCGCGAAATTCTCGTGCCGACCGAAGAGGATATTCTGGCGCGCTGAACCGGGGCGGGTTTTGCGCGTTGAAGGCGCGCGAGCCCGTGGATTACAGGCAATCGACGCCTTGAAGGCGCCGCAGTTTTCCCTACCTTATGGGCGGCGAAAAGGAGACCTAAATGGATCGATTCGAGACCGCGAACCGGATTGCCGGCGCATCTCCCACCCGGCGCGCCATCCTGGCCGGCGCCGCAGCTCTCGCGCTCTTTGCCGCAATGCCGGCGCCTCATGCGGTCGCCCAGAAGGCCGCCGTTGCGCAGAAGATCGCCGACCATTTCTCGTCGGTGAAGACCATGACCGGCGAATTCGTCCAGTTCGGCCCGCGCGGCGAGCAGACGGGCGGCAAATTCTTCCTCGAGCGCCCTGGCAAGATTCGCTTCAACTACGAGAAGCCTTCGCCGATGCGGGTGATCTCCGACGGCCGCTCGGTGGTGATCGGCAATTCCAAGCTACGGACCTGGGACATCTATCCGCTCTCCAAGACGCCGCTCGCGCTCTTGCTCGACAGCAAGATCGACCTCAAGAGCAAGATGGTCCGCGACGTCAAGGAAGAACCCGACCTCATCACCATCAAGCTTGGCGACAAGTCGGTTTTCGCCGATTCGACCATCACCATGATGTTCGACCCGAGTAGCTATGAACTGCGCCAGTGGACGATTACCGACAACCAGGGCAAGGACACGTCGGTGATGATCTTCAACACGCAGACCGGGGTCACGTTTGACAAAAGCGTGTTCACCATCCCCTATGACGAAGTCCACAAGCGGAACACCAACAACAAGTAAGACTGCTTGCTTTGTAACCCATCGGCATTAGTCTCCGGCGCGATCGATTCCGCCGGAGAATTTCATGCAGTTTACCCTCGTCACCTGGAACATCAATTCGGTCAGGCTCAGGATGCCGATCGTCGAAAAGCTCCTGGACGAGAAGCAGCCTGATATCCTGTGCCTGCAGGAAACCAAGTGCCCGAACGAACTGTTTCCGATCGCACCCTTCAATGATCGGGGCTATCTGCACCAGGCGATCAACGGCCAGAAGGGCTATCACGGCGTTGCGATCCTCTCGCGCCTGCCGCTCCGCGATCTCGACAAACGCGACCCCGGGGATGTCGGCCATGCCCGCCATGTCTCGGCGCTTTTCGACGTCGCCGACAAGACGGTGCGGCTGCATAACTTCTATGTGCCGGCGGGCGGTGATGAGGCGAATCCTGATATCAACCCGAAATTCGCCCACAAGCTCGACTTCATCGAAGCCTTGAAGGGCGTTCATTCCGGCGCAGAGCCCGGCATTTCCTCGGTCCTCGTCGGCGATCTCAATATCGCGCCGCTGGAGCACGATGTCTGGTCGCACAAGCAACTTCTCAAAATCGTCAGCCATACGCCGATTGAGACGGATGGACTGAAGGACGTCATCGTATCAGGGACCTGGCTCGATCTGATGCGACAGTTTACGCCGGAACCGCAGAAGCTCTATACGTGGTGGAGCTATCGTTCCGCCAATTGGCAACTCGCCGACAAGGGCCGCCGGCTCGACCATGTCTGGTCGTCGCCGGACCTCGGCCCGCATCTCTCGGATATCGAGATCCTCAAGGAGGCCCGGGGCTGGGAGAAGCCGTCCGACCACGTGCCGGTCATTGCGAGATTTGCTTTCTGAGGGAAAGGTCGATGCCGAGCGGAGATGTCTATCCTCAACCCGATCAGACAGTTTCGCGCCGATGAAGATCTGCTTCGTCCATCCCTACTTCCCGGGACAGTTTGCACGGCTCGCACGGCATTTCGTCGAGCAAGGCCATGACGTCGTCGCTTTCCATAGCGGCATTGTCGATGGGCGATCGAGCAGCCCGATCGATCGTGTGCGCCTCATTGAATTCGGAGCAGAACCGCCGGCCGCCGGCCGCAACAATGATGCGCTGGCCGGAACCGCGCGATTCCTCAGGGAAGCAGCGAATCTGGCACTGCGTGCAGAGCAGTTTTCGAGCGAGGGCTGGCGCCCGGATATCGTCTATTCGCATACCGGCTGGGGCAGCGCCGCCTTCCTCCACGACGTTTTTCCCAAGGCAAAGTTCGTGAAATTCTGCGAGTGGTTCTACAACAACGACGCACGCAGCACGGACTATCTGACGCCGGGCGGGCGACCGCTGCCGCAGCGCATGGGCACCAGCACGCTTAACCTGCCGATCCTCGCGGATCTCGCCCAGGGGCATGCTCTGATCTCGCCCACCGAATGGCAGAAGTCGCAGTTTCCGGCGATCATCCGTGACAAGATTGAAGTGCTCCCCGACGGGGTGGATCTCGATTTCTTCTCGCCCGATTCGATCGCGACTTTCACCCTTCCGGATGGTCGGGCAGTCGGACGAGGAGACTGGATCGTGACCTATCTCGCCCGCGGCGCCGATCCGTTCCGCGGCTTCGGGCAGTTCATCGACGCGCTTGCGCGGCTTCAGGCTCGTGATCCACGCGTCGAGGCGATCATTCTGGGGGACCGGACAGTCTACTACGGAAGCGGCTTGGGCACCGAGAGCCATTTTCATGACGTGATGGAGAAGGCCCGGATCGATCCTGCCCGGACGCATTTTCTCGGCAGGCTCAGCTACGAGGATTATCGCGACGCGCTGCGCGTCTCCTCGGCCCATGTCTATCTCACGGTACCCTTCGTGCTCTCCTGGTCGTTTCTCGAAGCCATGGCGGCCGGTTGCGCGATTGTCGCCTCCGACACCGCCCCGGTGCGGGAATTCATGACGGATGGCGAGAACGGGCGGCTGGCGAACTTCTTCGACACTGCAGAACTCGCCGATCGCATCGCAGAAATGTTGGACGCCGGCCCGCGCGCCGAAGCGATGCGGGCAAGCGCGCGTCAGACGATCCGCCGGTGCTGGTCAGCCGAGATCGCCATCGAGCGCCACAGCGCAATTGTCGATCGGCTTCTCAGCGTGGCGAAATGAGCAGCGAGCCGCTCATTCCCCGGCTCGCCCGTGTTTGTCAGCTGAACCGCTGCCAGATCGTCTTGTAATCGCAATATTTGTCGATCGCATGCACCGAGCGGTCGCGGCCGAAGCCGGACTGCTTGAATCCGCCGAAGGGCGTGGCGAGGCTGGAAATATCGTAGGTGTTGATCCAGACCGTACCGGCATGAATACCCTCCGACACGCGATGTGCGCGGCTCATATTGGTGGTGAACACGGCGCCCGCGAGACCATAGCTCGTGTCGTTGGCGATCCTGAGCGCTTCCTCTTCGGTGTCGAAGGGGATGGCGGTCAGCACGGGCCCGAAGATCTCCTGCCGCGCAAGCGAGTCGGCATTGGACGTGGCGACGAAGACGCCCGGCGACATGTAGGAACCGCCCGTTTCTGTCATCACCTTCTCGGCGCCGAAGGCGCGCTTCGTGCCTTCCTTCTCGCCGGCCTCGATCATGCCGAGCACCCTCATGAGATGGGCGTCCTCGATCAGCGCGCCGATCTGGGCAGCGGGCTCGAAAGGATGGGCTAGCGTGATCTCGCGGGCGGTGACCTCCTCGATCTTCTTGATCAGCGCGTCCATGATCGAACGCTCGGCTACGAGCCGGGTCGAGGCGTGGCAGGTTTCGCCAGCATTGTAGAAGCAGCCCCAGGCCGCAGCGGACGCGGCGGCATCGAGGTCAGCATCGGCGAAAACGACAAGCGGCGACTTGCCGCCGAGTTCGAGCGCGACGCGCTTGAGGTTGGTCTGGGCGGCATAGCCCATGATCAGCTTGCCGACTTCGGTCGAGCCGGTGAAGGCGATCATGTCGACATCCATATGCTTGGCGAGCGCCTGGCCGGCCTCTTCGCCAAAACCGGTGACGACATTGAAAACGCCGGCGGGCAGGCCTGCCTCATGAGCAAGTTGGGCGATGCGGATGGCCGAGAGCGATGACTGTTCGGCGGGCTTCAGCACCACCGAATTGCCGGCTGCCAGCGCCGGTCCGAGCTTCCAGCTATCGATGATCAGCGGATAGTTCCACGGCGTGATTGCGCCAATGACGCCGATCGGCACCTTGCGGACGAGGGCCCGGTCGTTCGGACCGGTCGGCGCGATTTCGTCATAGAGCTTGTCACAGAGCTCGGCATAATACTGGATGCAGTTGGCGGCGAGCGTGACATCGACATTGAGCGAGGCCATGACCGGCTTGCCGACGTCGATCGTCTCGAGCAGCGCCAATTCCTCGCGGTGCTCGCGCATCAGCTCGGCCCAGCGCAGCATGATCCGCTTGCGTTCCGTGGGATCCTTGTGGCGCCAGACCCCGGACTCGAAGGCCGCGCGGGCCGCTGCAACGGCGCGGTCGACGTCGGCGGTTTTGCCACGGGCAAAGGTACCGCCCGGTTGGCCGTCCATCGGACGGATGCGGACGAAGGTGGTGCCGTCGGCCGCATCTTCAGACTGGCCGTTGATGAACATCCGGCCATTGAGCTTGGCGGCGTCGAGTGCGTTTTGCCAATAGTCTCTCGTGTATTGACCGGTCATCCTAGCCTTCCTTCTGCATTGTCATGATCGCCTGGGCGAAATTGTCGAGATCGGCATCCGAGACGTCACGGATCGTGGAACGGCGCATCGGCTGATTTTCAGTGGCGCGCATTTCGGTCGCGAGATCGGCGGCCGTGAATTTGGCGAAGGCCGCCGGGATCGCGCGCTTGATACCGCAAGCATCCATCAGCTTGGTAACGAAGGCTGGGATTTCGGAGGGCTCAGAGAGGCCCAGTACCGCAGCAGCTTCATCGAGGTCATCGGTCTTCGCTTCCGAAAGCCACGGCGTCGACACTTCGAAGCCGAGAGCGGTCGCGAGACCATGATGCACCGGCGCGAGACCGGCCATCGCATGCGATATATTGTGTGCTATGGCCGTGCCGCAATTGTCGATGGCAACGCCGGCATAGCAGGAGCCAAGCAGAACCTTGCCGCGCGCATCGAGATTGCCAGGGTTCTTTACGGCTTCTGCGAGATTGGCGGCGATGAGCCGCATCGCCTCATGGCCGAACACTTTGCCGGCAGCATGGGTATTGCGATTGGTGGATGCTTCAAAGGCGTGGATGAAGGCATCCATTCCGCACCAGGCCGTCAGGTTGGCCGGCAGCGACACAGTGAGTGCCGGGTCGAGGATGACGAGATCCGCCTTGCTTTCCGCCCCCCAGATCCAGAGCTTCTTGCCCTCGGGGCCGGCGAAGATGTTGGTCGCTGAGGTCTCCGAGCCGGTGCCCGCCGTGGTCGGGATCATGATCTTCTTGAGCGCGTTCTTCGGCAGCGGATTGGCCGCGAGCGCGTAATGCATCGCGTCCTCGCCCGACGCCGCCGTGCAGGCGACGATCTTGGCGATATCGAGTGCCGAGCCGCCACCGATACCGATCACGAGTTCCGCGCCCCCGGCGGCCGCGGTCGCTTCCTGGACATGCTTCAGTTTCGGCTCACCCGCGAAGCCCGAGTAGATTTCCGACGCGATGCCCTCGGCAGACAGCATGTCCTGGACACGCTTGCCGAGGCCGTTGCCGGCCAGGAAGGAGTCCATGACGATGGCCGCTCTCTTGATGTCGCCGAGGCTCTTGGCATGGCCTGCGAGATGGTCGATTTCGTCCGCCCCGAACCTGATGTCGGGAATATGGGACAATGCGAATTTCATGGAAATCTCCGGAATGACCGCGCCGCGCGTGAATGGATCGGCCGCGAAATTATCGCGTCTCCGCGTCATTTCAGACAGTCAAATGCGACATGAAAATCAGGTTTGGCGGTGCAAAAAGCAAAGTCCTGGTTCTGGCGATGTCGACGGCGTGCGAGCCGTGGGACATAGCGCTTCGTCTCAGGCAAAATCGTGCTTATGATGGGTGCCGTATGTTCTCCGGGAGGTCTTCATGATTGAGTTCCTGCCTGCGATCGCCCTGATTGTCATCGGACTCTACGCCTATTTCACCGTTGCACCGGGCGCGGCCTCGATACCCATGCAATGGGGCATCGGCGGTGGCGTGAACTGGTCCGCGCCGCGTGCGATTGCCTTCGGCCTGATCCCTCTGGTCGGGCTCGTCGCGATCATCATCCTGTCGATGCTGGGTGCTGGCGCGATTATCGGCGGTATCGCGATACTCTGCGCCCAGATCGTGCACGTCCTGATGGTCCGGAACTGGTATGCGAGATCCAGGACTTAATGCACAAACGAAAACGGCCCGCAAAGCGAGCCGTTCGAAAGAAGTGCGGATCGGATACCGCTTATGCAGCCACCGAAGACAGGACTTCGAGGTCCGCGACCAGCTGGGCGGCGCGGCTCTTGCCTTCGTCGCTCGCGGCGACCGCCAGATCGGCCTTTGCCAGTTCGACACGACCGCTGAGCGCATCGCGGCTGAACTCGGCAACTGTGTAAGCCGATTCGGCGAGCAGCGTGCACCCAGTGGGCAGGATGTCGGCAAAGCCGCCAAACACGACGAACTTGGAAACTGCACCGTCTTCCGCCTTCACCGTGACGACGCCGGGACGGATCGTCGTCATGAAAGGTGCATGGTTGGCCATCACGGTCATTTCGCCTTCCGTGGCCGGAAGCACGATCTCGGTAACGCGAGCGGACAGCAGAAGCTGCTCGGGCGACACCAGTTCGAAATTGAAGCTATCAGCCATAGACTTGACTCTCTTTCAGGGAGCGGTAGGCGCGGGAAGTTCCCACGCCCGGCGCGTCATCAAGCGGCTTCGGCAGCCAGCTTCTTGGCCTTTTCGATCGCTTCTTCGATCGTGCCGACCATGTAGAAGGCTGCTTCCGGCAGGTGGTCGTAGTCGCCGTTCACGAGGCCCTTGAAGCCCTTGATCGTGTCTTCGAGCGCGACGAGCTTGCCCGGCGAACCGGTGAAGACTTCGGCGACGAAGAACGGCTGCGACAGGAAGCGCTCGATCTTGCGGGCGCGGGCAACGGAGAGCTTGTCGTCTTCGCTGAGTTCGTCCATGCCGAGGATGGCGATGATGTCCTGCAGCGACTTGTAGCGCTGAAGGGTCGTCTGCACCTTGCGCGACACTTCGTAATGCTCTTCGCCGACCACCATCGGGTCGAGCATGCGCGAGGTCGAGTCGAGTGGGTCGACGGCCGGATAGATGCCCTTTTCAGCGATCGAACGCGACAGAACGGTCGTTGCGTCCAGGTGGGCGAACGAAGTTGCTGGCGCCGGGTCGGTCAAGTCGTCGGCGGGGACGTAAATCGCCTGCACCGAGGTGATCGAACCCTTGGTCGTGGTGGTGATGCGTTCCTGCATCTGGCCCATGTCGGTGGCGAGCGTCGGCTGATAGCCCACGGCCGAAGGAATACGACCGAGCAGAGCCGACACTTCCGAACCCGCCTGGGTGAAGCGGAAGATGTTATCGACGAAGAACAGAACGTCCTGGCCCTTGTCGCGGAAGTCTTCAGCGACAGTAAGACCGGTCAGCGCGACACGGGCGCGGGCGCCCGGCGGCTCGTTCATCTGGCCATAGACGAGGGCTGCCTTGGAACCTTCGCCGCCGCCATGCTTGTTGACGCCCGACTCGATCATTTCGTGATAGAGGTCGTTACCTTCGCGGGTACGCTCACCGACGCCGGCGAACACCGAGTAACCGCCGTGCGCCTTGGCGACGTTGTTGATCAGTTCCATGATCAGAACGGTCTTGCCGACGCCGGCGCCGCCGAACAGGCCGATCTTGCCGCCCTTGGCGTAAGGTGCCAGGAGGTCGACGACCTTGATGCCGGTGACGAGGATCTGGGCTTCGGTGGCCTGCTCGACATAGGACGGCGCTTCCTGGTGGATGGCGCGCTTGCCTGCAGTCACCAGCGGACCGGCTTCATCGACAGGCTCGCCGATCACGTTCATGATACGGCCGAGCGTTTCCGGGCCGACCGGAACGGTGATCGGAGCACCGGTGTCCGTGACTTCCTGGCCGCGAACGAGACCTTCGGTCGAGTCCATGGCGATCGTGCGGACGGTGTTTTCACCAAGGTGCTGGGCGACTTCGAGAACCAGGCGGTTGCCCATGTTCTGCGTTTCAAGCGCGTTCAGGATGGGCGGCAGCTCGCCGCCGGCAAACGATACGTCCACGACAGCGCCGATGACCTGGGTCACCTTGCCGACGGAGCCTGCTGCTGCAGTGGTTTCCACAGCGGATTTCTTCGTAGCTGCGCGAGCCATGATATATCCTCTTTCCTAACTCTTAGAGCGCTTCGGCGCCCGAAATAATTTCGATCAGTTCCTTGGTGATCTGGGCTTGGCGCTGGCGGTTGTAGCTCAGCGTCAGCTTGTTGATCATCTCACCGGCGTTGCGCGTGGCGTTGTCCATCGCGCTCATCTTGGCACCCATCTCGCCGGCGACATTCTCGAGCAGGGCCCGGAAGATCTGCACAGTGATGTTGCGCGGAATGAGGTCGCCGAGGATGGCACCCGGATCGGGCTCGTATTCGTAAACCGCCGACGCGCCGTTGTCGGCCGAAGCCGTCGCCGGTGCGCTTGCGGGGATGAGCTGCAGCGCGGTGGGGATCTGAGAGATGACGGACTTGAATTCCGAATAGAACAGCGTCGCGACGTCGAACTCGCCTTTTTCGAAGAGCGTGATGACCTTGCGGCCGATCTCCTCGGCATTGGCATAGCCGATCTTCTTGACGTCGCGCAGGTCGACGCGCTCGATGATCAGGCTGGCGAATTCACGGCGAAGGATGTCGAAACCCTTCTTGCCGACGCAGATGATCTTGACGGTCTTGCCATCCGCAACCAGCCTGCGGATATGGTCACGGGCCGCGCGCGCGATCTGCGAGTTGAAGCCGCCGCACAGGCCGCGCTCGGCGGTGGCGACGACAATCAGGTGAACCCTGTCGCTGCCCGTGCCCCGCATCAGCGCCGGCGCATCGGCGCCGCCGCCTTCTGCCTGGGCGATATTGGCCAGCACCGCGCTCATGCGCTGCGAATAGGGCCGTGCGGCCTCCGCAGCTTCCTGAGCGCGCCGAAGCTTCGCCGCGGCGACCATTTTCATCGCCTTGGTGATCTTCTGCGTCGCCTTGACCGAAGCGATGCGGTTTTTCAGATCCTTGAGAGAAGGCATCCGTTATCCGTCCTTACTCTGCCGATCAGGCGAAGGTCTTGGAGAAGCTGTCCAGCGCGGACTTGAGCTTGGCGCGGGTATCGTCCGAGATCTGCTTTTCCGTACGGATCGCATCCAGGATCGCCTTGCCTTCGCTGCGAATGTTGGCAAGCAGGGCCTGCTCGAATTTGCCGATCTGGTTGACCGCGATCTTGTCGAGATAACCGTTGACGCCGGCAAAGATCACGACGACCTGTTCTTCCGTCTTGAGCGGCGAGAACTGCGGCTGCTTGAGCAGTTCCGTCAGGCGCGCGCCACGATTCAGCAGGCGCTGCGTGGCGGCGTCGAGGTCAGAACCGAACTGGGCGAAAGCGGCCATTTCACGATACTGCGCGAGTTCGCCCTTGATCGAGCCGGCAACCTGCTTCATCGCCTTGATCTGCGCGGCGGAGCCGACGCGGGACACCGACAGACCGACGTTAACGGCCGGGCGGATACCCTGGTAGAAAAGGTCGGTTTCGAGGAAGATCTGGCCGTCGGTGATCGAGATCACGTTGGTCGGAATGAAGGCCGACACGTCGTTGCCCTGGGTTTCGATAACCGGCAGAGCGGTCAGCGAGCCGGCGCCCGCGGCGTCGCCCATCTTTGCAGAGCGCTCGAGAAGACGTGAATGGAGATAGAAAACGTCGCCCGGATAGGCTTCGCGGCCCGGCGGGCGGCGTAGCAGCAGCGACATCTGGCGGTAGGAGACAGCCTGCTTGGACAGGTCGTCATAACCGATCAGGGCATGCATGCCATTGTCACGGAAATATTCGCCCATGGTGCAACCGGCGAAGGGCGCGAGATACTGCATCGGAGCCGGCTCGGAAGCGGTCGCGGCGACGATGATCGAATACTGCAGCGCGCCGCGCTCTTCGAGCACCTTCACGAACTGGGCGACGGTCGAGCGCTTCTGGCCGATAGCCACGTAGACGCAATAAAGCTTTTCATTCTCGGGGCCGTTGTCGTGAACCGACTTCTGGTTCAGGATCGTGTCGAGAATGATCGCGGTCTTGCCGGTCTGGCGGTCGCCGATGACGAGCTCGCGCTGGCCGCGGCCGACCGGGATCAGCGCGTCGATGGCCTTGAGGCCGGTCGACATCGGCTCATGCACCGACTTGCGCGGAATGATGCCGGGCGCCTTGATGTCGACGCGCGAACGGCGCGTCGCATTGATCGGGCCCTTGCCGTCGATCGGATTGCCGAGCGCGTCGACGACGCGGCCGAGCAGTTCGGGACCAACGGGAACGTCGACGATGGCGCCGGTCCGCTTGACGGTGTCGCCTTCCTTGATGTCACGGTCCGAACCGAAGATGACGACGCCGACATTGTCGGCTTCGAGGTTCAGCGCCATGCCACGGATGCCGCCCGGGAATTCGACCATTTCACCGGCCTGGACATTGTCGAGACCGTAGACGCGGGCAATACCGTCACCAACCGAGAGGACCTGACCAACTTCGGTTACTTCGGCTTCCTTGCCGAAATTCTTGATCTGGTCCTTGAGAATTGCGGAAATTTCCGCGGCGCGGATATCCATCAGCCGACCTCTTTCAGTGAAAGCTTGAGTGTAGACAGTTTCGTACGAAGCGACGTGTCGATCTGGCGCGAGCCAAGCCTGACGACCAGTCCGCCGAGGATGGCGGGATCGACGGCCACATTGATCGTGACGTCTTTTCCGGTAACGCCCTTGAGCGCTGCCTTGAGTTCAGATTCCTGTTCGGCGGTAAGCGCGCGCGCGGCGGTCACATCAGCCGAGACCTCGCCGCGGTGGCGCGCGTAGATCTCGCGGAAAGACCGGATCATGCCCGGGACCGCAAACAGGCGGCGGTTCGACGCCGCAACCTTGACGAAATTTGCTGCAATGCCTGTGATGCCGGCCTTTTCGAGGACCGCGGCAACAGCACCGAGCTGCTCGGCGGCCGAAAAGACCGGGCTCTTGATGAGCCGCTGGAGATCCGGCGAACCGTCGATCATGCCCTGGAACTGATCGAGAGCAGTGGCCACTTCGGCAACGACGCCGTCTTCGAGTGCCAACGTGAAGAGAGAAGAGGCGTAGCGTTCTGCCACGCCGGAAACGGATTGCGATGAATCTGCCACGCGCTGAGTTTCCCTCATTCCCTGTGGATTTGAGCGTTGCACTGCAGCGCAACGATAAATCCTTGAATTTATTATATTTTTCGGCCCTTCACAGCCCGATTTCGCCAAGCCGCCCGAAAACTCGAAAGCCATCTAGCATAGCTTATTTGGAGTCGCAACACAGGATATTACCTGATGTCACCAATGTTGCGCATTTCTTTGCCAAAGTCCGGGGCAAACGAATCCCGGCAGAGAATAATATTCTCTTTCGGCCGCCGACGGCGTGGTTACATTGCACCGCCCACATAGGTGATCACGAGGATCACGGCGGCAATCTGGACGAAAAGCGCGATTGCATTGAAGACGAGATTGCCGCGATTGAGGACCAGCGCAAGCAGCCGGCCGATCATGGAAAGCACCAGCGCAACGATGAATCCGAAGCAGAGCATCAGCAGCACAACGAACTGGCTCTGCCAGTAGCCGGCGACGGCCATGCCGAACAGCCCGATTCCCAGCATGAAGCCACCGGTTGAGCGCACCGAGGCAATGCCGCCCTGCTTATCGCCGAAAACCCAGAGGCCGGCGGCGCTCATGGCGATGCGCGGCGCGAAGAGCACGAGGATGCCGATCACGGCGAGCGCTGCGAAGACGGAGAAGACGAGCTTCGGCATCAACTCCGAGGGCACGCCGAGCTGGAGTTCGTTGGTGATTGCCTGGCCGAAATAATAGAGCATCGCGACGGCGAAGATCAGCTGCACAAGGAAGAGCAGAACGTTGAGCAGGCTGGCTGATGTGTCAGACATCAGCGATATCAGCCGCGCGAAAGCAGCCACGGCCATTGCGACACCGAAGCCGGCACAGAGCACCGGCTGATCGAAGAACATCAGCACAGCCAGGGCATAACCTGCGAGAAAGCCGCCAGTCGGACGCAGTTCGCCGATACCACCTGGTCGGGTCGCCGCGCTATCAAGCCCCAGCACGTGTCCGCAGGTCGCCGGAAACGCGAGCATCAGAACACCGACAAGCAGGAGAACAGCCACAGAAACGAAAGCCGCCTGCGGCCATGGCTCCGCCGGAAAAATCGGCCAGGCCAGCGCGTCGATCACCGATGATATCGCTTCCATTTGTCCCCTCGTTCCCCGTATCAGGCAAGCTATGCCACAAGTGCAGGAAACGGGAAATGTGGCCGTGCGGGATTCACGGTGAATTTTCGGCGCAAGGCCGGGATATCATTCACTTTATCCCTCTTGTGAGACTATGAAGCCGCACAACGGCTAGATTCGGATTGAAGAAGAAGCTGGCCCTAAAGAAAGCTCTTTGAAGAAGAAGCTGGCCCTAAAGAAAGCTCTGCGGATCGATGTCGACCTGGACCTGAACCGAGCCGCGCTCCTTCGGTCCGTTCGCGAGCATCGCCCGCACGAAGCCCTGCATATCCTCCCCGCGCCGGCCATGAACCAAGAGCCTGAATCGGTGTCGGCCGCGCACCAGGGCCAAGGCCGCCTCGGCCGGGCCAAGCACAGAAATGCCGGAGACATTGGGCGCAGCTTGGCGCAGGCCGCGCGCATGGCCCTCGGCATCGGCGCGACCGTCAGCGGAGACGATGATCGATGCGAGACGACCGAAGGGTGGCATCAGCGCCTTCTCTCGTTCGGCAATCTCGCGCTCGTAAAAGGTCTCGGCATCGCCCGAGACGATGGCCTGCATGACCGGGTGACCCGGCTGGTACGTCTGGATCAGGCCGCGGCTCTTAAGACCGGAACGGCCGGCGCGGCCGGTGACCTGGGAGAGAAGCTGGAATGTGCGTTCGGCAGCGCGCGGATCGCCATTGGCGAGACCGAGATCGGCGTCGACAATGCCGACCAGCGTCATATTGGGGAAGTTATGCCCCTTGGCGACGAGCTGGGTGCCGATGACGATATCCGCCTCGCCTCGTGCGATGGCCTCCAGTTCCAGCCTGAGCCGCTTCACGCCGACCACGATGTCGGAAGAGAGCACGATGATGCGACTGTCAGGGAAATGCCGCTCGACTTCTTCGGCGATACGCTCGACGCCCGGGCCGCAGGCGGCGAGATGGTCGAGCGTGCCGCATTCGGGGCAGCTCTCCGGCGTCCGCTCCTCGTGACCGCAGTGATGGCATTGCAGCTTGCCGCGGAAACGGTGTTCCACCAGCCAGGCGGAGCAGTTCGGGCACTGGAAGCGGTGGCCACAGACCCGGCAGAGTGTCAGCGGGGCATAGCCACGGCGATTGAGGAAGAGCAGCGATTGCTCACCCCGCTCCGCCGTCTGCGCCATGGCCTTCAACAGGACCGGCGACAGGAAGCCGCCGCGTGCGGGAGGAAAGCGGCGCATGTCGACGAGATGCAGATCCGGCATCGCCGCGCCGCCGAAGCGGTTTGCGAGATGAATGTAGTGGTAGCGCTCCTGGTCAGCATTGACCCGGCTTTCGACCGAGGGCGTCGCCGACACTAGAACCACCGGAAAGCCGCTGATCCTTCCGCGCACCACAGCCATATCGCGGGCATTGTAGAAGACGCGATCCTCCTGCTTGTAGGCAGGGTCATGCTCTTCATCGATGATGATGAGGCCGAGATTTTCGAAGGGCAGGAAGAGCGCCGAGCGCGCACCGGCGACGACGCGAACCTCGCCCTCCGCCACCTGCCGCCAGACTTTTTCGCGCATCCGCGGCGCGAGATCGGAGTGCCATTCGGCCGGCTTGGCACCGAATCGATCCTGAAAGCGTTCGAGAAAGGCGGGTGTCAGCGCGATTTCCGGCAGCAGGATCAGCACCTGCTTGCCCTGTCGCACCGTCTCGGCGATGGCCTCGAAATAGACCTCGGTCTTGCCCGATCCGGTGACGCCGTCGATCAGTGTGACGCCGAACTCGCCCTTGCGCACGGACGCAACGAGGTCGTCGGCCGCCAGGCGCTGCCCCTCTTCCAGCTTGGGCGCGGCATAGTCCGGATCGGGTGCAGCCGTGACCGGTGGCGGCGGTAGGAAGACCGTCTCGAACACGCCCTGCGTGATCAGGCCATCGACGACGGAGCTTGACACGCCGGCGGCATGTGCCAGTCCGAGCCGGGTCCAGACCGGCGCTTCCTCGGCTAGCGCCAACACGCGGTTGCGCGCCGGCGTCATCCGTTCCGGTCGATGATCGGTAAGCCTGAGACCCTCCACCATCGGCTCCGGATCGAAGGCGGCGGGCGCACGAAGCGCCATTCGGGCGACAAAGCCGGGCGGCGAAAGCGTATAGCTCGAGATCCAATCGAGGAAGGTGCGCATGTCGGCGCTGAGCGGCGGGCAGACGAATGCCTGGGTGATCGGCTTCAGCTTCTTCGGATCGACCTGGTCGCCCGCGCCTTCGTTCCACACCACGCCGAAATATTGCCGCGGCCCGACCGGCACCTGAACGATGGCGCCGGGCTCGACATTCATACCCTCAGGCACCATGTAACTGTAAGGCTTCGGCACCGGCAGCGGCACCAGCACAGGCACGGCGCGCGGCGGCTTGGAACCACCGAACAGATCAAGCGAATCTTTTCCCATCGCGGCTAGGAGTAGCACTTGCATTTGCCGGGGGAAAACCGCAAACAGAATCCAAATCGGACTTCGATACCTCAGGGAGGCACGAGCATGAAATTCTTTGTCGATACTGCCGAAATCAAAGAAATCAAGGAACTCAACGATCTGGGTCTGCTCGACGGCGTCACGACCAACCCGTCTCTGATTCTGAAATCCGGCCGCAACATTTCCGAAGTCACCAAGGAAATCTGCGACATTGTCGAAGGCCCGGTTTCCGCCGAAGTCACCGCCACCGAATATTCCGAGATGATGAAAGAGGCCGCCGTTCTCGCCAAGATCGCGCCGAATATCTGCATCAAGCTGCCGCTGACCTTTGATGGCCTGAAGGCCTGCAAGGCGCTGACTTCTGACGGCCACAAGACCAACGTTACGCTCTGCTTCTCGGCCGTGCAGGCGCTGCTCGCCGCCAAGGCAGGCGCCACCTTCATCTCGCCCTTCATCGGCCGCCTCGACGACACCGGCATCGACGGGATGGAACTGATCCGCGAGATCCGCCAGATCTACGACAACTATGGCTACGAGACTGAAATCCTCGCCGCCTCGATCCGCACCATCAACCATGTCAAGGATGCCGCACTGATCGGCGCCGACGTCGTGACCGTGCCGCCGGCAACGCTCAAGGCGCTGGTCAAGCACCCGCTGACCGACAAGGGCCTCGAACAATTCCTCGCCGACTGGGCCAAGACCGGCCAGAAGATCGGCTGACCAGCCACTCTAATTCCAGACGACGAAACCCGGCCTCGCGCCGGGTTTTTCATTTTCCTCGGCCCTGTTCCCCAGGAAACAGCGGCTTGGGTTGGGCCGTGCGAAAACAAGGTCACCGGATGAGAGAAGACATCCACTGAAAAGAAGAACTGAACCGTACTTCAACCCAACACCCTAGAGGACAACAATCATGAAAAAGTTCATCATCGGCGCCACCGCCGCCCTCGTCGCCACCGTCTCGCTCGCATCGGCCGCTGAAGCCGGCTGGAAGTGGAAGCACAAGCATCATGGCTGGAAGCGCCATCATTGGGGCGTTGTCGTCGTCTCCCCGCGTTACCACGACTACTGCTTCGTCAAGAAGGTCAAGCGCTACGACGATTGGGGCAATGTCTACATCAAGAAGGTTCGCATCTGCGACTAATCTGATCTGACCCGGACCGCGGCCGCCTGATCCTCCCCTGCTCGGAGCGGCCCATCGGGACCACGATCGAAATGAACTCCCAGGCAGAGCCCGGCGTCCTCCAGCGCCGGGTTCTGTCTTTTCGGCGTTCAGTGCTTCTGCGTGTCGCGCATGCGGCGCTCGATCTGGCGAAGCCCGAGCGACAGGCCGATCGTCAGCACGAGATAGATATAGGCGACGATCGAATAGGTCTCGAAGAAGCGGAAGGAGCCGGCGGCATAGACCTTGGCCATCTGCGTGATGTCGGCGACGCCGAGCACCGAGACAAGCGACGAATCCTTCACCATCGCCACAAAATCGTTGGAAAGCGGCGGAAAGATCACTTTTAGCGCCTGCGGAAAGACGATGAAGCGGAAACGCTGGAAGCGCGACAGGCCGAGCGCCTTGGACGCTTCGATCTGCCCCCTGTCGACCGACTGGATGCCGGCGCGGAAGATCTCGGCGATGAAGGCTGAATAGGCGATCGTCAGCGCGATGATCGCCCGCCACATCAGCGATACGTCGCGAACGAGCAGCGGCTCGATGAAGCCAGTATCGGCCAGCGGCGCGGTCACCCAGTTCCACGCATAGACGAAACCAGGCGCACCGACGAAGGCGATGTAAAAAAGCAGGACGAGAACCGGAATGCCGCGGATCAGCTCGACATAGAAGCGGGCCGCTTGCCGCAGGGCCTTTGAGTCCGACAGCCCGAGCAAGGCAATGCCGAGGCCAAGCGCGATCGCGAGCGAAAAAGCGATCAGCGTCACCAGGACCGTGATACCGAGCCCCTTCGCCACTGTCGAGAAGACCTGGATATAGAGATCGCTGACAAAAATGGCGGCAGCGACGCTCGCGCCCAGGAGGAAAAGGGCGACGAGCCACCAGGGGAACTCGCCCTCCTCGGTATGCGTCGGGGCCGGCGCCGTCATGCCGGTCGCCGCGGGATCACTGTCCCACCCTATTGGCCCATCTTGTAGTCGAGGAACCACTTCTTGTTCAGCGCGGCGATCGTGCCGTCGGCCTTGAGCGCGGCGATTGCTGCATTGATCGGCGCGACGAGGTCGGAGCCCTTCGGGAAGATGAAGCCGAAATCCTCTGACCCGAGCGGGCCGCCGATCAGCTTGAGGGCACCACCGGACGCATCGACATAACCCTTGCCGGCCGTGCCATCGGTGAGCACGACATCAACATCGCCGGTCTTGAGCGCCTGCACGGTCGCGCCGAAGGTCTCGAACAGCTTGATGCGCGGGTTCTGCTCGTTGCCGTCGAGCACGCTGTAAACGGCGGTATAGAAGGGTGTCGTGCCCGGCTGTGCGCCGACCAGGCCCTGTTCGAAGGCCTTGAAGCTCGCCGCATCGGTGAAACGGGTCTCGTCGCCACGCACCAGCATGAACTGTTCGGAGCGCATATAGGGATCGGAAAAATCAACCTTCGCCTTGCGTTCGTCGTTGATGGTGATGCCGGTCATGCCGAGATTGTACTGGTTGTCCGAGACCGACTGGATCATCGCATCCCAGGAGGTGTTCTGGTATTCAACTTGGAAATTCAAACGCTTGGCGATCTCGTTCATCGCGTCATATTCCCAGCCGATCGCTTTGCCGGTCTTGGGATCGACGAACTGCAGCGGCGGATAGGCATTCTCCGTCACCACGACGACCTTCTTGCCCCCGAGGTCGGGCAGGTCCGCGGCCTGCGCGGCAAGCGGCATCATGGCGGCGATGGTAAGTCCGATGAGAAACTGGCGGCGCGAGGTCATGGTTGTTGTCTCCCCTGAATTCTATGCGACGGAAACTGTCATATTTTTCGGGCTTTTGGCAAGCCGGGCGTCATCAGGCCGGCGTGATTGCCGCCGGCCCGGTCAGACGCGTGACATGACCCATCTTGCGGCCTGGTCGCGGCTCGGTCTTGCCATAGAGATGGATCAGCACATCCTTTTCGCGCGCCCAGTCGGCGAGATCGTTGATGTCGTCTCCAACAAGGTTCTGCATTTGGCAATCGCTGTGCCTGATCGGATTGCCGAGCGGCAGGCCGGCGACGGCACGGATATGCTGCTCGAACTGCGAGATGACGCAGGCGGCCTCGGTCCAGTGGCCAGAATTGTGGACGCGCGGCGCAATCTCGTTGGCGATCAGCTCGCCGTCAGTGCCGACAAAGAACTCGATACCGATCACACCGACATAGTTGAGCTTGTCGAGCAGCCGGATCGCCGCCGAACGGGCATCCGCCGCCGTGCCTTCCCAGATTTCCGCCGGCAGCGTGGATGTGTGCAAGATGCCGTTGCGATGGACATTCTCGGCCGGATCATAGCATTCGATCGAACCGTCGGTACCCCGGGCAGCGATGATCGAAATCTCGCGCTCGAAGGCGATGAAGCTTTCGAGGATCAGCGGCACGCCACCGAGCCTGTCATAGGCACCGACGGCACTGTCACCGGGCTTAAAGACCATCTGGCCCTTGCCGTCATAGCCGAGCCGCCGCGTCTTGAGCACGCCCTGGCCGCCGAAATCGGCAAGCGCCGCGTCGAGATCGGCCTGGCTGTCGACGGCGTGGAACTTGGCGGTCGGAATGCCGCAATCATTGAGGAAGGTCTTTTCGACCAACCTATCCTGGGCGACTTCGAGCGCCCGCGCCGGCGGATAGACCGGCTTCAAGGCTTCGAGCAGCTTGGCGGCACCAACAGGCACATTCTCGAATTCATAGGTGAGGACGTCACAGGTCTCGGCGAGTTCGCGAAGCGCCTTCTCGTCATCATAAGCCGCCACGATCTGATGGTTGGCGAGCTGTGACGCTGGGCTGTCGGCCTGCGGTTCCAGAATGATGGTGCGGAAATTGAGGCGGCTCGCGGCAAGCGCCAGCATGCGGCCGAGCTGGCCGCCGCCGATGATACCGATCGTCTTTATTGTCATTCTACTTGTCCACGGGATAGTCGGCGACGGAGGCGCTCTGCTCTTCTCGCCATGTGTCGAGCCGGTCGGCAAGATCGTCGTCGTTGAGGGCGAGCACGGCGGCGGTCAGCAGCGCCGCGTTGACGGCACCTGCGCGACCGATGGCGAGCGTGCCCACGGGAATTCCAGCCGGCATCTGCACGATGGATAGCAGGCTATCCTGGCCGGACAGCGCCTTGGACTGAACCGGCACGCCGAACACCGGCAACGGCGTCATCGCCGCCGTCATGCCCGGCAGATGCGCCGCACCACCCGCGCCCGCGATGATGACCTTGAAGCCTTCGTCCCGCGCCGATCGTGCAAAATTGAACAGCCGCTCCGGAGTCCGGTGCGCCGAAATGATACGCGATTCGTAGGCGATTTCGAGCGCATCGAGCGTGTCGGCGGCGTTCTTCATCGTCTCCCAGTCGGACTGGCTGCCCATGATAATGGCAACGGGAGGCTTGGAAAACCGCATGCGCAACGGTCCTTTCGTCAGGCGATGATATCAGGGACGATCTGATCTTCGATCTGGGTGAGTTTATCCTTGATTGCGAGCTTTTTCTTCTTCATGCGCTGAACTCTGAGCGCATCGCAACCGGTGGCGATCATGGCATTGATGGCAATGTCGTAGTCTTCATGCTCCTGCCTGAGGCGCGCCGCCGACAAACGCAATTCTGCCTGGTCCTGGTCTGGCATTCCGTACTGTCCCCGTATCTGAAAGCGCCGCGAATTCCCCATCCGCCACGCCAGCATCGATTTGCTCCTATCACATTCAGGCGCTTAACGGGAAGTTTTCCTTTCCACGGAATTCTCCTTCGACAAATGCTAATTTACGTGGCAGACTTCTCCTGTTGCAGCCTGAGACATCCGACGGGTGGATGGTCGGATGTGGGCAATATGGGAAGGAATGACATATGACCATTGAGGCTCATATCGAAACGCTCGAAAAGAAGCATGGAGTACTTGAAGAACAGCTCCACTCTGCAATGCTACACCCCTCAAGTGGCGACGCCGAGATCGCCGAACTCAAGAGACAGAAACTCAGAGTAAAAGACCAGATCGAGCGTTTGCGTGGCCAAACCCAACATTAATTCCACAGAGTTTGCGTAAATCGTCGGCCGCTGGCCACAATTCCACCGGGCAGCAATGAGTCCTAGGGTGGGAACGGGGAGCCAGCGGCCGATTTGATTCCGGGCGGCCGATCACGGCGCCGGAGACCATTGAGGCCTATGGGCTCAGGGCCAGAATTAAGGCCCAGAATTCAGGCCCAGAACTGATCCAGCCAGAAGCCGATTTTCTTGAAGCCCTGCGGATTGATCGCATAAATCCGCCGCGTGCCTTCTGACGTCACGGAGACCAGCTGATTGTCGAGCAGGGCTTTGAGATGCTGGGACACAGCCGGGCGCGAAACCGGCAGCATGGCCGCGAGTTCATTGACTGTCTTCGGCGAGCGCCGGAGCTCTTCCAGCAGGAAGCGGCGATTTGCGTCTGATATCGCGGCGAAGGGATCGACACTCATGACCCGGACGCTAAGCCAGACCTCGGCGTTCGACAAGGGATTTTGTGCGCCGCGATCAACATTTTTTGCAACGCACCATAAAGTCAGCCGAGCATTGCCAAAAGCGGCCCGATACCGTCCCAGGAGAGTTTCACGCCGGCCAGGAACAGCATGCCGTACATCCATGGATAAAACACTTCCATGCGCATGCGCTTGACCACGGCGGCGCCGGCGAATGTGCCGAGTGGCGCCAGCGGCAGTAGGATCGCCGAGAGATAGAGATTCTTGGTGTCGAAAGCGCCGAGCGCAAAATAGGGCACGAGCTTGATCGCGTTGAGGATCGCAAAGAACCGCACGGCAGCACCGGTATATTCCCGCGGCGGCAATTTCAGCGGCAGGCCGTAGACCTGGAATGGTGCGCCGCCAGCATGCGCTATGAAGCTGCCATAGCCGGAGATCGTACTCCAGACACCGGCGCGCATGACGCTGTGGGGACGAGGCGGCTGGTCGACATTGCCGGCGAGATAGCGGTTGTAGAAGAAGCGGCCGGTGAAGGCGATCGCGACGACACCGATCAGCAGACGCATGACATAGTCGGGCACGATCGACCAGGTCGCCCAACCCAGCGCGATCCCGGCAAGCCCGCCCGGCAGCATGTATTTGAACAGCGTGGTGTCCCAGTTATGGCGCCAGCTCCAGAGTGCGGCGCCATCCATCACGATCAGGATTGGCAGCAGGATTGCCGCAGCCTGCACCGGCGGCATGACGAAAGAAAGGATCGGCACGCCCAGCAGGCCAAGCGCATCGCCCATGCCGCCCTTTCCGAATCCAACGAGAAGCACCGCCAACACGGCGACGATGTAGAATGTGGCATCCATTCGGGTTATGACCTTGAGATGGTTGATCCGTGAGACTTCAAGGTCTATCGGACAGAAGATTGTGAGGCGGGAGCCCGACCTTACCGCCGCGGGGCGCATGGGGAAAGCCGGTTTCGATGGGATTTGACAATGCCGAAAAATGAAGAGCGCCTCAGACTGGTGCTCGTGATGCCCGAGACCGATGATGCGGAGACTGCTGTGCGCCTGATGGGCGAAGCGCTCAAGGGCGGCGACGTGTCCTCCGTGATCCTTCCGCAATATGGCATGGATGACAACCGCTTCCAGGCGCTGGCCGAGAAGGTCATTCCGGTGGTCCAGCAGGCTGGCGCTGCCGCGCTCGTCGCTGGCGATAGCCGGGTCGCGGGACGGGCCAAGGCCGATGGTCTGCATATTGCCGGCGGCGTCGCCGATCTCGGCGAGGCCATGCAGAAACATGCGCCCAAACTGATCGTCGGCGGCGGCAATGCCCAGGATCGACATCACGCGCTCGAAATCGGCGAGCTGCAGCCGGACTATATCTTCTTCGGCAAGCTCGATGGCGACATCAAGCCCGAGGCGCATCCCAAGAATCTCGCGCTCGCCGAATGGTGGGCCTCGATGGTGGCGATCCCCTGCATCGTCATGGGCGGCACCAATCCCGAATCGGTGCTCGATATCGCCGAGACGGGCGCGGAATTCGCGGCCCTCAGACTCGCCGTCTTCGCTGAGCCTGGCCGCGCGGCTGCAATCGTGCAGGAAGTGAATGCGCTTCTTGACCAAAAAGCGCCACGCTTCGCGTCATAAGGGGAAGCATGGCTAGAATCGGGGACTGGATTTCGATTGTGTTGAGTGGCGCCATGGTCATGGCCGCCGCAGGCGTGCCTGCTCACGCCGATGACAAATCCAAGGCCGCGGAAATCCTCCGCAAGCGCCTAGAAGGCGACGTCGATAGCGGCAAGCTCCAGAAGAAAGAGCGCCTGCCGCCCGCGAATGTCTCCAAGGACCAGACGATCTTCACCACGCCGGTCGACGACCCCAAGAAGCAGATGCCCTCGGAAGGCCTGACGTTGCTCGAGCGCATAGGACAGTCGCTCCCCGACCTGCCGGCGGAAAAGCCGTTCAAGGGCAAAGTCGACGACGCTTACGGCGCTTACCAGCGCGGTCTCTACCTCTCCGCGCTCAACATCGCGCTGCCGAAGGCTCAGCTCGGCGATGCGGCGGCACAGACCCTGGTCGCCGAACTGATGAACAACGGCCTCGGCGTCCGGCGCAATCCGACCGATGCCGCCTTCTGGTATGAGCAGGCAGCCAAGGCCGGCGACGCCAATGCGCAGTACAAATATGCCCTGATGCTGCTCACCGGCGAGAACGTCAAGCAGGACAAGAAGGCGGCTGACGTCATGATGCGCAAGGCGGCCCAGGGCGGCAGCCGTGAGGCCCAGTTCAACGTTGCCCAGTTGCTCTCGGCCGCTGATCCGGGCGAAAAGGGCCTGAAAGAGGCGCTGCCCTACTACGAGAAGGCGGCGTTCCAGGGCGTGCCCGACGCACAATATGCACTGTCGCAACTCTATTACCACATGGACCTGCCGCGCGAGAAACGCCAGCAGGCACGCGACTGGCTGCTCAAGGCCGCGCTCGCGGGCTACGATACCGCGCAGTATGACATGGCGATGTGGCTGATCAACGGCGTGGCCGGCGAACGGAACTACGAGGAAGGCTTCCGCTGGATGCAGATCGCCGCCAATCGCGGCCATGTCGTGGCGCAGAACAAGCTCGCTAAGCTCTACGTCAATGCGATCGGCACCCGACCCGATCCGATCGAGGCGGCGAAATGGTATGTCATTTCCCGCAAGGCCGGCCTCGCCGATCTCGAACTCGAGGATTTCTTCCTGGGCATCGATGAAGCGACCCAGAAGGAAGGCGTTGCCCGCGCCGATGCGTTCATGGCGCAGCGGAGTTGAGCGGAAGACAAGGCTCAGCAATCGATAATTCTTGAAAAATGCCGGCTTTTGTGGTCTTGAGGCGCCAATTCGGCTCGCGCCATAGTCTGCCGGCGCGTCCAATGCTCACGGCCCCATCAGGGGCCGCTTCGATTTTGAAGGAATAAATCAATGGCCCGCTCGGCGCTTTTGAATGTCATGGTCCAGGCCGCTATGAAGGCCGGCAAGTCCTTGAGCCGCGATTTCGGCGAGGTCCAGAACCTGCAGGTTTCGCTCAAGGGCCCCGGCGACTATGTCAGCCAGGCCGACCGCAAGGCGGAAAAGATCGTCCGCGAAGAACTTCTCAAGGCGCGCCCGACCTATGGCTTCCTCGGCGAGGAAAGCGATGAGATCAAGGGCACCGATGGCGCGCATCGCTGGATCGTCGATCCGCTCGACGGCACGACCAATTTCCTACACGGCATCCCGCTCTTCGGCACCTCGATCGCACTCGAGCGTTCGGGCGAGATCGTCGCCGGCGTCGTCTACAACCCGGCAACCGATGATCTCTTCACCGCCGAGAGGGGCGGCGGCGCCTTCGTCAACGACCGCCGTCTCCGCGTGTCGGGCCGCAAGAAGCTGTCCGACAGCGTGATCGGCTGCGGCGTGCCGCATCTAGGCCGCCCCCAGCATGGCCGCTTCCTCGTCCAGCTTCGGCATGTCATGGGAGAAGTCGCTGGCGTTCGACGGCTGGGTTCGCCCGCGCTCGACCTCGCCTATGTCGCGGCCGGCAGGTTCGACGGTTTCTGGGAAGAGCATCTCGCGCCTTGGGACGTCGCAGCCGGCATTATCCTGATCAAGGAAGCGGGCGGCTTTATTTCCGAACTTGATGGCGGCAGCAACATCATCGAAGGCGGCTCGATCGTGGCCGGCAATGAGCATCTCCACAAGGCGCTGGTCGAAGTCGCCAACCGGCCCGTTCCCAAGGCATAACGCCTGAGGCTGGCGGGGCGCGCGCCATCGCGCCCCGCTAGGGACCTATCGGCCCTGGGGCATTCACATCATCTGGAATGCCGTGTCGCGGTGCATGCAGCCGTGCTTCTTGATCGCTGTCTTCGGCATGTCGCTCTGGCTTGTCGTCGTGGCACTGGTCGTCACTGGATCTACTGATGTCATGCTCTTCGCATCATCGGTTTTCACAGCATCGTCCGCAAAAGCGGGCATGGAGAAGGCGGCCAGAAGCGCCGCGGCAAGCACTGTCGTCTTCATCGCTGTTCTCCTCTGAATCGCTCCGATCATGGAGCAATGCAGGCAAAAGTGTGCCCTGATCCGACGAAAAGGCCAGTCACCTTTGCGTGAGGGTACGTTTGTTCGCAGGCCCGCACGGCCGGGGCTTGCCCCCTCATCCGCCTGCGTGCCACATCTCCCCTCTCCCCGTGAGAACGCGGAGAGAGCTAGGGTGAGGGGCAAAACCGCCGAGCGCAAGCATCGCGATTGCCCATCGTAAGGGGGGAGAAGCGCATGGACTGCGATTGTCTGGTCGTCGGCGCTGGGCTTGCCGGCCTCGTCGCGGCGGTGGAGGCCGCCGACCGCGGGCTCAAGGTGATCGTCGTCGACCAGGAGGGCGAACAGAATCTCGGCGGCCAGGCCTTTTGGTCGCTCGGCGGCCTGTTCTTCGTCGATAGCCCCGAACAGCGCCTGATGGGCATCCGCGACACCATCAATCTCGCCCGGCAGGACTGGCTGGGCTCGGCCGCCTTTGATCGCCCGGAAGACAAGTGGCCGCGGCGCTGGGCCGAGGCCTATCTCGACTTCGCGGCGGGCGAGAAGCGCAGCTGGCTGCATCAGCAGGGCATGCGCTGGTTTCCCGTCGTCGGTTGGGCCGAGCGCGGTGGCGGCCTTGCGACCGGCCATGGCAATTCGGTGCCGCGCTTCCACGTGACCTGGGGTACCGGCCCCGGCGTGCTGGCGCCTTTCCTCAAGCGTATCGAGACGCATGTCGCCGAGGGACGCGTCACCCTCCGCTTTCGCCATCGGGTCGATGCGCTGACCATCGACACCGGCGCAGTGACCGGTGCATCGGGGGTCATTCTCAAGCCCGATCCGGTGGTGCGCGGCCAGACGAGTTCCCGCGAGGTCATCGGCGACTTCACCATCGCCGCCGCCGCGACGATCGTCACCTCGGGCGGCATCGGCGGCAATCACGATCTTGTCCGTCGCAACTGGCCGGTCGAGCGCCTCGGCCAACCGCCAGCCTTCATGGTGACCGGGGTGCCCGACCATGTCGACGGCCGGATGCTCGGGATTACCGAGGCGGCCGGAGGCGCGATCATCAACCGCGACCGCATGTGGCACTATACCGAGGGCCTCCGAAACTGGGATCCGATCTGGCCGAACCATGGCATTCGCATCCTGCCCGGCCCCTCCTCCCTGTGGTTCGACGCGCTCGGAAATCGCCTCCTGCCGCCCGCCATGCCCGGCTTCGACACGCTCGCGACGCTGAAGGCGATTCTCGCGACCGGCCACGACTATTCCTGGTTCATCCTGACCAAGGCGATCATCAAGAAGGAATTCGCGCTTTCGGGGAGCGAGCAGAATCCCGACCTGACCGGCAGGAATATCAGGCTCCTGCTCAAGCGGCTCGGCAAGGAGCCGGCCCCGCCGATCAAGGCCTTCATGGACAAGGGCGAAGATTTCGTCGTCCGCGACAATCTCGAAGATCTCGTCGCCGGCATGAATGCACTGACCGGCGAGAAGCACCTCGACGTCGACCATATCCGGCGGCAGATCGAGGCGCGTGACCGGGAGATTGAGAACTCCTTCTCCAAGGATGCACAGGTCATCGCCATCCGCGGCGCGCGGAACTATCGCGGCGACAAGCTGATGCGTACCGCCCGCCCGCATCGCATCCTCGATCCGTCCAACGGGCCTCTTATTGCGGTGAGGCTCAACATCCTCACCCGCAAGACGCTGGGCGGGCTGCATACCGATCTCGATACCCGCGTGCTCGATTGGGCGGGCAACCCCATCGCCGGCCTCTATGCGGCCGGCGAAGCGGCGGGCTTCGGCGGTGGCGGCATGCATGGCTATAATGCCCTCGAAGGCACATTCCTGGGTGGCTGCATTTTCTCCGGCCGCACGGCGGGCCGTTCGGTGATCAAGTGAAATCCCGGCCGCCAAGCTGAACGGCAGGTGAATGGCAAGTTCAGCACCGGTTCGGATGGCCCGTGGCTCTATATGTCCAAGATCGGCGAGACAACGATGCCGGTCATCTGGGGCGAAGATGCAGACCTATTTCTACGACATCCACTGGGACCGCGAGACGCTGACCGACGACGAGGGCACCTCCCATTTCGATGATGGCTCGGCCATCTATTATGCCCGTGTCGTCGCGAGCCGTATCGCCCGCTGCGGCAAGGGCGAGCGCGTCCGTGTCCATGTCCGCGACATCAGAGGTCGGCTGCTTTCGATCCAGTGCCCGGGACCGCTGCGCGCACTCACCAGCCACCAGGCGGAAATCCGCTCGATCGTCGAGCGCGATCTCGCCCGCCAGTGTGAACTTGTCGGCTGATTACTTGGCAAGCCGGAGATGCCGTCCGGTATCGATGCCGAACTGCAGGCTTGCTAGGCGGGCATAGATACCACCCTTCTCGATCAGGCTCTGATGTGTGCCCTCCTCGACGATCAAGCCGCCATCAAGCACCAAAATTCGATCGGCCTTCAGCACGGTCGCCAGTCGATGGGCGATGACGATTGTCGTGCGACCCTCCATCAATCCATCCAGGGCTGTCTGAACCAGAGTCTCGCTCTCGGCGTCGAGTGCAGAGGTCGCCTCGTCGAGCAGCAGGATCGGGGCATTGCGCAGGATGGCACGCGCGATGGCAATCCGCTGCCGCTGGCCCCCCGACAGCATCACGCCGCGCTCGCCGACTTCCGTGTCGTAACCCTGGTCGAGCCGCTTGATGAATTCCTCGGCATGCGCCGCGCGCGCCGCCGCCTCGATATCGGCACGAGTCGCCTGCGGCGCACCGAAGGCGATGTTCTCATGCACGGAGGTCGCGAAGATCGTCGTATCCTGCGGCACGATGGCGATGCGGGCACGCAGCGCCTCGGGATCAACCTGCCTGATATCGTCGCCATCGACCAATACGCGACCGGAATCCGGATCGTAATAGCGCAGCAGCAGCGAGAAGACCGTCGTCTTGCCGGCACCCGACGCACCGACGATCGCAACACGTTCGCCCGGGCTGACCGTGAGGTTCAGGCCCTTGAGCGCCGACATGTTCGGCCTTGTGGGATAGGCGAATTCGACGTTGTCGAATTCGACCTTGCCCTTGGGCGGTGTCGGCAGCGAGATCGGATGGTCCGGAGCGGCGATGCCAGGCTTTTCGTGCAGCAGTTCGATCAGCCGCGAGGCAGCGCCGGCTGCCTGGCTGAACTCGCTCCACACTTCCGACAGCGCGCCGAGCGAACCGGCGGCGAGCACCGAATAGATCAGGAACTGGCTGAGCGTGCCGGGCGTAATCGTGCCTTCCAGCACACCGCGCGCACCGAACCACAAGACGGCCACAACGCTGCCGAAGACCATGGTGATGGCGAAGCCGGTGAGCCATGCGCGCTGGCGCGACGAGGCGCGGGCGGCGTCATAGGCGTTTTCGGCCGCTTCGGCAAAACGCCGGTTCGCCTCGCCGGTGCTGTTGAAGGCCTGCACGGTGCGGATCGCGCCGATGGCTTCGGAAGCATAGGCCGAGGCCTTGGCGAGCTTGTCCTGCGCGTCGCGCGAGCGGCGGCGCACCGAGCGGCCGAACCCGACCAGCGGAAAGACGATCAAGGGAATGGCGATCAGCACCAGCGAAGACAGTTTGGGGCTGGTGTAGATCATCATTCCGATCGCGCCAAGACAGAGGATCATGTTGCGGAGTGCCAGCGACGCCGTGGCACCGACAGCCGACTTGATCTGCACCGTATCCGCCGTCAACCGCGAGACGATTTCTCCGGTCTGGTTGACGTCGAAGAAGGACGGCGACAGCCGGGTGATCTGGGCAAACACGTCGCGCCGGAGATCGGCGACGATTCGCTCTCCCAGCGTGATGACGAAATAGTAGCGCAGTGCAGATGCTGCAGCGAGCACCACGGCCAGCGTAAGCAGCATCACGAAATAGGTATTGATGAAAGCCGCGTCGGCCCTGACGAAGCCATGATCGATCATCCGCCGCACCGCGGTCGGCAGTATCAGCGTCGTCACGGCGGCAAGCAGCAGGAAGATGAGTGCGCCGATCGCCATCTTCTTATAACGCAGCACATAGGGAACGAGATGGGCAAGCGGCCGCAGTGTGCTGTCGCTCTTGTTGTCTGTTTCTGCCGCCACGGTTCAAGGCTCCATTTACGGGTTCAGGGCTTGCGAATCTCGCGTTCCGGCCCTTGTTATCTCGAAAGGCTTCATGTATAGGCCTCGCCATCAAACGAAGCCGTGGTCCCCCGTGCGGACTGCGGCTTCATTTATTCGTTTGGCTCCGGCGCCGCAAGCCTTGCGGCAAAAGACCACTGTGACGGCAGGACATAGTCATGAGAGACAAGATTCATCCCGACTATCACATGATCAAGGTGGTCATGACCGATGGTACCGAATACGAAACCCGTTCCACCTGGGGCACCGAGGGCGCGGTCATGAACCTCGACATCGACCCGAC
Organism: Rhizobium sp. SRI_017; assembly: GCF_057586295.1. Classification (NCBI taxonomy): domain Bacteria; kingdom Pseudomonadati; phylum Pseudomonadota; class Alphaproteobacteria; order Hyphomicrobiales; family Rhizobiaceae; genus Rhizobium; species Rhizobium sp. SRI_017. The sequence continues at coordinate 254,866 of NZ_JBYCZP010000006.1, read as the reverse complement.
ATCGCACCCGGCCTGGACCGGCGGCAACCAGCAGATGCTGGACCGCGGTGGCCGCGTTTCCAAGTTCAACAAGCGCTTCTCCGGCCTCGGCATCTGATCGAGCTGCAAGGCGAGCGTTTCGAAAGCCCCCATCCGGGGGCTTTTTCTTTTCCGGGATTCTTCCGAAGGGCACTTATTCCGCGACGATCTTGACGCGCTGGCCCGGCGTGAGCGTGGCGCCGATCGTCAGGCCATTGAGCAGGCGGAAGAGCTCGGCCTTGCGGTCCGTGCCCAACATGCGGCCGGAAAGCGTCTGCACGGTTTCGCCCGCCTTCACCGTCACGACGCGGATGCGTAGCGGCTTGAGAGAGGTGGCCTCGCCAGGGCTCATGCGCCGGAACGTCGTGCGCAGCTTGGTCGCCGTGGCGACCAGATCTGTCTCATGACCCACCGGCACTGCGGTGAGGAAGCGATAGATCTTCTTGCCGTTGCGAACGACAGTGACGTCGAAATCCCACTTGTCTGCCGAGGCCCGCGCCGTAGCGGCGTCCATTCCGTTGACCTTGCCGCCCCGGATCGTTTCCGGCCGGAGGCCGGTGACCCAACCGCTGGCGACATAATCCATCAGGCTGCCGGCCTTGTCGTCGACGAGGTCGAAACGGACCGCGATGTCATCAGGCCCGGTCGCCATGACGGCGTCCGCCTTGTTGTCGATACGGAAGCCCAGCGGCACCTCGAACCGGATGGCGAGGTTGCCGTGCAGGAAGGTCTGGCCGCGGACATAGCCCTCCTGCGGGCTGTCGCCATAGAGCATGCCGTCGATGCCGTTGAGGAAGTAGTCGGTACCCCTATCGCCGACCTGGCCATCCATACCGAAGTTGCGCGCATGGCGGCGCGCCAGCTCGACGCGCTGCGGCGTCGTCGGATGGCTCGACAGGAAGTCGAGGCCCGGGTCGGAATCATTGTTGATCGCGTTGAAGCGCGAATAGGCGCCCATGGCATCAAGGAAGCGCGCGGCCGCGTAAGGGTCGTAGCCGGCTTCGCCTAGCATGCGCACGCCGATCACGTCGGCCTGGAGTTCCTGGTTGCGAGAGAAGGCGGCGAGCCTGAGCTTCTGCCGCGCCGCCGCCGTCTTGCTGTCGATCGCCGAGGACAGCACTTCGGCCACCACGCGGGTCTCGATCACGGCGCGCTCTTCCTGCCGCTGCCGCTCAATGCCGTGATTGGCGGTAACGTGTGCCATTTCGTGGCTCAGCACGGCGGCAACTTCCGAAGCATCGGTCGCGAGCGCCAGCAGTCCGCGTGTGACATAGACATAGCCGCCCGGCAGCGCGAAAGCATTGATCGCGGGCGAATTGAGGATGGTGATCCGGTAGGACTGCTTCGGATTTTCCGACACCAGCGTCAGCGCACCGGTGATGCGCGCCACCAACTGCTCGGTCTTCACGTCACGATATTCGCCTCCGTAGGAGGCGACGATTCGCGGATGCTCGCGAGCACCCATTTCAGCGCGCGGATCGTCCTTCTGCACCTCGTCGACGATCTGCGGATTGGTCGAGGGCGCGACTGTGGGCTCGTAGGTATCGAGCAGGCTTTCACAACCGGACAGGAAAAGTGCCGCGACAATCATAGGTGTCGCGCGGCTGCGCAGCACGCGTCGCGCCGCCCTCAAGGGACAAAAACCTGTCGTTGCAGAATTGAATTCGGTCATGGAAGGCTTAAAGCTCAGGGCTCAGTCCTTTTCGGTCGCGGCGAGTCCAGCACCAACGAGGCACCATTATCCGATTTCAACTTCTTCTGCATAGCACAATTATCGGAAAGACGTGGCAAATCTGAAGCTTAAATCCGCCCTTTTTTAGGCTCGCGACGGATTGTGGCGACCATCTTTCCGGAGCCGGACCCAGTCTTCTGAGGTGCCCGAGAAGACGATCTTGCCCGCATCGATGCCCACCACACGCCCCGCGAGGCGGCCTATTTCCTGGCTGTCGTGGCTAATCATCAGCACCATAATTCCCGTGGTCCGCTGAAGTTCCAGCAGCAGATCGCCCATGTCATGGCGCAGTCCCTCGTCGAGGCTGGCGAAGGGTTCGTCGAGAAGCAGCAGGGGGCGATGGCGGACCAGAGCGCGGGCGAATGCGACACGCTGTCGCTCCCCGCCGGAAAGCGCCTGAGGCATCCGCTTCTCGAATCCCGCAAGCCCTACTTTGGCGAGCGAGTCGCTCACCTCCGCCCAGTCCTCCGACGAGAGTTTCAAACGCGGCGAAATGCCGATCGCGACATTGGTGGCAACATCGAGATGCGCGAACAGATTGTGATCCTGGAAGATGTAAGTCAGTGGCCGTTCGCCGGGACCAAGCGCGGCGACATCTGCGGCATCCATCACGATTCGGCCACTGTCTGGCATCTCGAACCCGGCGATCAGATGGAACATGGTCGACTTGCCGCTGCCCGATGGGCCGGTCACCGCGACAATGCCGCCGCCCTCGAGATCGAGGTCATAGGCAAAACGCTTCTGTCCGAGCGATTTCTCGACTTGGTCGAGACGAAGCGAAGGCATCAATGCGCCTCCCTGATGGCAGGCCGGTCGAGGCGGACCGACGGCAGGGTGAGGAGCAGGCAGACCGCGCCGAGGATCAGCGACAGGCCCGCCGCATCAGTCGAGCGGTAGCTGCCGAGGCTGGCATAGAGAAGTGCCGGCAGAGTGATGAAATCGTCCGAACCGAATAGCGCCACTGCGCCGAGATCGCCGAGCGACAGCGCAGCAGCGAAGGAGAAGGCGGTGAACAGCGGACCCCGCATGACCGGCCAGTCGATGAGTCGGAAGCGGGCAAGACCGGTGACGCCGAGGCTCGCCGCGAGGCGGCCGGTGCGCTTGAGATGCGTGGTCAGCTCCGGCGTGATGACACGGGCGGCGAAGGGCAGCGCCATGCACATATTGACCAGGACGACGAGAATAGGGCCGGCGCCATCGGCGAGACCGGCACGGTGCAGGATCAGGAACCAGCCGGAACCGAGCGCCAAAGGCGGAATCAGCAACATGAACTCGGGCAGGCGGAAAAGACTGCTCAAGCCTGGGGCCCCGCGCGCCGACAGACTCACCGCAGCTCGCGCCATGAGGAATGTCGTCAACGTCGCGAGCAGACCGGCGGCAAAAGCGAGTGTCATGCTGGTGCGCAGCGCTTGCCAGAAAGCCGGCGTCGCGAGCAGACCGGCCAGGTTCGAGCGCAACCCAGCGACAACAATCGCCGCCACCGGCAATGCCGTGAAAGCGAGGAAGAGGGTGATCAGCGCGAAATCTCCGGCTTTTGCGCCAGATGTCTTCGCATCCGGCCGGAAGGGATCGCCAGCGGTGCCCCGTCGATCCTCCTCGGGATCGGGAAAGCGCGACAACAGCCAGAAGATCGAAGCCGTCAGTGCCAGCTGTGCCGCGGTCAGGATCATCGCCCGCGGCGGATCGAACTCGAACTTCAGTGCCTGGTAGATCGCGACCTCGAGAGTCGAATTGGCCGGCCCGCCGCCGAGCGTCAGCACGATGGTGAAGCTGGTGACGCAGATCATGAAAACCAGGCCGGCAATGCCCGGGATGACGCGCAGAATGGCCGGCCACTCGACGAAGCGGAAGAGCGAGACGCGCGGCAGGCCGATACTCGCCGCCAACCGCCACTCGTCGCGCGGCACGCGCTCCAGCGCCTTGAGCAGCAGCCGCGCCGCCAGCGGTAGGTTGAAGAAGACATGGGCGAGCAGGATGCCCTGCAGGCCATAGATCGAGATCTGGCCGGAAAAGCCAAGGTCGGAGGCGATATCATTGACAAGACCTGTCCGACCCCAAATTTCCAGGAGCCCGAAGACCGCCGGCAGAACAGGCAGACCAAGCGGCAGGATCATCAGTGCCACGACCAGTTGCCGGCCAGGAAAACTGGGGCGTCGGGCCATAGCGAGAGCAATCGGCACGGCGGGAACCACCGAAAGGACGGTTGAGAGCACGGCCTGCTCGACCGTGAAGATGAAGATGCGGATGAGATAGGAGAGCGGCGGCCAGCTCGATTGGACGCCGCTCGACAGCAGCATGATGAAGGCGAGGACGCAGAAGCCGGCGAGACCAGCGAGCGCAACCGCGCCCGCGACGATCCAGAACCGCCTTTCCCCCCCGCTTTCCATGGTCAGCAGATCAGTTGCCGCTGGTGGCACCAAGCCACTCGTCGACATAGGTCTTGCGGTTCTTCGCCGACTCCTCGGGCGTCACGGTCAGCGTGACCTTCGGCTGGATCAGCTTGCCGAAAACCGGATTGAGCGGCGTCGAGGTGGCGGCGGCCGGCAGCATCCAGTTGTTTTCCGGGATGATGTCCTGGAAGGCCGGGCTGATCATGAATTTGAGGAAGCTGCGGGCCAGTTCTTCGTTCTCGGTCTTGGTCATGCCAGCGACCTCGATCTGGATCGGATGACCCTCGGAGAATTCAGCCGCCTGGTAGCGGTCATTCTTCTCGGCGATCATATGGTAAGCCGGCGAAGTAACATAGGACAGCACCATCGGCGCCTCGCCCTTGGTGAATAGGCCATAGGCCTCCGACCAGCCGGGCGTCACCGTGAGGATGCGCTTCTGCAGCGCCTTCCACGCCTCCGGCGTCTGGTCGCCATAGACCGAGCGCATCCAGAACAGGAAGCCGAGGCCCGGCGTCGAGGTGCGGGGGTCTTCGAGCACGATCTTCTGTGTGGCGTCGCCCTCGACCAGCTCCTTCAGGCTCTTCGGCGGGTTCTTGATGACCTGCGTGTCGTAGATGACGGCGAAATGGCCGTAGTCATAAGGTACGAAGACCGGATCGGCGAAACCGCCGGGAACCTTGACGGCCGACGTATCGATGCCATGGTCGGCGAAGAGATTGGTGGCCTTGGCCTCTTCGATCAGGTTGGTGTCGAGGCCGAGCACGATATCGGCCTTGGTCGCCCCACCCTCCATCTTGAGGCGCGTGAGCAGCGCCACGCCATCGGGCAGGCTGACATAGTCCACCTTGCAATCGCAGGTCTTCTCGAAGGCTTCCTTGACCTTGGGGCCGGGACCCCATTCCGAGGTGAAGCTTTCATAGGTATAGATAGTCAGCGTTCCCGCCGCGAGCGCGGACGAGGAGAATGCGGCCAAAGCCGCGGCAAGCATCAATGAGAATCTGCGCATCAGCGCCTCCTTGGTTTTCATAAAACACGGGAATAGGGCGCTGGTTGCGAGCGTCTAATCCCTCCGCCGGTATGAGCCGGATCAGGTTCCGCGGGTTGGTGGAGACCACCTCTCAGCCAGCAGCCGAAAATCGACCGAAGGCACCCCGTTAGAGCGTCGTCACAAATATGATGTGTTGGAGGGGATGGCAAGACTCGATCTGAAGGTCACTTCTCTCGTTTGAGAAAGTACCCCCTTTCCCCTTGTGCGGTTGGGAAAGGTTTTGTCGCCGGCGAGGCCTATTACGGCACGTCCACCGCCTCCCCTGGCCGCAACGGTCGAAATTTCTCCGCCTCCACGCCCGCCTGCGCCAACGCCGCGTCCAGCGCCTTCAATGGATCCTCGATCGCCTCATTCGTCAGCTGGAACGTCCCCCAATGATGCCCGACAGCGTATTGGATGCCCGCGAGCCCCATACCCGCTACGGCTTCCTCCGGGTTCTGATGCTGCCCCTTCATGAACCAGCGCGGCTCGTAGGCGCCGATCGGGAGGATGCCGAGGCGGAAGCCACCATGCTTGCCCGCCGCTGCGCGATAATTGATGCCGTCGTGAAAGCCGGTATCGCCGATATGGTAGATCCTGCCATGCAGTGTCTCGATCACGAAGGCGGCCCAGAGCGCCATGCGGCGGTCGCCCGTGCCCCGCGCCGACCAGTGATGGCAGGGCTCGGTGTGGATGATGACGCCCTTGAACGCCGTAGTATCGCCCCAATCGGTGACGGTGACCTCAGCCCTCGGCACCGCGCGGCGAATGATCGTATCGTTGCCGAGTGGCGTGATGATGGGCGCCTTGTGCCTGGCTTCCAGCCGTTTCAGCGTCGAGAGGTCGAGATGGTCATAGTGATTGTGGGTCACGAGGATGAGGTCGATAGGCGGCAGGTGATCGAAGGCGATGCCGGGCAGGTTGTGTCGCCGGGGTCCGAGGAAACTGAAGGGGCTCACCCGATCCGACCAGACCGGATCGGTCAGGATGTTGAGGCCGGCAGTCTGGATCAGCAGGCTCGCATGACCGATCATGGTCACCCGGAGCGCCCCGCCTTCCAGCCGTTCTGCCGGCCTGTTACCCGCGAACCGGCTCGGATAGTTCTTCGGCCAGGGCAGCGGCTTGTCGCCGCCAGTCCATTTCCAGCGCAGGAAATCCCGCAGCGTACCCGGCGGGATACCGTCAGGATTGAAGAAGCGGGTGCCGTTGAAATGATCCGATTCCGGACCCTGGTAATAGGGATTGATGGGTTTGCCAGACTTGGCTGCTGACTTGGTATCTGACTTGGCCATGCAATTTTCCGTGGTTAGCCTTCAATGGCAGATAACGTCTCGCCCGTCCTTTGCAAGAGGCGTGAATTGCGCCGCGGCCCACGGAATGCTAGGGCCAGCGGCAAAATTCTCTGATCGGAAACCCGATGATCGAATACAAGAAGTTCATCTATCTCGACGTCTACAAGACGGGCAGCACGCACATCCATTTTCTCCTGAAGAAGATCATCAAGGACAAGCCGGTCCGCGTGAAGCGCCATGCGCCGCTCACCAAGGGGCGCCCCTTCACCTGGAAGGGCGGCAAACTGGTTTTCGCCACCGTGCGCAATCCCTGGGACTGGTATGTCTCGATGTGGGCCTATGGCCACACGGTCGAGAACCCGCTCTACGAACATATCAAGCAGGGTTTCGGCCAGGAAAAGCTTAACGAACTCTACGAGATGGACAATCCGAAGGTCGCCTTCCCCAAATGGCTGAAATCGATGCACGACCCGGCTTTCCTGGCGCAGGCGCTCAAGGGGCACCGCCTGCCGAGCTCCGGCCTGATGGGCTTCATGGGCTTCTACACCTATCGCTTCATGCGGGTTACCATGCCCTATCCGGAGATCTTCCTGCGCAAGCCGTTCATCAATTCGATGGATGGCGCGATCGCGGCACAGAAGAAGTGGGCGATGTATGACGTGCTGATGAAGTCGGAGACACTCGACCAGGAATTCGCCGATTTCGCCGCCGAGCACGGCAAGGACCTCGGCTTCTCCGACAAGGCTGTCGACATCATCAACAAGCAGGCCGAGAAGCACAAGAACGTCTCCAAGCGAACGCTGGAGAGCTACCGCGACTATTACACAGATGAGCTGCGGGATCTCGTGGCGACGCGCGACCGCTTCTTCATCGACCTCTTCGGCTACAAATTCTGAACATCCCCGCCAAATTGACCATCTGCGTCCCCGGAGCTAAACAGCCGCCGACGCGCCACGGAATAAGTGCTCATGATCGAGTATGAGAAGTTCATCTACCTGGACATGTACAAGACCGGGAGCACCTATATCGATTCGCTCCTCAAGAAGCTCGTCGAAGGACAACCGGTGCGCCGCACCCGCCATGCGCCGATCACCAAGGGACGTCCGTTCTTCTGGAAACAGGGCAAATATGCCTTCGCCACGGTACGCAATCCCTGGGACTGGTATGTCTCGATGTGGGCCTATTCGATCAAGCAGCCAAACGTTCTGTTCTTCCGCGACGTCCGTAAGGTGCTGGGGCCAGAAGGCTCCAAAAAACTATTCGACAACGAGAACCCCAAGGAAAGCTTTGCCACCTGGCTGAGGGCGCTCGCCGATCCCAAATTCCTCAACAGCGTGATGATCGGCCATCCCTATTCGAAGACGTCGCTCAACAAATTCCTCGGCTTCTATTCCTACCGCTTCATGCGCGTGACGACACCGCACCCGGCGCTTGCCATGGGCTGGTGGAACATCCGCAACATGGACCAGGCGATCCGGCACCAGAAGCGCTGGGCGCTCTACGACAAGGTCTTCAAGTCGGAGACCTTGACGGAAGATTTCTCGGCATTCGTGCTGGAGAACAAGGACAAGCTGGGCTTCAAGAAGGGCGCCAGGCGCATCCTGGAAAAGAATGCGCCGGTGCAGAAGAACACGTCGAAGCGCACGCTTTCGACCTATCGGGATTATTATACCGATGAATTGCGGGAGCTCGTGGCGACGCGCGACCGGCTGGTGATTGAGCTCTTCGGGTATGAGTTCTAGTCCAGCGCAGACCGCAGGTCCGTCTGGCCGAAATCGTTGCCTTTGAAGAGAATCGGAGCAGCAATAGATGCTGCGCAGGCATAGGATAAACAGTCGGCAAAATTCAATTGGGCGGGATGCCTCTGCCCTTTGCCGAACCGGGCGTAGGCATCGACTGCGACTCTCGATACTGCATCCGATATCGGCAGCACTTCGATTTTCGCCGCGGCAAGGAAATCGTCGTACATCGCCTCTGCGTCAAGAATCTCCAGCCCCAGAATTCGCGCGAGATTGATCGTGCATTCGAGGCGAACATGGGCACCCACAAAGCGCGACGAGGCACTTTCGATCGCGGCGAGATAGATTGCCGAGTCAGGCTCTGGAGCCAGGATCGCCACGATTGCCGATGTATCGATCAGCATCAGTTGCCCCAGAGATCGTCGCGTTCTTCCTTTGTCAGCGGCTGACCGGGCGGTCGAATTGCTTTGGCCAAGGCCTTACGACGCAGGGCGTCCACGCGCTCCTGCAGCGATATTTCTTCGTCAGTGCGCGCGATTGCATTTTCCAGCGCAAATCGGATCGCGGCCGTCAAGCTCGGCATGCCTCTCTTGTCCCTAAGATTCTCTGCCAGTGCTCGGACTTGCTCATCACGTATGCTCAGCATAGATCACCTCCGTCTCGCTTTGTATATACAGAGCGGGCGAATTTGTCCATACAACGACAGAACCCTCGCGGGCGGCCGCGAGGGTTCTGCATGTCGGACATTTATCAAGATGAGGCGGGATTATTCGCAAACCTGGACCTTCTTGATGACCAGTTCGCCGTAGCGGTTGATCTTCTTGACCTTGCGGACATAGCATTCCGGTTCGTCATAGCCGTAGTCGTCGACGACGTAACGCGGGCCGGCATCGACGACGATGTTGAGGCCGAAATGGTTGCGGTGGCGCCAGCCGGCTTCCGAGGTCGAAGCCAGCGAGAGGGTGGCGAGGATAATTGCGGTGGATGCGAGGATGATCTTGGTCATGGTCGTTTGCCCTTGGAGAGTTTGAAAGTGGTTGGGCTTCCTGTCTTCTCGACCATCTGCCCCGTTCGCTGAGCTTGTTTTTGCATGGCCCCGCGAGCAGCGCTGTTTCCATTGTAACAGGACTGCGACATCTGCTGAAAATCCTGGATTTTCAACCTCCGGCTTGACTTTCGCTGTCTCTTGCGGTTAAAGCCCGCCCATCTGCCAGTCCGAGACGAAGACGAGCAGCCGACCGGTGCGAGGAAATCTCCTTGATCCCGGAGGTCCACACCCGACAGCGCGTTTGCGCCCTCGGGTGCTTTTTCGCTTTGTCTCTTGTTTCGCTACTGGCTGGCACCGATCTTCCGGGACATGTTTTCCGGACAGAAGGATGGATGGAATGTTCGAGAGCCTACAGGAACGCCTGGGCAGTATTCTGAACGGTTTGACCGGGCGCGGCGCGCTGTCGGAGACGGATGTCTCTGCGGCCCTGCGTGAGATTCGCCGTGCGCTGCTCGAAGCCGACGTCGCGCTCGAAGTCGTGCGCTCCTTCACCGATCGTGTCCGCGAAAAGGCCGTCGGCGCCGAGATCCTGAAGTCGATCAAGCCCGGCCAGATGGTCGTCAAGATCGTCCATGACGAGCTGGTCGAGATGCTCGGCTCGGAGAGCTCGACAGTCGACCTCAACGCGCCCGCTCCCGTCGTCATCATGATGGTCGGTCTGCAGGGCTCCGGCAAGACGACCACGACTGGCAAGATCGCGCTCCGCCTGACCACGCGGGACCGCAAGAAGGTCCTGATGGCCTCGCTCGACACGCGCCGCCCGGCCGCGCAGGAGCAGCTCCGCCAGCTCGGCGTCCAGACCGGTGTCGACACGCTGCCGATCCTAGCCGGCCAGTCACCGGTCGATATCGCCGCGCGCGCCGTGCAGGCCGCCAAGCTCGGCGGTCATGACGTCGTCATTCTCGACACCGCCGGCCGTACGCATATCGACGAGCCCTTGATGATCGAGATGGCCGACATCAAGAAGAAGGCCAATCCGCATGAAATCCTGTTGGTCGCCGATGCGCTGACCGGTCAGGACGCCGTCAACCTCGCCCGCAATTTCGACGACCGCGTCGGCATTACAGGTCTCGTGCTGACCCGCATGGACGGCGACGGCCGCGGCGGCGCAGCGCTGTCGATGCGCGCCGTCACCGGCAAGCCGGTCAAGCTGATCGGCGCCGGCGAAAAGATGACGGAGCTGGAAGAATTCCATCCCCGCCGTATCGCCGACCGGATTCTCGGCATGGGCGACATCGTCAGCCTGGTCGAGAAGGCGGCGGAGAATATCGACGCCGAGAAGGCGGCGGCCATGGCCCAGAAGATGGCCAAGGGCAAGTTCGATCTCGACGATATGGCCGAGCAGCTCAAGCAGATGCAGAAGATGGGCGGCATGGGCGGCATCATGGGCATGATGCCCGGTATGGCCGGCATGAAGGACAAGCTGGCCGGCGCTGGCTTCGACGACAAGGCGATCAAGCGCCAGATTGCCATCATCCAGTCCATGACCAAGGCCGAGCGCCGCAACCCCGATATTCTGAAGCATTCGCGCAAGAAGCGCATCGCCGCAGGTTCCGGCACCGACGCCTCCGAAATCAACAAGGTGCTGAAAATGCACCGTGGCATGGCCGACATGATGAAGGCCATGGGCGGCGGCAAGGGCGGCGGCATGATGAAGCAGATGATGGGCGGCCTCGCCAACAAAATGGGCCTGGGTGGCTTCGGCGGCGGCATGGGCATGCCCGACCTCTCCAAGATGGATCCCAAGCAGCTCGAAGCGATGGCCAGGCAGGCCGAAGCCGCTGGCTTCAAGCCGGGTGGTGGTCTGCCTACAGGCCTTGGCGGCATGCCGGGTCTCGGCGGCCCGAAGCTTCCGGGCCTCGGTGGCGGTTTCCCGGGCCTTCCGGGCCTGCCGAAGAAGAAGTGAGGCGAGACCGCATGACCGAAGCCGACGTCAAGAACCAGCTTTCCGGCTATCGCCAGTCGATCGACAATATCGATGCGGCGCTGGTCCACATGCTTGCCGAGCGCTTCCGCTGCACCAAGGCAGTCGGGGTGCTCAAGGCCACGCACAGCCTGCCGCCGGCCGATCCGGCGCGCGAAGAATACCAGATCAACCGCCTGCGGCAGCTCGCCAAGGACGCTGATCTGGATCCTGATTTTGCCGAAAAATTCCTGAATTTCATCATCAAGGAAGTGATCCGGCATCATGAGGCCATCGCCGCCGATATCGGTGGCGCGACAGAGAATACCGCCGCCTGAGGGCTGCGGCAGACAGCATACCTGAACACAGAGACTAGAGACCTAAGGAGAAAACCATGTCCCTGAAAATTCGCCTCGCCCGCGGTGGCTCAAAGAAGCGTCCGTATTACACTGTCGTCGTCGCCGACGCCCGTTCGCCCCGCGACGGTCGCTTCATCGAGAAGCTCGGTTCCTGGAACCCGATGCTCGGTAAGGACGATGCAGCCCGCGTCTCGCTGAACAACGAGCGCATCCAGCATTGGATCGACGCCGGTGCCCAGCCGACCGATCGCGTTCTCCGCTTCATGGCCGATGCCGGGATCGGCAAGCGCGAAGCCCGCAACAACCCGGAAAAGGCTCTTCCGGGCAAGAAGGCCCAGGAACGCGTCAAGGAAAAGGCTGCCAAGGCCGAGGCCGCTGCTGCCGAATAATCCTGCCGTTCACGGTGGAAATCGCCCTCGCACGACCGTCGTGCGAGGGCTTTTCTTTTTTGGCTGCGGACTTGTAAAAGGGCAGTCTGGAAATCGAGAGACAAGAGCATGTCGAAAGGCACCACCGGACCCAGCACCGGACCCAGCACACCGGGCACACTCGTTCTCATGGGCACCATCGGCGGCGCACAGGGGCTGCGTGGCGAAGTGCGCGTGAAATCCTACACCGAGGACCCAATGGCGATCGGACAGTATGGCACGCTTTATGACGTCGACGGCAATCCCTTCGAAGTGCTCGACGCCCGCGCCCACAAGAACATGGCGGTGATGCGCTTCCGCGGCATCAACGACCGCACTGCCGCCGAGAAACTCAACGGCAAGGACCTCTATGTCGACCGCGACACGCTCGACGACGAGGATCTCGACGAGGACGAATTCTTCTATGCCGACCTCGAAGGACTCGAAGCCCGCGATGCCGAGGGCAAGAGCTGGGGCACGGTGACGGCAATCTTCGACTTCGGCGCCGGCGATATTCTCGAACTGACCGAGAAGGGAAAGCGGGCGCAGCTCATCCCGTTCAGCGAAGCCTCGGTTCTGGAGATCGATTTCGAGGGCGGCACGATCCTCATCGATCCGATTGCTGCGGGGCTGATCAATCCTGATGGCGAGGATGACGATTCGAATGCCGACGGCAAACCCGGCAGGGACGAAGGTTGATGCCATTCAAGGCGACGGTGCTGACACTCTATCCGGAGATGTTCCCCGGCTTCCTCGGGGAGTCGCTCTCCGGTAGGGCCATGGAACGCGGCGACTGGTCGCTGGAGACGGTGCAGATCCGCGACTTCGCGACCAGCAAGCACCGCAATGTCGATGACACCCCGGCGGGCGGTGGCGCCGGCATGGTGTTGCGCGCCGATATTCTCGCCGCGGCCATCGATTCCGTCGAGACCGGCGATAGGCCGCGCCTTCTGATGAGTCCGCGCGGCAAGCCGCTTACCCAAGCGCGCGTGCGCGAATTTGCAGCCAGCGAAGGCGTCGTCATCATCTGCGGCCGCTTCGAGGGTATCGACCAGCGGGTGATCGATTCCCGCGGGCTCGAAGAAGTCTCGATAGGCGACTATATTCTCTCAGGCGGCGAGCCGGCGGCGCTGATCATGCTCGACGCGATCGTCCGCGTCCTGCCCGGCGTGATGGGCAATCCGGATTCCGGCACGCATGAGAGCTTTGAAAACGGCCTGCTCGAGCATCCGCAATATACGCGGCCGCAGGTGTTCGAAGGCGTCGAAATTCCCGGCGTGCTGACGTCGGGCAACCACGCGGCAATCGGCAAATGGCGGCATGAAGAGGCTGTTAAGCTGACCTCGGAGCGCCGGCCGGACCTGCTCGCTCAGCCCGTCACGAAATAGTAGACTGACAGCCCGAGGCCGGCCGCAATCACGATCCAGCGCAGCACCACCTGCGGCACGCGCTTGGCCATGGCGACGCCGGCATAGCCGCCGAGCGCGCAGCCCGGTACCATGACCGCAGCGTGGTACCAGGCGACCGCGCCGGCCGTCGCGAAGACGATGATCGCCACGGCCGCGATGATGATGGCGAGGAAATTCTTGAGCGCGTTGAGGCGGTGATAATCGCCTCCGGTGGCAATGCCGAGCGAGGCGAGCATCATGATGCCCATGCCGGCACCGAAGAAGCCGCCATAGAAGGATGTGACGGACTGGGTGATGATGCCGAGCGGGTTCACGGCGTGGCGCTCCCCGGTGTTCTTCGGCTTGAGCAAGGGGCCGGCAGCGAAGACAACAGTCGCGGCGAGCAGCAGCCAGGGCACCATGCTTTTGAACGTATTGTCCGAGAGCCAGACGAGATAGAGCGCGCCGAGTGCCGAGCCGACGATGGAGATCAGCCCCAGCACCAGCGCTTCTTTCCAGATCTTCGAGAGATCCTTGAAATAGGCAAGCGTCGATGTGACGTAGCCCGGGAACTGGACGATCGATGACGTCGCATTGGCCGAGATGGGCGGCACACCCGCGAGCGTCAGGACCCCGAAGGTCAGGAAGGTGCCGCCACCGGCAATGGCATTGATCGCGCCCGAGAAGAAGGCAGCGATAAACATCAGGGCGATGAGGGAGACGGTCATGGGCAGGTCCTGCAGGGCGGGCTTCCATCCCGCTTAGCTTTTTGGGCTCGATACCGCAAGAAGCGCGAAGAATCTCCGTGCCGAGGGGTGACAAATGGCGGCACTTCATGTATTAGCGCGCCCGGAATGGGATTTTCCCGACCAACCAGCAACGAATGACAGACGCATTCGCCTTGCCTCACGGCAATACCCCAGGCTTGACCCCTGTGTCATGACCAAAGGTATCTTATACGGGCGCTCTGGCTGTTGAACCACAAATGAGGTTGTCAATGAACATAATCCAGCAGCTGGAAGCCGAACAGGCCGCCAAAATTGCCGCCAAGCGCACGCTTCCCGATTTCTCGCCCGGCGACACCGTCAAGGTCAACGTCCGCGTTGTCGAAGGTTCGCGTACCCGCGTACAGGCCTATGAAGGCGTCTGCATCGCCCGCTCCGGCGCCGGCCTGAACGAGAATTTCACCGTCCGCAAGATTTCCTATGGCGAAGGCGTCGAGCGCGTGTTCCCGGTCTTCTCGCCGCTCGTCGAAGGCGTCGAAATCGTCCGCCGCGGTAAGGTCCGTCGCGCCAAGCTTTATTACCTGCGCGACCTGCGCGGCAAGAAGGCTCGTATCGTCGAGAACACCAATGTTCGCGCCCGCAAGCTGAACGACGGCGAGCGCCAGGCCGCCCAGGCCGAGAAGGCCCGCCTCGAAGCCGAGAAGGTCGCCGCTGCCCAGGCCCTGGCCGCCGAGAAGGCTGCTGCTGAAGCCGCTGCTGCCGCTGAAGCCAAGGCAAAGGCAGCCGCTGAAGCCGCCGCTGCTGCGGAAGCTGCAGCCGCTGCCGAAGCGCCCGCTTCCGAATAAGCCACGGCCTATCGCGAGAAGATCAAGGGCGGCATCAAAGGGTGCCGCCCTTTTCTTTTGCAGCAATCGGCCTTGTCCAGGCTTGCAGGTGTAACAAATGTAACTGCGGGCGATTTCGGGACATGCGATAGCAGTAATCGACGATCGGACCCCTACTGTCGTCACTCAGTATCCCAAGAACCTCCCAAGCAAAACCCTCGCACCTCCAGGCGAGGGTTTTGTGATTCTGTTGGTCTGGCTGCGGAAGTGGAGGTGGAAGATCGTCTCGGCAACTTTGTCCAACAGGTCGCCATTCTCGGGCAGGAATGAGACCTCGACGGTGCCGGGCCGCCCGCGCGTCTGCGTCGCTGCGACCGCCGTCGCTTGCTCGCACCTTGCCATGTCATTCCTCATCAGCATTCCAAAATGATGAAGCCTTGCCTCATTTTTTTTCGCGTGGTCGGCAACAGGTGTAACAAATGTAACTGCGCGGGTCGTCGGGACGTGCGATGGCTCGTCTCGGCGAACGGTTTCCCCCAAATCGTCGCCAAAACTAAGCAGGCGACGGCCTGCGAATTTCTCTATATCCTCAGGCAAAACCCTCGCACCCTCCAGTCCGAGGGTTTTGCTTTTTTGGCAAGGTCGCTCCTGTCAGCGCCTATGCCGTCATCTGCGCAACAAAAAACCCGGCACGAGGCCGGGTTTTCTGCATGACAAAGGTGCAAGGCCTCAGGCGGCCTCGTCCTCGACCTCTTCCTCGACCTTGGACGAGCGACGCGGGCTCTTGGCAAGGTTGGTCTCCACGAGACGGACAGCCTCGGTTTCCGACATCTTGTTCACAGCCGCGATTTCGCGCGCCATCCGGTCGAGAGCCTGTTCATACAGCTGGCGCTCGGAATAGGACTGCTCCGGCTGGTTCTCGGCCCGATAGAGGTCGCGCACGACTTCAGCGATCGAGATCAGGTCGCCAGAATTGATCTTGGCATCATATTCCTGGGCACGGCGCGACCACATGGTGCGCTTGATGCGTGCCTTACCCTGAACGACCTTGAGCGCGCGCTCGACGAAATCGGTCTCGGACAGCTTGCGCATGCCAATGGTCACGGCCTTGGCGACCGGAACCTTGAGGCGCATCTTGTCCTTTTCGAAATCGATGACAAAAAGCTCGAGCTTCATGCCGGCGACTTCCTGCTCCTCGATCGTGACGATCGTGCCGACGCCATGCGCCGGATAGACGATCGATTCACCGGTCTTGAAGCCCTGGCGCGTTGCGGTCTTTTTGATCTGGGTTGTCATGCTGTTCACAAACTCCCTTGGTACTCCCGGTAGGTGCCGGGTGGCCTCTTTGGGCCGGGACCGGGCTAGGCCCGCAATCTAAACTGAAACCAAACAGTCAAAGCTACGATCCTCCGGCGAGCCCCATGAAATAAGGCAACCAGAGGGGCAAAATTTTCAAGGAGACCGCATTTAAGGGATCGTTGCTTTCGTGATTGAGGGCACGTAAAAACGCCCTCTCGGGATCAGTGTGTTATCCCTACCACAAAAAACCGCCGAAATCAATGTTTTGCTTTCGCAGCCGCGAGCGAACGCCCCACGACCCGAGCAAATGGTAAAGCGCTTGCGGTCATTGCGTGGCAAAACCTGAACCGGGCTTTTACTTTTTCTTTACCCGAGCAAAGGCCAAACGAAACGAAGGCCCGAAGGTTCCCTGATATGCTCGATAAGAGCAGCCAATCAGTCGCCCGAACCGGGCTTGTCGGAGAAATACTTATCGAGCTTGTCCGCAACGCCGTCGAAGTCCTTGGCCTCGGGCAGAGCCTCACGCTTCTGCGTGATATTCGGCCAGATCGAAGCGAAATCTGCGTTTAGTTTCAACCACTTGTCCAGGCCAGGCTCGGTATCCGGCTTGATCGCCTCGGCAGGACATTCCGGCTCGCAGACACCGCAATCGATGCACTCGTCCGGATGGATCACGAGAAAATTTTCACCCTCATAGAAACAGTCAACCGGGCACACCTCCACACAGTCGGTGTACTTGCACTTGATGCAGTTGTCGGTCACGACATAGGTCATGAAACGCTCCAGGACGATGTCTTTTGGGCCGTCAGGCGGCGGTTTGCCCGTCACCTAGCGGCTTTGCAACGGATTGGCAAGCATGGCACAGGACCGGGTTTGCAGTATTTGCAGGCCAGCCCTGCAGAGGGCGAGGCACATGCCTGCGACATTCAGCCGCTCTCGTCCGGGTCCCAAGCCTGTAGCCTGTCGAGTGCGCGCCGTTCCCGCTTTTCCGGACGACCGGAGCCGGGCGCCCGCTGCGCCTGCTCGAAAAGAGTCAGCCGCTCCGGCGGCGGCGACTCGTCGTCATAGAGCAGGCGAGCTTCGTCATAGGGTCCACGCCGCGTGCCGGGCGCTTTCACGACCAGCACATAGGTCCGGCGGTCCACCAGGACCTCGAGCCTGTCACCGACCCTGACATCGGCGCTCGACCGGCGAACCTTCTCGCCATTGACCGAGACATGGCCGCCCTCCACCCATTCCTGCGCCAGCGTGCGTGACTTGGCAATCCTGGTGAAGAACAGCCACTTGTCGATGCGCTGACGGGCAGGCTGGTCGGCCATGCTATTTCTTCATTTGCTCCTTCAGCACAGCGAGCTTGGCGAAGGGCGAGTCCGGATCGATCGGCTTTTCCTTGCGCGGCGGGCGGGCCTCGAAGTTCTGGTTCTGCGGCTTGCCGTGACGATCGGGCCGGGGTCCGCGATCCTGGCGATCATTATTGCGATCGCCCTTGTTGCGATCGTTGCGGTCATTGTTGTTACGCGGCCGGTTGTCGTTGCGGCCCTGGCGTTCGCCAGCAGGCCGGTCGGCGGCAGCGCTATCGCCGGCACGGGCTTCGCGTGGGCGGTCGTCGCGGCGCTGCTCTCCGGCACTGCGTTTCGGACCACGATTTTCGCCACCGCGTTCGTTGCGACGTTGCTGGCCATCGCCAGCCGGCGCACCTTCGCGACGCGGACCACCGCGGCGTTCGCCACGGTTCTGCTGCTCGGGCCGGCCACCGCCGGGACGCCAGAGCAACACGCGCTTCTCTTCGGCGGGAGCGGCTTCGACACCCTCGGTAGCAACGGCCGCCGGCACTTCGGCCGCGATCTCGGTCGCTGCCTCAACAGGCGCTTCAGCTGCGGTTTCCGTCTCCGGCCCTTCGGCTGCTGCTTCAGCAGGTGCATCCGCTGGCGCTTCGGTAGCGACGGCTTCGAGTTCCGCCTCGACAGTCGCCTTCACTTCCTCCACAGCCTCTTCGGTCTGGCCCTCGACATCGGCTTCAGCCGTGGCATCGGCAGACTCAGCGGCCGCCGGCCCGGACACGGCAGCAGCGGCCGGTGCCGGCGCTGTCGAGGCAAGATGCGCCGCCGCCTCTTCGGCCGGCACGCTGTCGGCGCGATAGCCGAGGCCCTTGAGGATTTCCTCGATATCGTCGGCGGTTGCGCCGAGGATCGAAAGCATGGCGGGCGTCGCGATGAAGCGGCGGCCGTCATAGGCGCCGTCAGGGCGGGTCGCCGAACCGGCCTTCCACTGCAGCAGCGGACGGATGAGGTCGGCGAGACGCTCGAGAATGTCGATGCGGACGGCGCGCTTGCCGAGGAAACGGAAGCCGGCGAGACGGTAGAAGTTCCGTTCGAAGGCATGGTCGGTGACGATAGACGTCCGGCCCGCGGCCAGCGCCGGGATCAGGTCGCCATAGCCGGGCTTGTCCAGCGCGTCATTCTTGAGCGCCCAGAGCAGGGTGATGAGCTCAGCCGGAGCCGGCTTGAGCAGCGCCGGCATGAAAACGTGATAGGCGCCGAAGCGGATGCCATATTTGCGTAGCGACGCACGGCCGTCCTGGTCGAGCGCCTTGACGTCCTCGGTGACATCGCGGCGGAACAGCACGCCGAGATTTTCGGCGATCTGATAGGCCAGGCCCTTGGCGATACCTTGCAGGTCCTCGGCACGCGTCAGGTCGTCGAGTGGCTTCAGAACGGTCGCAATATGGTGATTGACGAAGCGCTCGATGCGGGCCTGGACATGGTCGCGCGCATGACCGGAAAGCAACTCGTCGGCCAGAAGCAGGATGCGCGGACGCATGATGTGGTCCGACGCGGTCAGACGCCCGACGGGCTCGCCGAGCCAGCGCACCGTGCCATCGCTCGACAGCGCCAGATCGCCATTGCCGGCGGCGTGAATGCGGGCGGCACGCGCCTCGAATTCCAGCCCCAGCGCCTTGCTCGCTGCGTTCTCGACAGCCTTCAGGTCCTGTCCTTCGGCACCGGCAACCAGCGTAAACCGGAAACCGGAAAGCTGCCCCACATGATGCCCTTCCACGAAGACATCGCCATTCACACTGATTTCCGCTTCAAGCATAGCATTCTCTCTCAGGCGCCTCATGAGCACAGATGTCCTGCGATCAACGAAGCGTTGGGTCAACCGTTCATGCAGCGCGTCCGAGAGGCGATCCTCGATTTCACGCGTTTTTTCCTGCCAGTGTGCCGGATCTGCAAGCCAACCCGGTCGGTTGGACACATAGGTCCAAGTCCTGATTTGCGCAATACGCGCCGACAGCGTGTCGATATCGCCTTCGGTCCGGTCGGCACGCCGGACCTGTTCGGCAACAAAGCTCTCGTCGACGGCCCCGCGGCGGACGATGTCCTTGTAGATCGAGGCCACCATGTCCGAATGCTGCAGCGACGTGATCCGCCGGTAATCTGGCAGCGCGCAAATCTCCCAGAGCTTTTCTACTCTTTCGCGCGTCGAGGCAAGCTCCAAAACGTCAGGATAGCGGGCAAGATGTTCGAGCGCCTGATAGTCGTCGGACGGCAGCGCCTTGGTCAGGCCGAGCTGGCGCGGCGCGGCATCGAGGCTCGCCCGAAGCGCTGATATCGATGAGAAATCCAGCACCTTCGAGCGCCACTGCATCACCTTCACCGGGTCGAATTGGTGGCTTTCGATGCGCCGCACGAGTTCGTCGTCGAAGGGCTGCGTCTGGCCCGTGACACCGAACGTACCGTCGCGCAGATGGCGGCCGGCGCGGCCGGCGATCTGGCCGAGCTCGCCGGAATTGAGGTTGCGATACTGGAAACCGTCATACTTGCGGTCCTGGGCGAAGGCGACATGGTCGACATCGAGATTGAGGCCCATGCCGATCGCATCGGTGGCCACGATATAGTCGACGTCGCCCGCCTGGTAGAGTGCGACCTGGGCATTGCGGGTGCGCGGCGAGAGCGCGCCGATGACAACGGCCGCACCGCCCCGCTGGCGCTTCACCAGTTCGGCGATCGCATAGACCTCGTCCGCCGAGAAGGCGACGATGGCCGAGCGATGCGGCAGACGGGTGATCTTCTTGGAGCCAGCGTAGAAGAGCTGCGACAGACGAGGCCGCTCGACGACATCAATGCCCGGCAAAACCTGGGTGAGGATGGGCTTCATCGTCGCCGCACCGAGCAGCAGCGTCTCTTCGCGACCCCTCAGATGCAGGATGCGATCGGTGAAGACATGGCCGCGCTCGAAATCCGCCGCGAGCTGCACCTCGTCGATGGCGACAAAGGCTGCTTTCGTCTCCTCCGGCATCGCTTCCACAGTGCAGACGGAGAATCGGGCATTGGCGGGGGCAATCTTTTCTTCGCCGGTGATGAGAGCGACATTGGCCGCGCCGACCTTGTCGACCAGCCGGCCATAGACCTCGCGCGCAAGCAGGCGCAAAGGCAGACCGATGACCCCCGAGGAGTGAGCGACCATTCTTTCGATCGCATAATGGGTCTTGCCGGTATTGGTCGGGCCGAGCACCGCGGTAACGCCGCGGCCGCTCAAAGTCAGGGGATCGGATTTCAACAGAGGTCCAGTCCAGTTCATTTCATGCCCGGCCAGATCGTACAGATCGACAGGGGCGCTCATCCATGCATCCGCATTGCTGCAATTGCAAGACGGCGCGAGAAGCGCCGCAGGACGATTGCCTCAGGCAGTGCGTCAACCTCTCGTAAACCATGAAAATCTACCAACTGGCAAGTTTCGGAACAGTTTCGGAACGAATCAGCGACGAATCGCAGACTCGCGATCGTACTTTGTTTGTTCCCCACAAGATGTAGTGGATCACGAAGTGCGCCCTGCAACATGCTGAATCTGCTTGCGGTTTGCCCCATGACCCACCGGAACGGTGGCGTCCTGGTGAATTTTGCAGTCAAACAGCAACTGAGCTTATGGTTAACGAACTGTAAAACCTGCGCTATCGGTGCAGGTCGGCTCCGTAGAGGACACCCTGAACCAAATTGGAACGAATCGCTGACGAATCATGCTGCGTCGCACTTTCCCGCTTCGTTCTATACAACATATAGTGGCGCAGGATTTCGTTAACCATAGGCGCTTCGGAACCTTTTTGGCGCTCCGGAAAAGCCCTTTCGCCCCAGACGCTTGGAACCCGAGGCCATGCTGCAGCGTTAGGTGCGATCAGATTGAAAAAGTGAACGGAACCCGCCCATGCTCGGCACCATCTTGATCATTGTTCTCATTCTTCTCTTGGTCGGCGCGATCCCGAGCTGGGGCCATAGCCGTAGCTGGGGTTACGGGCCCTCCGGCGGTCTCGGTCTCGTGCTCATCATCGTCCTCATTCTCGTCCTGATGGGACGAATCTAGCGCTGAAAAGGATCGAGCCATGAAGAATATCATCATCGCCTCACTACTGATCGCGCCCCTGGCGCTCAGCTCCTGCACCCGCACTGAGCGGAACGTGACGCTCGGCGCAGCGACGGGCGCTGTCGTTGGCGGCGTTGTCACCGGCAGAACTTCCGGCGTCGTGGCCGGCGCGCTTATCGGCGGCGTCACCATGGCCTTTGTCAGCAAGTCGAAGCGAAACGGCTGGTGCGTCTACAAGGACCGCCGCGGCCGTCTGCATGAAGCGCGTTGCCGCTAGCAGTTTCAGCCCTCCTCCCGGTAACTCGCGGCGCCTCGGGCGCCGCTTTTTTTGTGCCTGACCGGAAGGGGAACGAATCACTGACGAATCAGAACCGCAGCGGATTTCCTGATTTGTTCACCGCAACATATTGAGTTTTATTAATTTTTTAACCATACGGCGATTGGTACCATCCCCGAAATGCGACCGGCGCCGAGGCTGTTGCCCCGGCACCGGGTGAATTCAGATCAGCAAGCGTCGATATTACGCCAGATACTGACCGCCATTGGCTGACATCGTCGAGCCGGTGATGAAGCCGGCATCGTCGGAAGCCAGAAAGACGACGCAACGCGCGATTTCCTCGGGCTCGCCGAGGCGGCCGACAGGGATCTGCGGGATGATTCGCTCGTTCAGCACCTTCTCCGGCACGGCGCGCACCATCTCGGTGCCGATATAGCCCG
Organism: Rhizobium sp. SRI_017; assembly: GCF_057586295.1. Taxonomy (NCBI): domain Bacteria; kingdom Pseudomonadati; phylum Pseudomonadota; class Alphaproteobacteria; order Hyphomicrobiales; family Rhizobiaceae; genus Rhizobium; species Rhizobium sp. SRI_017. The sequence continues at coordinate 232,640 of NZ_JBYCZP010000006.1, read as the reverse complement.
GGCAGATCGCGTTGACGGTGATGCCCTTTGCAGCACCTTCCTGCGCCAAGGCCTTGGTGAAACCGATATCGCCGGCCTTGGCCGCCGAATAGTTCACCTGGCCCATCTGACCCTTCTGGCCGTTGATCGAGGAAATGCTGATGACGCGGCCGAAGGATCGGTCGCGCATGCCGCCCCAGACCTGATGGGTCATGTTGAAGAGGCCGGTCAGATTGGTGTTGATGACTGCGTTCCAGTCGGCCGGCGTCATCTTGTGGAACATGCCGTCACGGGTGATGCCAGCATTGTTGACCAGGACCTCGACCGGTCCGACATCGCCCTCGACCTTGGCGATGCCCTGCTGGCAGGCCTCGTAGCTCGAGACATCCCACTTGTAGGCGGGAATGCCGTGCTCTTTGGAGAAGGCCGCAGCCGCCTCCTCGTTGCCGGCATAATTCACTGCCACCTTGTAGCCGGCATTCTTCAGCGCGATCGCGATCGCCGCACCAATGCCGCGGGTCCCACCCGTCACAAGTGCCACTCTGCCCATGGTCGTTCCCTCCTCCACTTAATTTTCAGGCGCATTCAGACCAACGGAAATCCCCGTTACATCGCTTCAACGCACAGGGCGATGCCCATGCCGCCGCCGATGCAGAGCGTCGCGAGGCCCTTCTTGGCCGAGCGGCGCTTCATTTCGAACAGCAGCGTGTTGAGCACGCGGGCGCCGGATGCGCCGATCGGATGACCGATCGCGATCGCGCCGCCATTGACGTTGACGATTTCGGGGTTCCAGCCGAGATCCTTGTTGACCGCACAGGCCTGGGCCGCGAAGGCCTCGTTGGCTTCAACGAGGTCGAGATCGTTGATCGACCAGCCGGCCTTGGCAAGCGCCTTGCGCGAGGCCGGGATCGGGCCGGTGCCCATGATCTTGGGGTCGACGCCAGCGGTCGCCCAGGAAACGATGCGGGCGAGCGGCGTGATGCCGCGCTTGGACGCATTTTCCTCGGTCATCAAAAGCGTGGCAGCGGCGCCGTCATTAAGACCGGACGCGTTTGCCGCCGTGACCGTGCCCTCTTTGTCGAAGGCGGGACGCAGCTTGGCCATGGCGTCAAGCGTGGCGCCATAACGGATATACTCGTCGGCGTCGACGATCGTGTCGCCCTTGCGGCCCTTGACGGTGAAGGGGATGATTTCGTCCTTGAAGCGACCGGCCACCTGGGCGGCTTCGGCCTTGTTCTGCGATGCGACCGCGAACGTATCCTGCTCCTCGCGGGTCAACTGCCATTGGCGGGCGATATTCTCGGCGGTGTTGCCCATGTGATAGCCGTGGAAGGCGTCGGTGAGGCCATCCTTGATCATCGTGTCGACCATCTTGTAGTCGCCCATCTTCACGCCGGCACGGAGATGCGCGCAATGGGGCGCCATCGACATGGATTCCATGCCGCCGGCGATGATGATGTCGGCATCGCCATTGGCGATCTGCTGCATGCCGAGCGCCACGGCGCGCAGGCCCGAACCGCAGAGCTGATTGATGCCCATCGCAGTGGCCTCGATCGGAATGCCGGCCTTGATCGCGGCCTGGCGCGCCGGGTTCTGGCCTTCGCCGGCCTGCAGCACCTGGCCGAGGATCACCTCGTTGACTTCGGCGGCATCGACGCCCGCCCGGCTTAGCACGCCGTTGATCACGGCAATGCCGAGTTCATGCGCCGGCGTATTGGCAAAAGAACCGTTGAACGAGCCGACTGCGGTACGCCCGGCGCTGGCGATGACGATCGAGGGACTGGACATGGCATTTCCTCCGTTAGGAATTTTGGATGGACAGTGGCAAAGCGCTGGCACACTTGTCAATGCGAGTGAATGTTCACGCCTGATATCGGGGTGGGCGGCGGCACTGGCAAGAGCTCACGCAGTAATACGCTTGCGTCCGAGGTCGCCACGGCCTGGACGTGTTTTTTTCGCACTGCGAATTATTGCGCAAAAAAAATCGCACGAAATCGCCGCATCGCACAAAACGATTGTATTTTCGGGGGTTTTCCGCTTACACTTTCGTTGCGCCTAGGGAGAAAGGCGCAACCAGTTGCCGAACTGTGCGCTGTCAGGAGGAACTCAATGGCAAAAAACGACGGGCAGACGGTCATCAAGAAATACGCCAACCGGCGGCTCTACAATACCGGTACCAGCACCTATGTGACGCTTGACGACCTTGCCCAGATGGTGAAGCGCGGCGAGGACTTCACCGTGCAGGACGCCAAAAGCGGTGACGACATCACCCATTCGGTCCTGACCCAGATCATCTTCGAGCAGGAATCCAAGAACGGCAACACGCTTCTGCCGATCTCCTTCCTGCGCCAGCTGATCTCCTATTACGGCGATCAGATGCAGACCTTCGTGCCGAGCTATCTCGAGCAATCGATGCATGCTTTCGGCGAGCAGCAGAGCCAGATCCGCGAACATATGGCCAAGACACTTGGCGACACCCCGCTCACCAAGAACCTTCAGGTGCCGATGCAGCTGATGGAAGAACAGATCAAGCGCAACACCGAGATCTTCCGCCAGGCGATGGAAGTCTTCACGCCGTTTGGCGCGATCGCCGGGGCAAAGGCCGAGCCCAAGAAGACCGAGGCCAAGGACATCGAGGAACTGAAGGAACAGCTCCGCGCGCTCCAGACCAAGATCGAGAATATGTGAGATCGTCTGTCGGCAAGCATATCAAATGGCGATCCCTAGGGATCGCCATTTTCGTTCATGCCGTGCTTAGAGCCCGATCGCCACGTCTCGCGAAGCCGATTTGATCGACACGGTGAAGCCCGCGATCACGTCGACCAAGGTAATCAACATCAGGATGAAGAATATCTGGGTCGCCGCACCCTGCACCAGCAGGAATTCGACGAGGAAGACGACGAAGAGCGCCATCGAGAACAGATGATCGAGCAGCGCCACCGACGAGCGGCGCGTTGCCTTGAAGATCTCGAGGAACAGGATCACCAGGCTGATGACGATGAAGAGGTCGCCCAGCGACATGGTCCAGGTGGCGCCCGACATCATGTTGACGCTGGTCACCGTGGTCTTCAGGCCCTCGATGCCGCCTCCGCCGAAAGCTCCGAACATGGCGATGTTGTAGAGGATGAAGGGGATCAACAGCAGGGGGATGGCGGCCATCGGCAAAACTCCTCGAAATCGGGCTGTCAGAAGGTCTTAGTATAGTTTTCGTTCAGTACAAAGACGTCAAACCCGCCGACTTTCATCGCAAACAGCAAAAAAGGCCGGCATTTCTGCCGGCCCTTTGAAATCAAAGCGTCCGCCTGATGAAATCAGGTGCTTTCCTTCGGCGTCAGGACCTGGCGGCCGCGATACATGCCGGTCTTGAGGTCGACGTGGTGCGGACGGCGAAGTTCGCCGGAGTTCTTGTCCTCGACATAGGTCGGGGTCTTGAGACCATCAGCGGAACGGCGCATGCCACGGCGCGACGGGCTGGTTTTTCTTTTCGGAACTGCCATTTCGAAACTCCAATCTCTATCCCGTCAAAACCTCGCCATCGGCCCGCTAGGCCGGACGAGAAAGCGGGTCTTTCCGGAAAATTTGCCGGTCATATACAGAAGGACTCCCGGCTTGACCAGTCCCCGGTCAAAAAAATGTTGCAAATCTAGGCTACGCGGGAGTCGCGGCCTGAATCAAAGCTCGTCCTCGAGCACCACCCAGGTCTCCTTCGCCGCATCGGCCGCCCAGGCCTGCACGGCCGGATGGTTCTGCACGGCTTTCATATAGCCGAGCGTCGCAGGGTGATCCACCAGCAGATAGGAGTCGAAACGGGCGACGACGGGCGCGAAGAAGGCGTCGGCCGCCGAGAATTCGCCGAACAGGAACGGACCGCCGCTATCCTCGATGCTTTTGTGCCAGATCTGCTCGATGCGGGAAATGTTCGCCTTCACATCATCGCCGACGGCGAGCTTCTTCTTCGGATAGCGCAGGTTCATAGGCGCAGCGTTGCGCAATGGCCGGAAGCCGGTCGCCATTTCCGAGCAATAGGACCGCGCCAGCGCCCGCTGCCTGCGGTCAGCAGGCCAGATGCGCTTGTCGGGGAAGAGCTCGGCGACATATTCGACGATCGCCAGCGACTCCCCGATCCTGAGCCCGTCATGTTCGAGGATCGGCACCGTGCCAGCCGCCGAGATCGCCTTTATCGCCGGATTGCCGGCCGCAAAGTCGAACTGGATCAGCACCTCCTCGAAATCCACACCGGAAGCTTTCAGCGCCACCCAAGGGCGCATCGACCAGGACGAATAGTTCTTGTTTCCGACATAAAGCGTGAGGGCAGACATACGCAATCTCCGTTGAACCTATGGAAATTCTACGGTTCAGCCGCACTTTCTACCAATGAATAGAAGTGGCCTCAGTCATAAAGGCATTTGATGTATTCGCCCGAGGCATTGGCGCGGCGCTGGATGAGATTGGCAAGCCGGCTCATGCCGCGCGACGGTTTCGAGGCGACCCGGGTGATCGGATTGGGCAGTGAGACGGCGAGCAAAGCCGCCTGTTTCTTCGAGAGTTTCGCCGCCGAAGTCTTGAAGTGATATTGCGCCGCGGCCTCGATGCCATAGATACCCGGACCCCACTCGGCGATGTTGAGATAGATCTCCATCAGCCGCTTCTTGCTCCAGACCGCATCGGCGCCGATCGCCAGCGGCAGTTCCAGGCCCTTGCGGAGAAACGAGCGGCCATTCCACAGGAACAGGTTCTTGGCGGTCTGCATCGGAATGGTCGAAGCGCCGCGTGTCGCCTCACCGTCCAGCGCGTCCTCAACGACGCCTTGGAGCTGGCGGACATCGACGCCGAAATGACTGCAGAACTGCCCGTCCTCGGACATCATCACGGATTGCACGAGCGCAGGCGAGATAGCCTCGAACTCCACCCAGCGCCGGTCATAACCCTTGAAGGTCGCGAGATCCCAGAGCATCAAGGTCGAGACGGGCCGGACGAAATCGACGGCATAGACGAGGATCAGGAAATAGGGCGCTAGGGCGACGATCACCGCCCATTTGAGGAGCCGTTTTATCCAGCGGCGCATGGGGCTCTCACCGGCGGCAGTGCCGGCCGGGATATCCAGCAGCGTCGTGTCGGGGGCAATGTCCAATCAAAGCCTCGGCTTGTCCCATCATCTCTCGAAGGTCTCATAGACTGGCGGACGCATCAAGGCCAGCACTTTGACCTCTTGATATTAACGCGGCCGTGGATCGTCCAGTTTCAAGTCCTGTTGCAAGGCCGATTGGGCCATGCCAAAGAGCAGCCCATGCGTGACAGAGAATTTCTCGAAAAGCTAGAAGGCCACGCCGCCGCCGTGCAGGCGCTGCTGGGCGAACTGCTGTCGGACGCGGCACGTCCCGCCGAGACGGCGCGGCCCGAACGGCTGCTCGCTGCCATGCGCCACGGCGTTCTCAACGGCGGCAAGCGCATGCGCCCGGCGCTGGTGGTCGAAAGTGCCGCGCTCTTCGGCGCCGACACCGACGCGGCGTTGCGCGTGGCGGCGGCGCTCGAATGCGTGCACTGCTATTCGCTGATCCATGACGACCTGCCGGCCATGGACAATGACGACGTCAGGCGCGGCCAGCCGACCGTGCACAGGAAGTTCGACGAAGCGACGGCAATCCTTGCCGGCGACAGCCTGCTGACCTATGCCTTCGACATTCTGGCCGCTCCCGAGACCCAGCTGCCCGACGCCACCAAGGTCGCGCTGATATTGGCGCTTGCCCGCGCCTCCGGCATCGGCGGCATGGCAGGCGGCCAGGCGCTCGACCTCGAGGCCGAGACGCGCGAACTCGCGGAAGGCGAAATCACCCGCCTGCAGGCGATGAAGACCGGGGCGCTGATCCGCTTTGCCTGCGAGGCGGGCGCGCTGGCAGCCAATGCGGTCGAGGAAGATCGCCGCCGGATGATCCGGTTCGGCGAGATCGTCGGCCTGGCCTTCCAGCTGCGCGACGATCTGCTCGATCTGACCGCCGACAGCGCCACACTCGGCAAGGCCGCCGGCAAGGATGCAGCGCGCGGAAAGAAGACGCTGCCGTCGATCCACGGCGTCCAGTGGACGCAGCACCGGCTTGCCGGCCTGATCGAGGAAGCAAATGCCCTTCTCTCGCCCTATGGCGAGAAGGCGGAAATGTTGATGGCGTTGGCCGACTATGTCGCGACGAGGAAGAACTGATGAGCAAGTTTTGGTCGCCTGTTGTTGCAAACCTGCATCCTTACGTCGCCGGCGAGCAGCCGAAGATCGACAACCTCACGAAACTCAACACCAATGAGAATCCCTACGGCCCGTCGCCCAAGGCGCTGGCCGCGATAGCGGCCGAGGCCAGCGACCGGCTAAGACTCTATCCCGATCCTGCCTCAACGAAACTGCGTAGCGCGATCGCCAAACGCTATGGCGTGGCGATCGACGAGGTCTTCGTCGGCAATGGCTCGGACGAAGTGCTGGCGCATGTCTTCCAGGCACTGCTCAAGCACGACAAGCCGCTGCTTTATCCCGACATCACCTACAGTTTCTATCCAGTCTATTGCCTGCTCTATGGCATCGAGGCAGTCGCGCTCCCGCTCGACGAGGCCTTCCGCGTTCGGATCTCCGACTACGACCGCCCGTGCGGGGCGATCATCCTGCCGAACCCGAATGCGCCGACGGGCATCGGCCTGCCCATGGCGGATATCGAGGCCCTGGTCGCCGCCCATCCCGACCAGCCTGTCGTCATCGACGAAGCCTATATAGATTTCGGCGGCGAGACGGCGATCCCGATGATCCGCAAGTACCCGAACTTGCTGGTGATCCACACGTTGTCCAAGTCGCGTTCTCTTGCCGGCCTGCGCGTCGGCTATGCGATCGGCCAGCGCCCTCTGATCGACGCCCTCGAGCGGGTGAAGGACAGCTTCAATTCCTATCCGCTCGACCGCCTCGCCGAAGCCGGCGCGACAGCGGCGGTGGAAGACGAGGAATGGTTCGAGACGACCCGCCAGCACGTCATCGCCTCGCGCGAACGGGTCTCAGGCGGCCTGCGCCAGCGTGGCTTTGAAGTTCTGCCCTCGCAATCGAATTTCGTTTTCGCGCGCCATCCAGGGCATGCGGGTGCCGATCTCGCCAAGGCGCTGCGCGACCGCGCCATCCTCGTGCGCCACTTCGCCAAGCCGCGGATTTCGGACTTCCTCAGGATTTCGATCGGCACGGAAGAGGAATGCGACCGCTTGATCGAGGCGGTCGACGAGATCATTCCACCGTTGTGAAAAGCGACAGATGCCCCCACCCTGACCCTCTCCCCGCTCGCGGGGAGAGGGGACGCCAGAGGCACCGGCGGTGCCGCATGTCCCTTCTCCCCGTCAGAACGGGGAGAAGGTGGCGGCAGCCGGATGAGGGCATACTTCAAATGCAGTCTATTGATGGGATCGCCTCAAGGCCTGATCACACAAACCCCGGCCTGCATCTTACAAGCGCTGTCAGCTTTCATGGCACCCACATCGATGATCTTCAGCTTCGGCCCCGTCGTGACGCTGATCGACGTCGCATCCGAGCTGGAATAGCCATAAGACCACTGCCCGACACCGTTGCGCACGCCGATCACGACATCGCCGGAATAGGTGTTGCCCTGGTCGTGGTGGCGATGGCGGTTCTTTCGATCGACCTTCACGACGACGACATTGCGATTGACGACGCGGACGACGTTGCGGTGATGGCGATGGCCGCTGCGATCGACCATCTTGAACTTGTGATGCTTTATGATGCGGTGCCGTTCGTTGCGGTTGCCCGCCTCGCTCTGGGCGAGCGGCGCGATCGAAAATGCGACAAGCAGGGCGAGGGCCGAGCCGGTGAACTTCAACATGTCCGTTCTCCCTTCGAGTGCCGCCGACGACGCGAGCGGCGAATATTAACGAAAGGTTAATGAAAAGACGTGCAAAGTCAACGTGTTGCAAAATGGGACAGACCCCGCGGACGCCGGTTTCCAGCACAGCTAGCTTGGCCGGTCAGCATTTTCTGCTAAGTCCCGGAATAAAAATCGATTTGAATTTCGGCTGGTACTTTGTGAGGGCTTGTCGCGGCGCAATCCGGCGATTAAACACCGTTTTGACGCAATGCACATAAGAACCCCTCTCATTGCGCCGGCGCCGTTTCATGCGGCGGTCCTGCTTGCCCTCTCGGAGGCTTTTCTACATGGCGAACGCGGCTAAGAACCGGCCCCTCTCTCCCCACCTGCAGATCTATCGTCCCATTCCGACAATGATGAGCTCGATCATCCACCGGATCACCGGCATGGCGCTCTATTTTGGCACGATATTGGTGGCGTGGTGGCTGATAGCAGCGGCGTCGGGACCGGAATATTTCGCAACCGCGAACTGGGTCTTCGGCTCCTGGATCGGCCGCCTCGTTCTGTTCGGCTTCACCTGGGCGCTGGTGCAGCACATGCTCGGCGGCCTGAGGCATTTCGTGTGGGACCTCGGCTATGGTTTCGACAAGCACCTGACCACCCGTGTCGCCAAAATCACATTCGTCGCCGCCCCCGTCATCACGATCCTGCTCTGGATCGCCGGCTATATGGCCCGCTGAGGAGAATGACCATGGATATGCGTACGCCCCTCGGCAAGGTTCGCGGCCTCGGTTCAGCCAAGGAGGGCACCGATCACTTCTGGCGCCAGCGGCTGACGGCGGTCGCGAATGTGCCGCTGATGCTGTTCTTCATCGGCTTCATCATCAAATACAATGGCGCGCCCTATGAAGAGGTTGTCGCCGCCCTTGGCAATCCCGTCGTCGCCGTGGTGATGGGCCTGGTGGTGATTTCGGCGCTGATCCATATGCGGCTCGGCATGCAGGTCGTCATCGAGGACTACATCCACAATGAATTCCAGAAGGTCGTGCTTCTGATGCTCAATACGTTTTTCACCATTGTCGTCGGCGCGCTCTGTCTTTTCGCCGTGCTGAAGACCGGTTTTGCAGGATAATTGACCATGGCATCTCCCTCTTCACCGGCAGCCAGCGGCAAGGCCTACGAATATGTCGACCATGCCTATGACGTCGTGGTCGTCGGCGCCGGCGGCGCGGGCCTCCGCGCCACGCTCGGCATGGCCGAACAGGGCTTCAAGACCGCCTGCATCACCAAGGTGTTTCCGACCCGCTCGCACACCGTCGCCGCCCAGGGCGGCATCGCAGCCTCGCTGCAGAACATGACGCCCGATTCTTGGCAGTGGCACATGTACGACACCGTCAAGGGCTCGGACTGGCTCGGCGATGTCGACGCCATGCAATATCTCGCCATGGAAGCGCCGAAGGCGGTCTATGAGCTCGAACATTACGGCGTGCCCTTCTCGCGCACCGAGGACGGCCGCATCTACCAGCGCCCCTTCGGCGGCCATATGCAGAATTACGGCGAAGGCCCGCCGGTGCAGCGCACCTGCGCCGCGGCCGACCGCACCGGCCACGCCATCCTGCACACGCTCTACGGCCAGTCGCTCAGGAACAACGCCGAGTTCTTCGTCGAATATTTCGCGCTCGACCTGATCATGGCGCCCGATGGACGCTGCACCGGCGTCGTCGCGTGGAACCTCGATGACGGCACGATCCATCGTTTCACCGCCAAGATGGTGGTGCTGGCGACCGGCGGTTACGGCCGCGCCTACTTCTCCGCCACCTCGGCCCATACCTGTACCGGCGACGGCAACGGTATGATCGCCCGCGCCGGCCTGCCGCTCCAGGACATGGAGTTCGTCCAGTTCCACCCGACCGGCATCTATGGCGCCGGCTGTCTGATCACAGAGGGCGCGCGCGGCGAAGGCGGCTACCTCGTCAATTCCGAGGGCGAGCGCTTCATGGAGCGCTACGCGCCCAACGCCAAGGACCTCGCTTCGCGCGATGTCGTCTCGCGCTGCATGACCCTGGAGATCCGCGAAGGCCGCGGCGTCGGCAAGGCCAAGGATCACATCTACCTGCATCTCGACCATCTCGATCCGGCCGTGCTGCATGAGCGCCTGCCGGGCATTTCCGAGAGCGCCAAGATTTTTGCCGGCGTCGACGTGACCCGCGAACCGATCCCGGTCCTGCCGACCGTGCATTACAACATGGGCGGCATCCCGACAAATTACTGGGGTGAAGTGCTCAATGCCGATGGTGCCAATCCGGAGCGCATCGCGCCGGGCCTGATGGCGGTCGGCGAAGCCGGCTGCGCCTCCGTCCATGGCGCGAACCGCTTGGGCTCCAACTCGCTGATCGACCTGGTGGTCTTCGGCCGCGCCGCCGCGATCCGCGCCGGCGAAGTCATCGACCGAGTCGCGCCGATCCCGGCGCTCGACAAGGCGGCCTGCGACGGGATCATGGATCGCTTCGACCGCCTGCGTCACGCCAGCGGCTCGACGCCGACCTCCGTGCTGCGTGAAAAGATGCAGCGCGCCATGCAGGAAGACGCCGCCGTGTTCCGCACCCAGGTTTCGCTCGAAAGCGGCTGCAAGCGGATCTCGGAAATCTGGGGCGAGTTGAAGGACATCAAGGTCACCGACCGTTCGATGATCTGGAACTCCGACCTCGTCGAGACCTTGGAACTCGAAAACCTGATGGCCTGCGCCATCACCACGGTCCACGGCGCCGAGGCCCGCAAGGAAAGCCGCGGTAGCCACGCCCGCGAGGACTATACCGAAGGCAAGTTCGCCGGCCGCGACGACGAGAACTGGCGTAAGCATACGCTCGCCTGGGTCGACGCGTCAGGCAATGTCAAACTCGACTATCGCCCTGTTCATACCGAGCTGATCGCAGAGGGCATGGATCCACACAAGATCGAGCCCAAGGCGCGGGTGTATTGAGGAACTGAGATGGTTGAGCTTACTCTCCCCAAGAATTCCAAGATGACCGAGGGCAAGGTCTGGCCGAAGCCGGACGGCGCCAAGAATGTGCGGGAATACCGCATCTATCGCTGGTCGCCGGACGACGGCAACAACCCGTCGATCGACACCTATTATGTCGATGTCGACGATTGCGGCCCGATGGTGCTCGACGCGCTGATCTACATCAAGAACAAGATCGACCCGACGCTGACCTTCCGCCGCTCCTGTCGCGAGGGGATCTGCGGTTCTTGCGCGATGAATATCGACGGCACCAACACGCTTGCCTGCACCAAGGGTACGGACGAGGTGAAGGGCACGGTGAAAATCTATCCGCTGCCGCATATGCCCGTGGTCAAGGACCTCATTCCCGACCTCAACAATTTCTACGCCCAACACCGCTCGATCGAGCCCTGGCTCAAGACGGTCTCGCCAACCCCGGCCAAGGAGTGGCGCCAGAGCCACGAGGATCGCCAGAAGCTCGACGGCCTCTACGAGTGCATCCTTTGCGCCTGCTGCTCGACCTCCTGTCCGAGCTATTGGTGGAACGGCGACCGCTATCTCGGTCCCGCCGTGCTGCTGCAGGCCTATCGCTGGCTGATCGACTCGCGTGACGAAGCCAAGGGCGAGCGCCTCGACGATCTCGAGGATCCGTTCCGGCTCTATCGCTGCCACACCATCATGAACTGCGCCCAGGCTTGCCCCAAGGGGCTGAACCCGGCCAAGGCAATCGCAGAGATCAAGAAGATGATGGTCGAGCGCCGGGTCTGATCGATGCTCGAAGGATTTTCGCCAGACGCCGTCAGCGAAGTCCGAAGACGCCTGGATATGGTGCGGAGTTCGGGCGTCCGCATCCTCTTCGCTATTGAAAGCGGCAGCCGCGCCTGGGGCTTTCCTTCGCCCGACAGCGATTATGACTGCCGCTTCATCTATGTCAGACCGATCGAAGACCATCTGAAACTCGCGGCCGAGCGCGACGTCATCGAATTCCCGATCGAGGGCGAGATCGATACCGGGGGCTGGGATCTACGCAAGGCGCTGCTGCTGGCACTGAAGGGCAATGCGGTCATCGGTGAATGGGTGCATTCGCCGCATGTCTATGAGGAGATGACCGGCTTCCGCGAGCGTCTGGCAAAAGTGCTCGATACGATCGTCGATCCGAAAATGGTGGCTCGCCACTATTTCGGCCTGCTCAAGCGCCACGAACAGACCTTCTCCGGTGAAGACATAAGACTCAAGAAGCTGTTTTATGCCCTCCGCCCTGCTTTCTCGCTGCAGTATATGGCGGAGCGCGGGTTCGAGACGCTGCCACCGATGAATCTGCAGCAGATTCTCAAGAATATTCAATTGCCTGCGGAGCTTTCCGAGCGCGTGGCGGTTATGGTCGAAGAAAAGGCCGCGACGCGGGAGATGGGGCTCGGCAAACCGCCGGAAAGAATCGTCCAGTTCCTGATCGAAGCGAAGGAGCGCTATGGCAGGCTGGTCGAGAGCCTCGACGCTACAGAACAGGACATTTATCGGGAACATCATGCCGTCGCAGAACGCTTCTACATCGATGAAGTCCGTGCAAATGACGGCGTGGCACGGTGATGGCGTAAGTGTTACGACTTGATTAACCATATCGGCTTACGCTAAATCCGCCGCAATTTCCTGTTTTCGGGGAAGTTTGAAGGCTAGAAGGAGTAGATGGATGCAGGGTTCGAAAGTGATCGCGGTCGTGGCGGCCGGCTTGCTGCTTGCAAGCTGTGGCACGGACCGGATGGACACGGTCGATACCACGATGCGCCCGGAGCCGCTCGAGGCGCAGCCGGTGCAGACCGTCGAGACCGGCCAACTCCCGGATCCAACGACTGACACGTCGCAATTCCCGACCAAGCCCGAAAACGAAGTGGCGTTAAACCAGCAGGCCACCGACCAGATGGCCGCTGCAGCGCTTGACGTGAAGAAGGAAAGCATGGTCGGCAGCTGGAAGGTCAGCGCCAATGGTGCGAACTGCCAGATGTTCCTGACGCTCACCAATCTCGGCTCCGGCTCACGTGGCGGCACGCGCGGCTGCGGCAATGAGCTCGCACTGATGAATTCCTGGGAAGTCGCCGGCAAGCAAGTCACGGTCAAGGACCGCAATGGCAACTTGATCGCCACCTTCTTCAAGACCGCCGAAAACCAGTTCAGCGGCAAGAGCTCCACCGGCACGCCGATCAGCCTGTCCCGATAAACCAGGTCTTCCCCAGGTCGTCCACTGAATGCAGCCGCCGCCCGACTATTCCAAGAGCGTCGTCGAGCGGCTTGAATCCCTTGTGGCGGACGGCCAGATCGAGCGCGATCCGCAGCAGTTGATGATCGCCAAGCGGCTTGACGGTGTATTGAACGCGATCAAATCGCGGACGCCCGCGAAGAAATCCTCCGCCCTGGGCTGGCTTTTTGCCGCCAAGCGCCATACCGAAAACCCGGTGCACGGGCTCTACATCCACGGCAGCGTCGGCCGTGGCAAAACCATGCTGATGGATATGATGTTCGAGCTCGCGCCGATCGAGCGCAAGCGCCGGGCGCATTTCCATGAATTCATGGCCGACGTCCACTCCCGTATCCACGCCCATCGCCAGAAGCTCAAGAATGGCGAGACGCGGCAGGCCGATCCCGTGCCACCAGTGGCTGCTGCGCTCCATGATGAAGCGGTTCTGCTCTGCTTCGATGAGTTCACAGTCACCGACATTGCCGATGCGATGATCCTGTCGCGGCTGTTCACCGAGCTTTTCCAGCGCGGTTCCGTGCTGATTGCCACCTCGAATGTCGAGCCGGACAATCTCTATCGCGACGGCTTGAACCGCCAACTGTTCCTGCCCTTTGTGGAACTGCTCAAGCAATATGCCGACGTAGTTTCGCTGGATTCGCCGACGGATTACCGGCTTGAAAAGACCAAGAGCCTTCCGATCTGGCTGACTCCGCTCGGTCCTGAGACCGATGAAAAGATCGAAGCCGCCTGGCATAAACTGACAGACGGCGTCACCCCGCGCGCCGAAAGCATCGAGATGAAGGGGCGCGAAGTGCCGGTGCCGGCCGCTGCCCTCGGTGCAGCCCGCTTCTCGTTTCGGGATCTCTGCGAAAAGCCGCTCGGCGCCTCGGACTATATCGCGATCGCAGAGCGCTATCCCACCGTGTTCATCGAGCATATCCCCGTGCTCACGCCGCAGCAGGGCAACGAGACCAAGCGCTTCATCAATCTGGTCGACACGCTTTACGACAACAAGGTACGCCTCGTGGCTTCCGCCGAGGCGATGCCTGAGCAACTCCTGCCGATCCGCAGGGGAAATACCGGCTTCGAGTTTGACCGCACCGTGTCGCGGCTCTTCGAGATGCGTAGCCGGGATTATGTCGAATCTCACCGCGCATCAGGCGGGAATTCCTTGTCAGATCGATGACACCGATTGACGTTTACGTAAGATAATTATTATCTAACCGATTGAATTTGCTCACCCGAAAATAATGCGTTGACATTTTTGCTATTGGGTTTAAGCCGATTGCCCAAAGGCGACAGCTTCTTGTCAGCCGCCGCCTCGTTTGTCTCATCTGAACAAGGACATATTCCATGGCGCGTAAGAAGATCGCTCTCATCGGTTCCGGGATGATCGGCGGCACGCTGGCACATCTCGCCGGCATGAAAGAACTCGGTGACGTCGTTCTGTTCGACATTGCCGATGGCATTCCGCAGGGCAAGGGCCTCGACATCGCGGAATCCTCCCCGGTCGACGGTTTCGACGCGAACTATACCGGCGCGAGCGACTACTCGGCAATCGAAGGCGCCGACGTCTGCATCGTCACCGCCGGCGTGCCGCGCAAGCCGGGCATGAGCCGCGACGATCTTCTCGGCATCAACCTCAAGGTCATGGAACAGGTCGGCGCCGGCATCAAGAAATATGCGCCCAACGCCTTCGTCATCTGCATCACCAACCCGCTCGACGCCATGGTCTGGGCGCTGCAGAAGTTCTCCGGCATGCCGAAGAACATGGTGGTCGGCATGGCCGGCGTGCTCGATAGCGCCCGCTTCCGCTACTTCCTGGCCCAGGAATTCAACGTTTCCGTCGAAGACGTCACCGGCTTCGTGCTTGGCGGCCATGGCGACACGATGGTCCCGCTCGCCCGCTACTCGACCGTCGGCGGCATCCCGCTTCCCGATCTCGTCAAGATGGGATGGTGCACCAAGGAACGTCTCGAAGAAATCATCCAGCGCACCCGTGACGGCGGCGCCGAGATCGTCGGCCTGCTCAAGACCGGCTCGGCCTATTACGCTCCGGCCGCATCAGCAATCCTGATGGCCGAATCCTTCCTCAAGGACAAGAAGCGCGTGCTGCCCGCCGCTGCCCACCTCACCGGTCAGTATGGCGTCAAGGACATGTATGTCGGTGTTCCCACGATCATCGGAGCCGGCGGCATCGAGCGCATCATCGAGGTGGACCTCAACAGCGCCGAGAAGGCAGCTTTCGACAAGTCGGTCGCTTCCGTTGCCGGCCTTTGCGAGGCCTGCATCACCATCGCCCCAGCGCTCAAGTAATCGCCCTCAAGTAATTCCCCTCAAGGACGTCCCTCATGAACATTCATGAATACCAGGGCAAGGCATTGCTCAAGAGCTATGGCGCGCCGGTTGCCGATGGCGTGGCGATCTTCTCCGCCGACGAGGCCGCCGCAGCGGCTGCGAAGCTGCCCGGCCCGCTTTATGTGGTGAAGAGCCAGATCCATGCCGGCGGCCGCGGCAAAGGCAAATTCAAGGAACTCGGCCCCGACGCCAAGGGCGGCGTGCGCCTTGCCAAGTCGATCGACGAAGTCGTCGCCAACGTCAAGGAAATGCTCGGCAACACGCTGGTCACCAAGCAGACCGGTCCTGCCGGCAAGCAGGTCAACCGCCTCTATATCGAGGACGGCGCCGATATCGACCGCGAACTCTATCTTTCGATCCTCGTCGACCGCGCGGTCGGCAAGGTCGCCTTCGTGGTGTCCACGGAAGGCGGCATGGACATCGAGGCCGTCGCCCATGATACGCCGGAAAAGATCGTCAATGTCGACATCGAACCGGGCAAGGGCGTCACTGCTGAGAACCTCAAGGAACTCACCGGCGCGTTGAAGCTCGAAGGCGAAGCCAAGGCAGATGCCGAGAAGCTGTTTCCGATCCTCTACAAGGCCTTTGTCGAGACGGATATGAGCCTGCTCGAGGTCAACCCGCTGATCGTGATGAAGAATGGCCGCATGCGCGTCCTCGACGCCAAGGTGTCCTTCGACAACAACGCCTCCTTCCGTCATCCGGAGCTTCAGGAGCTGCGTGACCTCTCCGAAGAAGACGACAAGGAAATCGAGGCATCCAAGTACGACCTCGCCTATGTCGCGCTCGACGGCAATATCGGCTGCATGGTCAATGGCGCAGGCCTTGCCATGGCAACCATGGACATCATCAAGCTCTACGGTGCTGAGCCGGCGAACTTTCTCGACGTCGGCGGCGGCGCCTCCAAGGAAAAGGTCACGGCCGCCTTCAAGATCATCACCGCCGATCCGGCCGTGAAGGGCATCCTGGTCAACATCTTCGGCGGCATCATGAAATGCGATGTCATCGCCGAGGGCGTGATCGCCGCGGTCAAGGAAGTAGGCCTCAAGGTTCCGCTCGTCGTCCGCCTCGAAGGCACCAATGTCGAACTGGGCAAGAAGATCATCAACGAGAGCGGCCTGAATGTGATTTCGGCCGACGACCTCGACGATGCCGCCCAGAAGATCGTCAAGGCAGTGAAGGGCTGAACATGTCCATTCTCATCAACAAAGACACCAAGATCCTCGTCCAGGGTCTGACCGGCAATACCGGCACCTTCCACACCGAACAGGCACTGGCCTACCATGGCACCAAGATGGTCGGCGGCACGCATCCCAAGAAGGGCGGCGAAACCTGGGAAGGCAAGGGCGGCGAGAAGCTGCCGATCTTCGCTTCCGTCGCCGAAGGCAAGGAAAAGACCGGCGCCAACGCCTCCGTGATCTACGTGCCGCCGGCAGGTGCCGCGGCCGCGATCATCGAAGCCATTGACGCCGAAATCCCGCTCATCGTCTGCATCACCGAAGGCATTCCGGTGCAGGACATGGTCAAGGTCAAGGCCCGCCTCGACCGCTCCACGTCCCGCCTCATCGGCCCGAACTGCCCGGGCGTTCTGACGCCGGACGAGTGCAAGATCGGCATCATGCCGGGCAACATCTTCAAGAAGGGCTCGGTCGGGGTTCTCTCGCGCTCGGGAACACTTACATATGAAGCGGTGTTCCAGACCACCAACGAGGGCCTCGGCCAGACCACGGCCGTCGGCATCGGCGGCGACCCGGTCAAGGGTACCGAATTCATCGACGTCTTGGAAATGTTCCTCGCCGACGACGAAACCAAGTCGATCATCATGATCGGCGAAATCGGCGGCTCGGCTGAGGAAGATGCAGCCCAGTTCCTCAAGGACGAAGCCAAGAAGGGCCGGAAGAAGCCGATGGTCGGCTTCATCGCTGGCCGCACCGCCCCTCCCGGCCGCACCATGGGCCATGCCGGCGCCGTGATTTCGGGCGGCAAGGGTGGCGCTGAAGACAAGATCGCGGCCATGGAATCTGCCGGCATCCGGGTATCGCCCTCGCCGGCGCGCCTCGGAAAAACCTTGGTCGAAGTGCTCAAGGGATAAATCAAGGGTGGGCGGCTTCGGCCGCCCTCGCTTTCAGCGGACATCGGGTCCGCGAGTATGAGATCAGGAGGCGGAGCAGCGCTCCGCAATGGAAAAGATGGCAGTCGAAAGCGCCAACCAGCAGTTTACCGCGACATCCTTTCTCGATGGCGCAAACGCCCCGTATATCGAGCAGCTCTATGCCCGTTACCAGGATGACCCCAACGCGGTCACCGCGGAATGGCGACAGTTCTTCGCAGCCCTCGCGGACGCGCCTGCCGATGTGACCAAGGCCGCCAAGGGCGCCTCCTGGCAGAAGAAGAACTGGCCGGTGCCTGTCAATGGCGAACTGGTCAATGCGCTGGATGGCGACTGGCCGGCGGTCGAAAAGGCCGTTGCGAAGAAGTTGGAGGCCAAAGCCGCTTCGGTTGCCGTGGACACGCCTGCCAAGGCGATGTCGCCGCAGGAAATCGAGCGCGCCGCGCGCGACTCCGTCCGCGCCATCATGATGATTCGTGCCTACCGCATGCGCGGCCATCTTCATGCAAAGCTCGATCCCCTCGGCATCGCCGCCCCGGTTGACGATTACAACGAACTTTCGCCGGCGAATTATGGCTTTACCGAAGCCGATCTCGATCGCAAGATCTTCATCGACAACGTGCTCGGCCTCGAATATGCGACCGTCCGCGAGATGGTCGACCTTCTCGAGCGTACCTATTGCTCGACGATGGGCGTCGAGTTCATGCATATTTCCGATCCCGATCAGAAGAGCTGGATCCAGGAGCGTATCGAAGGCCCCGACAAGGGGGCGGACTTCACGCCCGTTGGCAAGAAGGCGATCCTATCCAAGCTCATCGAGGCCGAGGGCTTCGAGCAGTTCATCGACGTCAAGTACAAGGGCACCAAGCGCTTTGGCCTCGACGGAGGCGAATCGCTGGTGCCGGCGCTTGAGCAGATCATCAAGCGCGGCGGCCAGATGGGCCTCAAGGAAATCGTGCTCGGCATGGCCCATCGTGGCCGTCTCAATGTCCTCACCAACGTGATGCAGAAGCCGCATCGCGCCGTCTTCCACGAGTTCAAGGGTGGTTCCTACGCGCCTGACGACGTCGAAGGCTCGGGCGACGTCAAGTATCACCTGGGCGCCTCCTCGGACCGCGAGTTCGACGGCAACAAGGTGCATCTGTCGCTGACCGCCAACCCTTCGCATCTCGAAATCGTCGACCCCGTCGTGATGGGCAAGGCCCGTGCCAAGCAGGACCAGATCGCCGTCGAATGGGAAGACGACATCATCCCGCTGCGTGAGCGGGTCAAGGTTCTGCCGCTGCTTCTTCATGGCGACGCGGCCTTTGCCGGCCAGGGCGTCATCGCCGAAATCTTGGGCTTGTCGGGCCTGCGCGGCCATCGTGTGGCCGGCACGATGCATGTCATCATCAACAACCAGATCGGTTTCACCACCAACCCGGCTTTCTCGCGCTCGTCGCCCTATCCGTCCGACGTCGCCAAGATGATCGAGGCGCCGATCTTCCACGTCAACGGCGACGACCCGGAAGCCGTCGTCTACGCGGCCAAGATCGCCACCGAATTCCGGATGAAGTTCTACAAGCCGGTCGTGCTCGACATGTTCTGTTATCGCCGCTTCGGCCATAATGAAGGCGACGAGCCCAGCTTCACCCAGCCGAAGATGTACAAGGTCATCCGCTCGCACAAGTCGGTCGCGACGGTCTATGCCGAGCGGCTGATATCAGAAGGCCTGATGAGCCAGGGTGATTTCGAGAAGATGAAGGCCGACTGGCGCGCCCATCTCGAAGCCGAATTCGAAGCCGGCCAGGCCTATAAGCCCAACAAGGCCGACTGGCTTGATGGTGTCTGGTCGGGCCTGAAGATCGCCGACAATGCCGACGAGCAGCGCCGCGGCAAGACGGCCGTGCCGATGAAGGTGCTCAAGGAAATCGGCAAGAAGCTCTCGGAGATCCCGCAGGGCTTCAACGCCCACAAGACCATCCAGCGCTTCATGGAAAACCGGGCGCAGATGATTCAGTCCGGCGAGGGCATCGACTGGGCGATGGCGGAGGCACTCGCCTTCGGCGCGCTTTGCCTCGATGGCCACAAGATCCGCCTCTCCGGCCAGGATTGCGAGCGCGGTACGTTCTCGTCCCGCCATTCGGTGCTCTACGACCAGGAGACCGAAGCCCGCTATATCCCGCTCGCCAACCTCGCGCCGACCCAGGCGCGCTTCGAGGTCATCAATTCGATGCTCTCGGAAGAGGCTGTGCTGGGCTTCGAATATGGCTATTCGCTGGCCCGGCCGAATGCGCTTACCCTCTGGGAAGCCCAGTTCGGCGACTTCGCCAACGGTGCCCAGGTCGTGTTCGACCAGTTCATCTCCTCGGGAGAACGCAAGTGGCTGCGCATGTCGGGCCTCGTCTGCCTGCTCCCGCATGGCTATGAAGGTCAGGGCCCCGAGCATTCCTCGGCCCGCCTCGAGCGCTTCCTTCAGCTCTGCGCCGAAGACAATATGCAGGTCGCCAATTGCACGACTCCGGCTAACTATTTCCACATCCTGCGCCGGCAGATGAAGCGCGACTTCCGCAAGCCGCTGGTGCTGATGACGCCGAAATCGCTGCTCCGCCATAAGCGGGCGGTCTCGCAGCTGTCGGAAATGGCGGGTGAAAGCTCGTTCCACCGCCTGCTCTGGGACGACGCCGAAGTTATCAAGGACGGCCCGATCAAGCTGCAGAAGGATGCGAAAATCCGCCGTGTCGTAATGTGCACCGGCAAGGTCTATTTCGACCTTCTGGAAGAGCGCGAGAAGCGCGGCATCGACGACATCTACCTTTTGCGCGTCGAACAGCTCTACCCGTTCCCAGCCAAGGCGCTGATCAACGAGCTCTCGCGCTTCCGTCATGCCGAAATGGTATGGTGCCAGGAAGAGCCCAAGAATATGGGCGGCTGGGCCTTCATCGACCCTTATCTCGAATGGGTGCTGGCGCATATCGACGCCAAATATCAGCGGGTCCGCTATACCGGCCGTCCGGCCGCCGCATCGCCGGCAACGGGCCTGATGTCCAAGCATCTCGCACAGCTCGCGGCCTTCCTCGAGGACGCGCTGGGCAGCTAAGGATCAGGTGAATGGGCTATTTCCTCCTCAAACTCGCGTCGCCCCGTCCGACCTTCCCCTTCGACATCACGGATGTGGAGCAGAAGGCGATGGGTGAGCATGTCGAATACTGGCGCAAGCTGACAGCTGACGGGCACGCCGTGGCTGTCGGCCCCGTCTTCGATCCGAAAGGCCCCTGGGGGCTTGCGATCGTCGAGACCGAGAACGAGGCGGAGGCCGAGGCATTCACTGCCGCTGATCCTATCATCAATGCCGCGCTCGGTTTCCGCTACGAGGTGGCGCCCATGCCCCAGATCATCCTGCGCGAATCCAAAGACTGATCCGACATCCTTCCGCAGATATCAGCAATTCAACATTCAGGACTTCAGACAATGGCTACCGAAATCCGCGTCCCGACACTCGGCGAATCCGTCAGCGAAGCCACGGTTGGCACCTGGTTCAAGAAGGTCGGCGATGCCGTCAAGGCCGACGAGATCCTCTGTGAGCTCGAAACCGACAAGGTGACGGTCGAAGTGCCGGCGCCGGCGACTGGTGTACTCTCCGAGATCGTTGCCAAGGACGGCGAGACGGTCGCCCCGGGCGGCCTGCTCGGCCAGATCGCGGAAGGCGCCGTCGCCGATGCCGCACCGGCTGCTGCTCCCGCCGAGCCCGCCAAGGCTGAAGCGGCGCCAGCAGCACCGCCCGCTCCGGTGGCCCCGGCCGCTGTGCCCGCAACGTCCATGCCACCCGCCCCTTCCGCCGCCAAACTGATGGCGGACAGCAATGTCGCCGCTGCCGACGTCGAAGGCTCCGGAAAGCGTGGCCAGGTGCTGAAGGAAGACGTGCTCGCCGCGATCGCCAAGGGGCCGTCCGCTCCCGCCGCTGCTCCGGCAGCGCCCGCCGCACCGCGCGCAGTCTCTGCGCCGACCGATCAGGCCCGCGAAGAGCGCGTGAAGATGACGCGGCTCCGCCAGACCATCGCCAAGCGCCTCAAGGATGCCCAGAATGCGGCCGCCATGCTGACCACCTATAACGAGGTGGACATGTCTGCGGTCATGGACCTGCGCAACAAATACAAGGAACTGTTCGAGAAGAAGCATGGCGTCAAGCTCGGCTTCATGGGCTTCTTCACCAAGGCCGTGACGCATGCGCTCAAGGAAATCCCGGCCGTCAATGCCGAGATCGACGGCACCGATATCATCTACAAGAACTATGCCCATATCGGCGTCGCCGTCGGCACCGACAAGGGACTTGTCGTCCCGATCGTCCGCGATGCCGACCAGATGTCGATCGCCGAGATCGAGAAGGATATCGGCCGGCTCGGCAAGGCGGCGCGCGATGGCGCGCTTTCCATGGCCGACATGCAGGGCGGCACCTTCACCATCTCGAACGGTGGCGTCTATGGCTCGCTGATGTCCTCGCCGATCCTCAACGCGCCGCAGTCGGGCATCCTCGGCATGCACAAGATCCAGGAACGTCCCGTCGTCGTGGCAGGCCAGATCGTGATCCGCCCGATGATGTATCTCGCGCTCAGCTATGATCACCGCATCGTCGATGGCAAGGAAGCCGTGACCTTCCTCGTCCGCGTCAAGGAGAGCCTGGAAGATCCGGAACGCCTGGTTCTGGACCTCTAAGCCGGATTTCAGGTCGAGCAGATGGCGGCAGGCTTGCTTTCATTTCCAGTGCTTGCCGCCCTGAGCGTGGTGCTTTTGATCGTCCACGTCCTGCTGCAATCCTCCCTCGCGGTCCGCGAGACCGGCAAGGAATGGAATGCAGGCCCCCGCGATATCGAGGTGACGCCAAAAAGTGCGCTTGCCGGCCGGGCAAAGCGTGCCTCGGCCAATTTCCGCGAAACCTATCCCGGTTTCGTGGTACTGGTTCTGGCGCTCGCGATCGGCGGCGATGTCTGGCATCTTGGTCTAACAGGCGCTCTCGTCTGGTTCGCGGCCCGTATCGTCTATATCCCGCTTTATCTCCGCGGGGTGTATTATGTCAGGTCCTTCGTCTGGGTGGTGGCGATGGCGGGGCTTGCGCTGATGTTTGCCGGCGTGGTGCTTTCAGCGGCGCGATGAGGGGACAACAATGATGAACCTGCCGGCACGCATCCTGAGCATCGCTCTCCCGCTCCTCGGTCAGACACTACCGGCATTGGCATCGGATATGGCGACCAATCCCGGCGGCGTCGCGAAACTCGTCTCGATGAGTGATTCCGCACTCGATGCCAACAAGATCAAGAAAATCCTGCTCGGCGATGTGGTCCTGACATCGGGGCACATCGTTGCGACCGACCTTCTCGTACAGCCCAAGCGCATCCCCTTTCTCGTCACGGTTCCGCCAGGACGCTATCCCGTGACACTCTTTGAAGCGGAGGGGCGCATCGCCGCCGCGACCATGCGCTTCGCCGGGGGGGACCCGGTTCGCTGGCAGCTCGCCGTCGTCGAAGGCCAGGACATCAAGACGCTGAAGCCGAACGAATATTTCGGCTATGGCGTCGATACCGGCCTCGGCTGCTACATGGACAGGGAAACCGCTGCACTCATCGACGAGCGCGATGCCAAGGTGCAAGCAGAGACGGGCGGCCGGTATATCAGCTATTATGATGACGTTCTCAGCGACGAACTGGCGGCCAATGGCGACGACTATCTCCTGCATCAGCCGATCGCAGACAAGCCAGGCAATGTCGCGATATTCTCCTCCGGCTGGGGCGATGGCTTCTATCCGGTTTATTGGGGCCTGAACGCCGAAGGCACACCGATCGTGATCCTGACCGATTTCCAGGTGATCTCGACGCTTGTGGAAGCCAAGGAGGGCGAGAAGTGAGATCATTTCCCGCTCTGCTGTTCGCCCTCGCCTTGCCATCCCTCGCGCTTGCGGCCGAATGCAAGCAGGAAAAGGCCATCTATGCCGATCGCGACGGCGCCTATGAACTCAAATTCGAAGCCGTCGATTCCGAAGCCGCATCCTCGTCCTACCGCTTCACCATCGCCGTCAAGAACACCAGCGTGACGCTCGACGGCTTCGTCATGGGATCGGAGCCTGTCAATCGTCCGAATGGTATTCTCTTCCACAACTGCCCGGAAGGCGACACGACCGGCGAGGAAATCCAGAAATGCACGGTCTGGCAGGGCGTGATCTATTCCGCCGGATCAGGCAAGGTCGACCTTCTGCCGATAACGGGGTCGCCCGCCGCGTCCGAAATCCTGCTGCCCGGCTTCGCGCTCGGCCTTGTCGATTCTACCGCCTGGGGCACCGGCAAGGCCACGGTCGTCCCCTGGGACGTGCTCACCTTC
Source organism: Rhizobium sp. SRI_017 (assembly GCF_057586295.1). Lineage (NCBI taxonomy): Bacteria > Pseudomonadati > Pseudomonadota > Alphaproteobacteria > Hyphomicrobiales > Rhizobiaceae > Rhizobium > Rhizobium sp. SRI_017. Next base: position 208,779 of record NZ_JBYCZP010000006.1, on the reverse strand, counting down.
AAGGGATGCCAGTCATGAGCGGCCCGACCGGCAAGGTGCTCCTGGTCACGGGCGGCAGCCGCGGCATCGGCGCCAGCATTTGCCGCAAGGCAGCCGCCGCCGGCTGGAGCGTGATGATCAATTACGTCGCCAATGACGAGGCGGCCATGGCTCTCGCCGACGATATCCGCCAGGCCGGAGGCAGCGCCAAGATCTTCAAGGGCAATGCCGGCACCGAAGAGGGCATCGCCTCGATCTTCTCCGCCGTCGACGACATGTTCGGCCGGCTCGATGGCTTCGTCAACAATGCCGGCGTCGTCGATTTCCCGCAACGGGTCGAGGATTTTTCCTGGGCGCGGCTGGAACGCATGTTCGCCATTAACGCCATCGGCGCCATCTACGCCGCAGGCGAGGCCGTCAAGCGCATGTCCACCATCCATGGCGGCCAAGGTGGGGCGATCGTCAATGTCTCCTCCGCTGCGGCTCAGCTCGGCGCCCCGAACCAGTATGTCGACTATGCCGCCAGCAAGGCCGCAATCGATACGCTGACGGTCGGTCTCGCCAAGGAAGTTGCGTCCGAAGGCATCCGGGTCAATGGCGTCCGTCCCGGCATTATCGACACCGATATCCATGCCTCGGGCGGCCTGCCCAACCGGGCGAGCGAATCCGCCGAGATCATTCCGATGCGCCGCGCCGGCCGCGCCGACGAGGTCGCCGACGCCGTGCTCTATCTGCTTTCCGACCAGGCTTCCTATATTACAGGGGCCATCTTGAATGTGAGCGGCGGCCGCTGACCGCCTATTGAGGGACTGACCATGTCTTATGATGTCATCGTTATTGGAACCGGCCCCGGCGGCTATGTCGGCGCGATCAAGGCGGCGCAGCTCGGCCTAAAGGTGGCTGTGGTCGAAAAGCGCGCCACCCCCGGCGGCACCTGCCTCAACATCGGCTGCATCCCATCCAAGGCGCTGCTCCACGCGTCCGAAGTCTATGCCCATGCCAGCCATGGCATGGAGAGCCTCGGCATCGAGCTCCAGGGCGTCAGCCTCAACCTCGAAAAGATGCTGGCCCACAAGGACGCGACCGTGAAGTCGAATGTCGACGGCGTCGCCTTCCTGTTCAAGAAGAACAAGATCGACTGGCTGCATGGCACGGGCAAGATCCTGGCCCCCGGCAAGGTCGCGGTAACCTCGGAAACCGGCGAAATCCAGGAGATCGAGGGCAGGAACATCGTCATCGCCACCGGCTCCGACGTTGCGGGCATCCCCGGCGTCCCGGTCGAGATCGACGAGAAGGTGATCATTTCCTCGACGGGTGGCATTGCACTCGACAAGGTGCCGCAGCATCTCGTCGTGGTCGGCGGTGGCGTCATCGGCCTTGAGCTAGGCTCGGTCTGGGGCCGCCTCGGCGCCAAGGTCACTGTTGTGGAATTCCTCGACCAGATCCTCGGCGGTATGGATGGCGAGGTTTCCAAGCAATTCCAGCGCATGCTCGGCAAGCAAGGCTTTGAATTCAAGCTCGGCGCCAAGGTGACCAATGTCGAACGCACGGAAGCCGGCGCCAGGGTGACCTACGAGCCGGTCAAGGGCGGCGAGCCGCAGTCGATCGACGCCGACGTCGTGTTGATCGCCACTGGCCGCAAACCCTATACCGAAGGTCTCGGTCTGGAGAATGCCGGCGTTGTGCTCGATAACAGAGGCCGCGTCGAGATCGACGGCCACTATCGCACCAATGTCGCAGGTATCTATGCGATCGGCGACGTGGTGAAGGGCCCGATGCTGGCGCACAAGGCCGAAGACGAGGGTGTCGCGGTGGCCGAGATCATCGCCGGGCAGCATGGCCATGTGAATTACGACGCGATTCCCGGCGTGGTCTATACCCAGCCGGAGGTCGCCTCCGTCGGCAAGACCGAGGAAGAACTCAAGAAATCAGGCGTGACCTACAAGGTCGGCAAGTTTCCCTTCATGGCCAATGGCCGAGCGCGGGCGATGGAAGCCACGGATGGTTTCGTCAAGGTGCTCGCCGACGCCACGACCGACCGGGTGCTCGGCGTCCATATCGTCGGCTTCGGCGCCGGCGAAATGATTCACGAGGCAACGGTGCTGATGGAATTCGGCGGCTCCGCCGAAGATCTCGGCCGCACCACGCATGCCCACCCGACCATGTCGGAAGCCGTCAAGGAAGCGGCCCTCGGCGCCTGGTTCAAGCCGATCCACACCTGAGCTGACAAGCGTCAACTGCAGGATTAAATCTTAGAAAGATTCTAAAATGCGCCTTGCCTTGCGGGGCGCATTTCTGTTTGATCCATGTCGGAGCGCAATAGTTTCACACCTTAAAGGCAGCCACATGAGACCTCTCATCTACAGCGTGCCCCAGCGGGCGCTTCACTGGATCACCGCCGCGCTCATCCTTTACAGCCTTCTTCTTCCTGGCGAGACCGAACGCGTGGTCGATCTGCTACGCGAAGGCAAGACTCCGACGCCGGAGGAATGGACCTCCGCGAATATCCATATCTATCTCGGCTTTGCCGTGCTGGGACTGACGCTCCTCCGGATAATCCTTCGCGTCGTGCAAGGCGCGCCGGCGGCGCCCGCTTCGGAGCCCCCTCTGCTGCGGCGGCTCGCCGCTGCGACGCACGGAGCGCTCTATGTCCTGCTCATCGCCATGCCCGCCGCGGGCATCGCCAAGTTCTATTTCGGCGTGGGCATCGCAGGCTTCATCCATGGCGGACCGATGAAACTCGCACTCTGGATCCTGATCGGCCTGCATGTCGCAGGCGCGCTGGTGCACAAGTTCTACTGGAAGACCGACGTGCTTGAGCGCATGACCAGCGGTCGGATCAAGTCCACCGGCTGATATCGCCGTGGCGGGCATAGAGTCGCAGCTTGCGATGGATATCTTGGTCGCTCGATAGCGGGATGATAGCCTCGCTCCTATCGATGAGGAACGAGGTCATGTCGAAAACGCGCGCAGTGCCGGTCCGATTGCCAGATCCCGCGCTGCCCGGCGCAGACTGGGCCGACGCCTTCGAGATCGGGCTGCCGGAAAGCAACGTTTCGGCGATCGATGCCGCCCGGCGGGCCCTCGGCAGCATGCCGGGTTGGGTGCGACGGCTGATGGCCGTGCGCAATGCACTGGCGCGGCTCGTTGGCCTCAAGGCCGGTCCCGACGGCGGGGTCGGTCCAGGCCAGAAAATCGGTATCTTCCCGATTCTCGCGGAGGATCCGAAACGGGTGGTGCTGGGACTTGATGACTGGCATCTCGACTTCCGGCTCGTCGTCGAGGTTGAGCATGACAAAGGCGAAGGCACTCTGCTTCGAGCGACCACGCTCGTGCACCGCAAAAGCTTGTTCGGCCGTCTCTATATCGGCCTTGTTGCCCCGTTCCACCGGGTGATCGTGCCCACCGCGCTTCGCAGCGCCCTTTGAGCGCTACTTTACCGCGGTGACCGTATAGCCCTTCTTGCGCAGCAACTCGACCAGCCCCTCATCGCCGATCAGATGCAATGCGCCGACCGCCATGAAGACATTTCCGCGGGCCAGGATCGGCTCGCCGCGATCGGCCATGTGATGATTGCGGGTGGTGATCAGCTTTTCCTCGAACAGCGCCATGTCCTGGAAGTCGCTGGCGTCCAGCTCCGGCGCGAAATAGGTCCCGGCTGGGAAGACAAGGCCGATCTCGCCCTGGAGATAGAGCTGCAGCGTCGTCTCCATCATGTCAGCGGTATACTGCGGATATTTCACCGAGCCGACGAGCGATTTCACGTGAAACGACATCGGCAGGCTGGCCACCACTTCCAACTGCTCAGCCAGCGTCTCGACGCCCTTCACTTCCTTGCCGGCGGCCAGGCCCTCCTGGGCGAGCTTCATGTCGAGGAACGGCATGCCCTGCGCCTTGCGGGACAGCTCACAGCTCGGCAGCGCCACCATCGAGGTGAGCAACCAGGGCTTCATCTTGGCGACGGCATTGAACGGCATGCCACGCTTCATCAACCCGTCTTCGAGCAGCTTCTGCTCGTCGGGCTGGAGGTAGTCGGCAATGGTTTCCTTGCCGGCGAAATACATCAGGTCCGGCCGCGCCATCATCTTGGCGGCTGCCTTCTGCTGGTCGAGAATCTCGTCCGATTCCAGCACCACCACTTTGGCGCCATCGAAAGCCGCCTTGGCCTCGTCGGGCAGGTTGGTCACGCGCGGATCTGAAAGATGCATCGTGCCGAGCAGCCAGTTGGGCTCCAGGCCTGCCCTTTCGACCTTCCAGAAGCGGGCGCCGGAGTTCTTGATCTTCTCGCCCTCGGCCCTCAGCTTCGCATAGGCCGCGGGATTGCTGACCTTGAGCCCGGCCACCAGATCCGTGGCACCGCAGGCCGGATCGTCCGCGGCACGGACGGGCGCGGCGAAGACCAGCGTCAGGGCAAGCGCCAGCAGGAGCAGGAAGGGAACCACGAGAAGCGCCGTCTGCAGCCGCTCGGCGATCCTATCCGGCGCGAACCGATCGAAATGGTGCTTCAATCTCAACTGAGCGGCAGACATGGCATTTCCCTAGAATCTGATCGCGTAGGCTAGCGCCAGGCCGCTCACATTCCCTTAACGTCTATGGTTAACCGGCCCGACGGGCCGGACGTGTCAGGCGCGCGGATGCGCGCGCTCGTAGATATCGAGCAGCCGCGCCGCATCGACACCGGTATAGACCTGGGTGGTCGACAGGCTCGCATGACCGAGCAATTCCTGGATGGCCCTGAGATCGCCGCCAGCAGACAGAAGATGCGTGGCGAATGAATGACGCAGCGCATGCGGCGTCGCGGTTTCCGGCAAGCCGAGCGCCGAGCGCATCTTCTGCATCTCGCGCTGGATGATCGCTGGCTGCAGCGGCCCGCCCCGCGCACCGAGAAAGATCGTCTGCTCCGATCCGACACTATGAGGGCAGAGCTTGAGATAGGCCTGCACCGCTTCAAGCGTCGCCGGCAGCAACGGCACGATCCGCGTCTTGCCGCCCTTGCCGGTGACCCGCAGCGTCCTGGCACCCGCCGGGACATCCTTCAATGTCAGTCCCAGCGCTTCGGAAATGCGCAGGCCGGACCCATAGAGCAGGCTGAGCACCGCCGCATTGCGCGCGGCGATCCACGGCTCCTCGGCCAGTTGGCCCTCGTCCGAACTCACCCGAATCGCCTGCGACGCGGTCAGCGGCTTCGGCAGGCTCTTGCCCTGCTTCGGCGAGCGAATGGCGCGGGAACCGGCCGCATTGACCAGCCCCTTCTTCTCGAGATGCCGGAGGAACGACCGCAGCCCGGCAAGCCCGCGCCCCAGCGTCCGGGCGCCCGCGCCGTCCTTGCGGCGGCTCGCGAGAAAGGCACGCAAATCGGCTGGTCGCAAATCCTTGATATCCGAGAGCTTGGCCGGCCCGCCGGCATGGCCCGCAAGAAACAGCAGGAACTGCCGCGTGTCGCGCTCATAGGCATCGACCGTCAGGGCTGACAATCGCCGCTCATGGTTCAGCGCATCGAGCCAGACCTGCCTTTCGGCCAGCAGTTTCTCATCCGCGAAAATTAGGATTTCGTTCATGCCATGCATCCCGTTGGCCCGGAGCATGCGCTGGAATCGTAAACCGGGCGTTAACCAAGCGTCGCCTCGGAGGGGCCAAACCAGCCAATGATGGCACCCATGGCGATGAGCACCAACAGCCAATGTATGCCGTCGATAACGGTCAGGGACCACCGCGATCCCTGATAGCGATGATTGACGACCAGCGGCACCGCGACAAAGCCGAACCAGAGGATGACCGACCAGGTGAGGCTGGATTTCAGGTCGAAATCCTCGGAATAGGTGCCGGCGAAGGTGATATCATCGAGCACCATATACAGCACCATGGCCAGCACGAATTCGGCGACGAAGGAGATGATGAAAGGCGAATAACGCATCTTCATCGCCGCAGGATCGAGCTCTGCCGCCCGCATCCAGGCCTTGCCCAGCACCATGTAATAGATCGCACCCACGACATAGCCGGCAAGCGTGGCGATGCCGACGGAGAGATAGTTGATCGACGAGAAATCCATGGTGCTTCAGTGCTCTCTTGAATGACAGCACCCCCCTCTGTCCTGCCGGACATCTCCCCTTCAAGGGGGAGAACGGATGGAGCATGCACGCCGGCCATCTCGAACGCGCGTTTGCCAGCACGCAACAGAGGACGAAGTCTGGGGCGGCGCGTCTTGCGGATCTCCCCCTCGAGGGGGAGATGTCCGGCAGGACAGAGGGGGGTAACCAGTGTCCAAACTTCTTTGATCGGATCACTCGAACGAGGTCAAGCAGCCTTGCCCACAAACCGCCACACCGTGGTCTTCTTCACCTCGGCGTCCTCAAGCGCCCGCGTAACCGGCACTTGATAGGTCGTAAGCTCGGTCATGACTTCTTTTGGGCAATAGGACCGGCCCGGATCGCCGACGATGACGGTCTTGCCCTCAGCAACGAGCGACGTGAACCAGGGGATCAGCGCCTCTGCAAAACGCTTGTCATAGAAGACATCGCCAGCCAGAAGCACATCTGCTTCGACCGAATGGCCCAGCTGGTCATCGCTGGTAAAGTCAATCCCAACTTCATTTAGCCGGCTATTGAGCTTCACGGCCATGCCTGTCCACGGATCGATGTCGGCGGCCAGCACCGACGCCGCCCCAGCCTTCATCGCCGCAATTGCCACCAGCCCGGAGCCAGAGGCGAAATCGAGGACAAGTTTGCCGGCGACGACCTCCGGATGATCCAGCACATAACGTGCCAGTCCCTGCCCACCGGCCCAGGCGAAGGCCCAGAAGGGCGGCGGCAGGCCGATTGCCTCGAGCTCTTCCTCGGTCTTCAGCCAGAGCTCATGCGCCTCGTCGGCGAGATGGAGCCGGATCTCCGGCACATGCGGCGGCGCCATCACCGACGTATTGTCGAGAATGAAGCGCTCGGGATCGGTCTTCACGGCGATTTCGGCGGATTGTCCAGGCCGCAGCGCTTGCAGATATGGAAATATTCCTCGTCGGTCACCGGCTGCACCGAGAGTCGGGAATTCTTAACCAGGATCATCTCGGCGAGCTTGGGATCGGCCTTGATCTCGTCGAGATTCATCGGCTTCGGGATATCGACGACGGCGCGGATGTCGACGCATTCCCAGGTCGGGTTGTCGGCCGTCGAATCGGGATGCGCCAGCGCGCAGACCTCGGCAATGCCCACGACCTCCTTGCCCTCGTTCGAATGGTAGAAGAAGCCTTTGTCGCCGATCTTCATCAAACGCATATTGTTGCGGGCGGCATAGTTGCGCACGCCGTCCCACTCCTGCCCCTTCTCGCCTTTCGACTTGAGCTTTTCCCAGGAGAAGGCATCGGGCTCGGACTTGAAGAGCCAATAGGCCATGTCACGCCTCCGGCTTGTTGTATGTCCAGTTCCAGGCCCGGACGTCGACATTGGCGAAGAGTCCGGCCTTGGCATAGGGATCGGCGGCGGAAAGCGCGCGCGCTTCCTCGATCGTCTCGGTCTTGACCACGACGAAGCTGCCATTCGGCTTGCCGTCGGCATCGAGGAACGGGCCGGCCAGCGCCAGCTTGCCCTCGGCATTCAAGCCGTCAAGGAAGGCGATATGGGCTGGGCGAGTATCCAGACGCACTTGCAGTGCGCCGGGCTTGTCCTGGCAGACGAAAGCGAAAAGCATGATCAGTCCTTTCTGAGCAGAATTATTCGGTGGTGATCGGCCGTGACATCAAACTCGCCATCGCGGCGCGGACGTCAAGACGGCCTTCAATGATTTCGGCCACAGCACGGGTGATCGGCATGTCGATGCCGCGTGTTTCGGCGATCCGGTCGGCAATGGCCGCGGCATGCGCGCCTTCGACCAGTTCGCCGGAGGGCAGCGTCGCCCGACCCGTACGGCCGGTCTCGATGCCGAAACGCAGGTTGCGCGACTGATGGCTGGTGGCGGTCAGGACGAGGTCACCAAGTCCTGTCAGGCCGCTCACCGTCTCCGGCGAACCGCCATGTGCCTCGACGAAGCGCGACATCTCGGCGAGCCCGCGGGCGATCAGCGCCGCCCGCGCCGAATCGCCGAGCCCGGCGCCCTCGACGATGCCGCAGGCGATGGCCAGCACGTTCTTCAGCGCGCCGCCGAGTTGCACGCCGGTGCGATCGGTCGACGGATAGAGCCGGTAGGACGGCCCGGAAATTGCCCGGGCGATCCGCTCGGCCTCGGCGAGCTCCGGCGAGGCGACGACCATCGCCGTCGGCAGGCCCTTGGCGATATCGGCGGCAAAACCCGGTCCCGACAGGACTGAGATGGAATGGCCGGGCAGCGCTTCCTCGAGCACATCGGTCAGCAGCCGGCCCGAGGACTTGTCGATGCCCTTGGCACAGGTGACGATCGATTGATGCTGGTGAAGATGCGCGGCGAGGTCGCGCGCGGCGCGCGCCTGTTCCTGGCTCGGCATGACGAAAAGCACAATGTCGGCCGTTTCGAGCACCGTCGTGTCCGACTCGAAGCGAACGGTGGCCGGCAGCGTGATACCGGGCAGGCCCTTGTCGTTGACGCGCGTCGCCCGGAGCGCCTCGACCTGCTCGGGCCGGCGGCAGAGCAACGTCACATCAGCCTTGGCAGACAGGGCCGCAACTGCCGCCAGCGCCGTTCCGAAGGCGCCGGAGCCGACGACGACAATGTTCTCGCGTGTCGGGTTTCCCGCAGCGCTCATGCCTTCGCACCCCGCTTGCCGCTGCCGATCACCGCCGCGGCCTCACTATCGAGCGGCCATCGCGAGCGCGGCGCGATGGTGAGATCATCGGGCTCAAAGCCTTCGGCCATGCGTTCGAGTCCCGCCCAGGCAATCATCGCCGCATTGTCGGTGCAGAGCGCCATCGGCGGCGCGACGAAGCGGAAACGGTTGGCATCACAAATCGACTGCAGCGTCGAACGGACCTCACTGTTAGCAGCAACTCCACCGGCCACGACCAGTGCAGGCTCTACCGCCTCGGGGAAACGCTCCCGGAAACGGGTGAGCCCACGCCCGACACGATCCTTCAGTGTCCGTGACACCGCATTCTGGAACGAGGCGCAGATGTCGGCAATATCCTGATCGGTCACCGGGGCAACCTTTTCGGCTGCCTGCCGCACTGCCGTCTTGAGCCCGGAGAAGGAGAAATCGAGCCGCGCTTCGCCGACCATCGGCCGCGGAAAGGCAAAGCGCTTGGGGTCGCCGCTCTGTGCCGCCCGCTCCACCGCCGGACCACCGGGATAGGGCAGGCCGAGCAGCTTGGCCGTCTTATCGAAGGCCTCGCCGAGCGCATCGTCGATCGTCGTGCCCCAACGCTGATAGTCGCCGACACCTTTGACGAGGATAAGCTGCGTGTGTCCGCCGGAAACCAGCAACAGCAGATAGGGGAAGGCGAGCCCGTCGGTGAGCCGCGCCGTCAGCGCATGTCCTTCGAGATGGTTGATGGCATAGAGCGGCTTGCCGGTCGCCATTGATATCGCCTTGCCGGTCAGCAGACCCACGATGAGCCCGCCGATCAGGCCGGGGCCGGAGGTCGCAGCAATCGCATCGACGTCTTCCAGCCTGGTATCGGAGCGCCTGAGCGCCTCCTCGATCAGCCGGTCGAGCGCCTCGGCATGGGCGCGCGCGGCAATCTCCGGCACCACGCCGCCATAGGCCGCATGGTCTTCAAGCTGCGACAGAACGACATCGGCGAGGATCACGCCGGTGCCGTCCTCGCGCCGTTCGACGATCGCCGCGGCGGTCTCGTCGCAGCTGGTTTCGATGCCGAGGATGCGGGTGGCTGCCAAGCTTGCGCCTATTGTCAGATTGCGGATAGAGCCAAAGATGATTAGGTGGAAGCCGATTACACGAGAGACCGGCGCATATGCAAACAAAAGCTTACCGGATCGGCACGCGCGGAAGCCCGCTGGCGCTGGCCCAAGCGCATGAGACACGCGACCGGCTGATGCTGGCGCATGGCCTGCCCGCGGAAGCTTTCGAAATCGTGGTGCTTTCTACAAAGGGCGATCGCGTCACCGACCGGCCGCTCTCGGAGATCGGTGGCAAAGGGCTGTTTACCGCCGAACTCGAGAACCAGCTTCTCTCCGGCGAACTCGATCTTGCGGTCCATTCCTCGAAGGACATGGCGACGCGTCTGCCCGACGGTCTCGAAATCATGGCTTATCTGCCGCGCGAGGATATCAGGGATGCCTTTGTCAGCCATAAGGCAGCAAGCCTGACCGCGCTGCCTGATGGCGCCATGGTGGGCACTGCTTCGCTCCGCCGCCAGGCGCTGGTGCGCAAGATCCGGCCCGACCTGCAGGTCAAGATTTTTCGCGGCCTTGTCGACACGCGCCTCCGCAAGCTTGCAGAAGGCGACGCCGATGCCACGCTGCTCGCTTTCGCCGGCCTGAAGCGACTCGGCAAGCCGGACGTCGCCACGGAAGTGCTCGACCCCACGATCTTCCCGCCGGCGCCGGCGCAGGGCGCGATCTGCATTGAAGCGCGCTCCGACAATGATGCGATGCGCAAGCTGCTGGAATCGGTCAATCACGCCGACACATTCGCCGCGGTGAGCTGCGAGCGCGCTTTTCTCGAGGTGCTCGATGGCTCATGCCGCACGCCGATCGCAGGATATGCGCTCGTCGAAGGTGACGTCATCCGTTTCTCCGGCATGATCCTCACGCCGGATGGGCAGACACACCATTCCATAGCCAGCGATGGAAATCTGTCGAAGGCAATCGACATTGGCCACAAGGCGGGGCAGGCAGTCCGCGACCGTGCCGGACCCGGCTTTTTCGAAGGCTGGAGCTGAGCGATGCGTGTCCTCATCACCAGGCCCGAAAGCCGTGCCGGAAAGACCGCCGCAAAGCTCGTGGAACTCGGCCATGAGGTCGCGAGGCTGCCGCTCTTCACACCGGTCCATGATCGCGCCGCCGCCGAAGCCGCGATAGCAACGCCGCATGCTTCGATTGCGGTCACATCGGCGGAAGCGGTGCGCGGGCTTGCCGAGCTCGGGCTGGCCTTGGCGCCACATCTCGGCACGAAGGTCTTCGCCGTCGGCAAGGCAACCGCCCATACGGCGCGTGCCGCCGGCTTCCGCAATGTGGAAGTGTCGATCGGCGGAGGGCCGGAACTCGCATCCCTCGTCATCAATTACTATGCCGCGGCCGGACACCCGTCGAAGCCGATCCTCTATCTCGCCGGCGAAAAACGCATGGGCCGCTTCGAAAAGCTTCTGGCGGAGAACGACATCGAATGCGTCGTCGCTGAGACCTATCGCATGGAGCCGATCCCCTATTCCCTGGAAGAGCAGCAAGCGATGCTGGTGGATGTGAAGGCGGATGCGGTGTTCTTCTTTTCACGCGAAGCGGCGAATGCCTTCTTCGCGCTCGACATCTTCCAGCAGAGCCGCGAGGCAATTCGCAAAACGCTCTTCCTCTGCCTCAGCCGCAATATTGCCGAAGCCGTACCGGAAGAACTGCACAACAGCGCTGTCGTGAGCGAGAACCCCGACGAGGACGAGCTCATCGACTTGCTGTGAAACGAAAAATACCTTGCCGCAAGGCGAGGGGCGGCTAAGCTCCTGCCAAGCCGCAAGGCGAAAGAGAGAAAGGCATCCAGATGGAACCGGAAGACCAGAGCCGCAATCCCCGGCCCAAGCCCGACCCCGTCACCATCGATCTCGGGGCGGAAGAGGTGAAGGAAATGCCATCAGCCGATGCCGACGGCACCGAGGACAATGTCACGGCTGACGCGGCGCCCGAGGCGGCAGCGGAAGCGACAGCCTCCGCCGAGTCGAATGCCAAGAGCTATTCCGGCATCCCGAATGCGAGCACCACACCCCGCACCGAGCCTACGGCCGAATCACCCCGCAGTCAGGGCAGCCTCGGCCTGATCGCCGCGAGCCTGCTTGGCGGCGTCATAGCGCTCGGCGGCGCGGCGGGCCTGCAATATTGGGGCGTGCTGCCCTCGCTCGGCACGAACGAGAAGGCCGAGGCCTCGCTCAACCTGATGGCATCGGATATCACTGCACTCAAGACGCAGCTTGCCGAACAGGCCGCTGCAACACCGAAGATCGATCTCTCGCCGGTCGAGACCAAGATCGCTGCGCTCGAGGAAAAGGTCGCCAAGGTGCCGGAGGCGAATGGGCTCTCCGCCGATGCCGATGCGCGTATCATAGCGCTCGCCGAACAGGTGAAGGCAGCGGAAGCCGCGAGCACGACGCTGAAAAGCGAATTGGAGACGGTGCGCGCCGCGCTCGAAATGCGCATCGAGGCGATCGAAAAGAAGCTCGATCAGCCGCGCGATGATGTCGAGGTGGCGATCGCCATCGCCTCTGCCGGCCTCAAGGCCGCGATCGACCGCGGCGGACCTTTCGTGGCCGAACTCTCGACGCTCGAAGGCATCAACCCGGACGATCCCGCGGTCAAGGAACTCAAGACCTTCGCCGCGACGGGGGTTCCCTCGCGCGCCTCGCTGGTTGCCGAGTTCCCCAAGGTCGCCGACACGATCCTTGCTTCCGCCCGATCCGACGATCCGAACCAGAGTCTCACCGATCGGCTGATGTCGAGTGCGCTCTCGGCGATCCAGGTCCGCCCCGTCGGCGAGGTCGAGGGCGAAGGCCCGGAAGCGATCGTCGCCCGAATGGAGGCCCGCATCACCAATGGCGATTTCGCTTCGGCGGCCGCCGAGTGGGACAAGCTTCCAGAACCGGCCAAGAAGGCGTCTGAAACCTACAAGAAATCGCTCGATGCCCGTATCCGGGTGGAGCAACTGGTCGGCACGGCGCTCAACAAGGCGGTCTCCGCCACCAAGACTGACGGTTGAGGGGTATAGAGTTTCATGATTCGTATCGTCGTCTTCTTCCTCCTCATCCTGGCGCTCGGCTTCGGCTTTTCCTGGCTCGCCGACCGGCCGGGCGAGCTCTACATCATCTGGCAGGGCCAGCGCGTCTCGATGACGCTGATGGTCGCGGCCGTGCTGGTCACCATGCTCGTCGTGACCGTCATGCTCGGCTGGTGGCTGGTCCGCACGATCTGGACCTCGCCGCAGTCGATGACGCGCTATTTCCGTGCCCGCAAGCGCGACCGTGGTTACCAGGCGCTGTCGACCGGTCTGATCGCCGTCGGTTCCGGCGACGCCCCGCTGGCGCGCAAGATGCTCGACCGCACCAAGGGCCTGATCTCAAGCGATTCCGAGCCGCTCATCCATCTTCTCGAAGCGCAGGCCAGCCTGATCGAGGGCAAGACAGAGGACGCCCGGAAGAAGTTCGAGGCGATGTCGGAGGATCCCGAGACCAGGGAACTCGGCCTGCGTGGCCTCTATCTCGAGGCGCTCCGCGTCGGCGCCCATGAAGCTGCCCGTCACTATGCCGAAAAGGCGGTCGAGAAGGGCCCGCATCTGCCCTGGGCCGCCGAAGCGACGCTCGAGTACCGCACCCAGGCCGGCCGCTTTGACGACGCGATCCGCCTGCTCGAAGGCCAGCGCGTCCTCGCCGGCATGGACCGCAAGGTGCATGACCGCAAGAAAGCCGTGCTGCTCACCGGCCGGGCGCTGTCAAAGCTTGATGCCGATCCCAAGGGCGCACGCGACGATGCCCAGATGGCGCTGAAGCTGGCGCCCGATCTCGTGCCCGCCGCAACCACGGCCGCGAAAGGCTATGTCCGTGAGGGCAACATCAAGAAGGCACTGTCGATCCTCGAGCAAGTCTTCAAACTGACACCCAATATGGAACTGGTCACCAACCATCTCGCCGCCGGCGGCGCCACCGCTCAAGAAAAGCTCAAGCGCGCCGAACGGCTCGAATCACTGCAGCCTGGAAGTTACGAGGGCGTCTATGCCGTCGCCTGGGCCGCGCTCGACGCCCGCAATTTCCCACTCGCCCGCGCCAAGGCCGAAGCGGCGGCGAAAATCGCCGAGCGCGAGAGCGTCTATATGCTGATGTCCGATATCGAGGATGCCGAGGGCGGCGACCAGGGCCGCATCCGCCACTGGCTCGCCCAGGCACTCCGCGCAACCCGCGATCCGGAATGGGTCGCCGACGGCCAGGTCTCGGCCCACTGGCTGCCGGTCTCGCCGGTGTCGGGCAAACTCGATGCCTTCGAATGGAAACAGGCCTATGGCCCCGCCCAAAGCGCGATCGAAGACTATTCCAACCATGCAGAGGAGGCGTTCCGCAGCCTTCCCGCTCCCGCCAGGGAAGCGGAACCCGAACCAGTGGCAAAGACTTTCGATACGGAGCCGGCTGTCGAGCAGATGGTGGCTACCGCAGAAACGCTTGAGGCTTCGAAGCCGGCGGAGAAGACCAAGCCTGAGCTCGTCGTTGTCGACGAGACCGCGCCAAAGCCGGTCGAGGTGATGTCGCCTGACGCTCCCTTCTTCGGCCGACCGCCTGATGATCCTGGCGTGAAGCCGGTGAAGGCGGTGGCCGGGAAGCAGAGCTTCAAACTGTTCTGAAAACGGGTGGCCTAGCGGCGAGGAAAGTGTGATGTTCGAGAAGCTGAAGACTTTCCTCAATGGCCTCGCCGGCGAAACCCTCAAGGTGGAACCGGACGAGGTGGCCGTGGCGATCGTGGCGCTTGCGCTGCACGTCATCCATGCCGACGGCATTGTCGAGGAGAAGGAGAACCAGGTCCTGGAAACGGAAATCCGGGCCTATTTCAACCTCTCCAAGGGCGAATATGAGGAAATGCTCGCGGCCGCCAAGCGGCAGGAGGAGAGCGCGGTCGATCTTTTCCGCTTTACATCGCGGATCAATCGCGCTCTTGATGAACGTCAAAAGACTGAGTTCATCGGCCTGCTCTGGCAGATCGTCCATGCCGATGACAAGAGAAACGAGCTCGAGGATCACCTGGTATGGCGCATTGCCGAATTGATCGGCGTGTCAGGCCGTGTTCGCATTGAGAAGCGGCAGGACGTGGAACGACAGAGAAAGGGTCTGGATAGTTAGTCGCCATGCTTCAATCGCTCGGAATAGAAAAGCCGGATGACCGGCCGGTTCTGATCGTCCTCCATCAGGAACATTCAACACCCGGCCGGGTCGGCCATATGCTGGAAGCCCGCGGACTTCGCCTCGATGTCCGCCGCCCGGCAATGGGCCAGAAATTGCCCGAGACTCTCGCAAACCATGCTGGCGTCGTCATCTTCGGCGGCCCGATGAGCGCCAATGACACCGACGATTTCGTCAAATACGAGATCGATTGGATCAATGTGCCGCTGACTGAAAATCGTCCCTTCCTCGGCATCTGCCTCGGCGCGCAGATGCTGGTGAAGAATCTCGGTGGCCAGGTTTTCGGCCATCACGAGGGCATGACGGAAATCGGCTGGTATCCGATCGAGCCGACCGAGGAGGGCAGCCAGATCATCGAATGGCCGAAGATGGTCTATCATTTCCATCGCGAAGGCTTCGACCTGCCCAATGGGGCAACCCGGCTCGCCCGCGGCGACATCTATGAGAACCAGGCGATCCGCTATGGCGAGAATGCCTGGGGCATCCAGTTTCATGGCGAGCTGACACGGGCGATGATGCACCGCTGGGTCGTCCGCGGCGCCCACCGCTTCGTCCTGCCGGGCGCCCAGACCGGCGACAAGCATCTCGACGGCCGTTACCTGCATGACGGGCCACTCCGCAACTGGATGTCCGGCATGCTCGACGTGGTCTTCCGCCCGCAGCACGTCAGCGTCTGACTTTCCTGGTAGAAAACCCCTCCCAAACCCTGCCTACAAAGGGGAGGGAGGGGTCCAGTTTAGGCTTTGGCGCCTTCCCGCTCTGGCGCCGCCAGCGTATCGATCTTGCGCAGCTGCGGGAAAATGCCGGCCCAGATCAGCGATACGGCGAGCGCACCGATGCCGCCGACCACCACCGCCGGAACCGCGCCGATGAAATGCGCCATCGTGCCGGCGCGGAACTCGCCGAACTCGTTTGACGCGCCGATGAAGACCGAATTGACCGCGTTCACGCGACCGCGCACGTCGTCGGGTGTCCAGAGCGCAATCAGCGTCTCGCGCACATAGACGGACACCATGTCGCCCGCGCCCATGATCGCAAGCGCCACGATTGACAGCCAGGCCGTCTGCGACAGGCCGAAAACGAGTGTGCCGGCTCCCCAGACCGCGACACCGATGAACATCTTGATTCCGGACGCATGCCGGATCGGGAAGGTCGCGAGATAGAGCGCCATGGCGATGCCGCCGACGCCGGGCGCAGCGCGCAGAAGGCCGAGACCGATCGGACCCAGCACGAGAATATCGGAGGCGAAGATGGGCAAGAGCGCCACCGTACCGCTGAGCAGCACGACGAAAAGATCGAGCGAGATGGCGCCGAGCACCACCTTCTCGGAATTGATGAAGCCGAAGCCCGCCAGGATATAGGACCAGCTGGTCGGCTCGCCGACCTTGCGCTGCGCGGGCTTGGGAATGAGATAGACCAGCATCGCGCCAGCGACCATGAAGACGAGCGCCACCGAATAGGCCACCGTCGGACCGAGCCCAAAGAGCAGGCCGCCTGCCACCGGCCCGACGATCGACGCCGTCTGCCAGGACGAGGCATTCCAGGCGAAGGAATTGGCGAGGTCCTTCTCCGGCACGAGATTCGGCGCGAGCGACTGGGTCGCCGGCCCCATGAAGGCACGCTCGATGCCAAACACGATCAGCACGATGAAGACGGGAATCGGCGCGAAAGCTCCGGTGACGGTGAGCGCCAGCAGGGCGGCAGCGCAGAGCGCGCTGATCGTCAGGCAGATCGCGACGATGGCGCGCCGGTTGTAGCGATCGGTCACGCTGCCGGTCACCAGGATGAGCAGCAGCGACGGCAGGAACTGCACGAGCCCGATCAGGCCGAGATAGAGCGCATTCTTGGTGACGTCATACATCTGCCAGCCGACAGCGACCGAAATGATCTGTGTCGCGAAGGCTGCGAGGAAGCGCGATGCGAAAAAGAGAGAATAGGAACGATGCCGGAAAGCGGCGAAGCGGTCGTCCGCCGAATTGATTTGCATGATTTCGCTCGTGGAAAGTCGTTTTTTCGGCTTCGGCCGTTAATCATAGCGGAGATGGGAGAGACGCCGCTCTTGCCCGATAAAGAGCCAATGATTATCTGTCTGTCAACGCCAGACGGAGACCCGGATGATCCCCCTTCTTAACACGCTGATGTTCGCACTGAATATCTATATCTGGATTTTGATCGCCAACGCGATCTTCTCCTGGCTCTACGCCTTCAACGTCATCAATACGCGCAACCAGTTCGTCAGTATGGTCGGCCGCGCTCTCCATCAGATGACAGAGCCGGTGCTGAGGCCAATCCGCCGATTCATGCCCGATCTCGGCGGCGTCGATATCTCGCCCATCGTGCTGGTCCTGATCATCTATCTGATCCAGCAGATTATCATCTACTATCTCTACCCGCTCGCCGTGTGATTTGGCCAAGGCCAGTTCCTCGCCGGAATCGCGGCTGTCGGTTCGGCTGACGCCGAATGGCGGCCGCGAAGCTATCGATGCCTGGGAATGCAGCGCAGACGGCGGGATATCGATCAAGGCGCGGGTTTCCGCAGCGCCCGAGGGCGGCAAGGCCAACAAGGCGCTTGTCGTTCTGCTTGCCAAGGTGCTCAGGATCCCCAAGACCTCGATCGAAATCGCTTCGGGCGAAACATCACGCACAAAAAACCTCCGGATCGCCGTCGACCCGGAGGTTCTGTTGGAAAAGCTCGCGGCGCTAAAGCTTACTTCGTAGCCTTGTAACGCTCGATTGCCTCGACGATCAGGCGGCGCGCATCGGCAGCGCCCCTCCAACCATCGAGCTTCACCCATTTGCCGGGCTCGAGATCCTTGTAGTGCTCGAAGAAGTGCTCGATCTGCTTTATCGTTATCGAGGGCATGTCGGTATATTCGTGCACCTTCTCATAGCGCAACGTCAGCTTCGGCGACGGCACGGCAATGATCTTCTCGTCCTTGCCGGAATTGTCTTCCATCATGAGCACGCCGATAGGGCGGACATTGATCACGCAGCCGGGGACAAGCGGACGCGTCGAGGCGATCAGCACGTCGATCGGGTCGCCATCCTCGGACAGCGTGTGCGGCACGAAACCGTAATTGCCCGGGTAATGCATCGGCGTATAGAGAAAGCGGTCGACGACCAGCGCACCGGCTTCCTTGTCCATTTCGTACTTGATCGGGTCGCCACCGACGGGCACCTCCACGATCACGTTGACATCTTCCGGCGGGTTGTTGCCGATCTTGATGGCGTCGATACGCATCGGAGTCTCCTTATGATTTGTGCCGGCAATAGAGGGAATCGACGGGTCTGACAACATTGCTGCGCCAGCCACAGAACGATTCTCGACTATTTTCCCAGTCTCCGATAATGAAAGATGAAATCCGGTGGGTGCGACAACGAAAGCCGGTCGAGGTCGGGGGGCCGCCGCATGCTCAAGCATCGCATCTTCTTGTTCGTCCTGATGCTGGCGGCTGCCAGTTCTTCGCCCACTGCCGCTGCCGAAAGCGTATATACCGACTTTCCCTTCGACAACCGCCGCTGCAAGTCGCTTTTGCCAGAAGCAGCTGCCGATGAGCCGGATGGTGGTGGCGTATCGATGGTCTGCCCCGGCTACAAGGGATTCGACGTCTACTACAAGGAGGGCGATAGCCGCGTCAGCGTGCATTACGGCCATCTCGCCGATGAGGTGATCGCCGATGCCTGGGAATCCTTCGGCGCCTTCAACAGCGTCGGCGAAAAGATCGAGTGGCGGCTCGATGCCAGCGGCGTGCCGTTGGCTGCGATCCATCGCTACAATCTGGCAAACTTCAACCCCGAGACCGGCATGGCGGATGAGGCCCTCAAGGGCGAGGTGCTCGTCATTTCCCGAGTCGGCGGCAAGGACGACAAATCCGGATGTTTCGTCGGGCTGGTGGACGCGCGTGCCAACAAGGACGCCAATGAGATCGCCCGCAAGGTAGCCGATACGCTGGCAGCCAAATTCAGTTGCGGCAAGGACATGCCGGAATATCACGGCACACGCGGTCCCAATGCCGGCGATCCCACCATTTCATTCGGCGACGCGCAATAACGCGCCTCCACCATACCCTCCCCTCCTGAGAGGCAACCATCATGATCCGATCCGTCATCGCGTCCTCCCTGGCGATCGTTCTATATGCAGGCCTGCCTGCCGCAGCGGGCGCGGCCGAAAGCGTTTACACCGACATTGTGCTCGGCAAATGCAAGGCGATCGTCGAGCCCAATCCGGACGAGCCCGGGGGCGATTTCATCATCACGCTTTGCCCGGGTCTCAAGGACTACAAGGTTCTCTTCAAGGAAGGCGATCTCAGGCAGAGCCTCCACTACGGCTTTCTGAGCAAGGCGATCGTCGATGACGCGTGGGCGTCCTTCGGACACTTTAACTACATGAACCCCAAGATCGAATGGCGTGTGGACGACACCGGCGTACCCTATGCGGCAATCCAGCGCTTCTTTATCGGTGAGGCGGACAATTTGGGCCAGGTCCTCAGGGTCTCGCGGGTCGGACAGCCGGACGACGAACAAGGTTGCCCCGTCGGCTATGTCGATGCGCTGGCCAACAAGAACGCCAACGATCTCGCGCGTGAAGTCGCCGACACGCTCGCGGCGTCGTTCCAGTGCGGCAAGGACGCAGCCGTGTATCATGGCACACGTGGGCCCAAGGCTGGTGACATTGCTGACTTCACCGGCATGCAATAGCCGTCGCGAATGAATTGCCGGCATGGCGCGTCAGGTGAGTCAAAGGACATCGCCATGCACCGCTTCATCGTTACACTCCTCGCCGCCCTTGCCTCAATGGCCGCGCCGCTTTCTGCCGGCGCCGCCGAGAGCGTCTATACCGACAGCAGGCTCGACAAATGCGAGAACCTGATCCCCAATCCCGAGCAGATCGACATCGACATGGGCGTCGCCTCCTATAGATGCGACGGCTACAAGGGTTATCCTTTCTATTTTGATGAAAACGATGTCCGGCAAAGCACCTATTTCGGCTATCTGAGCGACGAGATCCTCGCAGGCGCCGGCGAGACTTTCGCGGTGTTCAACCATATCGGCGACAAGATCGAATGGCGGCTGGACGACAAGGGCGTGCCGCGCGCGACCATCCTGCGCTACATCCTGGAACACCAGAATCCCGAGACCACGGAACTGGACAAGGCCTTCTATGGCCAGGTTCTCGTGGTCTCGCGCGTGGGCCAGCCAGACGACATGACCGGGTGTGTGATGGCCTATGTCGACGCCCTGGAGAACACGGACGCGAACGAACTGGCGCGAAAGCTGGCAGACGAGCAGGCACCGACCTTTGCCTGCGGCAAGGAAAAGCCCGGTTTCCACGGCAAGGTCGGCGCCAAGGTCAGCGAGCCGCAGTATAACTATCCCAAACTGAGCGAAGTGAAGTGAAGCCAATGACCGCCCTCCGCGCCGCCATCCGCATCTTCCCCGTCCTGCTCGTGATCGGCTTCGGCGCACCGGCCATGGCCGCAAGCAGCGTCTATACCAATGCCTCGATCGAGAAAGGCTGCATGACTATCGGGACACCGAGCCAGGAAGACATCGATATGGGGAACATGTCGCTCAAGTGTGACGGCTACAAGGATTATCCCTTTTATTTCAACAGCTATGACAGCCGGTCGAGCACCTATTTCGGCCATCTGAGCAAGGAGATTCTCGACGGCGCCGGCGAGACCTTCGAGGTCTTCAACTACTTCGCCGACAATGAAAAGATCGAGTGGCGGCTGGACGACGAAGGCGTTCCGCGCGCGACCATCCTGCGCTACCGGACCCAGAACCTGAACCCGGCGAGCTACGAGCCGGACGCTGAGCATGAGGGCCAGGTTCTCGTCATCTCGCGCGTCGGCCAGCCCGACGACATGACCGGCTGCGTCACAGCCTATGTCGACGCATTGGAAAACAAGAATGCCACTGAAATGGCCCGCAAGCTCGCCGACGTGCAGGCGCCGAACTTCCCCTGCGGCAAGGAGAAGCCGGTCTTCCACGGCAAGAGAGGCGATAGGGCAAGCGAGCCGGTCTACAATTATCCGGAAGCGAAGATCGAATGATAGGCCTAACCGGCGCTCACTGGCGCCAGATGAAGCCCAGCTTCTTCAAGGATCGACCGCCGAATTCTTCCATTCCCTCGGCGACATCCATGCCGCCCATGGCGCGGTAGAAGGTAACCGCGTTCTCGTTTTCTTCGAGGCACCAGACGACGAGACCGGCCATGTTCAGCGCTTTAAGCATCCCGCGGCATTCGCGGAACAGATAGCTGCCGAGACCGATTCCCTGATATTCCGGCAGAAGATAGAGTTCGTAGATCTCACCTTCCTGCTTGAGAGCCTTGACCCGATTCACACCGATCGTCGCATAGCCTGCTATCTTTCCGGCGACCTCAAGCACCACCACCGTCGACGGCCCGCGCGAGGCACGTCGCCACCAATCTTCGCGGCGGCGTTCTATCATCTGCGTCAAGGGCTTATGAGGAATGAGGCCCGCATAGCTTGCGATCCATGCCGTACGATGCACATGGGCAATCGCACGCGCATCCTGCGGCTCGGCTCGCCTCACTTCGATTGCCAACGTCGTCATAGCGTTCATCCACCCTACGCAGACGGCTCATGCCGCGAATACTCATTACAAAGTGGTCACCGCCGAGATTAACGCAATGTTAACCATGGCGGCAAGGCGCAAGTTCCGAATCGCAGGTTAAAAGCCGGGGAGTCATGATAAAACCCGGCAACCGCGTGAGTGCCGGGTTTTCAACAGGAAGGTGGCGCTATGGCCAGAGGCGCCGCTCGATCAGGCGGCCTGCGGCATCGGAATAGCACCGATCTGCATCATCAGGCCCAGCATATCGGCGCTCGACCAGCGCTCGATCACTTTGCCGTTTTCGAATTGAAGGATCGTGATGCCGGGCAACACATAGTCAGCGCCGCTTTTCGGCACACCCATGAATTCGCCGGAATGGCGCCCCGACATGACGAAGCGGCAGGTCATCTTGGCGCCGGTTTCAAACGCGTCGAGCACCTCCAGCTTCGGGCTCGGTTTGCCGTCCTGGGCGAGCGACGCCCAGATCTGCCGATAGAAGCCGGCCACCTCCGCCTTGTTCATTGGTTGCGGCACATAGCCGTGCAGTTTGATATCTTCGTCATAGAGCGACAGATAACCATCGAGATCGCCCGCGTTCCAGCGACCGATGGCTTGGTTGAGCATGTCCATATTCGCAGTCATGACAGCCTCCGGGTTTGCGGCGCAAAGAAAAAGCGCCGTAGATTATACGGCGCTTCCCGCGAATCGGATTTGCTTGTCCGCCAGAACTCAATCTGACCGTAAATTGCCAGCGATCAGGCCGCGCCGGCAGCGCGCTGCTTGTCCATGCGCTTCCGATCGTTGGCGTCGAGATGCATCTTGCGCAGGCGGATCGACTTCGGCGTCACCTCCACCAGTTCGTCGTCCTGGATCCAGGAAAGCGCGCGGTCGAGCGTCATGCGGATCGGCGGCGTCAGCTTGACGGCCTCGTCCTTGTTGACCGAGCGGATGTTGGTCAGCTGCTTGCCCTTGAGAACGTTGACTTCGAGGTCGTTATCGCGGGTATGAATGCCGATGATCATGCCCATATAGACCTTCTCGCCCGGATCGATGATCATCGGACCGCGGTCTTCCAGGTTGAACAGAGCGTAGGCCACGGCCTCGCCCGGCGCATTGGCCAGCAGCACGCCGTTGACGCGGCCGCCAATGTTGCCCTTGAAGGGCTGGTAGGCATGGAACAGGCGGTTCATGATCGCCGTGCCGCGCGTGTCGGTCAGCAGTTCCGACTGGTAGCCGATCAGGCCGCGGGTCGGGGCGAAGAACACGAGACGGACGCGGCCGCCTCCGGAGGGGCGAAGCTCGGCCATTTCAGCCTTGCGCTCGCTCATCTTCTGCACGACGACGCCGGAATGCTCTTCATCGACGTCGATGACGACTTCCTCGATCGGCTCGAGCAGCTGGCCGCTCTCGTCCTTGTGCATGACGACGCGCGGACGCGACACCGCGAGCTCGAAGCCTTCGCGGCGCATGGTTTCGATCAGCACGGCGAGCTGGAGTTCGCCGCGGCCGGAGACGTAGAACGAATCCTTGCCCTCGGCTTCCTCGATCTTCAGCGCGACATTGCCTTCGGCTTCCTTGAGCAGGCGGTCGCGGATGACGCGGGACGTGACCTTGTCGCCTTCGGTACCGGCCAGCGGGCTGTCGTTGACCATGAAGGACATGGTGACGGTCGGCGGGTCGATCGGCTGCGCGTGCAATGCCTCGGTCACGCTGGGGTCGCAGAACGTGTCGGCGACCGTGCCCTTGGAGAGGCCGGCGATGGCAACGATATCGCCTGCATGGGCTTCATCGATAGGGGTCCGCTCGATGCCGCGGAAGGCGAGGATCTTCGAGATGCGGCCGTTTTCGATCAGCTTGCCATCCTGGCCGATGACCTTGACGGACTGGTTCGGCTTGATCGAGCCCGAATGGATGCGACCGGTGATGATGCGGCCGAGGAAGGGGTTGGCTTCGAGGATCGTGCCGATCATGCGGAAAGCGCCGTCTTCGTCGCCGACACTCGGCTCCGGCACATGCTCGATGACGAGATCGAGCAGTGGCGCGAGGCCCTGGTCCTTCGGACCTTCCGGGTTGACGTTCATCCAGCCATCGCGGCCCGAGCCGTAGAGGATCGGGAAGTCGAGCTGTTCATCAGTCGCGTCGAGATTGGCGAAGAGGTCGAAGACCTCGTTGATGACTTCCTCATGGCGGCCATCGGGACGGTCGATCTTGTTGATCGCGACGATCGGGCGGAGACCAACTTTCAGTGCCTTTGAGACCACGAACTTGGTCTGCGGCATCGGGCCTTCCGACGAGTCGACCAGAACGATCGCGCCGTCGACCATCGACAGAATACGCTCGACTTCACCGCCGAAGTCGGCGTGGCCGGGCGTGTCGACGATATTGATGCGATGGCCCTTCCACTCGATCGACGTCGCCTTGGCAAGAATGGTGATGCCGCGCTCTTTTTCGAGATCGTTGGAGTCCATCATGCGCTCGACGGTGCGCTGGTTATCACGGAAGGAGCCCGACTGCTTCAGGAGCTCGTCGACGAGCGTCGTCTTGCCATGGTCAACGTGTGCGATAATCGCGATATTTCGCATTTTCATCTGATGGGTCTCTGAAGTTTGTGGCGGGCACGAGGGCGCGCAATTCAATTTGGCGGGCTCATACCCCTTTTTTTGCATTTGCGAAAGGGGTGGAGGCGCAATCTATCGAACGCGCTTAACAGCAATGCGACGAATGCAGGGCTTGGGGACTATCTTGTTGCCCCTCATCCGCCTGCCGGCACCTTCTCCCCGCACGCGGGGAGAAGGGATCAGTGGCACCGTCGACGCCTCCAGCGTCCCCTCTCCCCGCCTGCGGGGAGAGGGTCAGGGTGAGGGGCAACCCCTCACGCCACCTGGCTCGCCACCACCGGCTCCAGTGCCAGCTTCCGCGCCTCGACGAAATCCACTTTGCCCGAGCCCAGCACCGGCACCTTGCCGATGCGCACCTCGGCCGGAACCATGATGTCCATCGCGTTCTTCGACTTGGCATAGGCGAGGAATTCGGCGCGTGTCGCATTCGGCGCGTCGGTCAGCAGGATCAGGCGCTCGCCCTTCTTCTGGTCGGGGATAGCCGAGACTGCCGAGAGCTGGCCCGGCCAGAGGCTGCCGGCCAGTGCCTCCACGGCGGCGAGCGACACCATTTCGCCGGCGATCTTGGCGAAGCGCTTGGCGCGGCCCTTGATGCGGACGAAGCCGTCGGCGTCGATGGTGACGATGTCTCCCGTATCATGCCAGCCGTCCGGCAGGGGTTCGAGCACGCCGGGATTTTCGGCCCTGAGATAACCGGCCATGACGTTCGGGCCCTTGAGATAGAGCCGGCCGCCTTCCTCGATGCCGGGCACCGGTTCGAGCTTCCATTCCATGCCCGGCATGATCTTACCGACCGTGCCCGACTTGTTGTACATCGGCGTGTTGATCGATACGACCGGCGCGGTCTCGGTCACGCCATAGCCTTCCAGGATGCGCAGGCCGAACTTCTCCATATAGGTCTCGCGGGTCGAGGCCTTGACCGGCTCGGCGCCCGAGAAGATGTAGCGGATCGAGCGGAAATCGTAGGGATGCGCGGTCCGTGCATAGCCCGACAGGAAGGTGTCGGTACCGAAGATGATGGTGGCGTTGGAGATATAGATCAGTTCCGGCACGATGCGATAGTGCAGCGGCGACGGATAGAAATAGATCGGTACGCCGGAAATCAGCGGCAGGATGGTGCCTGCGGTAAGACCGAAGGAGTGGAACACCGGCAGGATGTTGAACACCTTGTCGCCTGAATGGAAATCGATGCGCGCGGCCGCCTGCGCAGCATTCGACAGGATGTTGCGGTGGGTCAGCACCACGCCCTTGGGCGAGCCCTCCGAACCCGATGTGAACAGGATCACCGCCGGATCATCCGGATTGCGCTTGACGAGCGGACGCGCCTTGCGGAAATAGCCGACGAGCTTGTCCGTGAAGCCCACCTCCGCACGGAGGTCATCGAGCCAGACGATCTTCACCTGTTTCTGCATTTCCTCGATCACCGGTCCCAGCTTGGCCTGGGTGACGAAGGCCCGCGAGGTCAGGACGTACTCGACCTTGGCTGCAGTGCAGGCCGACAGGAGATTGGCCGCCCCGGCCGTGAAGTTCAGCATCGCCGGCACCTTGCCCGCCGACATCACGCCGAACAGGGTGGCTGCGGCGCCGTTTGCATTGGGCAACATCACGCCCAGCGTCTCCTGGTTCGGGAACATCGTCCTGAACTTCGCCGCGAGCACGGCAGCGCCGGTCAGCAGCTTGCCATAGGTCAGCTTGCCGGTGACCGGATCCTCGACGGCGAGTGTGCCCATGCCGCGATCCCGGGCTGTTTCGACCACCCGCTGCAGCACGGTCGACGAGGTGTTCGACGTCTGGAACATCAGGTCGGACATGATCTGGTAGAGGGCCGCGCCAGCGGCGATGCGGCGCGCGCGGCCCTTGAGTTCGGCCGGCACCTCGAGCTTGCGCGGCTCCAAGATGGTCACCTTCACCTTCGGGAACCAGCGGCGGCGCACCTTGTCATCGTTGAGATAGGTGAAGTAGCTCTTTTCCAGGCCGTCGATGCGGACCGGCACGACCATCGAACCGGTCTTGTCGGCCACCATGGCGGCGCCGTCATAAACCTTCATAAGCGTACCGGTGACGGTCAGACGACCCTCCGGGAAGATGCCGATCGGATTGCCGTCCTGGACGATCTTGATCAGCGTGCGCGTCGCCATCGGCTTGGTCGGGTCGAGCGGCAGGAACTTGGCGAATTTCAGGAACGGCTTGACCCACCAGGCCTGCGCGATCTTGTAATCGACGGCGAAGGTCGGCTCTTCCTCGGTGATGGCGAGCGCCAGGGCGCCGTCGAGCAGGCTGACATGGTTGAGCGCGATGATCGGCGCCTTGCCGGCCTTCTTGATATTTTCCAGACCCTCGACCTCGAGCCGCATGAAGGCGCGGAAGATGATCGAGATGAGGTCGCGGAACGGATTGGTCGGCAGCGTCTTCAGCATCAGCCAGGCGATGCCGAGATTGAGCACCGAGAGGCCGAGCACGATCGCCGGCACCGACAGCCCGAGTGCCTGCAGTACGGCGACCAGGCCGAGGCCCGAGGCGATGAACAGCGCTGACAATACATTGGCCGCACCGATGACACGGGCTCGATGGTCTTCATGCGCCCAGGTCTGCATCGCGGCAAAGGTCGGCACGGCGAGGAAGGCGCCGCCGATCGCCATACCGGCAAGATCCACCGCCACCCGGATGGTATTTTCGCCGGCGAAGAAGCCGGTGATCGTCTCGGCATGAGTGACGGACGCGAGGCCCCACAGATTCCAGGCAAGATCGAGACCAAAGAACGCGACGATTGCCGTACCGACAGGCGCCGGCAGCAGCACCACGCGGCCCGCCGACATCCACCCGGCAATGGCCGAACCCACGGCGATCGAAATGGCGAAGACCGCGAGATAGGCCGGCACGACGATCTCGGACCCACCGAGAATATCCTTCACCATGATCGGCAGCATGGTCATGACGAAGGCGCCGACGAACCAGAACCAGCAATTCATCAGCGCCGCGCGCCAGATGCGCTGATCGGCGCGGAGCTCGTTGACCAGTGTCACGCTCGAACGGAAGACGTTTTTGTCGATCACGAGGTCCGGCGCCTTGGCGCCCGTCTTCGGGATCATGCTGGCCGCAAACCAGCAAAGCACCGCGAGGCCCATCATCAACGGGCCGAAGACCCAGAGGCTACCCTCACCGCTGAAGGAAACCGCAGCGGCAATCGTGCCGGTCAGGATGGCGATGAAGGTACCGCCCTCTATCCAGGCATTCGCCGCGGGCAGTTCGCGGCGTTCGAGATGATCGGGCAGGATGCCGTATTTGATCGGCCCGAACAGCGCCGAGATGACGCCGAAGCCGAAGAGTGCCACCATCAGCACCCAGATCGAAGAAAAGGCGATGCCGGCAACCGCAAGCGCGGCGACGCCGATCTCGGCGCGCTTCAGCCGCTCGGCGATGACGGCCTTGTCGTGTTTGTCGGCGAGCTCACCGCCGATTGCCGACAGAACCAGGAAGGGCAGGATGAAGATGCCGCCCGCAACCGCAACCAGCGCGCCACCCTCGGCCGCCATCTGGTACATGATCAGGAACACAAGCGTGTTCTTGAGGAAATTGTCGTTGAAAGCCGAGAGGAACTGCGTCCAGAACAAAGGTGCGAACTGGCGCGAGGTCATCAAATTGCGTTGCATCGGGATTTTCCCTTTTCGCGGTCGGGCGTAGACAAGCCGCAGAGTGGTTAGTCAAAGGTTGATTTTGAAAAACAACCCTGCGGCGAGGTTAATGCGAATTAACTCGCGTCGTTACGATTGATATTGAGCAGCAGCTTTTCGGTCTTGGCGTCTTCGACCTTGCGGATCAGCTTCTCGGACTCGGCATTGTCGCGGATGGTCTTGGTGACATTCACTGTGGTCTGCACGAGCATCAGGATGCCCATGGCGAGATAGCCCTTCCCCCACAGGTCGAGCGGCATCATGTAGATGCCGAGCGCCAGCATGAAGGCCGCGGTACCGAAGCTCAAATAGGAGAAGCTGACCCACGTGGAAGAATGCTTCTGAAAACTCTCGGTCATTGTTGTATCCCTTGTCCAGTGTTGTGACGGTCAGGCTGCATCGTTCATTCGCCCGCGAAGGCGGGCCAGAATGGCGTCGGCGTCCGGCGTCAGCGGTGCGCCGCATCCCGCCTTGGCAAGTTTCTCGATAATGGCCGAGGGGTCGGTCCCCGCATCCATCTCGCGCAGCGCCTCGGCGGTCGTGTCGATCTCCTGTTGGCGGGTGCGGAGCCGGAGCAGCGTCTCCTCGGCTTCGGAAAGCGTCGCGAGGCCTGATGTCGAGGCCGAACGATCGAGCTTTTGGGTCTGCTCGTTGGCGCGAGCGATGCGCTCGCCGCGATGCAGGTCCCTGAGCCGCGCTTCAGAGGCGCGGACCACCGACCGCATCCGCTCAATCGATGTCTGGAAACGTGCTTGCGCCTTTTCCGACGCCGCGCATTCTGCCTCCAGCCAGCCGATCGCCTCGGCCGCCTCGCGGGCCAGCTTTTCATTGCCTTTGGTAAGCGCCGCGATCGCGCGGGTCTCGAGATCGGCGATACGGGAGAGTGTTATCTTGTGCTGCTCGACCTCCTGTTCGTTCTGGGCGATGGCGATCGCGACCGCCCGGCGGGCGGACTGGATTGCTTGGGCCGCGTCGCGAATCTGCTGGCCGAGCAGCGGGATTGCGTTTCTGTCGAGGAATTCCTGCTCGGCCTCGAAAGCACGGCCGCGCAGCAGAGTGAGAATATGTTTGAACATTCCGGATCCTCCGTCTATGAACAGTGTTCACAATTAAGTTCTGACACAAAGACGAACAATGTTCAAGAATTATTCTGAACGGCGTTCACGAATCGGAAGGCAAATGGTTAATGGCCGGTAAACGCGAACTGAAGCGGGAGGATCTCAAGGCGCGGCTGATCGCCGCCGCGCGCAATCGCATTGCAGAAAGCGGCCTCGCAAACCTCCGTGCGCGCGACGTCACCCAGGATGCCGGCTGCGCGCTCGGCGGCCTCTACACCGCCTTTCGTGACCTCGACGAACTGATTCTGCACGTCAATTCCGAGACGCTGGGCACGCTGGAGCAGGATCTCGTGACCGAACTCGCCGGCGAAGCCGATCCGGCGAAACAGCTACGCATCCTGGCCCATGGCTACCTGCGCTTCGCGCTCGGCCAACGCAATCTCTGGACGGCGCTCTTCGAGCATCGGCTGCCCGACGGGGTCGAAGCCCCGAGCTGGCATCTCGACAAGCACATGTTCCTGATCCAGTTCATCGCCCGGCCGCTCGCCGCGCTCAACCCTGACCTGGCCGAGGAAGACCTGCATATCAGAGCGCTGACGCTGTTCAGCGCCGTGCATGGCATTATCTCGATCAGCCTGGAGGCTCGCTTCGTCGGCCTGCCACGCGGCCGGCTCGAAAGCGAGCTCGACCAGTTCGTGACGCTGCTGGCGGCCGGGTCCAGGACGTCCTGAAACGCAAGCTCCCGCCGAAGCACTAAGCTCGTGCAGAGGGCTCCTCATCGCCTCAGATAGGTCCCCCGCTTCTCCCCGGTAGGTCGAAGTCGGAGATTCGATCTCAGTTCCGCGCCCGCCACCATGCGATCTGTTCTCGCACCCGATCAGGCGCCGTGCCGCCATAGCTCTTGCGTGAGGCGACGGAGGCCTCGACCGTTACGACCTCGAACACCTTGTCGGTGATTCCAGGATGGATAGCCTGCAATGCATCGAGCGGAAGATCCCATAGATCGCATGCCGTGCTTTCCGCGAGCGCCACGACGCGGCCGGTGACGTGGTGGGCTTCGCGGAAGGGCAGACCGAGTTCGCGGACCAGCCAGTCGGCGAGGTCGGTGGCGGTGGAATAGCCGGCGCCGGCGGCGGCCTTCATCTTCGCTTCGTTCACGGTCATGTCGGTCACCATGCCGGTCATCGCGGCGATGGCGAGTTCGAGGTTTTCGGCTGCGTCGAAGACCTGTTCCTTGTCTTCCTGCATGTCCTTGGAATAGGCGAGTGGCAGGCCCTTCATCACGGTCAGCAGCGCCACCAGCGAGCCGTTGATGCGGCCGGTCTTGGCACGCACCAGCTCGGCCGCGTCAGGATTCTTCTTCTGTGGCATGATCGAGGAGCCGGTGGAAAAGGCGTCGGAGAGCCGGATGAAACCGAATTGCGGCGTGCACCAGATGACGATTTCCTCGGCGAAACGCGAGAGATGGACGGCGCAGATCGCTGCGATCGACAGGAGTTCGAGCGCGAAATCGCGGTCCGAGACGGTGTCGATCGAATTGCGGGTCGGTTCGCGGAAGCCGAGCGCCTTGGCGGTCATGTGGCGGTCAATCGGATAGGGCGTGCCGGCGAGTGCAGCGGCGCCGATCGGGCTTTCGTCGAGATGTTCGATGGCATGGCGCACGCGCTGGCGGTCGCGGCCGAACATTTCGACATAGGCCATGCAATGGTGGCCGAAAGTCACCGGCTGCGCGGTCTGGAGATGGGTGAAGCCGGGCATGACGGTGGCTGCATGCTTGTCCGCCTTGTCGAGAAAGGCTGCAATCAGCCCGGTCAGAGCCTTCTCGGTGCGTTCCAGCTCGGCCTTGACCCAGAGCCGGAAATCGAGGGCGACCTGGTCGTTGCGCGAGCGGGCGGTGTGGAGCCGTCCGGCGGCCGGGCCGATGATGGCGGCCAGCCGGCTTTCGACATTCATGTGGATGTCTTCAAGTTTGCGTGAGAACTCGAAGGCGCCGCTTTCAATCTCGCCCTGGATTTGCTTCAAGCCGGCAACAATCTTGTCGCGATCGTCAGCCGAGATGATGCCTTGCGCGGCCAGCATCGTGGCATGGGCGATTGAACCTGCTATGTCCTGCGCATAAAGCTTCTTGTCGAAGCCGATCGAGGCATTGATCTCCTCCATGATGGCCGAGGGACCGGCGGCGAAGCGGCCGCCCCACATCTGGTTGGAGGTCGTGTTGGAATTGCCTGATGACATGGCGCTAACCTGAGAAGAACGAGTGCATGACTGAGGAAAGAAGTCGGGGCTATCTCCCTTCCCTGAAAATGGTGGCGATCGCGGCCTTTGCGGGCCTGCTTGCCGGTGCTGTCGCCGTTTACATGAGAGGGGCGGCCGATGGCAATGGCTTGAACATCGCCGCGGCGGAATGCGCGGCCGCAAAGGACGTTATCGCCCGTCTCGATCCACTCGCCAAGGGCCAGGTCGCTGCCTTCATCACCGAGAAGAACGGCCGCAATCTGACGCTTCCGCCCTTCAAAGGACCTGACGGCAAGGACATCACGCTCGCCGCCTATGCCGGCAAGGTGCAACTGATCAATCTCTGGGCCACCTGGTGCGTACCCTGCCGCGAGGAAATGCCGGCGCTCAACGCGCTGCAGAAGGCGCTCGGCGGCGACAAATTCCAGGTCACCGCGATCAACCTGGACACCGGCGACGCATCGAAGCCGAAGGACTTCCTGGCCGAAGAAAAGATCGACGCGCTGCCGTTGCATCACGACGCGACGCTGTCGAGCTTCAATCAGCTCAAGAAAGCCGGCTTGACGATCGGCCTGCCGGTCAGTGTGCTGGTTGACGGCAAGGGCTGCATGCTGGGTGCGCTGAGCGGCCCCGCGGCCTGGGAGAGCGACGATGCCAAGGCATTGATCAGGGCGGCGATGGGCGAGGGGGTTTGAAGCTCGCGTTGGTTCCCGCATTCGCCGGTTCATCGAGGGTTTCAGCCTCTTCCCCGAGCACGGAACAGTCCGCGACGAACTGGAGCCGGTTTGAGGATTGTTGGTTTCGAACGCCGGATAAGTATCGCGTTCAAAGTAAGTGGCGATGAGGTTATCGTCGCCCGTATTCTCTACGCTGGCCGACAACTGCAACGAAACGAATAATCCCGCCTCTTCCCCCGTTCCTTTTTCGGGCTGTGCTGCGTTTCCACCAGCATATGGGGCATACAGATGCGGATGTACGTCATTGGAGTCATGGTCGGCGTGATCGGACTGGTCGCGGCCAATCAGGTGCAAGCAGATGAGCATTGCGGACTGAAGAGCGCCTCGGTTCTCAAGGTCCAGCGCTGGAATGTCGAAAAGACCAAGTTCGGCAAATACGAGGTCGAGGTCTATCTCGACTCGATGGATCCCAAGGTGATCAAGAATGTCAGCGGCTCGATCGAGTTCTTCGCCGGCAAGGACCACGTTCTGACGCTGCCTCTGAGATTTCCCTATCAGCTTCAGCTCAAGAGCCATTTCCTGCAGAGCTTCGAACGGCGGACGCTGCCGGTACCCATCCTCGCCAATGCGCCCGATGTCGAGGCTTTCGCCTGTGTCGCTGCGATCAACTACGCCGATGGATCCGGCGTCATCATCAACTGAGGTCTGTCATGCCAGCCACGGCACCGCTGATGAACATCATCATGAGGGATGGGACCCGCCACTTCCTGGCCCTGCGTGAAAATGCCCGCGCCGAGGATATCCGCGCGAAACTCGAGGCCATCCCGGGTGTCCGGGTCTGCCAGCTTTCGCGGGGCGGCTTCGAATGGTGGATGTCTTTCCAGTGCATGGGCTGGCGCTTTGCGATCAACAATCCCTTTGGCGAGCTCTGGTTCTTCGCCAATGATCCCGCCTGCCCCGAGGACATCCTTCGCTGTCTCAGCCGGCGCATTTCGGCAGCGCTGTCATAGCGCTGCGATGCGGCGTACCGATAGGGCGCCTTCAGCCATTGAATCTCAAGACTGCATCCGATAAGAGACCGCCGAAATCCACGAG
Organism: Rhizobium sp. SRI_017; assembly: GCF_057586295.1. Classification (NCBI taxonomy): domain Bacteria; kingdom Pseudomonadati; phylum Pseudomonadota; class Alphaproteobacteria; order Hyphomicrobiales; family Rhizobiaceae; genus Rhizobium; species Rhizobium sp. SRI_017. Next base: position 175,868 of record NZ_JBYCZP010000006.1, on the reverse strand, counting down.
GGAGCTCGCGGATATGACGCAGGATGCGCGGCCGATTGCGAGCCGCGTCAGGGACCGGAAGCGAAAAGGGCATGGCACGTATCGTAATGAAGTTCGGCGGAACCTCCGTCGCGGATCTCGACCGGATTCATAACGTTGCCCGCCACGTCAAACGCGAAGTCGAGGCCGGTCACGAGGTTGCCGTCGTGGTCTCCGCCATGTCGGGCAAGACCAACGAACTGGTCGGCTGGGTGCAGGGCATGGCCAAGGCGACCGGCGCCAACACGCCTTTCTATGACGCACGCGAATATGATGCGATCGTCGCTTCGGGCGAACAGGTGACGTCGGGGCTGCTGGCCATTGCGCTACAGTCCATGGGCATCAATTCCCGCTCCTGGCAGGGCTGGCAGATCCCGATCAAGACCGACAGCGCCCATGGCGCGGCCCGCATCATGGATATCGAAGGCGCCGAGATCATCCGCCGGATGGCAGAGGGCCAGGTGGCCGTTGTCGCCGGCTTCCAGGGCCTCGGCCCGGATAACCGGATCGCGACGCTCGGCCGTGGCGGCTCTGACACATCTGCCGTTGCCCTCGCTGCTGCGCTGAAGGCCGATCGCTGCGACATCTATACCGATGTCGACGGTGTCTACACCACCGACCCGCGGATCGAGCCCAAGGCGCGCCGCCTCAAGAAGGTCGCCTTCGAGGAAATGCTGGAAATGGCGTCCCTCGGCTCCAAGGTGCTGCAGGTCCGCTCCGTCGAACTCGCCATGGTGTTCAAGGTTCGCACTTTCGTGCGATCGTCTTTCGAGGATCCCGATGCGCCGGGCATGGGTGATTTCGACAATCCCCCCGGCACGCTGATTTGTGATGAGGAAGAAGTCTTGGAACAGGAAGTCGTAACCGGCATCGCATTCGCCAAGGATGAAGCACAGATATCGCTGCGCCGCGTCGCCGACCGGCCGGGCGTGTCTGCTGCAATCTTCGGCCCGCTCGCCGAGTCTCATATCAATGTCGACATGATCGTGCAGAACATCTCGGAAGATGGTTCGCGCACCGACATGACCTTCACCGTGCCCACCGGCGATCTCGACAAGGCGCTCGCGGTGCTCGGCAAGGAGAAGGAAAAGGTCGGTTTCGACGTGATTCAGTCTGAAGCCGGCCTGGTCAAGGTGTCGGTCATCGGCATCGGCATGCGCAGCCATGCCGGCGTTGCCGCCCAGGCCTTCGCGGCACTCGCCTCCAAGGGCATCAACATCAAGGCGATCACGACGTCTGAAATCAAGATTTCAATCTTGATCGATGGTGCCTATGGAGAACTCGCGGTTCGCACTTTGCATTCGGCCTACGGACTGGATAAGAAGTAGTTATTGCGAGGAGGGCTCGGCTATCTGGGGATGTGATTCGATCTGGGTGCCGGCTCTTCGAGATGAAACCGAGAGTAGGAGAGCGCCCAGGTGATCAGAGACCTTGCTGCCGGCCCGCGCATCCTGCTTCGGCGGCTGAGGGAACTCACCGCCGAGCCGCTTGAACCGCAGGATCGCCTCGACAAGATCGTCACGCAGATCGCCCGCAACATGGTTGCGGAAGTGTGCTCGGTCTATGTGTTGCGCGCTGACGGCGTGCTCGAACTCTATGCGACCGAAGGCCTGAACAAGGAATCCGTCCACCACGCCCAGCTGAAGATGGGCGAAGGCCTTGTCGGCACCATCGCGGCGTCGGCCCAGCCGCTCAATCTTTCAGACGCGCAGAGCCATCCGGCCTTCGCCTACCTGCCGGAAACCGGTGAAGAACTGTTCCAGTCCTTCCTCGGCGTGCCGATCCTGCGCGCCGGCCGTTCGCTCGGCGTTCTCGTGGTCCAGAACCGCTCCCAGCGCCACTATTCGGACGACGAGGTCGAGGCGCTCGAAACCGTCTCCATGGTGCTTGCCGAGATGGTGGCGAGCGGCGACCTCAAGAAACTCACCCAGCCCGGCCAGGAACTCGACCTCACCCGTCCGGTCACCATCAACGGCGAATCCTATGCAGACGGCATCGGGCTTGGCTATGTCGTGCTGCATGACCCGCGCGTCGTGGTCACCAATCTGCTGAACGATGACGTCGACCTGGAACTCAATCGTCTTTCGGAGGCGCTCGGCTCGCTGCGCATCCATATCGACGACATGCTGTCGCGCCGCGAAGTGTCGATGGAGGGCGAGCACCGCGCGGTGCTCGAGGCCTACCGCATGTTCGCGCATGACCGCGGCTGGGTGCGCAAGCTCGAAGAGGCGATCCGCAACGGTCTGACGGCCGAAGCCGCCGTCGAGCGTGTGCAGAGCGAAACCCGCGCCCGCATGATGCGTCTCACGGATCCCTATCTCCGCGAGCGCATGCACGATTTCGACGACCTCGCCAATCGCCTGCTGCGCCAGCTGGCCGGGTTTGGCGCGCATGCGGCAGCGGATGCCTTCCCCAACGACGCCATCGTCGTCGCCCGCGCCATGGGTGCCGCCGAACTGCTCGACTATCCGCGCGCCAATCTGCGCGGCCTCGTCCTCGAAGAGGGCGCCGTTACCAGCCATGTGGTGATCGTCGCCCGCGCCATGGGCATTCCCGTCGTCGGCAGTGCCGAGGGCGTGACGGCGCTTACGGAAAAGGGCGATGCCGTCATCATCGATGGCGAAGACGGCAAGGTGCATCTGCGTCCTGCGCAGGATGTGCAGCGCGCCTATGAGGAAAAGGCCCGCTTCCGCGCCCGCCGCCAGGAACAGTTCCGTGCGTTGCGCTCCGTCGAGCCGATGACGCGCGACGGCAAGCGCATCAGCCTCAACATGAATGCCGGCCTGCTGGTCGATATGCCGCAACTGGTTGAGTCAGGCGCCGAGGGCATCGGCCTGTTCCGCACCGAGTTGCAGTTCATGATCGCCTCGACCATGCCGAAGGGCGAGGAACAGGAAGCCTTCTACCGCAGTGTCATCAAGCAGACGGGGGGGCGGCCGGTCACCTTCCGTACGCTCGATATCGGCTCCGACAAGGTCGTGCCCTATTTTCAGGCGGCCAAGGAAGAGAATCCGGCACTGGGCTGGCGGGCGATCCGGCTGGCGCTGGACCGGCCGGGCTTGCTCCGCACCCAGCTCCGCGCGCTTCTCAAGGCGGCGGCCGGCGTCGAGCTCAAGGTCATGATCCCGATGGTGACCGAGGTCGATGAGCTCCGCCAGGCGCGCGCGCTGCTGCAGAAGGAAGTGCAGCATCTCTCCAAGTTCGGCCATGCGCTGCCCAAGAAGCTGCAATATGGCGCCATGCTGGAAGTGCCGGCGCTGATGTGGCAGCTCGACGAGCTGATGGCCGAAGCCGATTTCGTCTCTGTCGGGTCGAATGACCTCTTCCAGTTCACCATGGCGGTCGACCGGGGCAATGCCCAGGTCGCCGAGCGGTTCGACATTCTCGGGCGGCCATTCCTCCGGCTGCTGCGCGACATCGTCCGTGCCGGCGAGCGCAATAATACGCCGGTGACGCTGTGCGGCGAGATGGCCGGGCGGCCGCTTTCCGCAATGGCATTGCTCGGCCTCGGCTTCCGCTCGGTATCGATGTCTCCGGCGTCGATCGGCCCGATCAAGGCGATGCTGCTCGGCCTCGATGTCGATGCGCTCTCGACGGTCATGAACGAGGCGCTCGACCGGCCCGGTCTGGGAATGCCGATGCGCGAAGTGCTCAAGCGTTTCGCCGAAACCCACAATATCCCCCTTTAGCTGAACAGAGATCATCTTGGCCCAACTGCCCCTTGAAAAGATGCAGGAGCTCGAACGCCGTCTGGCGGAGGTCGAGGCACGCATGTCGGAAGGCCCGGCGGCGGATGTCTATGTCAAGCTGGCGGGCGAGTATGCCGAGTTGCAACCGGTCGTTGCCAAGATCTCCAGCTATCTCAAGGCGAAGGAAGAGCTTGCCGGCCTCCGGGGGCTGCTCAACGATTCCGGCACCGACCGCGAGATGCGCGAGCTTGCGAGCCTGGAACTGCCGGAGGTCGAAGAGAAGATCGAGGGACTGGAACGGGACCTGCTGATTGCGCTTCTGCCCAAGGATGCGGCCGACGAAAGGAGCGCGATCCTCGAAATCCGCGCCGGCACCGGCGGCAACGAGGCGGCACTCTTCGCCGGCGATCTGTTCCGCATGTATGAGCGCTACGCTGCCAGCAATGGCTGGAAGGTTGAGATCGTCTCGGAGAGCGAAGGCGAGGCCGGCGGTTATAAGGAAATCATCGCTGAAATCTCCGGTCGCGGCGTGTTCTCCAAGCTCAAGTTTGAATCCGGCGTGCACCGCGTCCAGCGCGTGCCGGCGACCGAGTCGCAGGGCCGAATCCATACCTCGGCGGCGACCGTGGCGGTGCTGCCCGAAGCCGAGGACATCGATATCGAAGTTCGCGCCGAAGATATCCGCATCGATACGATGCGGTCTTCAGGCGCCGGCGGCCAGCACGTCAACACGACCGACTCGGCGGTACGCATCACCCATCTGCCGACGGGGCTTGTCGTGACGAGTTCGGAGAAGTCCCAGCACCAGAACCGCGCCAAGGCCATGCAGGTGCTCCGCTCGCGGCTCTACGATATGGAACGGCAGAAGGCCGACAGTGCGCGCTCTGCCGACCGCAGGTCGCAGGTCGGCTCCGGCGACCGGTCGGAGCGTATCCGGACCTATAACTTTCCGCAGGGCCGCCTTACCGACCATCGCATCAACCTGACGCTCTACTCGCTCGACCGGATTGTCGCCGGCGACATGGCCGAAGTCGTCGACGCCCTGATCGCAGACCATCAGGCCGCCGAACTCGCGCGGCTGGGCGAGGCAGGATGACAACACTCGACCACATGATGGCGCATCTCCGCAATCATTTCATGGTCGCCGGCGTTGAAGATCCGATGGCTGAAGCACGCATCCTGGTGGCCGGCATCATGGGCCTCTCACGGACCGATTTCATCACCAGGGCCGAGGATCATATCCCGCTCGCCCAGGAGATCGAGATCAACGCCGCTTCGGGCCGGCGCGTTCACGGCGAGTCCGTCTATCGCATTCTCGGCAAGCGCGGCTTTTATGGCCTGGAACTCAAGATTTCCAAGGACACGCTCGATCCCCGGCCGGATACCGAGGTGCTGGTCGACCTGGCGCTCGATTTCATGAAAGACCGAAAAGACGCGCCGCTCGATATCCTCGATCTCGGCATCGGCACCGGTGCGATCTGCCTGGCGCTACTGGCGAACCTACCGCTGGCACGCGGCACCGGCACCGACCTCGCCCAGGGCGCGCTTGACACGGCGGCGGAGAATGCGGAGGCCAACGGGCTTTCGGAGCGCTTCACGCCAGTGCTGAGCAATTGGTTCGAGAGCGTGTCCGGCCGCTACGATGTCATCGTCTCGAACCCGCCCTATATCAGGTCTGATATCATCCCGACATTGGACCGCGAAGTTCGCGACCATGATCCTTTGCTGGCGCTCGATGGCGGCAAGGATGGGCTGGATGCCTACCGCGCGATCGCTGCAGGCGCCGGGGCGTTTCTCAAATCAGCTGGATTCGTTGCCGTCGAAACGGGTTACGACCAGAAGAAAGCCGTGAAAGAAATCTTCGAAGCGGCTGGATTTGAGCAGGCTGGAGCAGCCAAGGACCTCGCCGGCAACGACCGAGCGCAAGCATTTCGGGCAAAAAGCTGACAGTTTGGTCAAAAAGAAGCTTTTTTCTTATGCGACAGGCAAGAAAGGACTTGGAATCAAGGGCGAAGCGTTCTAGGTTCCAGCCAAGCACCGGGCGGCATCCCTAGAATGAATTTCCACGATGGTTTGCCGGGCTTTGGGGTATCTCAAGCAAAATTGCCGGTTTTAATCGGGCCTGGTGCGGGACTCTGGATTTTTGGATTTGGTTCCGGGATCGATAGCGTCCGGTGACATCCCTGCCGGGTTCTGGCGTGGCCAGAGCCTTGCCGGCATGTACCCCGGCGGCAGCACGAAAAGCCGGAAAATCTCAGGTGAGTGAATTGATGAGGCCTGGACAACAAAAGCAGCGTGGCCGCGGTCGCAATGGCGGCGGAAACCCGAACAATAACAACAACAATAACAATAATAATAACAACAACCAGCGAAAGGGCCAGAATCCCCTCACGCGGACCTACGACAGTTCGGGTCCTGATGTGAAGATTCGTGGCACCGCGCAGCATATCGCAGAAAAATACATGGCACTGGCGCGGGATGCGACAAGCTCCGGCGACCGGGTCATGGCTGAGAACTATCTCCAGCATGCCGAGCACTATAACCGCATCATCGCGGCCGCGCAGGCGATGTTCCAGGAGCGTTTCCAGCGCGATGAGCGTGACGATCGCAGCGAGGGCTCCGAGCGTGACGAGGATGATGGCGATGGAGTTCAGAATCAGAACCAAAATCATCATCAAAATCAAAATCAGAATTACAATCAGAACCAGAACTACAACCAGCAGCAGAACTACAACCAGCAGCAGCCCGACGTCGAAAGCGAAGCGCCGAAGCCTGCGGTCGTTGTCCAGCAGCCTGTCGTTCCGACCATCGACGAGAATACGCCGCAGCCGGTGTTCGACCAGACTCCGGCGGAGGTTCAGATCGAACAGGAAGCAGCGGCAGCAGGTGATACTGCAGAGCGCACCCCGCGCCGCCGCAGCAATGCCGGCCGCCCGCGCAGACAGCCGCGCCAGCCGCGCGAAGACAAGGGCGCCGCTGAGACCCCCTCTCCGGTCGAAGAGCCCGCCGAGTAACCACGTTCCTCCCAAGAAAAAGCCGCCCCATTGGGCGGCTTTTTGCTGCAGCTGTTTCGCATCGAGCAGAAATGAGAAGGGCGGCCCCGGAGCCGCCCTCTTTGTCTATCCGGATAAGTGCAACCTCAGTAGCGGTCTTCTTCCTCGTCGTCCTGGCGGTTGCCGGTGAGCGACTTGAGCTTGGCGAAGACGGCGTCGGCGTCGATTTCCTTCTCCTCCGGTTCGGCCCTGAAACGCTCGGTCTCGCGGGCCGGCTCCAGCGTTGCGCCGGCTTCCTCGGCAGTCTGGAACGGACGACCCTTGGCGGCGCGCTCGACTTCGAGGTCGAGGTCGATCTGCGAGCAGAGGCCGAGCGTCACCGGGTCCATCGGGGTGAGGTTGGTGGAATTCCAGTGGGTGCGCTCGCGGATCTGCTGGATCGTCGACTTGGTGGTGCCGACGAGGCGCGAGATCTGCGCGTCCTTAAGTTCCGGATGGTTGCGGACCAGCCAGAGAATGGCGTTCGGGCGATCCTGGCGCTTCGACACCGGGGTGTAGCGCGGGCCCTTGCGCTTGGATTCCGGCACGCGGACCTTGGGGTCGGCGAGCTTGAGCTTGCGCATCGGATCGGCCTCAGCGCGGGCAATCTCGTCACGCGACAGCTGGCCGGTGGAAATCGGGTCGAGACCCTTGATGCCCGTGGCAGCTTCTCCATCAGCGATCGCCTTGATTTCGAGCGGGTGCAGCTTGCAGAACTGAGCGATCTGGTCGAAGGACAGCGCCGTGTTGTCGACCAGCCAGACGGCGGTTGCCTTGGGCATGAGAAGCTGCTGCTGTGCCATGAGAGAATATCCTTCTTGATCGTCTGCGCCGGTGCCGCAGGCCGTGGGTAGGTTCCACAATGTCCGGGAAATCGGCGGCCTTATAACCGATGTGTCGCGAGAATGCAATTCTCTGCCATACGACTTTGATATGGTGACCAAAGTCGGATTGCTCAAGTGACGCTTGCTGCTATTCATATACCACGAAATGGCGTAAGACGCGCAAAAATATCGCGTTTCCGTGGGAGGAGTGCATGGAGATCAAGGTTCACCCGGTGCTGGAGTCCGCCAAGGCGCGGGCGCTCGTCGACAATGAGACGTATCTCAAGTGGTACAAGGAAAGCGTCGACAATCCCGATGCCTTCTGGGCCGAGCACGGCAAGCGCATTGACTGGTCGAAGCCCTTCACCAAGGTCAAGAACACGTCCTTCGAGGGCGACGTCTCGATCAAGTGGTTCGAGGACGGCGAGACCAATGTCTCCTATAATTGCCTTGACCGCCATCTGAAGGATCATGGCGACCAGGTCGCGATCATCTGGGAGAGCGACGACCCGTCGCTCGACAGGAAGATCACCTATCGCGAAGTGCATGAGCAGGTCTGCCGCCTTGCCAATGTGCTGAAGGATCGCGGGGTCAAGAAGGGCGATCGCGTCACGATTTACATGCCGATGGTGCCGGAGGCGGCCTATGCGATGCTGGCCTGCGCCCGCATCGGCGCGATCCATTCGGTGGTCTTCGGCGGCTTTTCGCCCGAAGCGCTCGGCGGCCGTATCATCGATTGCGAATCGACCTTCATAATCACCTGCGATGAAGGTCTGCGCGGCGGCAAGTCGGTGCCGCTCAAGGACAATGTCGATAAGGCGATCGATATCGCAGCACGCGGCTATGTCATGGTCAAGGACGTGCTCGTCGTGCGCCGCACCGGCAACAAGACCGGCTGGGCGCCGGGCCGTGACCTCTGGTACCACGAGGAATGCGCCAAGGTGAGCGCGGACTGCCCGCCCGAGCCGATGAATGCCGAGGACCCGCTCTTCATCCTCTACACGTCGGGTTCGACCGGCAAGCCGAAGGGCGTGCTGCACACGACCGGCGGCTATCTCGTCTATGCCTCGATGACGCATGAATATGTCTTCGATTACCATGACGGCGATATCTACTGGTGCACAGCCGATGTCGGCTGGGTCACCGGCCATAGCTATATCGTCTACGGCCCGCTTTCGAACTGCGCGACCACTCTGATGTTCGAAGGCGTGCCGAACTATCCCGACCAGGGCCGGTTCTGGGACGTGATCGACAAGCACAAGGTCAATATCTTCTACACCGCCCCGACCGCGATCCGCGCATTGATGGGCGCCGGCGACGATTTCGTGAAGCGCTCCTCACGCTCCTCGCTCCGCCTGCTCGGCTCGGTCGGCGAGCCGATCAATCCCGAGGCCTGGGAATGGTATTACAACGTCGTCGGCGACGCGCGCTGCCCGATCGTCGATACCTGGTGGCAGACCGAGACCGGCGGCATCATGATCACGCCACTGCCGGGTGCAACCGACCTCAAGGCCGGCTCGGCGACCCGGCCCTTCTTCGGTGTCAAGCCTGAGCTCGTCGACGGTGAGGGCAAGGTGCTCGATGGCGCGACCGACGGCAATCTCTGCATCACCGACAGCTGGCCGGGGCAGATGCGCACGGTCTATGGCGACCACGAGCGCTTCATCCAGACCTATTTTGCCACCTACAAGGGAAAGTATTTCACCGGTGACGGCTGCCGCCGCGATGCCGATGGCTATTACTGGATCACCGGTCGCGTCGACGACGTGCTCAATGTTTCCGGCCATCGGCTCGGCACGGCGGAGGTCGAATCGGCGCTCGTCTCCCACGCTGATGTGTCGGAGGCCGCCGTCGTCGGCTATCCGCACGATATCAAGGGTCAGGGTATCTACTGCTATGTCACGCTGATGGCGGGCGTGCAGGGCTCGGACGAGCTGCGCAAGGCGCTGGTCGGCCATGTCCGCACCGAAATCGGTCCGATCGCCTCGCCCGACAAGATCCAGTTCGCCCCAGGCCTGCCGAAAACACGCTCGGGGAAGATCATGCGCCGCATCCTGCGCAAGATCGCCGAGGACGATTTCGGCGCGCTCGGCGATACGTCGACGCTCGCCGATCCGGCTGTGGTGGATGACCTGATTGCCAACAGGCAGAACAAGAAGGGTTAAGCCATTCTTGTGAAGGCGTGAGTCCCGGCCATGCCGGGACTTTTTTTGTCGGCATTCCTGCCGGGCGCCAGTCTCGTCGCCTTGCAGCCAGTTGCAGAGTTGGGTGGCTCCCCGGCCCTGCAATCGGGAATGCATTTTTCGGCTAAAAGTCTATAGCCCGGCCATTTATCTCCCAGTCGCCATAACGCGCAGGGTCTGCGCCGCCACGGCCCCCGACCTCGGCCGGCGTGGCCTCCGGCTTTGTCGCCTTGCGGCGGGCCTCGGCCTCTTCCAGCGCGCGCTTCGCGGCCGGCGTCAGCGCCTTTGGCCGCGGGGCAGACGCTTTGCCCTCGTTGGTTTGATCGGCGTCGGACATAGGAATATTGAACTCAAAGCGGCATATCACCATTCTAAGAAGCAAGTATGTTTCCGGCAAAGACTTGCCAAGGGAGAAAAGGATGAATTTCGCTCGCACGGCGATGCTGCTCGCTTTCATGACCGCGCTCTTCATGGGTGTCGGCTATCTGATCGGCGGACAGGCCGGCATGCTGATCGCGCTGGTCGCCGCTGCCGGCATGAACATCTTTTCCTGGTGGCGTTCCGACCGCATGGTGCTGTCGGCCTATGACGCGCAGGAAATCGATGAGCGCAACGCGCCCGAATTCTTCGAGATGATCAGGGATCTCAGCCAGAAGGCCGGCTTGCCGATGCCGCGCGTCTATCTGATCAACGAGGACCAGCCGAATGCGTTTGCGACCGGTCGAAATCCTGAAAATGCCGCTGTCGCGGCCTCGACCGGTCTGTTGCGCCGCCTCAACCACGAGGAAATCGCCGGGGTCATGGCGCACGAGCTCGCTCATATCGAAAACCGCGACACACTGATCATGACGATCACGGCAACGATCGCCGGTGCGATCTCGATGCTCGGCAATTTCGCCTTTTTCTTCGGCGGGTCGCGCGACAATGAACGGCCCTTCGGCTTCGTCGGGGCGCTGGTTGCGATGATCGTCGCGCCCTTCGCGGCAATGCTGGTGCAGATGGCGATCAGCCGCACCCGCGAATATGCCGCCGACCGACGTGGCGCCGAGATCTGCGGCAATCCTCTGTCGCTCGCCTCGGCGCTGAAGAAGATCGAAGCGGCGGCGCATCAGATCCCGAACAACCACGCCGAAGCCAATCCGGCCACCGCGCATATGTTCATCATCAATCCTCTCTCCGGCGAGCGGATGGACAATCTTTTCTCGACGCACCCGAACACCGACAATCGCGTGGCGGAGCTCGAGAGGTTTGCTCAGGCGATGCGCCAGACACCCCGTCCTGCGCCCAACCAGACGCAGCGAACCGCCGAACCGCGCGCAGAGGCGCCCGCCGGCACGCGCCGCGGTCCGTGGGGACCCTCGACCGAACCGGTCGAGCCTGCTAAAGCGGAGCCGAAGCCGCGGTCCGTTCCCAATGTTACCTGGGGCCGCGGCGACCGCAAACCGCCCGAAGGACCCTATTCTTGACCGAGAAAGTACAGGGCCGGAAGCCGCAAGGCGCCGGCCCAAATCGTATGCAGCATCCTGCCAAGCCCGGCCTCCAGGCACGCATGGCTGCGGTGAAGCTGCTCGCCGCCGTGGTCGAGCAGAAGACCTCGCTCGATGGCATGATGGACGAGGAGCATGGCAATCCGGCCTATAGCGCGCTGAGCATTGCCGACCGTGCACTCGTCCGGGCGATCCTCAATTCCTGCCTGCGCCAACTCACCCGGATCGACGCGATCTTCGACCGCTTCCTGGATAAGCCGCTGCCCGATGGCGCGCGCAACTTGCGCCATATCCTGGCCGTCGCCGCGGCGCAGATCCTCTTTCTCGACGTGCCGGACCATTCAGCGGTCGATCTCGCCGTCGAACAGGCGCGGCGCGATCCGCGTTCCGCCCGCTTCGCCAATCTCGTCAATGCGCTGCTGCGCCGCCTGGGTCGGGAGAAGGATACAGTTCTGGCCGAGGTTAGCGCCACTGTGCCAGTCTTCCCGGCCTGGTTCCAGAATCGGCTGGAGGAGGTCTATGGTGCAGCGGCCGCTCAAGCGATCGGCGACGCCTGCCTGACGCCGGCGCCGGTCGATCTCACGGTGAAGAGTGACCCGAATGGTTGGGCGGAAAAGCTGGGCGGCTTGCTATTGCCCACTGGCTCGGTGCGCCTGCCAGAATTCCAGGGTTCCGTCACCGAACTCGAAGGCTTCACCGAAGGCGAGTGGTGGGTGCAGGATGCTGCCGCCACCATTCCGGCAAACCTCTTCGGTGACCTCAAGGGCAAGGCCGTTGCCGATCTCTGCGCCGCGCCCGGTGGCAAGACGGCGCAGCTGGTTTTGCTCGGCGGCCATGTAACCGCCGTCGAGCAATCGGGGAGCCGGATGAAGCGGCTCAAGGGAAATCTCGCCCGGCTTGGCATGGAGGCGGAGTTCCTGCAATCGAAGCTCGAAGATCTCCCTGCAGAGCCCCGCTTCGATGCCATCCTGCTCGATGCACCCTGTTCCTCCACCGGCACGATTCGCCGGCATCCGGATGTGTTCTGGACCAAGGACGGCGCTGACGTGGAGAAGCTCGCGAGCGTGCAGGAACGGTTGCTGCGTCACGCTTTCGGCCTGCTCAAGCCGGGTGGAACGCTGGTTTTCTCGAACTGTTCGCTCGATCCGCTGGAAGGCGAAGAGCTCATCGAGGCCTTCCTCAAGGACAAGGCCTCGGCAGCGCGCGTTCCGGTTTCCCCAGAAAATTGGCCCGGCCTTGAGGCCGCGATCGACGCCAATGGTGACGTCCGCACGACGCCGGCAATGCTCGGCGGCATGGACGGATTCTATGCCGCGGTGCTCACGCGGCTGCCGTCCTGAAACTGTGTATTCCCAGGCTCACCTGTCCGAAAATCGAACAATGTCAGGTTGACCCCGTCAGGGTTTTAATTTTACCTCTTGCTGAAACATGTATGTAGCTGCGTCATGAGCGTGTCGGGCCGTCGGAGATACCTGTCGCACTATCTGGGGGAAATGCGACGGCGCTTTTCTCACGGACTCGCTGCATTCCGCGTCACCATGCTGCCCAGCATGCGCAGCGGGCCGAAGCGTCTCGTGGTCGCCCCGACCGATCTTCATGCGGCCGATCCTTTCATTGCCGACGAAATTGCCGAGGGCCGTTTTCCACTGGCTGGCCGCCTGCTCGACACCCAGGGACATTCGCCCTTCGCCGTCGAACTGCCGTCGCAAGAATTCGCCTATCGGCTCCACAGTTTCTCCTGGCTGCGGCATATCCGGGCGACACATTCGGATGAACGCTATGCGGTGGCGCGCCGGCTGACTGACGAATGGATTGCCACCCATGGCCGGCGAATCACCGGCCTTGCCTGGGACCCTGATACTACCGCACAGCGTATCGTTGCCTGGCTCTCGCATTCGACCGTGGTGCTGAAAAATGCGGACGTCCGCTTCTACAGACGGGTGCTCAAGAGCCTCAGGATGCAGATCCGCTACCTCGAGCTGACGGCGAAATATGCGCCGGATGGCCAGACACGGCTGAGAATCCGGATCGCGCTCGCTGTCGCGACGGTGTCGCTGTCCTCGTCCAATGGCCGGCTGAAGCGTGCGGCGCGGCAGCTCGACCGCGAGCTCGACCGGCAGATCTTGGGTGACGGCGGCCATATCTCGCGCAACCCGCGGATGGGGCTCGAGCTGCTGTTCGATCTGCTGCCGCTCCGGCAGACCTATGTCAATCTCGGCTATGACCCCCCGACGAGGCTGATGCCGGCGATCGACCGCATGTATCCGGCCCTGCGCTTCTTCCGCCACCAGGGCGGCGAGCTCGCGCTGTTCAATGGTGCCACGACGACCCTGTCCAACGAGCTGATGGCGGTGCTGCGCTATGACGAGACAGCCGGAAAGCCCTTCAAGGCGCTGCCGCATCTCGGCTATCACCGCCTCGCCGTCCGCGACACGGTCTTGATCGTCGATACCGGCAAGCCGCTCAGCACGGCCATGTCGCGGACGGCACATGCCGGCTGCCTGTCCTTCGAGATGTCGGCGGGCAAGCATCGCTTCATCATCAATTCTGGCGCGCCGCGCTTCGCCGGCGAGAACTATCGTCAGCTCGCGCGTGCCACCGCGGCGCATTCGACGGTGACGGTCAATGACACGAGCTCCAGCCGGATCTCCAAATCCTCGATGTCAGGCCCGATCTTCTCCGACGGCATCTCCGAGGTGCAGGTGGAGCGGGGCGAGTTCGAGGATGGCAGCGAGGGCCTGCTCGGCCGCCATGACGGATATTTGGAACCCTTCGGCCTGATCCACGAGCGGACGCTACAGATCAACGCCCAGGGCACTCAGATCCGCGGCAACGACAGATTGGTGCAGGAGGATGGCTCCGATCCGCCCGTCAATCTCCAAACCGTGGCCATCGCCCGCTTCCACATCCATCCGCAGATCGATATCCGAGAAATCAACGAGCACGAGATCCGGCTGGTGGCACCCGATGGCGAAGCCTGGATACTCTCGACCACCGACACGGAAATCAAGGTCGAGGAAGACGTCTTCTTCGCCGACCCCAGCGGCATCCGCGCTTCGCAGCAGATCGAGCTTCATTTCCCGCACGGTGAGTCGCTGGAAATCCAGTGGATCCTGAGTAGAGTGTCGACCGCCGCCGTAAGCTGAAAAATCCCCGATCATGACGGGTTTGCGGTTTTCTCGGGTGGAGGGCTGTGATAGGCGACCGGCATCCATCCGCTAGAGGATCCCGCCATGGCCGTGCAGTCCAAGAACATCCCCGCTCCCGATCGCGTGAAAGTCTCCACCGCGCTGATCTCGGTCAGTGACAAGAGCGGCATTGCCGAACTGGCGCGCGAATTGGCGGGGCTCGGCATCCGTATCCTGTCGACGGGCGGGACCTTCAAGGCACTGTCGGCCGAGGGCATCGCGGTCACGGATGTCACTGACGTTACCGGTTTTCCGGAGATCATGGATGGCCGCGTGAAGACGCTGCATCCCAACGTCCATGGCGGCCTGCTGGCGATCCGTGACGATGCCGACCATGTGGCGGCGATGGAGAAGCATGGCATAGCGGGCATCGATCTCGCCATCATCAACCTTTATCCCTTCGAGGAAGTGCGGGCGCGCGGCGAGAACTACGCCCAGAGCGTCGAGAATATCGACATCGGCGGACCGGCGATGATCCGCGCTTCGGCGAAGAACCACGCCTATGTGACCATCATGACCGATCCGGCGGACTATTCCGAACTGATCGGCGAGCTAAAGGCTGAAGGAACCGTCGGCTACCCGTTCCGCCAGCGCATGGCGCAGAAGGCCTTTGCCCGCACTGCAGCCTATGACGCTGCGATCTCCAACTGGCTGGCCGAGGACCTCAAGATCGCGGCGCCGCGCCATCGCGCGATCGGCGGCGTGCTGCGTGAGGAAATGCGTTACGGCGAGAACCCGCATCAGAAGGCGGCGTTCTACGTCACCGGCGAGAAGCGGCCTGGCGTCGCCAATGCGACGCTGATCCAGGGCAAGCAGCTTTCCTTCAACAATATCAATGATACCGATGCAGCGTTTGAACTGGTCGCCGAGTTCCCGACGACGGCCGGTGCCGCCTGCGCCATCATCAAGCATGCCAATCCCTGCGGAGTCGCGACCGGCGCAACACTCACGGACGCCTATCGCAAGGCGCTGGCCTGCGATTCGACGTCGGCATTCGGCGGCATCATCGCGCTCAATTCTGCGCTCGACGGCGCTACGGCCAGTGAGATCGTCAAGCTCTTCACCGAAGTCATCATCGCGCCCGAGGTCAGCGACGAGGCCAAGGCGATCGTCGCGGCCAAGCCGAACCTTCGCCTGCTTGTGACCGGCGGCCTGCCTGATCCGCGCACGGCCGGGTTGACCATGCGTACCGTATCCGGCGGTTTCCTCGTTCAGACCCGCGACAATATCATGGTCGAGGATCTCGACCTCAAGGTCGTCACCGCCCGTGCGCCGACCGTGCAGGAACTTCAGGACATGATGTTCGCCTTCAAGGTAGCCAAGCACGTCAAGTCGAATGCCGTGGTCTATGCCAAAGACGGCCAGACAGCCGGCATCGGCGCCGGCCAGATGAGCCGCGTCGACTCAGCACGGATCGCAGCGATCAAGGCCGAGGACGCCGCCCGTGCCAACGGTTGGGCCGCGCCGATGACCAAGGGCTCCGCGGCCGCATCGGAAGCCTTCCTGCCCTTCGCCGACAGTCTGCTGTCGATGATATCGGCTGGCGCTACGGCCCTGATCCAGCCAGGCGGCTCAATGCGCGACCAGGAGGTGATCGACGCCGCGAACGCGCACGGCGTCGCCATGGTCTTCACCGGCTCACGGCATTTCCGGCACTAGGGTTTTCGCCCGGTGACCTTATCCGCCGGATAGGGCGTGACAGCAAGGATCGCCATGCCGATCGCGAAGAACAACAGCATCGAGGCCATGCCAAGCCGTGGTGATCCCGATGCCATGATCAGCACCGTGTTCAGGCCGGTGGCGAGGAAGGTCGTGGCCCGGCCGGACAGTGCGTAGATGCCGAAATAGCGGCCGGCCTCTTCGGGCGTGACGCTTCGTGCCAGCCAGGAGCGCGAGGAGGCCTGGACGGGTCCGAAGGCAAAGCCGACCAGAAGGCCGTAGAGGATATAGACCTTCTCGGCCGCCGTGCCGAACAGGCCGCCACCGTCGGCAGTCGGAAGCTGGACGAAGCCGAAAAGGGTGAAGCCCGGGCCGGTCGAGACGAAACCCAGCGTGGCGATGAACAGCATGACCAGCGTCACCGAAACCACGATCTTCGAGCCGAGACGCTTGTCGAGCAGGCTCGCCACGCCGCAGCCAAGTATTGCCGTGATGTTGAGGATGATGCCGTAAAGGCCGATTTCGGTCGTCTCCCAGCCGAACATGCCGACCGCGAATGCGCCGCCGAGAATCAGCAGGCCGTTGACGCCATCCTGATAGATCATCCGGGCGATCATGAATTTCACGATGCCGGTGCGTTGGCGAAGTTCGCCGAGCGTGGACTTGAGTTCCGTGAGACCCGACCGCACGGCCTTGCCGATCGGCATGCCGGTGGCGGTGTCGGGTGTGAACAGGAACATCGGCAGGATGAAGATCAGGTACCAGATCGCCGAGAAGGGACCGGTTATGCGCGCGTCTTCGCCCGCCTTTGGATCGAGGCCGAAGAGTGGATCGATGCCGATCAGGGTCTTGCCCGTCGTCGGGCTGCCGGCAAGCAGCAGAAGCACGATGAAAAGCGCGATCATGCCGCCGAGATAACCGAGACCCCAGGCGATGTTGGAGACCGTGCCAACGTTGTCCTTGCTGACGAGGCGCGGCATCTGGGAGTCGTTGAAGACGATCGAGAACTCCGCGGCGATCGACGCCAGGATCACAAGAAGACCGATCGAGACGACGGAGCTGCCGGGCTCTGCCCACCAGAGCGAGTAGAGTGCTGATATCTTGACGAGCGCGAAGAAGCCGATCCAGCGCTTGCGATTGCCGGTCGCATCGGCGATCGAGCCGAGCACAGGCGAGAGGATCGCAATGACGATGCCGGCAATCGTGGCGGTCAGGCTCCAGGCCAGCTGGCCGGCAACCGGGTCGCTGGCCATGCGGGCGGCGAAATAAGGACCGAAGACGAAAGTGATGACGACGGTGAAGAAGGGCTGTGCGGCCCAGTCGAACATCATCCAGCCGAAGAGCCCGCGCTTCGTCACGCGGCCTTCGGGTTGCGCATAGGCTTCAGCCACGTTCATTCCCCCGCACATGTCCGCGCGGGAACGTCGCACTTTGGCGCGACACATTCAAGACGGGCGGATAGGGAGGGAAAGGAGGAGACTTGTTGCAGCCGGACCTTTCCGGTTGACAAACTATTGCGCTGCGGCAATTGAAGCCGTCAAATAGAGCGATGAATGCTCAGAGGGATGGGTTGGGAATGGATAGCGATAGCCCGGCGGAGATCGTCGCGATATCCAGCCATGTCGTTCGCGGTTCGGTGGGCAATCGCGCCATCGTCTTTGCGCTCGAAACCATGGGTTTTCGCGTCTGGTCGCTGCCGACGGTGATCCTTCCCTGGCATCCCGGCCATGGCCCTTCGACACGCATTCCCACACCCGACGGACAGTTCGCTGCTGCCCTTGAAGATATGGGTGGCTCGCGCTGGGCGGGCGCCGTCAAGGCGGTGGTGACCGGCTATTTCGGCAGTGCCGAACAGGTGGCGCCCGTTGCGCGGCTGGTGAGGAAACTCAAGGAAACCAGTCCCGGCCTGCTCTTCGTCTGCGATCCTGTCATCGGCGATTCCGGTGGCCTCTATGTGAAGACGGAGATCGCAGAAGCGATCCGCGACCAGTTGATCCCGATCGCCGATATCGCAACCCCCAACCGCTACGAACTCGGCTGGCTCTCGGGTGCTGCGCTCGAGACCAACAATGACGTGATCGATGCGGCGCTGGCGCTCGGCCCGCGCCGGGTGCTGGTCACCTCCGCGGTGCCGATGATGGCCGGCGGCATCGGCAATCTCCTGCTCACCGACCGGTTGGCGCTGCTGGCGGAACACCGCATGGTCGGCAATCCGCCGAACGGCCTCGGCGATCTCACTTCAGCGCTCTTTCTCGCCCGCCTGATGCGCGGCGAGACCGAGGAGAGGGCGCTGCAGATGACGACGGCGTCGGTGTTCGAAATCCTCGCGCGTTCCGTCAAGCGCGGCGCCGATGAGCTGATGCTGTTCGAGGACTATTCGAGTTTTCTTACCCCGATGGCGATGGTGCAGATCCGCCAGCTGCTTCATCCCTCGCGTTCAAGACGGAAATAGGCAAAGAAGGAGGCACAATGGACAGTTTTCCATCGCATCTGCTCGACGGCTACCGCAACTTCATGAGCGGGCGCTATGCCGGCGAATCCGGCCGCTATCGCCAGCTCGCCGAAACCGGGCAGACGCCGAAGACGATGGTGGTTGCCTGTTGCGACTCGCGTTCGGCGCCGGAGACCATCTTCGACGCCGGTCCGGGCGAACTCTTCGTCGTGCGCAACGTCGCCAATCTCGTGCCGCCCTACGCGCCTGATGGCCAGAACCACGGCACCTCGGCAGCGCTCGAATTCGCTGTGCAGTCGCTCAAGATCCGCGAGATCGTCGTCATGGGCCATGGCCGGTGCGGTGGTATCCACGCCGCGCTCAACAGCGATGCCAACCCGCTATCCCCCGGTGACTTCATCGGCCGGTGGATGGGTATGCTCCGACCTGCGGCCGAGGAGGTCACGCAGTACAAGTCGATGACCGCGGCCGAGCGCCAGCGTGCACTGGAGCGTATCTCGATCCGCATCTCCATCGAGAACCTTCTGACCTTTCCCTGCGTGCGTATCCTGCATGAGCGGCAGAAGATCAAACTGTCAGGCGCCTGGTTCGACATCTCGTCCGGCGAACTCTGGGTCATGGACCCGCAGACCGGCGACTTCACCCGACCCTACGTACACAAGCAATGAAAAAGGCGGCCGAAGCCGCCTTTTCCGAAATCTCTTGCAGCCAGCCGCTTACTGAGTCTCGCCGTCGATCTGTGCGCCCATGAGGGCGATCGCCTGCTGGTAGACCTTGGCCGCGTTCCAGCCTTGGATCGCGCCGTAGTTGGTCTGGCCCGGCTGGTAGCCGCCGCCGGCCTTCCAGCCATGGCCGCGGAGGAAGTTGGCCGTTGATGCCAGGGCGTCCGCCTTGGAGCCGACCATGTCGATGCGGCCGTTACCGTCGCCGTCGATGCCATATTTCAGAACGTTCTTCGGCAGGAACTGGGTCTGGCCGATCTCGCCATGGGCGGCGCCCTTGGCGTTGATCGACAGCGTGCCAGCATCGACAAGCTTCAGCGCCGACATGAACTGGTCGGTGAAATAGTCGGTGCGGCGGCAGTCGAAGGACAGCGTGGCGACGGCCGAGAGCGTGTGCTCCTTGCCCATGAAGCTACCGAAGCCGGTTTCCATGCCCCAGATCGCGATCAGGGGGCCGGCCGGAACGCCGAAGCGCTTTTCGAGCGAGGCGAAGAGCGCTGCGTTCTGCCGCTTCAGCTTCTTGCCACGCGAAACGATGGTGGAGGCGCCGCGCTTGCGAAGGAATTCATCGAGGCTGAGCTTGAAGCTCTTCTGGCCGCGGTCAGCGCGGATGGTCGCCTTGCTGTAGGAAACGCTGGCAAGGACCTTGTCCGCCGTACGTTCGCTGACGCCGGCCGCGAGGGCATCGCTCTTGATTTCCGACTTCCAGTCATCGAAGCCGGCAGATGTCTTTGAGCAGGAGGCCGCCCAGGCTGATGTTGCGCTGACGGCGAATGCCGCTGCCAATGAAATTGAAAGGCACAGTCCCTTTGCGCTCATTCCCGGCTCCTTATGGCCAATGTCGTTCTGGCTGATCCGCGTTCTGTTGTACTGCCCAGATTCGCTGGCCGTCTCTTAGCAGCAGCTTGGAAATGTTCAATACAAATCCCCGCGAGAAGACGTTTCTCGCGGGGTATTTATTCCAACGTCGTTGCAAAAGACCTGAATGAGGTCTTAGCGGGACTTCAGGAGGCCGCGGTTGACCATTAATTCGGCAATCTGGATCGCGTTGAGCGCGGCACCCTTGCGCAGATTATCGGACACGACCCATATGTTGAGGCCGTTCTCGACCGTGGCGTCCTCGCGGATACGCGAAATGAAGGTCGCGTCCTCGCCGGCACTCTCGTAAGGCGTGATGTAGCCGCCGTTCTCGTGCTTGTCGATGACCTGGCAGCCCGGCGCGTCGCGCAGGATGGTACGGGCCTGTTCGGCGGTAATCTCGCGTTCGAACTCGATATTGACCGATTCCGAATGGCCGATGAAGACGGGGACACGGACGGCGGTGCAGGTCACCTTGATTGCGGGATCGAGGATCTTCTTGGTCTCGGCGAGCACCTTCCACTCTTCCTTCGTATAGCCGTCTTCCATGAAGCTATCGATATGCGGAATGACGTTGAAGGCGATGCGCTTGGTGAACTTCTTGGATTCGACCGGGTCAGCGACGAAAACGGCACGGGTCTGCTGGAACAGTTCGTCCATGCCTTCCTTGCCGGCACCGGAGACCGACTGGTAGGTCGAGACGACGACGCGCTTGATCTTGGCGAAATCGTGCAGCGGCTTGAGCGCGACGACGAGCTGGGCGGTCGAGCAATTCGGATTGGCGATGATGTTGCGCTTCGTATAGCCGGAGATCGCATCAGGATTGACCTCGGGGACGATCAGCGGAACATCCTGCTCGTAACGGAAAGCCGAGGAATTATCGATGACGACGCAGCCCTGCTTGCCGATGAGGGGCGAATACTTCATCGAGACGGCGCCACCTGCGGACATCAGGCAGATGTCGGTACCGGCGAAATCATAGTTTTCAAGGTTCTTCACCTTGAGCGTCTTGTCGCCGAAGGACACTTCGGTGTTGAGCGACCGGCTGGAAGCCAGCGCCACCACTTCGTCGACGGGAAAACCACGTTCGGAGAGAATATTGAGCATTTCGCGACCCACATTACCGGTCGCGCCTGCCACTGCTACCTTGAAACCCATTTTATCAGTCTCTTTCTCTTCTCTCCGCCGGTTGCTTGGAGTTTAGAACCCTCGGCCGGCGCGCGGCCGTGTCGGGTTCCGCTCCCGGCCTAAAGCCGGGGGAGAGAGCGGCGGGCCAGGAACGTCAGACGGTTTTCGTCGTCGTTTTGGTGGCCCGGGTTTTGTTGACCGGAGAAAAAAGCGAACCCTCGCCGGATTGGGCATCCAGCGCGGCAATGACAGGGCGTGCGTATTCGCGACCGATCATGACGGGTTCCTTCTTCGAGAGGCTTGATGATGGTTTTCCGTTCCAAAGTCAAGTTGCCTGGGGAACAGGTCCGGCAAAACTTTTCGCGGCCACGCACGCGCGCATGCCGTGTTGCAAACGCTGCATTGCACCTAATACCTTAGTCATAAGCCCAAAGGAGCGCTGACGATTCAAGGCACTTTCTGTCAGATTTGCGCCCATGCCGCGACGAACCTTGAGGAGGGAACGGCGGCGCAACTGGAGGATCTTTCCCAATGGCTGATATCGCCGTCAATGCGAGCACGACTCGCGGCATGACGTCGGAAGAGAAGAAAGTCATCTTCGCTTCCTCGCTCGGCACCGTGTTCGAATGGTACGATTTCTATCTCTATGGTTCACTCGCCGTCTATATCGGACACGCGTTCTTCAACGCCTATCCTGAGGCGACCCGCAACATCTTCGTGCTGCTCGCCTTCGCCGCGGGCTTCCTGGTGCGTCCCTTCGGCGCGTTGGTGTTCGGCCGGCTCGGCGACCTCGTCGGCCGCAAATACACCTTCCTGATCACCATCCTGATCATGGGTCTCTCGACCTTCCTCGTCGGTCTGTTGCCCGGCTCGGCAACACTGGGCATCGCCGCTCCGATCATCCTGATCGTGCTGCGCCTGCTTCAGGGCCTCGCGCTCGGCGGCGAATATGGCGGTGCTGCGACCTATGTCGCCGAACACGCGCCGGATGATCGTCGCGGTTACTATACGTCCTGGATCCAGACCACGGCGACCGGCGGTCTCTTCCTGTCGCTTCTCATCATCCTGGGCCTCCAGTCGATGATGAGCAAGGATGCCTTCGCTGAATGGGGCTGGCGCATTCCGTTCCTCATCTCCTCGCTCCTGCTCGGCATCTCCGTCTGGATTCGTCTGAAGATGAACGAGTCGCCCGCCTTCAAGAAGATGAAGGAAGAGGGCAAGACCTCCAAGGCACCGATCTCGGAAGCCTTCGGTCAATGGAAGAATGCCAAGATCGCGCTGCTGGCGCTGTTCGGTGCCGTCGCCGGCCAGGCCGTCGTATGGTATTCGGGCCAGTTCTACGCGCTGTTCTTCCTGCAGAACGTTCTCAAGATCGATCCGCAGTCGGCCAACATCATGGTCGCCGCCTCGCTCGCCATCGGCACCGGCTTCTTCGTCGTGTTCGGCTGGCTGTCTGACAAGATCGGCCGCAAGCCGATCATCATGCTCGGCCTGCTGCTCGCGGCGGTGACCTACTTCCCGCTGTTCAAGGCGCTCACCTATGCCG
Organism: Rhizobium sp. SRI_017; assembly: GCF_057586295.1. Classification (NCBI taxonomy): domain Bacteria; kingdom Pseudomonadati; phylum Pseudomonadota; class Alphaproteobacteria; order Hyphomicrobiales; family Rhizobiaceae; genus Rhizobium; species Rhizobium sp. SRI_017. The sequence continues at coordinate 153,082 of NZ_JBYCZP010000006.1, read as the reverse complement.
GTAACCCTGCTCTCTACACGGCCCAGCAGAACATCCGCGCCACGGTGAACACCGATCCCAAGGACTGCAATTTCCAGTTCAACATGACCGGTACCGCCAAGTTCACCTCGTCCTGCGACATCGCGACTGCGTTCCTGACCCGGAACTCGATCCCGTATGACATCGTCGCGGCACCGGCGGGAACCGTCGCCTCCGTCAAGATCGGCGGCAAGGACATTCCGTCCTATGACGCGGTGAAGGCCGGTGATCAGGCCAAGGCACTCGACGGCGCCTTCCAGAAGACCGCCTACTTCGCGCTCAAGGAAGCCGGTTATCCGCTAACTCGCGGCACGGCGACGATCGCCGAGTCCAAGCTTGCCGGCTTCGTCGCCGCCAACCCCGAGCTCAACCTGACGGAAGAGGCGATCAAGGCGACGGGCACCTCAAAGATGAACGCCAATGCGGCTATCCGCGACAAGGTCGCCACTGCGGCGGAGCTCAACGGCGCGACGGATGTCGCGGTCTACAAGATACCCGGCGGTGGCGAGTTCAAGATCGTGGCCGACCCGGCCCAGGTCAACTGGATCCAGTGCATCGCGATCCTGACGGTCCTCGTCATCTACGTCACCATGGTCTACGGCCCGATTGCCGCCATGCTCGTCGAGATGTTCCCGACCCGCATCCGCTACACCGGCATGTCGCTGCCTTATCACATCGGCAACGGCTGGTTCGGCGGTCTGCTCCCCGCGATCGTCTTTGCGCTCAGTGCCTCGGCCGGCGATATCTACTACGGCCTGTGGTATCCGATCATCATCGCCTGCATGAGCCTGGTCATCGGAATGCTCTTCCTGCGCGAGACGAAGAACAACAACGTCCACGCGGATTGATCCCTGCAGCAGGGCAACCTGCTTTCCCCCCGGCGCGAGCGATCGCGCCGGGTTTTTCTTTGTCGTGGTGCCGGTCAGATCAGGCGGGTGAGCTTGCCGTCCCTGTGGGAAAAGACCAGGCCGTGGCGGGCGAAGAGAATGGCCATGAAGAAGGCGAACCACATGCCCCAGCCGAAGCCGACCAGCACGTCGGATGGATAATGCGCGCCGACGAAGATGCGGGTGAAGGCGAGATAGAGGCCCACGAGCAACAGCGGCCAGCGCAGCGGCGGAAACAGCAGGGCAAGAGCCGTCCAGAGCGCGCCGCAGGTCGTGGCATGCCCCGACGGAAAGCTCTCGAAGTCCGAATTATGCACGAAGGGATTGAAGGAAAAGAGCCCCTGGTCGCCGAATAGTTCGGGGCGCGGCCTTCCGATCGCACGCTTGATGACGTTGGATATCAATCCCGATACTGCGACCGATATCAGTACGTAGCTCGCCCCGTGGATGGCGCCGACACCCAGCTTGCGGCGATCGTCGTTGCCGGAAAAGCGGTGCAGTAGCGTGCCGGCGATGATGATCAGCACCGTGCCCGTGATGATCCACCAGGACTTGCCGAGATCGGTGAGGAACAGCGAGGGTTGGCGGATCCAATCCGGCCAGGCGCCGTGCATGCCTGCTGCACGCACGTCAAGAAGGAAGAAGGCCGCCACGCCGAGGATCGTAATGACGACGAGCGGCAGAATCTTGGGAACCGGCCTGTGGTCAGGCCGGGTCTCGCGATAGTGGCGCCGCAGGGCGGCGAAAGGGCCGGATTTCGGTTCGGTTTTCTCGACGGTCAATACGGCCCTCCGTGTTCTCAGGAAGAGAGTTTCTCGAATTCGGCGAGGATCGCGTCGCCCATCTCCGATGTGCCGACCTTGCGCGCACCCTCGGCCATGATGTCGCCGGTGCGGATGCCCTGGTCGAGCACGTTGGCGATCGCCTTCTCCAAGGTGTCGGCTTCCTTGATCATGTTGAACGAGTAGCGCAGGCACATCGCGAAGGAGGCGATCATCGCGATCGGGTTGGCGATGCCCTGACCGGCAATGTCGGGCGCCGAGCCATGCACGGGCTCATACATCGCCTTGCGCTTGCCGGTCTTCGGATCGGGCGCTCCGAGCGACGCGGACGGCAGCATGCCGAGTGAGCCGGTCAGCATCGCCGCAATGTCGGAGAGCATGTCGCCGAACAGGTTGTCGGTGACGATGACGTCGAACTGCTTGGGCCAGCGAACGAGCTGCATGCCGCCGGCATCGGCCAGCATGTGGTCGAGCTGGACGTCGGAATATTTGGCCTTGTGGGTCGCGGTCACGACTTCGTTCCAGAGCACGCCCGACTTCATGACGTTGCGCTTCTCCATCGAGCAGACCTTGTTGTTCCGGGTCCGGGCGAGTTCGAAGGCGACAGCCGAGATGCGCTCGATTTCGAACGTGTCGTAGACCTGGGTGTCGATGCCGCGCTTCTGGCCATTGCCGAGGTCGATGATTTCCTTCGGGCTGCCGAAATAGACGCCGCCGGTCAGTTCGCGGACGATGAGGATGTCGAGGCCTTCGACGATCTCGGGCTTCAGCGAGGACGCGGTGGCGAGCGCCGGGTAGCAGATGGCGGGGCGCAGGTTCGCGAACAGTTCGAGATCCTTGCGCAGGCGCAGCAGGCCGGCTTCGGGGCGCGCGTCATAGGGCACGCCATCCCATTTCGGGCCACCAACGGCGCCGAACAGCACGGCGTCGGCCGAGAGCGCCTTCTTCATGTCCTCTTCGGAGATCGCCTTGCCGTGTGCGTCATAAGCCGAGCCGCCGACCAGGCCTTCCTGGACCTCGAAGCCGGCGCCGAACTTCTCGTTCATGCGCGTGATGAACTTACGGACTTCGGCCATTGTTTCCTGGCCGATGCCGTCGCCGGGGAGGAGGAGAAGCTTGCGTGTCGTCATGATCCTGGCTTTCGTGATGTCGCGGATGTTGAAGCTGGGCCTCGTTTATCCGCGCACACACGTGATTTCAAGCTTTCCCGCCGAAATCCGGTACGGACGATGTAGGGCCGATGATGAGGCTTTCAACCCTCTTGAATCCATCCACTGTCATAAATATAGTTGTACAAAGCAACTATATTGGATCCTCCCATGCGTGAAGCGCTGACCCATACCGACATCCTCTCCGTCCGCAATGCCTCGCGCCGGATGGTCCGCGAACTCGGTTTCATGCAGCCGACATTGGCCGAAACCGACCTGCCGCCCTCGGCGGTGCATGCCATCATCGAGATCGGCAATCAGGGCGCGATGACGGCGAACCATCTGGGCCAGGTGTTGCTGCTCGAGAAGTCCACCATCAGTCGCATGCTGGCGCGGCTCGTCGAGCGCGGACTGATCGAGGAGAGGTCGAGCGAGGCGGATGGTCGCGCGAAAATCCTCTCGTTGACCCCGGATGGACATGCACTGCTGGGCGACATCAATCGTTTTGCCAATCTCAAGGTCGGCAAGGCGCTACATTCGCTTAATGGCGCCGCGCGCCAGCGTGTCGTCGGCGGCCTTGCAGACTATGCTGACGCGCTGCGGGCTGTGCACGACCGGAGCGAACCGACACCGCCGGCAATCGAAATCCACGAAGGCTTCCTGCCGGGCGCCATCGGTCGCGTCGCCGAGATGCATGGTCGCTACTATGCCCGCGAATGGTCCATGAGTTCCTTCTTCGAGGCACGGGTGGCGTCAGGTATGGCCGAGTTCAGCCAGCGCCTCGACCGGCCAGCCAATCAGATCTGGCTCGCGCTTCAGGCCGGCGAGATCGTCGGCTCGATCGCGGTGGATGGGGAAGATCTCGGGGAGGGCAAGGCGCATGTGAGATGGGTCATCGTCGATGACGGTTTGCGTGGATCAGGCACGGGCAGGCGGCTGCTGGAGGCCGGGTTGAGGTTTTGCGATGACCGTGGGTTCCCGGAAGTCCATCTCTGGACGTTCAAGGGGTTGGATGCTGCGCGGAAGCTCTATGTGGCCGCGGGATTCGCGCTGTCAGAAGAATGGTCCGGCGATCAATGGGGGCAGGCGCTGACCGAGCAACGGTTTGTGAGGAAGGGATTGCTGTGATTGGTCCTGAAAGACCCCTCCCCATCCCTCCACAAAGGGGAAGGCCACAACGACGCCCTGCCTAATTCTCTTCGCAACCATGACACTTACGTCAACGTTGCCAGAGGCAAGACAGCGACCCCAGACTAGCCCTCCCCCTTTGTGGGAAGAGTTGGAGAGGGACTTTCCGCCGAGTCTAAACAAGACTGGCAATTTCCCCCCTTTTGGCCCATATACAGCCGGAAATCTCTAGGAATGGCATTCAATGGCATCAGACGCGCAATTTGCGAAGATGAACGGGCTTGGCAACAAGATCCTGGTCGTCGACATGCGCGGTCGTGCCGACAAGGTGACGCCGGCTGCCGCGATAGCGCTTGCTGGCAATGCCGAGACGCATTTTGATCAGGCCATGGTGATCTACGATCCCAAGGCCCAAGGTACGGATGCCTGGATCGACATCATCAATTCCGATGGCAGCTTCGCCCAGGCCTGCGGCAACGGCACGCGTTGCGTCGTGCAGGCGCTCGCCGCCGAGACCGGCCGCAAGGCGTTCACCTTCCAGACCATCGCCGGCATTCTCAATGCCGAGGAACATGACGACGGCTCGATTTCGGTCGACATGGGCAAGCCGGAATTCGCCTGGGACAAGATCCCTCTATCAGAGGAATTTGCCGACACCCGCCGCATCGAGTTGCAGATCGGGCCAATCGACAATCCAATCCTGCATTCCCCGTCGGCTGCGTCTATGGGCAATCCGCATGCGATCTTCTGGGTCGACAAGGATGTGTGGGACTACGATCTCGATCGCTTTGGGCCACTTCTCGAGAACCACCCGATCTTCCCCGAACGCGCCAATATCTCGATCGCCCGCATCCGCAGCAAGGATGAGCTCGATCTCCGCACCTGGGAGCGCGGCGCCGGCCTGACGCTGGCCTGTGGTTCCGCTGCCTGCGCCGCTGCCGTTTCGGCCGCGCGCACCAAGCGCACCGGCCGCAAGGTCCGCATCAACATGCCGAGCGGCGGGCCGCTGTTCATCGATTGGCGCGACGACGACCATGTCGTCATGACCGGCCCGGCGGAATGGGAATGGTCCGGCCTGCTCGACCCCGCCACCGGCGACTATGTCAGAGAGACCCAGGAGGCGGCTGCCCAAGAGGCGTCGGTCAATTGAGCGGCGTCGACGTCATCACCTTCGGCTGTCGCCTCAACACCTATGAATCGGAAGTGATCAAGGCGGAGGCCGGCAAGGCCGGGCTCAACAATGCGCTCGTCTTCAACACCTGCGCCGTGACCTCGGAAGCCGTGCGCCAGGCACGCCAGGCGATCCGCCGCGCGCGGCGGGAGAATCCCGAAAGCCGCATCATCGTCACCGGCTGCGCCGCGCAGACCGAGGGCGCCAATTTCGCCGGCATGCCCGAGGTCGACCTCGTCCTTGGCAACGAGGAAAAGCTGAAGTCGGCAAGCTATCGGATATTGCCGGATTTCGGCGTGGCGGCGAGCGAGAAACTCCGCGTCAACGACATCATGAGCGTTACCGAGACCGCGCCGCAGATGGTGAAGCTGATCGACGGGCATGTCCGCGCCTTCATCCAAGTGCAGAATGGCTGCGATCATCGCTGCACCTTCTGCATTATCCCCTATGGCCGCGGCAATTCCCGCTCGGTGCCGATGGGATCCGTGGTCGATCAGGCCCGGATGTTGGCCGAGAACGGCTATTGCGAGATCGTACTGACCGGTGTCGATGCCACGAGCTATGGCGCCGACCTGCCGGGCACGCCGTCGCTCGGCCAGCTCGCCAAGGCGATCCTCAAGCATGTACCGGAGATAAGCCGGCTAAGGTTGTCGTCGATCGACAGTGTTGAAGCGGACGAACATCTCTGGGACCTGATATCAAACGAGCCGCGCTTCATGCCGCATCTGCATCTGTCGCTGCAGCATGGCGACAACATGATCCTCAAGCGGATGAAGCGCCGGCACAGCCGCGAGGATGCGATCACCTTCGTGAGACGGGCGCGCGATCTCCGGCCGGAGATGAGCTTCGGCGCCGATATCATTGCCGGCTTTCCGACCGAGACCGAGGAGATGTTCGGAAATTCGCTGCGCCTCGCCGAGGAATGCGGTATCGCGAAACTCCATGTCTTCCCGTTCTCGCCGCGCGAGGGCACGCCGGCTGCGCGGATGCCGCAGTTCGATCGCGGATTGATCAAGGAGCGCGCGTCACGTCTCAGGGCGGCCGGAGAGCGACTACATACGGCATATCTGGCGGGCATGGCCGGCAGCGTCCAGCGCATCCTGGTCGAGAATACCGGCATGGCGCATACCGAGAATTTCATGCTGGTTGACGGGCTGGGGCTGCCGCCGCGGACCTTTGCCGATGTGCTAATCGCGGGGCATAACGGCAAGCATTTGTTTGCGGAACTGGTGCGGGAGGCGGCATGACGGTTGCGCTTGCGCAAGCCATACCCCCCTCTGCCCTGCCGATGTCACAAAGTGACAGAGGGGGGTATCACTGCGATCTCCAACACCGAGCATTGCCTGGAAAGAACATCGCATGGCGCTAGGCTTCATCAAAAAGATCTTCTCCTTCGGCAAGGATGACAAAAGCGCGGTTGTTCCCGACCCTGAAGTGGTGCGTGAAGCGACGCCCGTCGTAACCGCAGAAGAGCTCCCCCCGACCACTTTCCAGGAAACGGAATCTGCCACTGAGCCCGTCGCCGAAGGACTGGTGCTCGACCCCGTCACCGTAGAGCATCTTGGCGACCGGCTTATCGTGCCGGATGTAATCATCCCCGACGATCTCGAGCATTTCCGCAATGATCAACTGACCGAACTGCGCGAGCAGGCCGATTCCGTGGCGGAATTCAACGAGACGGTCGAACAAGAGTCCGCGCCGGCGATCATTCCGTCGGACGAGCCGGGCATCGATGGGATCGACGAACAGTCTGACGAGGCTGAGGCCGTCGCCGAGCAGGAGCCAACGGCCGAAGCCGAGATTCCGAGCGAGAAGATCGCGGATACAAGCCTCGTCATCGAGCCAGAAATTGTGAACGACACGCCAGTTGTCCAAGCTGCTCAGGCGACCGAAGACGAACCAGTCGCGCCGGTGGCCGAACCGGAGATCGAGCCCGATCCAGAACTCGCAACACAGGCGGAAGCCGAGGCAGTGCCGGTGGCTGAAGACGCTGCGCTCAAGGGGCCTGTAGAGCAGGAAGCGACCGAGCCGGAGCCCGACGTCGATCAACCGGCATCGGAGCCAGCACCCGCGCTGGAGCAACCCCGCGCCGCGCCTGTCCTGCCCGCCGGTTTCTCCTCCACATCCGACCGCATCGAACCCGAGCCCATAACGGCCGAGCGCAAGCTTTCCTGGATCGAGCGCCTGCGCCAGGGCCTGTCGCGCACCTCGGCACAGCTGACCTCGCAGATCACCTCGCTCTTCACCAAGCGCAAGCTGGATGACGAGACGCTGCAGGATCTCGAAGACCTGCTGATCCAGGCGGATCTCGGCGTCGAGACGGCACTGAGGATCACCGATGCTTTGGCCTCCGAGCGCTATGGCAAGGATGTCAGCGGCGAGGACGTCTCGAAGATCATGGCCTCCGAGATCACCAAGGTGCTGGCGCCGGTCGCCAGGCCTCTGGAGCTCGATCTCAATCACAAGCCGCATGTCATTCTCGTGGTCGGCGTCAACGGCACCGGCAAGACGACGACGATCGGCAAGCTCGCGGCCAAGCTGACGCGTGGCGGCCTAAAAGTGATGCTGGCGGCTGGCGATACGTTCCGCGCCGCGGCGATCGAGCAGCTCAATATCTGGGCGACCCGCACCGGTGCGGACATCGTGTCGTCGAAGCTCGGCGCCGATGCGGCGGGTCTCGCGTACGAGGCCTATGAGAAGGCCAAGCAAGCCGGCCATGACGTGCTGATCATCGACACCGCCGGACGGCTGCAGAACAAGACCGAGCTGATGGCGGAGCTCGAAAAGATCGTCCGCGTGCTTGGCCGGCTCGATCCGGATGCGCCGCATACGGTGCTGCAGACGCTCGACGCCACGACTGGCCAGAATGCGCTCAACCAGGTCGAGATCTTCCGCAATGTTGCCGGAGTTTCCGGGCTTATCATGACCAAGCTCGACGGCACGGCGCGCGGCGGCATCCTTGTCGCCATCTCGGCCAAGCACAAGCTGCCGGTCTGCTTCATCGGCGTCGGCGAAGGGGTCGAGGATCTCGAGCCCTTCAACGCCAAGGATTTCGCGGAAGCCATCGCCGGCATCCAGAACAAATAGACCTTCCCATCCGTCCCCGTTGGGACTATGCGAAGGGAAGACAGATGGACTTGAACATGGCTGACGACACGAAAACTGGCCTGCCGGCCCCCCACAAGGAGCATGCCGGCCTGAAAATGGTGCTGGAGCTTGGTCCGATCGTGGTGTTCTTCCTCGCCAATGTCTATGGCGAGAAGCTGTCGACGTGGTTTCCGGCGCTGAAGTCGCTCGGCGAGCCGCTGTTCGTTGCCACCGCCTTCTTCATGGTCGCCACCGTTCTTTCCCTCGTCGTGTCAAAGATCGTCGTCGGCAAGCTGCCTCTGATGCCGCTGATCTCGGGCGTGGTGGTGCTGATCTTCGGCGCGCTCGCGATCTGGCTGCAGAACAAGCTCTTCGCCTTCATGAAGCCGACCATCATCAACACGATGTTCGGTCTCGTGCTGCTCGGCGGCCTGTTCTTCGGCCGTTCCCTGCTGGGCTATGTGTTCAATTCCGCCTTCCAGCTCGATGAAGAGGGCTGGCGGAAACTCACCTTCCGCTGGGGCCTGTTCTTCCTCTTCCTCGCCGTGCTCAACGAAGTTGTCTGGCGCGGCCTGGTCTGGCAGTATGCACCGGATGAGCACACGGCGGAATCGATCTGGATCTCGTTCAAGTTCTGGGGCGCGATGCCGATCACCATCCTGTTCACGCTGTCGCAGATGCCGCTCATCATGAAGCATTCCGTTGAGGCGAAGGAAGAGTGACCGCGACGCCGGTACCCGCGCCCGCTGACAATCGCGGGCTGTTGATCGGTCTTATCCTCTTTGCCGTGATTCTGGCCATCCAGATCCTTGCCGAGCGGCTGATGGGCCGCATCTGGATCTGCGAATGCGGCACGATCAAGCTCTGGGAAGGCGGCGTCAACACATCCGGCAATTCCCAGCAACTATCGGACTGGTACACGCCGAGCCATATCATCCATGGCTTCCTGTTCTACTGGTTTGCCTGGCTCGTCCTGCGCAGTCGCCCGCTCGGTATCCGGCTCGGTCTTGCTACCCTTGTCGAGGCAGGCTGGGAGATCCTGGAAAACTCACCCCTCATCATCGAGCGCTACCGCACCGCGACCATGGCGCTCAACTATTTCGGCGACTCCATCCTGAATTCGGCGATGGACACCATCTGGATGGCGATCGGCTTTTTCTTCGCCTGGCGGATGCCAGTCTGGCTGACCATCGCGATCGCCATCGCCTTCGAGCTGCTGACAGCTTACGTGATTAGAGACAACCTGACGCTCAATGTCATCATGCTGGTCTGGCCGATCGACGCCATCAAGGCATGGCAGGGCGGTATGTAGTCATTCCTGCCGGTGATCGGCGACATCGCGGCCGAAATTCGGCGCTGCGGTATCCTGGCCGGCCTGCACGATCGAGCGGCGGATCGCGCGGGTGCGGGTGAAGAGATCGAACAGCTTGTCGCCCTCGCCCCAGCGGATCGCGCGCTGCAGGTAGGCCAGGTCTTCCGAGAAACGCGCCAGCATTTCCAGGATCGCATCCTTGTTGTGCAGGCAGACGTCGCGCCACATCACCGGGTCGGAGGCCGCGAGGCGGGTGAAGTCGCGAAAACCCGAGGCCGAATATTTGATCACTTCGGATTCCGTGACCGTCTCCAGATCCTCGGCCGTACCGACGATGTTGTAGGCGATGATATGCGGCAGATGCGAGACGATCGCCAGCACCTTGTCGTGATGGGCCGCATCCATCTCCTCGACCATCGAGCCGATCGCTTCCCAGAAGGCGCGAAGCCTGGCCACGGCGTCAGGATCGGAATCCGGCAACGGCGTCAGGATCGTCCACCGTCCCTCGAACAGCGTCGCAAAGCCGGCATCGGGGCCGGAATGCTCGGTGCCGGCCACGGGATGGCCCGGAATGAAATGCACGCCGGCAGGGATATGCGGTGCCATCTGGGTAATGACAGACGTCTTGGTCGATCCGACATCGGAGACGATCGCGCCCGGCTTCAGTGCCGGGCCGATCTCGGCGGCGACAGCGCCGGACGCACCGACCGGCACCGAGACAATGACAAGATCGGCGTCGCGCGCGGCGTCGGCGGCATTGGCATGATAGGACGTGCCGAGCCCGAGCTCTTCGGCGCGCTTGAGCGTCGCCCCACTGCGGGTCGAGATCGCCACATGATCCGCCAGTCCGCGCGCCCTGACCGCATGCGCGAGCGAGGAGCCGATGAGACCGATGCCGATAAGGGCGATCTTGTTGAAATGCACATCACGCATGGGGGAGTCCGGAAGAAATTCGACCGCAAGCCCATAGACCGGGGTGATCAGGATGTCGAGGGGGCGGGGTCTTTTCGCGAGCTACCTGACCTGTCCGGCCTTCTGCCGCGTCGACGGTATCCCCTGGGTCCCCAGCACCGGCACGAAGACGCGGCGCGAGGCGCGGGCGAAGACCGGCAGGCCCTGATAGAGGCGCTTCTGTGCCTCGACGACGATGACGCCAGAGAAGAGCGGCATGGCCTTGCGGCCGAAGGGCTCCATCCATTGGCAGAGCCTCAGCATCCACCGTTTGCGATAGGGCGGGAAGAACAGCGCCTCGGCAAATGCACCCGGCGTGAAATTCGCTTCGCGCAGGATGCTGACGAGCTGGCCGCGTGAATAGGGTCGGCCGGCGCCGAACGGCGTGTGTTCGAGCCGGGCCCAGACGCCGCGCCGGTTCGGCACCACGACCACCAGCCGTCCGCCCGGGGCCAGGACGCGCCAGAGTTCCTTCAATGTCTCGCGGGGATTTTCGGCGAATTCTAGCGAATGGACGAGCAGGATGCGGTCGATCGAGGCGTCGGGCAGGGGAAGTTCTTCGTCGAAGACGAGTGCAGTGGCCGATAGCGCGCCGGGCGGCCAGTTCACGGCACCCTGCCCCGCCGGCATGAAGGCAAAGGTACGCTCGGCGCCACCCTGGAACAACTCGAGATAGGGCAGGGTGAAGCCGAGCCCGATCAGCCGCTCGTCGGGCAGGCGCGGCCAGACACTGGCCACGGCCCTGCCGATCGATGCTGTCGCCAACTGTCCGAGCGTCGAGTGATAGAACTGCCTGAGGTCGACGATGTCAGTACTCATGCCCGAAATGTAACGAGACCGGGTTGGACTTCAAGGGCGATCGGACTACATCTTCGCGAGACATCAGACAAAGAGGGATGAAAGCCGATGGCCAAGCTCGAAATCGAACTTTTCCGCGCTCGCAGCGACAATTTCGGCGTGCTGCTCCATGATCCCGAGAGCGGCCGGACCGCGTCGATCGATGCGCCGGAAGAACAGCCCATCCTCGAGGCACTCGGCCGGCGCGGCTGGAAATTGACCGACATTTTCACGACCCATCATCATCATGATCATGTCGAGGCGAATCTCGCGCTCAAGGAGCGGTTCGGCGTGACCATCACCGGACCGGTCAACGAAGCCGACAAGATTCCCGGCATCGACAAGCGTGTCGGCGATGGTGACCGCTTCGATTTTGCCGGCCATCCGGTCGAGGTGATCGAGACGCCCGGCCATACGGCAGGGCATATCTGCTTCTACCTGCCCGAGGACAAGCTGCTCTTCGCTGCCGATACGCTTTTCGCTCTCGGCTGCGGCCGGCTTTTCGAGCGTCCGGCGAAGGACATGTGGATCTCGCTGTCGAAGCTGATGAAACTGCCCGACGATACCGAAGTCTATTTCGGCCACGAATACACGCTGTCCAATGCCAGGTTTGCCGTCAGCGTCGATCCCGAAGGTTCGGCCTTGAAGGAGCGGGTGAAAGAGATCGAGGCGACGTTGAATGCCGGCAAGCATACGGCGCCGACCACCATCGGCACCGAACGTCGGACGAGCCCATTCCTGCGGCCGCATGATCCCGCCATCCGCAAGCATCTCGGCATGGACAGGGCCGAGGATTGGGAAGTGTTCGGCGAGATCCGCGCGCGCAAGGACAAGTTCTGAGCCGATGCGGCCGATCCGCTCGGAAAGCGACATCAAGAGCGCGATCGAGCGATTGCTGGTAATCGAGCCGGCCTTCCGGCATGTCGTCGATGCCGCGGGACCGGTCCCGCTCCGCAAGCTTGCGACCGGCTATGAGGGGCTTGCGGGTATTGTCGTTTCGCAGATGGTGTCGCGTGCCTCGGCCGACGCGATCTGGGGCCGGCTCAAATCCCGGCTCGGGGATGTGACGCCCGCATCGGTGCTCGGCCGGAGTGTCGAGGAATTGCGCGGCGTCGGGCTCTCCGGCGCGAAGGAATCCACGCTTCGCATCCTCGCCGAGGCCTGCACCGGAGGCCTCGATCTCGACCGGACGGCAACGCTTCCCGCCGACGAGGCGATCCGGGAAATGACGGCGGTGAAGGGCGTCGGCCTCTGGACCGCCGAGGTCTATCTGCTCTTCGCTGCCGGCCATCCGGATATTTTTCCGTCGGGCGATGTCGCGCTTCGCACGGCTGCCGGCGAGGCCTTCGGTCTCTCCGAACGGCCGACGGACAAGGCGCTCCGGTTGATAGCGCGCGACTGGCAGCCAGAAAGGTCCATTGCCGCGCGCCTGCTTTGGGCGTACTACGCACGTCGCCACAAGCGTGACGCAATGCCGGTATTGTAAATGTTGTGAGCGTAAAAAGGCATTTGTTTTCAGGGCTTCACAATCCTGTTGCAATCCGCCTAGTATGAAGTCGAAGGGATTTCGAATCGGTCAGGGAGTATCACTTGACGATTGCAGTATCACCCCAGTCGCTTCCCGCCCTGGTCCTGAATGCGGACTACAGGCCGCTGAGTTATTACCCTCTGTCGCTGTGGTCCTGGCAGGACGCGATCAAGGCAGTGTTCCTCGATCGCGTCAACATCATCGCCGAATATGATCACGCGGTGTCCTCGCCCAGCTTCTCGATGAAGCTGCCGAGCGTCGTCTGCCTCAAGTCCTATGTCCAGCCATCCCGCTACCCGGCCTTCACGCGCTTCAATGTCTTCCTGCGCGACAAGTTCGAGTGCCAGTATTGCGGCGAAGAGGACGACCTGACCTTCGACCACGTCACGCCCCGCGCCCGCGGCGGCCAGACGACGTGGGAAAACGTTGTCACGGCCTGCGCACCCTGCAACCTGCGCAAGGGCTCCAAGCTGCCCAAGCAGGCCGGCATGTTCCCGTTCCAGAAGCCCTACCGGCCGACGGTGCAGGACCTGCACAACAACGGCCGCCACTTCCCGCCGAACTACCTGCATGAAAGCTGGGTGGACTATCTCTACTGGGATACCGAACTGCAGCCGTAAGCGCAGTGTTGACGCTGGCGTTGGGACTTCACCCCTCACCAACTTCGGCCAGGGGTTCGCTCTGCTCACCCGGCCTGCGTATCCTCTCCCACAAGGGGAGAGGATACGTGCCACGAGCTCGGCCCAGCTTGAGGCAAGCCGGTAGCGCCGGTCTACCTCTCCCCTTGTGGGAGAGGATAGCAAGCCCGCATGAGACCGAAGGTCGAATGCTTGGGCGCGCTTGGTGAGGGGTAAACCCAGAACAGGGACCTTAAGCCCTCCGGCTTGCCCCGAACACCGCAATACCCGCCAGCACAACACTCGTGATCACATTCCATCCCGCGAATGAAAGCCCGAGCACGCGCAGCGATGCATCCGTGCAGGAGGGGCCGTGCTGGATGTTGATCTCGTTGAGCAGGTCGCCGGCATTCTTGGTGATGGCATCGACGGATGTCGAGCAGGTCGCCGGACCCTCCCAGAATTTCCATTCCACGCCGGCGTGATAGACGCCCATGCCGGCGCCGATGAGCATCGAGAGCCCGGCCAGCAGCAGCAGCGTGCGGGTCAGCGCAGGCGGAGCGTTCATGGCGGAGGACAGAATGGCGAGGATGCCGATCGGGATGCCGATATAGTAGGGCCAGCGCTGCAGCAGGCAGAGCGCGCAGGGCACGTAGTGGCCGATATGTTCGAAGCCGAGCGCCGAGAGCACGACCACGGCCATTCCCGCCGTCAGAAAGAGCGCCGGCCACAGCATGGCGCGGGATGCGGAGGGAATTGCGAGCGAGGTGGTGGCCATCGGTAACTCTACTTCAGCATGAGATAGACGAGATAAGCGGCAATGAGCAGCCCCGCCGCCAAACCTGCAAGGAGATTGAGGCGTTTTTCGATGAAGTCACGGATCGAGACGCCATATTTCGCAAAAAGCCAGGAGAGCAGCATGAACTTGCCGCCCCGTGCGACCACCGCAGCGACGAAGAACAGCAGCAGGTTCACATGCAGCACGCCGGACAAGATTGTCACGACCTTGAGCGGCGGCAGATGCGCGGCTCCCGAGGTGATCAGAAAGAGCAGGACCAGATTGATGTCGATGCCGTTCTTCATCGCCTCGAACTCATCGAGCTTGCCGTAGAATTCGAGCACGGGCGCGGCGATGGCGGCAAAGGCGAAATAGCCGATCATCCAGCCCGCGACGCCGCCCAATATCGAGCCGAGCGAGGCGATGATGCCGTAGCGCCAGACTTTCTTGGGGTTGGCGATTGCCATCGGCAGGAACAGCACTTCCGCCGGCACCAGGAAGATCGAACTTTCGACGAAAGCGATGACGAAGAGCCAGATTTCAGCCGAGGGACGCTCGGCAAGGCGCATGGTCCAGTCGTAAAGGCTCTTCAGCATTCAATAATCCTGGCAGGAACGTCGTTTGTCTTTAGGCGTTTGGCTTCGCGCTTGTAAACCGGGCGCGACCCTTCGCCGCTCAAATCTCACGCGATTGTCATTGCGCCACACGTTGCTGCTGCCTAACCTTGGCGAAAAAAGGGAGGCAAGGATGGACAAGAGAGCGCTCGGCAATACTGGGCTGGATATCGCACCGATCGTGTTCGGCGGCAATGTGCTCGGCTGGACGCTCAACGAACGCGACAGTTTCCGCATTCTCGATGCCTTCGTCGACCAGGGCTTCAACGCGATCGATACTGCCGATTCCTATTCGACCTGGGTGCCTGGGAACAAGGGCGGCGAATCGGAGACGATCATCGGCAACTGGCTGAAGGCCCGGCCGTCGCTCCGCGACAAGGTCGTCATCTTCACCAAGGTCGGCTCGGAAATGCCCGGCCATACGACGCGCAAGAATCTGTCGGCAAAATGGATCCTTGAGGAGGTCGACAATTCGCTGCGCCGGCTCGGTGTCGAGCAGCTCGATCTCTATTTCTCGCACTGGCCCGACCCCGAGACATCCTATGTCGAGACACTCGGCGCCTATGACACGCTGATCAAGGCGGGGAAGGTCAAGGCCATCGGCTGCTCGAACCTGAACGCTGGCCAGCTTGACGAGGCGCTCACGGTCGCCCGCGACAACGGCCTGCCGGCCTATCAAGTGCTGCAGCCTGAATATAACCTCTACGCCCGATCGAGCTTCGAGGGCCCGCTCGCCGACCTCTGCATCCACGAGGGAATGGGCGTGGTGAGCTATTACGCGCTCGCCTCGGGCTTCCTCAGCGGCAAATACCGCAGTGCGCAGGATTTCGGCCGCAGCCCGCGCGGCGGCGGCATGGGCAAATATCTCAACGACCGCGGCATGGCGATTCTTGCGGCACTCGAACGTGTCGCCTTGCGGCAGAATGCGCTCATGGCCGAAGTCGCACTCGCCTGGCTGATGACCCGGCCGGGTCTCACGGCGCCGATCGCAAGCGCCACGACCGAGGAGCAGGTCGCGAGTTTCGCCAAGGCCGCGCGCCTCACGCTCGCGGACGAGGACTTGGTCGAGCTCGAAAAAGCGAGTGTTTACTGATCCGCAAAAACCGGTTGACCAATGGGGCGTCCATCGTATAGTCCGCCCCGATCACCTTCCCCGGCCCCATTGGCGGAACTGGTAGACGCGCTCGACTCAAAATCGAGTTCCGAAAGGAGTGCTGGTTCGACTCCGGCATGGGGCACCACCACCCGCTGACTCCAGCAACAATCCAGCCACTCCTTGTCAGGAGTGCCCGCGGATCATTGGCTTCCGATTGCTCGCGCGTCTTAGATGATGTGATTTCTGAAAGGACGCCAAATGGAAGCGATTCTCGCGAGCACGTTCACATTTTTCTTCAGGGCGCTCGTCGCACAGCCCTTCACTGTTCCAGCGACGTCGATGGCGCCGACAATCGAACTCAACGATTATGTCTGGGCATCGAAATTCTCCTATGGCTACAGCAATTTCTCGTTTCCTCTCGGCGAGATGCTCCCCGAATTCACCTATGCGAGGACCGATCCGCGTCGCGGCGATGTGGTGGTTTTCCGGTCTCCTGCCGATCTTTCGACCGACTACGTGAAACGGGTGATCGGGCTGCCCGGCGACACGGTGCAGGTCAAGCGCGGAATCACATATCTCAACGGCGAGCCCCTCAAACGCCAGCCGGCAGGCTCATACGAGATTTCCATGGGCCCTTCCCCTTCCGACAAGCTCACAGCGCAGAAATTCGTCGAGACCCTGCCGGGCGGTCGTAACTATACGATTGTCGAATCGGAGGAGCAGTCGATGGGTGACGATACACCTGTCTTTGAGGTGCCCCCTGGCCACTATTTCGTCATGGGCGACAACCGGGACAATTCCAGTGACAGCCGCTTTAGCGCGGGTTTCGTGCCTGAGGGCAACATTCATTCGAAAGTGCTCGTGCTCGTCACCTGGCCCAACGGCAAATTCACCATGCGCGACGTGAAATAGCGTCGAGACAACACCCCGTCACATTTCTGTCTTTTTCATTCCCCGCCTCAGGGAAAAGTGCTACTGCAGCGCAGCAAAACCGGACGTGCTGCGCATGTATCTGCCGAAACGCGAGAGCTACGATTCTCTCATCCGCGACTTCCGCTGGGAAATCCCTGATCGATTCAATATCGGCCGCGCCGTGGCGGATGAATGGGCGGCGCGAGAGCCGGAACGGCTGGCGCTCGAGCATTTCAGCCCGGCCGGAGATCACGCGCGGCTGACCTATGGCGAGCTGCGTGACCGCTCGAACCAGCTCGCCAACGCGCTGGTTTCCATGGGCGTGACGCGCGGTGACCGGGTCGCGCTGCTGCTGCCGCAATCCTTTGCCACCGTCATCGCCCATGTCGCGATCTACAAGATCGGGGCGATTGCGCTGCCGCTCGCGCTGCTGTTCGGCGCGGATGCGCTGGAATACCGGCTGAACGATTCCGCTGCGGTCGCCGTCATCACCAATACCTTCGGGCACTCCAAACTGTCGGATATCAGAGCGAACTTGCCCGGCCTCGCGCATGTCGTCGTTACGGGCGAGGTGGTTGTCGGCAGATCGAATCTCGAAGAGATCATGGCTGGCCAGTCTACAGCCTTCGACGTGGTCGACAGTTCGAAGGACGATCCCGCGCTGATGATCTATACGTCGGGCACGACGGGGCCGCCCAAGGGCGCGCTCCATGCCCATCGCGTGCTGCCGGGCCATGTTCCGGGCGTGCAGATGGCGCAGGATTTCCTGCCGCAGCCCGGCGACAAGTTCTGGACGCCATCGGACTGGGCCTGGGCGGGCGGATTGCTCAACTGTCTGCTGCCTTCGCTGATGATGGGCGTGCCGGTGGTTTCCTCGCCGGCTCAGAAGTTCGATCCCGATCTTGCCTTCCGCATCATGGCCGAGACCGGCGTGCGCAATGCCTTCATTCCGCCGACCGCGCTGCGGCTAATGATGCAGGTCGACAAGCCGCTCGAGAAATATGATCTCAAGCTGCGCAGCATCGGCTCGGCGGGCGAGGCGCTCGGCCGCGAGGCCTATGAGTGGGCCAGGCGCGCTTTGGGCATCACCGTCAACGAGTTCTACGGCCAGACCGAGTGCAATATCGTGCTGGGCTCGATGGCGTCGGTCGGCGTCACGCGCGCCGGCGCAATCGGCCGGGTGACAGCGGGCCATACAGTGGCGATCATCGATGCCGGGGGCGAGGAGTTGCCGCGCGGCATGGCGGGGCAGATCGCGGTGAAGCGTCCCGATCCGGTGATGTTCCTCGAATACTGGAACAATCCAGAGGCGACGGAAAAGAAATTCATCGGCGACTGGATGCTGACCGGCGACCAGGGCGTGATGGACGAGGACGGCTATGTCGAGTTCTTCGGCCGCGACGACGATGTCATCACGTCCTCTGGTTATCGCATCGGTCCGACCGAGATCGAGGATTGCCTGATCTCGCATCCGGCAGTGCGGCTCGCGGCGGCCGTGGGCAAGCCCGATCCGGTGCGGACGGAGATCGTCAAGGCCTATGTCGTGCTGTCGGATGACTTCAGGCCCTCGGATGCGCTCGCCAACGAGATCCGCGACTGGGTGAAGCTCAGGCTGTCCATGCATGAATATCCGCGAGAGGTGGAGTTCATCGATGCGCTGCCGATGACGACCACCGGCAAGGTCATCCGGCGCCTGTTGCGCGACCGCGCCGCGGGCGAGACGATGAAGCCCGAACCAAAGAAGCGGGCGGTCTGATCAAAATGGCGGAATGTGCCCGATCGGCACCATCGAGAGCGTGATCGTGCCCCTGTCGACCACCAGGTTAACCGTCACCTTGTCGTCCTTGGCAAGGCCGCGAAGCAGCGCCGTCATCCCGGAAATCGTGCTTTCGCCGTCGGGAAACAGCTTCAGCAGGTGCTTCTCCCAAAGGTCGAGCTTTTCGAGATGCGTCTTGAACTCGCCGGAAATGTAGCCCTCGCCGTCGACCTCGTAAGGACCGCTCAGCTCGCCATAGAGGCCGTCGGGCATCTCGATCTTGAAGCTGGTGAGATCGCCCCTGACCGGCTTGGCGGCAAGGCGCTGGCCCTCGAGAACACCAATCCTGTCGGCGAATGTGATCTGCAGGCTGGTCGAGAGAACAGGCAGGATCGGGTCAGCGCCCTCCGCGCCGAGCTCGAAATTACGTGCGAGCACTGCGGCTTCGAGGTCGTTGCCATTGCCGCGGATATGGAATTCGCCGTGGCTGGCCTTGGCCGTTATGGCCTTGTAGAGCGCGTCGCTCAGATAGTTGAGGTTCACATCCTCGCCGACGGCGGAAAACGTCTTGAGTCGGGTGAAGCCGACGGACAAGGAAGAACGCATGCTCTTCCACTCGGCCGTGACCGATGAGCCGTCGGCCAGCGAAACATTGGCCGGACCGTCGACCTCCACCACGGCCGAGCCCGGACTGTAGATACGCGCGGCGGCACGGAAGGCGCCTGCGGTCAGCGAGTTGCCGCCATCGACAACCTCGGTCTTGTCGCAGGTGAAGCCGATCAGGAAGGGGAAGCCCGACGTTGCCAAGCCGGGGCACTTGATGCCAGCCGGGCCTGCGCTATCGAGCTGGTCCTTGAGAAAGGTTTCGAATTTGCTTGCAACGAAGAACCAGCCCGCGGAATAAAGGGCCACCACGATCGCGACGGCGATGCCGAGCCAACGGATCTTGCGCGATGCAGGCCTGGCGCCAGAGGTCGTGCCAGGGGTCGTCTCCAATGCCATCAAGTCGTCCTTGGAAAAGAATCAGAAAGTGAATGCGGTTCGGGCAGATGACAGCGGATATGGACGAATTTTGGGTGTTTGGCTACGGCTCGCTGATGTGGAACCCGGGCTTCGACCATGAGGACAAGCAGATCGTGACGCTATCCGGCTATCACCGCGCGCTCTGCATCCGCTCCTGGGTCCATCGTGGAACACGCGAACATCCGGGCCTTGTTCTCGGTCTGGATCGCGGCGGCTCCTGCAAGGGCGCGGCCTTCCGCGTGCCGGCGGACAAGCGTGACGCTGTCGTCGATTATCTCCGCGAGCGGGAACTGGTGACCAATGTCTATCAGGAGCGGGTTCTCTCCATCCGCTTCCGTGACGGGCGGCGCGGCCAGGCACTGACCTACACTGCCGATCGCAGCCATCCGCAATATGCCGCCGGCCTGACTGTCGAGGATGCGGCACGCACCTGCGCGACGTCGGAGGGCAAGTCGGGCCACAATGCGGACTATGTCCGCAACACCGTCGACCATCTCAAGCAGCTCGGCATCCGCGACCATTGGATGGAAGCGGTGGCGAGCCGGATGGAGAGCCTGCTTCAGGTGCCCTGAGCTTGAGCCTGAGCGGCGGCGAGTTCCTCCAGCCGCTTTCTCGCGCTCTCGGGCACATCTATCTGCGGATTGTCGCGCACGGTCTCGATGAGCAGTTGGTCGCTCGCCTTTTCGGTCACCTCGATCAGATGCCGGAAGAACACATCCGGCGCCATGCCCGGCTCGATCGGATCGAGGAAGCGCACCTTGAAATGCCCGCCTTGCCGCTTGAAGGCGTGGCGTGGCCAGAACAGGCCAGGATGCATGACGACCGGCACGACCGGTACCTTCAGATCGCTGTAGAGCCGCGCGATACCATATTTATAGTCAGGCGGCGCCCCCGGCGCCTTGCGGGTGCCTTCGGGATAGATGATCAGTTCGCGGCCGCGCGCCAGTTCCTCACGCGCCCGGACCAGCATTTTGGGGATCGCCCGACCTTTGTCGGCGCGGTTGATCGGGATCATCTCCTGCTTGGCGGCGTACCAGCCGAAGAGCGGAATCCACAACAGCTCGCGCTTGAGGATATAGACCGGATCCTCGAGCGAGGGGATCAGCGCGAATGTGTCCCAGAAGGACTGGTGCTTCGCCGCGAGGATGACGCCGGTCTTCGGCAGCCTCTCCAGGCCCTCGATCTCGAAGGTCAGCCCGAGAATGTGCTTGGCGAGCCAGAGGTTCGACGATGCCCAATTCTTGGGGATCCGATAGGCCGTCTTCCGCGGCAGAAAAAAGTAGATCGGCGTGAAGATGATCATCTGCACGATGAAGGAGAGATAGAAGGCGAACTGAAAGGTCGCCGAGCGCAGATAGGTCATGCGGGGAGCCCTGGAAGCAGACGAATGCGGCCCTTCCATAGAGCAAAGAGCGGTGTGTTGGAAAGGTCCTGTGTCGTGGCAGACAGGGTCAGATCGAAATTCCCGTCCAGTCACGGCTGACGACCAGCAGGAACTTCACATATTCCGCAGCCAAGGTGCGAACGAGAAGCGGATTGCGCACCAGTTCAGACGGGCTGACATCGGTTGGTACCGGGTAGGCAATGAAGCGGGTGCCGTGATCGGTGCGCTCCAATTCCGCCAGGCTGCGCGGCATGTGATAGTTGTTGGTGACGAGGATGATGCTCTTGTAGTCATTGCTGCGAATCCAGCGTGCCGTTTCGGCCGCGTTGCCCGTCGTGTCGAGCGCCTCGTGGCCGATATCGACACAGCAGTCGAAGAGATCGTCCGGGCTGCGGGTCAGCAGCCGGATATGATTACCCGTGGTTGCAGGGTTGACGCCCGATATCAGGAGACGTTTTCCCGCGCCTTTTCCGAGAAGCTCCACGGCATGGTCGATGCGCTGGTAGCCACCGGTGAGGACAACGATTGCATCCGCCCGGGCATCTTTGGGCGGCGTCAGTGCCGCGACATGCTGATAAAAGATCGCGAAACCGCCGAGAAAGAGCGCAAGGGCGGTGATGATCAGATAGAAGAAGACACGCAGGATATGTCGGGCCACGCGAATGCCGAGGCCGCGATGTTCGATGGCGCCTCGCTCGGCCGGGTCCTGAAATCCCGCATCGTGTGTCATCATTTTGGTGAGTGTACTAGAAATTTGGGGCGCTATATAGGCGTTTCAGGTTGAATGCGAACAGGCTCACTTTCATCGCATGCCAGGCTTTCCGCGCGCTTACTTGCGATGGTTTTGCGTAAGCTTGCGACCGCGCTCCGGCTGCCCCTCAACCATCCAGCCGGCCCGGATCGGAGCGGACAAGGTCGATTTCGTTGATCGTCCGCATGACGGTGAAGCGGGCGGTGATCGTGGTGAGCGCGGCGATGACGGCCATTGTGATGAAGATGCCGAGATAACCGGTCCAGTCGATGGTGAAGCTGCCGAACAGCGCTGCCGCCTGATCGGCCTCGGGTGTCGCGATCCGCGCGGTCTGCCACCAGGAGAGGCTTGCGAACAGAGCCGCGGCGAGGAAGGCGCCGGCCAATGAACCCCTCAGGCTGACCATGAGAAAGTGCTTCTGGAATTCGCCGGCGACGAAGGAGGCCTCGGCGCCGACGAAATGCAGGACCTCGACGATGTGCCGGTTGCCGGCCAATGCGCCGCGCGTGGCGAAGATCACCGTCAGGACCATGGCGAAGAAGACCAGGCCCAGTACGCCCGAGCCGATGAACACCGTCGTGCGTGCCATCGAGACCAGCCGGTCGACCCAGGTACGGTGGTCGTCGAGATAGGCTTGCGGGATCTTGCGCTTGAGCTCGGTGCGCATGGCGGCGAAATCGGGTGGGTTCTGCTCGTCGATGGTGATGATGACGAGGCGCGGAACAGGCAGTTCGTCGATGTCGAGGCCGGTGCCCAGCCAGGGCTCGAGCAGGCGCGCGGTCGCCTCCTTGTCAAGCACCTGTCCGTCGCGGGTGCCGACGAAGGACAGCGCAAGATCGCGCGCCTCGATCAGCTTCTTCTCCATGTCGATGGTCTCGTCCGGCTTGATCTGGATGGTGATCTCGCGGGAAATCTGGCTTGCCCAGCTGCCGGCGGTGGTTCGGATCATGCTGACCGCCCCGATGGTAAGACAGGCGAGGAAGGACATGATGACGATGACGGCGAGCAGCGCCTTGCCCTGTACGCTCTGTTGCGGGACGATCGAGCCGGTGCGACGGAGCGTGGCTTCCTTGCGCGCGGCCGGGGCCTTTTCCTTCGGCTTGGCCTGCTGTGAATTCGCTTGCTGAGATTTTTCCGGGCCATCACTCATGGATGTCGAGCCGCCCCGTGGTGAGGATCATGCGGCGCGCCTCGATCTGGTCCATCAGCGTCAGATCATGGGTGGCGATGACGACGGCCGTGCCGAAGCGGTTGAGCTCCTGGAAAAGCTTGAGGATGCGCCGCGCCATCGGCGGATCGACATTGCCGGTCGGTTCGTCGGCTAACAAAAGCTCCGGCTGGTCGATCAGCGCGCGGGCGATGGCGACGCGCTGCTTCTCGCCGCCCGAGAGCACCGGCGGCAGGACATTGATGCGATCACCAAGGCCTACCCATTTGAGCAGTTCCAGCACATCGGTGCGATAGGAAGCCTCGTCCTTGCCGCGCACGCGCAGCGGCAGCGCGACATTCTCGTAGGTCGTCATGTGGTCGAGCAGGCGGAAGTCCTGGAAGACGATGCCGATCCGGCGGCGAAGCATCGGCAGCTCCATTTGTGGGATCGACGAAATCTCGCGGCCGAAGATCCGGATCAGCCCGCGGGTCGGCTTGAGCGACATGAAAAGCAGGCGCAGCAGGCTGGTTTTTCCCGCACCCGACGGGCCGGTGAGGAACTGGAACGACTTTTTCGGGATGTCGAAAGTCAGATCCTTGAGGATCTCCGGGCCCATACCGTAACGAAGACCAACATTTTCGAAATGAATCAATGTTTTGTCCCGTCCGGAGATAACGCGAGGATAAACATGCCCGGTCAGTCTGTCGATGATTTGCGAAGCATTAACCAAATCAGTTTACTTTCCGTAAACCTCAAGTTCAATGGCCGCAGGCCCGAGCTTAACTCGGATTCAGTGCGGCGAAGGGGCCTAGATGCAGGCAGGCAGAAAAAGCACTGGTCGGACGATCGAGGTCTATGACGTCCTTCCGCCGGAGCCGGCCGCCCGACGCGAAAGAATGCGCTATGCGCGTCCCGTGCTGGTCGAAGACGCGATCTTCGAAGTTGTTCCGGTGCGACCGCGGCGCGAGCACAACGACAATCCGGCGCGCCAGACATCCGACAGCCGTATCGATGCCACCCGCCTGCTGGCCGTCATCGGCGTTTATCTGGTCAATCGGTTGGAGCGGATGCTCTCCGGGCTTTCGACCCAGGCTTTTGCAACGCTGATCGCTTCGCTCTTCTTCCTCGTCTTCTGGGTCTTCGGCGGTTTCAACGCGCTTGCGACGCAGCCGATCAAGACGCCTGGCTCACCTTTCGTCATCAACAGCGTGTTCACGGAAGAGGTAGACGAGAACGGCATGCGGCTTCTCGTTGTCGGCGGGATGCTGATGAACCGGTCGGACGTGACAATGGCCGCGCCATTGCTCTCCGTCGTCGGCGAGGGCGGCGAGTTGATCGGCTCCGTCACGCCATCTGCAACGAAGATTGTCGCCGGGCAATCCGTCCGCTTCTTCAGCCGATTGAAGCTCGCTGGTGGAAAATCAGGCGCCGTGACGATTTTTCCCGTCTCCAAGTGATGCGATGACGCGAGCGCTGTGCTAACGACGGGCTTTGATATTACGGAGTCCCGGACCATATGCATGTCATTCGCGGAAAAAAGATCGAGCAGCTCTTCACTGCCGAGATGATCGCCAAGCGGATGGATGAGCTCGCCGGCGAGATCGCCGCCGGCCCGACCAAGGACCTGCTCGTCATTGCGGTGCTCAAGGGCTCCTTCATCTTCGCCGCCGACCTTATCCGGTCGCTGCACCATGTCGGGTTGGCACCGGAGGTCGAATTCATCACGCTCTCGAGCTATGGCACGGGCACGACCTCCAAGGGCGTCAGGATCGTCAAGGACATCGATAGCGACGTCAAGGACCGCGACGTGTTGCTGATCGACGATATCCTCGAATCGGGCCGCACGCTCACTTTTGCACGTGATCTCTTGAATGAGCGCGGCGCCCGCCATGTCTCGATCGCGGTACTGCTCGACAAGCACGACAAGCGCCAGACCGCGATGGAAGCCGACCATGTCGGCTTCCGCTGCCCCGACCATTTCGTCGTCGGCTACGGCATGGATGTCGCCTACGCCTTCCGCGAACTGCCCTTCGTCGGCGTGGTCACCGGAGACGCCTGAAGTCGTCCCGTAAAGATTTGGGCAAGCATAACCGGAATTGAACCGGCCGCTTGCGCCCTCCGTTTACCCTTCGAAAAGGGCCCCGGGTGTTGACTGGGGCTCAAAGTTAAAACGGGGTAAAGAACATGGCACGCATTCTCATCACCGAAGACGAAGATTCGCTTCGCTCCTTCGTGGCGCGCGCACTCCGCATGGACGGCCACGACACGGTGGAAGCCGCCGATGGCGCCGAGGGCCTGGAAGCCTTGGCCGGCGGCAATTTCGACCTGCTTCTCTCTGACATTCGCATGCCCGTCATGGACGGCATCGAACTGACCCACAAGGCCGCCGCCGCCCATCCCGGCCTGCGCATCCTGCTGATGACCGGCTATGCCGAGCAGCGCGAACGGGCGGATGATCTGGCGGAGAAGATCGTCGATGTGGTGTCGAAGCCGTTTACGCTGCCGGATATCAGGACGGCCGTGGCAAAGGCGCTGGCGGCTTAAATAGCCCCCGCTTCTCCCCTTGGGGAGAAGATGCCCGAAGGGCAGATGAGGGGTTTTCAGCCTCTTGCTATTCGCTTAACGGGAACCCCTCATCCGGCCCTACGGGCCACCTTCTCCCCAAGGGGAGAAGCGGGGTGTCTCACCCTCACCGCAAATCCAGCAACCGCTCCAGATACTCCCGTTCGATCAAGCTCGCAGGCCCATCGCCCAGACGTTTCCGAATTTCCTCAAGGATTTCCCGGGCCCGCTGGACGTCGATCTGATCAGGCACCTTGACGCTGTCGTCGAATTCGCTGCCGAGCTGGCCGGACTTGCGGCCGAGCGGGTCGCGGCCCTGCTGGTTCATCGCGCTGCCGGGCATCGGCATGCCCATGTCCTGGCCGTCCTGATTGCCTTGCTGCTGGCTCATCATCTGCTGCAATTGCTGCATCATGTCACCGGCGCCGTCACGCAGCGCCTGGAGCGCGCGGCCCTGGGCATCGGCGGAGCGCTGGCCCTGCGACTTTCCGAGCGCTTCCGATGATTCGCCCATCTCCTTCTCGGCCTCGCCGAAACCCTTCGGCGCCTTCATGCCGAGGTCGCCTAGGCCCTTCTGCAGTTCCTTGAGGTCCTTCTGCAGCTTGTCCTGCTGTGCACGAAGGTTCTTGAGCGCCTCGCGCAGCTGCTCGGCCGTCATGTCCTGCTGCTGGTCGCCAGGCTTCTGCTGGTCTTGCTGTTGCTGGTCCTGCTGCGATTGCTCATCGCCGGGATTCTGAGGATCTTCCTGCTCTTCGGGATCGCCGCGCTGCATCCGGTCACGCAGCGCTTGCTCCGTGCGGTGCGTATCTTCCATCAGCTTCTGCTGGTCCTGCATGAGCTTGCCGAGCTTGTCGAGCTGCTGGCGGACCGGATTGTTCTCCTGGCCGGGCTGCTGGCGCGGCCGCGCGGTCTGCAGGTTGTTGAGCATGCGCTGCATTTCGTTGAGCAGCCGCTGCGCCTCCTCGCGATTGCCTGACCGAGACAGGTTTTCGAGCTGGTTCAGCATGTTCTCGAAATCCTGGCTCCGCATCATGCGCTGCGCCTGCTGGGACATGCGGCTCATATCCTGGTTCTGCATGCGCTTGGAGAGCTCGGCCATGTATTGCTTCATCGCCTCGCGCAGTTCCTGCATCAGCTTGGCGATTTCCTGGTCGGAAGCCTTGTTCTTCAGTGCCTCCGAGAGCTTTTCCTGCGCGTCGCGCAACCGCTTTTCGGCGGTCGAGAGATTGCCGTCCTCGATATAGCGGGCGATGTCCCAGAAATATTTTGCCGTATCGGTCAGCTGCTCCTTGCCGTGGGCGAGAATCAGGCGATTTCGGGCCGACTGCACGAGCAGGAAGTGGGACAAGGTTGGAATTGTCTCGTCGGCGCGGAATGTCGAGGCTTCGTTGAGCTCGAGCGCGCGGCGGATCTGCTGCGTATCAAGCGCGAAGACCTGTCGTTGCTCGGCGACGGAACCGGCCAGACGCTCGCTGAAGAAGCGGGCTGGCAGGACGATCTCCTTGGTCTCGCTGCGGCCTTCGACCCCGCCGGCATCCTTGGCGATCAGCGTCAGCCGCACCTTCTTGCCGGACAGGGGATGCTCGGTCAGGTCGCGGCTGACAGTGGCCTTGGCGCTCTTTCCATCGCTGCCGGGCAGGTCGAGCGGGAATTTCGGCGGGTCGAAAAGCGGCGACGCCTTGGTGTCGGTCTCGACGGGCAGGATTTCCGCGCGGGCTTCGGTGACGCCGTAATCGTCCTTGACCTGGAAGGCGAGTTCGAGGGCACCGTTCAGCGCGCGGCCGGGTTCGCGGACGAAGGAGATTTCCGGCGCCTTGTCTAATATCAGCGTGAAGGCATATTCCTTCGGGCCGGCCGAAATCGTGCCGTCCTTGGTGAGCTTGAGCTTGAAGGTCCGGTTCTGGGTGGCGGCGTCTTCGCTGGCGACCGTCGGCTTGGCGCTATCCTTCTTCTCGGGCACCTCGGCCTTGAGGTCGATGGCGTCTCCTTCGACAGGCACGAATCGCACAGTGCCCGTGGCATCCTTGCCGCTGATGCGGACGGTGAGTTCCGAATTGACCGGCACTTTCAACGCAGAGGCGTTGTTCTTCTCGATATTGCTGCTGAGATAGAGGGGTGCCACGCCGGTATAGGCCGGCGGGGTCACCCAGGCGTCGATGCGGATATCGCTTTGCGGCACGACCGGCTTGGCAAAGGTGAAGATATCCCCGACGCGGCCGCCATAGTTCGAGAACGAGAAGCTCCAGGCGACGATCAGCACGAGGATGACTGCAGCGCGCAGCGCCCAGGGGTCGTGGCGCGCGATGTCGGCAGCCGGGAAGCCGGCTTCGATCACGTTGATCTTCTTGGCCATCCGCGCCTGATGGGAGTGCCAGAGCGCGATCGAATAGGGATCCTTGGAGACCGGGACCTCGCCCTGCACGCTGATCGCCTGATGCGGCAGCCGGCTGTTTTCCTCGAGCCGACGCTCGGCCTCGACGCGATCGGGCATCCGGAAGCGGCGGAGCGGCACGAGTGCTGCGAGGAACGCGACGGCGAAAGCGATACCCACGCCGATCTTCACCAGGTCAGGCATCTGCCGCAGCAGGCCCATCCAGCTCAGGATCAGGTAGAGCGCGACGACGGCCAGCAAAGGCAGCGCAGCGACGAGCCCGCGCTCCAGGAACATGGACGTCAGTGCCAGGATGCGTTTGCCGGCGATGCGGCGCCTGAGCTGCACAATCCGGGGGTCGGGCGTTGTCTGGGCGTCCTCGGCCATATCCTGCCTTGCTCGATATACGAAGCAGGCAGGATAGCATTGTTTTAGGCAAAGGCGAGGCGAGCCGCCCGGATTCGCTTCACAAGCTGTTGAAGCTTCGGTGAATGCGGCCCAACCAAGCCGATCAGTCAAGCCAGGCGGGTACGCTATCCAGGCCGATCAGCTCTTCGTAGGTGGTCCGGCGCCGGATGACGTGGAACTGGTCGTCCTTGACGAGGACCTCCGGCACCAGAAGCCGGGAATTGTAGGTCCCGGCCTGCACTGCGCCATAAGCACCGGCAGAGCTGACCGAAAGCAGGTCACCCGGCTCCGGCCGCGCCATCTCACGATCAAGCGCAAGGTAGTCGCCGGTCTCGCAGACCGGGCCGACCACGTCGGCCTTGATGCGAGGCTCGTTGCCCGAGGTTGCGACGACGGACTGGATCTCATGCCAGGCCTCGTAGAGCGTCGGGCGGATCAGGTCGTTCATCGCCGCGTCGACGATGACGAAGGACTTGTCCTCGACATCCTTCACATAGATGACCTCGGTCACCAGGATGCCGGCATTGCCGACGATCAGCCGGCCCGGCTCGGTGACGATCTTGCAGTCGAGCGACCGCAGCTGGTTCTTGACGACCTTGGAATAGGCTTCAGGATTGGGCGGCGGATCATTGTCGATCTTGTAGGGAATGCCGAGGCCGCCACCGACATCGACATGCTCGATCACATGGCCGTCGGCGCGGAGATGCTCCACGAGCTCCCGCAGCAGCCGAAAGGCGTCGTCGAAGGGATGAAGATCGGTGATCTGGCTGCCGATATGCATATCGATGCCGGTCACCTCAATGCCGTCAAGCTTCGCGGCATGGGCATAGACTTCGCGGGCACGATCATAGGAGATGCCGAACTTGTTTTCCTTCTTGCCCGTCGAGATCTTGGCATGCGTGCCGGCGTCGACATCGGGATTGATGCGGAAGGAAACCGGCGCGCGCTTGCCCTTGGCGGTGGCGCGGGCATTGAGCACTTCGAGTTCCGGCTCGCTCTCGACATTGAAGCAATAGATGCCGGCGTCGAGCGCCAGATCCATCTCGCGCGGCGTCTTGCCGACGCCCGAGAACATGATACGCGAAGCCGGAATACCGGCCGCCAGCGCCCGGCGCAGTTCCCCCTCCGAGACGACGTCGATGCCGGCGCCGAGCCGGCCGATCGTCTTCAGCACCGCCTGGTTGGAATTGGCCTTCATCGCATAGCAGACGAGTGAATCGACGTCGGCAAAGGCTTCCTGGAAGACGCGGACGTGACGCTCGAGCGTGGCGGTCGAATAGAGGTAGAAGGGCGTGCCGACGGCGCGGGCAATGTCCGGCACGGGAACGTTTTCGGCGTGGAGCACGCCATCCTTGTAGTGGAAGTGATTCACGTGTGTATCCTGGGACGGAAATTAGAGCAGCGGGTCGAGCAGGAAGGGCCGATCTTCGACCGGCGCTGCTTTCTTGTTCGCATTGTTCTGGTCGACGACGGGGGTGCCGGGCACGTCGAGATCGCCCTTGCGGCCGCAGCCGGCAAGCGTAAGCGAGGCGAGGGCAAGGACGGCAAGCGGTACTATCAGCGATCGGCTCATGGCATTCCCCGGAAATGTCAGAGACGTTTAGCGGATAAGCGCTGACTTGTGCACCCTGATTCTGTTGAAGTGGGGTTCAGCGGGATTGATGAGACTTGCTCCCCTTCTCTCCAGCTGGGTTCGAAGGACAAAGCGCCACTGTCGTGCAGAAAGACCCCTGTCGTCTCGCCGAAGCTGACAGCTAAAGCGGCGCGACCGTAACCGATGCCCGATTGCGGCGCATCTCGGCAAGGATGTGGCCGAAGAGAGCGGCGAGCACCACCGCGCCGCCGATCTGCGTCGCCTGCGACGGCACTTCATTCATGAAGATCCACACCCAGAGCGGCGTCAGCGGCACTTCGAGCGCGGTCAGCAGGCTGGCGTCGACCGCCGGAATGCGCTTGGCGCCGAAGGTATAGAGCGCAAGACCCATGCCGTTCTGCACGATGCCGAAGGCTGCGATCAGGCCGAGATCGGTCGCACCTGCCGAAAGCGGACTGGCGAAGGGCGCGGTAGCGAGCGAACAGAGCCAGGCGGACGCCGCCATGGCCGGCAGCATCGAGACTTCGCGATGCTTGCGCATGACAACGGCAAGCGAGGCAACCGTGAACGCCATGATCACGGCAAGCCCCTTGCCGAGCAGCGACCCGTCGCCCCGGCTGTCGGTCACCATATAGAGCACGCCGAGAAAGGCGATCGTGCTGGCAATGATCGTCGCCTTGCTCGGCTTCTCGCCGATATAGAAATAAGCGAGGAAGGCGGTGATGAACGGCGCCGTCGCATAGATCACCATGCTGTCGGCGATCGACGTGTAGTAGAGCGAGCCAAGCCCCGACATCATGCTGGCGGCCGACAGCACGGCCGCCATCAGCGTCGGCCAGCGCATCGCCTTGAGAATCTCCCAGGCCCGGCCGCGCTCGACGATCAGGAACAGCAGGAAGACGGTGGTGCCGGAGACGAGGCCGCGCAGGAACAGGATGGTCATCAGATCCGTCTCGATCGCCCGCATGAACAGGCCAGACAGCGACCAGAGCAGGGCCGACACAGCAACATAGGCCACGCCGAGGCGATAGGAATTCTGTTCGGTGACGGTCATGGAAGCCTGCGGGCGACGGAGGGAGCCAAGGTATCCCCGATTCTTCAAGCACCCGCAAGCCAGTTTGAACGCTTGATCAAGCAGTTGACTCGGGTAGCGGGATGAAGCCCTCGCCAGGGGCGCCCAAGCATTCGCTTGCGGGCCATTCGGGCTCGGCTCAGGCCGGTCCGAGGAAGAGATGCGTCTCCGACTTGGCGACCCCATCCATGCTGCGCACCGCCGTCACGACAGTATTGAATTCGGCAAGACTGGGCACTTCGATTTCGGCAATTAGGTCCCAGATGCCGTTGGTCGTATGCAAGGCCGCGAAACCCGGATTGCGGCGGAGCGAGGCCACGGCCGGCTTGATGTTGCGGCCGGCGAGTTCGATCATCATCACGCCGCGCACCATGGCATCGGACCGGTTCTCGCGCAGTTTGACCGTGAAGCCGGCGATCACCCCCGCCGCCACCAGTTTGTTGAGCCGCGCCTGCACGGTTCCGCGCGCAACGCCGAGGATGGTTGCAAGCGTCGGCACCGAGGCTCGGGCGTTCACCCGGAGTTCGGCGATCAGGCGCTGGTCGAGGTCGTCCATGGATGGTTTGTTTCCGATTTCGGCAAATCTATTGCCGATTTGGTCAGGATGCTACCCATGTCGACAGTTTGCGTTGTTTCCGTCAACAGGGCGATCACCTATGCTCGCGGCAGAAATAGAGACCCCTCCCCAACCCCTCCCCACAAGGGGGAGGGACTTAATCCGCCTCTTCGCTTTGCCACATCATCAACACCTGGATTCGCAGCAACGTTGCTTGAGGCAGGGGACGTGCCGCGCATTAGCCCCTCCCCCCTTGTGGGGAGGGGTTCGGGAGGGGTCCTGTCGAATCTATGGGATAATGACGAGCATGACCGAAAACTGGCACCCCTATGACCGCGTGAAGGACATCTCCTACCGTCTCGTCTCCTGGCCGAGCGAAAGCGGCACAGCAGGCGAAGCCGCATTCGGCGAGAAACTAGCGGGCCTGCTGCGCGAGATCCCCTATTTCCGTGACCACCCAGGCGATATCGTGGTCCTCGACAGCCATGGCTCACCGATTGCGAAGAATGTCGTGGTGGTGGTGCGCGGCAAGGGCCGGCGGACGCTGGCGCTGGGCGGTCACTTCGACACGGTCGAAACGACCAACTATCTCGACCTCAGGCACCTCGCCTGCGAACCCGATGCGTTGAAGGTCGCGCTGCTCGCCGATCTCGAGAGTCGACCACTCTCCGCCACGGAAACTCGCGCGCTGGAAGATCTCCGAAGCGGCGATTTCATCCCCGGCCGCGGCATGCTCGACATGAAGAGCGGCGTCGCAGCCGGCATCGCCGTGCTCGAGCGCTTCTCCGAAATGCCGGACCGCGAGGGCAATCTGGTCCTCTTCGCGACGCCCGACGAAGAGCGCAATTCGCGCGGCATGCGCTCGCTGCGCGATGCCCTGCCCGGCCTGATGAAACGGTGGGATCTCGATCTCGTCGGCGGCGTCAATCTCGACGCCACCAGCGACCAGGGCGATGGTTCGGACGGCCGCGCAGTCTATTACGGCACGATCGGCAAGCTCCTGCCCTTCGCCTTCGTCATCGGCCAGTCCTCGCATGCCAGCTATCCGTTCGAAGGCGTCAGCGCCCACCGCATTGCATCGGAGATCGTGCTGGCCCTCGAGGCCAATCCAGCACTCTCGGACACCGGCAATGGCGAAATCTCCCCGCCGCCAGTATGCCTGGAGGCCAAGGACTTGCGCGGCGGCTATGAAGTGACGACGCCGGACAAGGTCTGGCTTGCCTTCAACTGGCTGTTCCACTCCCGGTCGTCCGCCGATTTGCAGAGGGATTTCAATGCTATCGTCGATGGCGCCATGGGCCGGGCGCTCACCGATTTCGCCGCCAAGGCAAAAGCCTTTGCCGAGCTCTCTGGCGCGGATGCCGGCACCCCCGATATCGCCGGCCGGTTGATCCCCTTCTCCGAACTGCGCGCGAAAGCCTTCCAGTCTGGAGGCGTCGCCGAGCGCTACACGGCGTTGGAGGATGAACTCGAAAACAATGACAATCCGCTCGACGTCACGCGGCGGCTGGTGGCCATGCTGGTCGGCGAGGCGCGACTGACCGGCCCGGCCGTCATCACCGGCTTTTCAAGCCTCCACTATCCGCACAGCCATATCGATGAAACGAAGGCATTGGACCGCGACCTCGCCGCCGCCATCGGCCGGGCGCAACAGACGATCGAGACGCGGCATGAAACGAGCTTCAAGCGCCGCGAATATTTCACCGGCATCTCGGACATGAGCTTCTTCGGCACATCGGGCAATAGCTCGGGCAGCACGGTCGTCGCCGATAATACGCCGGCTAATCTCTGGGTGGACCAGCCTCCAGCCGATGCGCTGGAATACCCGGTGGTGAATATCGGGCCCTGGGGTCGCGAGTTTCATCAGCGGCTGGAACGACTCTACACACCCTACGCTTTCGATGTCTTCCCTGATTTCATCTTCGAGATCGCATGCGAAGTTCTTCAGAGGCCGTAGACGGCATCCCTGATATCCTGCGGAAACAGGCCGGTGCAGCCTTCCAGCGCATTGTTGGTCACGACGAGCGAGGTCAGGCCGGCCTCGCGATCGATGAACCAGTCGAGGCCATAGACACCGCCCCAGCGCACCGAGCCGACCGATTGCGGCGTCAGCGCCAGCTTCCTGTTGTCGACCACCGCGCCGAAATAGCCGAATTTCATCCCCGGCTCGTCGCGCTCGATATCACCGATCTGGTTCGACAGCCCGGCCTCGACAGTCTCAGGCTTAAGCACACCCCTGCCGCCCGCCCGCAGCATGTCGAGGAAGGTCATGATGTCACCCGCCGTCCCGACCATGCCGCCGCCGCCCGATTGGAACGCCTTGGGATTGAAGATCCGCTTCGGCGAGAAATTCAGCGTCCATCCGTCGGAGTCCTCGGCCGCCCATTTGTCAGGCATCCGCACCGGCAGCGGAATCGCATCCGCATAGGGCACCGCCAACCGCGCCTTGTCGGTCACATGGAACCGCGTGTCCGTCATGCCGAGCGGCCCGGCGATGTATTGCACCACCGCATCTTCCAGCGTGCCGCCATGAACCGCAGCGATGGCCGCGCCGAGAATGTCGGTCGCAAAGGAATAGGCCCATTGCGTGCCCGGCGGAAAGGCGAGCGGAATCATATTGTGCCGGCTGAAATTGGCCTCGAAATCGAGATCCGTGTCGGAGATGCCCATGGTGATCCGCCGGTCGTCAGGCAGTTCCTCCAGCATTGGATTGTACATCAGCCCGGATGTGTGGGTCAGCAGATGATGGATGGTGATATCGGGCACCGAGCCGTCGGCGAGCGGTGGCCGAAACCAGGGCAGGTGCTTCGTGACCGGGTCGGCGAGCGAGATCAGCCGGCGCTCCGCCATTGCCAGCGCCGTGGCCGCAACGATCGGCTTGGTGACGGATGCCATGCGGAAGATCGTGTCGAAGGCGACGGGAATGCCGGCTTCGCGATCCGCAAGGCCGGCGGCGCGGGCGTAGACCGGCTCGCCCCTGCGATGAACCAGCATCACCACGCCGGTGATCTTTCCGCTTTCGAGCGCCCGGTTGATGACGCTGTCCAGAGCCGCTTCCATGCCTACCCCCAAACGAACATTGCCGACCAGCTTTCACCGGTCGGCAACAAAGTTTCAAGCCGTCTTGATGCTTTAAGCGACCGCGCGGGCCAAAGCGCAACGCGACCAGAGCGAATGCAGCGCGCTGACGAGATGCTCGAGATCGGCATCCGAATGATAGGGCGCCGGCGTGATGCGCAGCCGCTCGGTCTTCTTTGGAACCGTCGGATAATTGATCGGCTGGACATAGATGCCGCAATTGTCGAGCAGCAGGTCCGACAGCCATTTGCACTTCGCCGCGTCCTTGACCATCACGGGGACGATATGGCTCGGATTGTTGAGATGCGGGATACCCGCCTTGTCGAGCGCCGCGCGCAGCTTGCGCACGCGGTCCTGATGGCGGGCGCGCTCGAAGGGGCT
The DNA here is from genome assembly GCF_057586295.1 of Rhizobium sp. SRI_017. Taxonomy (NCBI): domain Bacteria; kingdom Pseudomonadati; phylum Pseudomonadota; class Alphaproteobacteria; order Hyphomicrobiales; family Rhizobiaceae; genus Rhizobium; species Rhizobium sp. SRI_017. The sequence continues at coordinate 118,130 of NZ_JBYCZP010000006.1, read as the reverse complement.
GGCCTTGAGGTGCTGGATCGACGCCAGCGCGCCGGCGGCGATGGCCGGCGGCAGCGAGGTCGTGAAGATGAAACCCGAGGCGAAGGACCGGATGAAGTCCACAAGCGCCGCCGATGCGGTGATATAGCCGCCCATCACCCCAAAGGCTTTGCCGAGCGTGCCTTCGATAACATCAAGGCGATGCATCTGGCCGTCGCGCTCGGCGATGCCGCCGCCGCGCGGGCCATAGAGGCCGACGGCATGGACTTCGTCGAGATAGGTCATCGCGCCATACTGGTCGGCAAGGTCGCAGATTTCCTTGACCGGCGCGATATCGCCATCCATCGAGTAGACAGATTCGAAGGCGATGATCTTCGGCGCCTTGGGATCGGCGGCCGCGAGCTTGGCGGCGAGATCGTTCAGGTCATTGTGCTTGAAGATCACCCGCTCGCATTTCGAATGGCGGATGCCTTCGATCATCGAAGCGTGGTTGCCGGCATCGGAGAACACGATGATGCCGGGGATCTTCGAACAGAGCGTCCCGAGCGTCGCCCAGTTGGACATGTAGCCGGAATTGAACAGCAGGGCGGCTTCCTTGCCATGCAGGTCCGCGAGCTCGCGCTCGAGCAGGACATGGTAATGGTTGGTGCCGGAAATATTGCGGGTGCCGCCCGCACCGGCGCCACAGCTTTCGATCGCTTCCTTCATGGCCGCGATCACCTTGGGATGCTGGCCCATGCCGAGATAGTCGTTGGAACACCAGACGGTCACGTCCTGCGGGCCGTTCTCCGTGTGGCGAACCGCCTTGGGGAAGCTGCCGGCGCGGCGTTCGAGATCGGCAAAAACGCGGTATCGGCCTTCCTGATGCAGGCCCTCGATCGCGTCCTTGAAAAAGGCTTCGAAATCCATTTCTAACTCCAGATGTCCCAAACCTTTTGTTTGGAATCATTCCAATCGTCAACCCCTACGGCACGGAATTGAAAATACCGCGTCGGAATGGCGCACAGCTTGCGGGCCGATTGCTGGATCTCATATTAGCCCAACCGGGCCAAGACGTCTTGATCGAAGTCAAGACGTCCTGATAATTTCGATTATTCGAGCCACGAATGCATGTCTTCAGCGCAGGCTCACGCCACCGTGGCCGCGCCGCAGACACTCAGAATTCTTCCCAGCTGTTCTCTGCGAGGGCCGTATTGCCGACGACCGCGGGAGCCGCGCGATGCGTCGCCGCCGGGGCAGGCCGGACGGCGGGCTGAGGCCGGGATTGAGGCTGCTGGACTCGCACCGGCGCCGAACGCGGCGTTGCCGCGACCGTGCTCGGCTGGGCCGCGCGATGGCCGGTGGTGAATTCCCCGAGCATGTCGCTGATCCGGGCGGCTTCCTCCGCCAGCTTGCGGCTGGCGGCATTCGTGCCCTTGACCATGGCGCTGTTCTGCTCGGTCCCCTGGTCCATGACGTTGACGGCCTGGTTGATCTCGCCAAGCGCCTGTGTCTGCTCCTGTGCCGCGCGGTTGATCGCAGCGATATGCTGGCTGATCTCGGTAACCTCGCCGACGATCGTGCCGAGCGCGCGACCAGTCTCGGCCACGAGATCGACGCCGCTCTTCACCTGTTCGGCGGAATTGTTGATCAGCGCCTTGATTTCCTTGGCGGCATTGGCTGACCGCTGGGCCAGTTCGCGCACCTCCTGCGCCACGACGGCAAAACCTTTTCCGGCGTCACCGGCACGCGCCGCCTCGACGCCCGCATTGAGCGCCAGCAGATTGGTCTGGAAGGCGATTTCGTCGATCACGGAAATGATCTTCGAAATCTCCCGGGACGAGCCTTCGATCGCGCCCATCGCCGCCACGGCCTGGTCGACGACGCGGCCCGATCGTTCAGCACCGTCCTTGGCCGTGCCGGCGAGCCGATTGGCGTCACTGGCGCGTTGAGCCGAATCCCTGACGGTCACGGTGATCTCCTCCAGCGCAGCCGCCGTCTGTTCGACGGACGAGGACTGCTGCTCGGTGCGGCGCGCGAGATCATCGGCCGAACGATGAATGTCGGAGGCTTCGGCCCGGACCTGGTTCGCCGACACCTCAATATCGCCGATCGTGCGCGCGAGTTCAGCGATCGCTGCGTTGAACGTGTCCTTCATCGCCCCGTAGGCTTCCGGCAGTTCATCGGTGATCCGGTGGTCGAGCTTCTTTGCCGCAAGCGCCGAAATCGCCTTGCCGAAGACAGCCGAAACGGCATTCGCCTCGTCGAGCATCTGCTGCTGCGTCTTGCGCAACGCGGCTTCCTTTTCGTCGATATAGACCGAGATGGCGAGATCCATATCGAGCAGCACCGCCTTGGCCAGGCTGCCGAGCTGGGCGCCGAATTCGCCGGCTTCGACCGGACGCTTGGAAAACAGGCCACGCTTGGGGAAATTGGCATCGACGGCCGCCTTGATCAGGTGATCCAGGATCATCGCATAGCCACCGATATACCATTGCGGCTCCAGACCGATCCTGGCATGGACGGTGCCGATTGCGCGGACCTTGGCGGCATATTCATCGCCGAAATTGCCTTTTGCGATGTTCGCCCAATGGCCGAGCTGCGCATTCTTGGCGCCCGCCATATGCTGGTCGGAGCTGAAGAAACGACTCGTTTCCGGCGTGACCTTGACCTTGCCGTAGAACTTGTCGAGCGCCTTGGGCAATTCCCGGGCCACCAGATCACCAAGGGCTGCGACTTCGGCCCTCTCCGACTTGCCCAACTCCATGAAGGAAAGGCGCTTGTTGACGTCTGGAAGGGGGAGAGTGTTGTCGCTGGACTTCATTGTGATCCCAAGAACGCAATGCGGCTGCCACTTGGATCATCCCCGGACCGGCTCGCTGATTCCCACCTCGCATCGATGGTTATTTGAACGAGTGATAAGTCGAAAAATTTAAGGAGATTTGAATAATCGCCAGCGAGTTTCGTCAATTGTCCAAACAAATCCGGCACCCGCGCGGACGGACGGGTGCCGAAAAGGCTCTTGCGGTCAATGCGGTGCCCGGCCTCAGCCGGCGGCTGCGACCGCGCGCTTGGCCATGACCTTCACGAGGTTGGCGCGATACTCCGACGACCCATGGATATCGGCCATCATCTGGCTTACATCCACGCTCTGCGACGCCACGGCATCCGGCGACCAGTTGGCCTTGAGCGCAGCTTCCATGCCGGAATGGCGGAAGACGCCGTTCGAGCCGGCACCGGTCACGGCGACGCGGACATCGCCACTGGCCGTCTTCGCCACGAAGACGCCGGTCATTGCATAGCGTGACGCGGGGTTCGGGAACTTGGCATAACCCGCCTTGGCCGGCGCCGCGAATTCGAAGGCGGTGACGATCTCACCGTCTTCAAGGGCCGTCTCGAACAGGCCGCGGAAGAAGTCGTCGGCCGCGATGCTGCGCTTGTTGGTATGGACAGTGGCATTGAGCGCCAGCACCGCGGAGGGGTAATCCGCCGCCGGATCATTGTTGGCGACGGAACCACCCATCGTGCCCATATGACGGACATGCGGGTCGCCGATCATGCCGGCGAGATCCGTGATCGCGCGGCAAACGCGGCGGAGTTCCGCCGAGGTCGCCACGTCGAAATGCCGGGTGCCGGCACCAATGCGCACAGTGGAGCCATTGACCGAGATGCCCTTGAGATCGGCGATATGCCCGAGATCCACAAGGTCGCTCGGCGAGGCAAGCCGCTGCTTCATGGTGGCGATCAGCGTCATGCCGCCGGCGAGATATTTGGCATCGTCGCCATTGCCGAAGGTTGCTACGGCATCGGCCACCGAGGATGCGCGGTGATAGGTCGTGTTGTACATAGCTTCCTCCTCCTCAGGCGACTTTAGCCAGAGACTGGACATGGGCCCAGACCTTGGCCGGGGTTGCGGGCATGGTGAGCGAATTGTCACCGATTGCGTCGGTGATCGCGTTGATCAGCGCCGGTGGCGAGCCGATGGCGCCTGCCTCACCACATCCCTTGATACCCAGCGGGTTGGACGGGCACGGCGTGTTCTGATGCGAGACGCTGAACGACGGCAGGTCGTCGGCGCGCGGCATGGCGTAGTCCATGTAACTCGCGGTCAGAAGCTGGCCGTCAGCGCTGTAATGCACGCCTTCGAGCAGCGCCTGGCCGATGCCCTGGGCGATACCGCCATGGACCTGGCCCTCGACGATCATCGGATTGATGATATTGCCGAAATCGTCTGCCGCAACGAACTGGATGATCTCGGTCTTGCCCGTCTCCGGATCGACCTCGACCTCCGCGATGTAGCAGCCGGCCGGGAAGGTGAAGTTGGACGGATCGTAAAAGGCACCTTCCTTGAGGCCCGGCTCCATGCCGGATGGCAGGTTATGCGCGGTATAGGCCGCGAGCGCCACCTGGAACCAGGGCAGCTTCTTGTCGGTGCCGGCAACCACGAGCTCGCCGTCCTTGATCTCGATATCGGCCTCGTCGGCCTCCATCAGGTGGGCGGCAATCTTCTTCGCCTTCAGCTCGACCTTGTCGAGCGCCTTGACGATGGCCGACATGCCGACGGCGCCGGAGCGCGAGCCGTAGGTGCCCATGCCCATCTGTACCTTGTCGGTATCGCCATGCACGATGTTGACCGAGGACATCGGCACGCCGAACCGGTCAGAGACGAGCTGGGCGAAGGTCGTCTCGTGGCCCTGGCCGTGGCTGTGCGAGCCGGTCAACACCTCGATCGTGCCGACCGCATTGACCCGCACCTCTGCCGATTCCCAGAGGCCGACGCCAGCGCCGAGTGAGCCGACCGCGGCCGACGGCGCGATGCCGCAGGCCTCGATATAGCAGCTCATGCCGATGCCGCGCAGCTTACCGCGCGACTTGGCTTCCGCCTTGCGGGCGGCAAAACCGTTCCAGTCGGAAGCCTGCATGGCGGCATTCAGTGATGCCTCGTAGTCGCCGGCGTCATAGGTCATGATAACGGGCGTCTGGTAGGGGAAGCTGCGGATGAAGTTAGTCTTGCGCAGTTCCGCCGGCGATACGCCGAGTTCGCGCGCCGCCGTCTCCATCGTGCGTTCGAGCAGGAAGGTCGCTTCCGGCCTGCCGGCACCGCGATAGGCGTCAACCGGCACGGTGTTGGTATAGACCGTCCTGACATTGGCATGGATCGCCGGGATCGCATATTGGCCCGATAGCAGCGTCGCATAGAGATAGGTCGGCACCGCCGAGGAGAACAGCGACATATAAGCGCCGAGATTGGCGATCGTGTCGACCTTGAGTCCGGTGATCCTATTGTTGGCATCGAAGGCCATCTTGACGGTCGAGACATGGTCGCGGCCATGTGCGTCGGTGAGGAAGGCCTCGGTGCGATCGGACGTCCATTTCACCGGCACGCCGGTGCGCTTGGAGGCCCAGAGACAGGTGATTTCCTCCGGATAGATATAGATCTTAGAGCCGAAGCCGCCGCCGACATCTGGGGCGATGACACGGAGCTTGTTCTCGGGCGCCACATTGTAGAAGGCGCTCATCACCAGCCGCGCGACATGCGGGTTCTGCGACGTGGTGTAGCAGGTGAAATGATCCTCGGCCGCGTCATAGATGCCGAGCGCCGCGCGCGGCTCCATCGGGTTGGGCGACAGACGGTTGTTATAGATCTTCATCTCCGTGACGTGGGCCGCGCTGGCAATCGCCGCGTCGGTCGCAGCGCCGTCGCCGATTTCCCAGTCGAAGATCAGATTGCCGGGCGCATTGTCATGCACCTGCGGTGCGCCGGGCTTCATCGCATCGACGGCTTCGGTCACGGCCGCGAGCGGCTCATAGTCGATCTCGACCTTTTCCGCCGCATCCCGCGCCTCGCCGACGCTGTCGGCCACGACGATGGCCACGGCATCGCCGACATAGCGGACGGTGTCGATTGCCAAGGGCCGCCATGGCCCCATATTCATCGGCGAACCATCCTTGGAATGGATCATCCAGCCGCAGATCAGGTTGCCAATGGCATCGTCCTGCATCTGCTTGCCGTCGAGCACGCCGATCACGCCGGGCATGTCGAGCGCGGCAGAAATGTCGATGCTCCTGATCTTCGCATGCGCATAGGGGCTGCGGATGAAATAGGCATACTTCATCCCCGGCACGTTCATATCATCCGTATACCGACCCTTGCCGGTGAGAAACCGCTTGTCTTCCTTGCGCGCGACCCGCGCTCCAATGCCTTCGATACCCATCTGTCGCTCTCCTCCAGAGAGTCAGTAGTCAGTAGATATTGGTCAGTAGGGGGCCGAGAAGCGCCTACTGACTACTGACTAACTGACTATTGACCTACTCGGCTGCCTGCTTGGCGCTCATGTTCTCGGCCGCACTCAGCACGGCCTTGACGATGTTGTGATATCCGGTGCAGCGACAGATATTGCCTTCGAGCTCGTGCCGGACCGTGGCTTCGTCGAGCTGGCCGCCATGGCGGCGAATCATATCGACCGATGTCATCACCATGCCGGGCGTGCAGAAGCCGCATTGCAGGCCGTGATGTTCCTTGAAGGCCGCCTGGACGGGATGTAGCTCGCCATCAACAGCCAGTCCTTCGATCGTCGTGATTTCGGAACCGACAGCCTGGACGGCGAGGATGGAACAGCTCTTCACCGAGCGGCCATCCATATGCACCACGCAGGCGCCGCACTGTGTCGTGTCGCAGCCGACATGCGTGCCCGTCAGATTGAGCTTGTCGCGAATGAAATTCACCAAGAGCGTACGGTCGTCGCAGTCACCGCTCATTTTGCGGCCGTTGACCGTCAGCGTCACCTTCGTCATCTTTTCCTCCCTTGTGGGCAGAACCCGGATCGTAAGCTGACTCCAAACGCGTGAATTTCCAAGAACAGTTCGTTCTGACGCCGCGCTTCCGAAGCCGGACTGGCGCATCCGTGAGACACTGGCTCGTAATGTGGCTGGCTTAACCGCGACGGTTCGCCGCTTTCACATTTTAAACTTTTTTCATCCATAATCGGGGGCAGACACCACGCGTGCGGCGCGACCAGCAAGGGAGCGGGGCGCCGCGAGCGGGTCAGAAACGGAGTTCTCGAAAATGATCAAAGCCATTGCAGTGATCCTGGCCGGCCTGACGCTAGCCAGCTGCACCCAGACGGAACAGGGGGCGACCCTCGGTGCTGCCACCGGCGCAGTCATCGGCGGCGTGCTGGGCAACAATGTCCGCAGCGCAGCAATCGGTGCTGCCATCGGCGGCGTCCTCGGCGCCGTCGCCTCGCAGCCCGGCCAGTGCTATTACAAGGACGAATACGGTCGCAAATTCATCGACGATTGCCCGCCGGACTACGCTGTCCGCGTGCGTGCGCCGCGGACCAAGGTCGTCGTCCGCATGTAACCGAGCGGATCTCGCGACAACACCGAACCCCGGATGTAAGCAACGCGGCATCCGGGTTTTTTTGTTGCCTGGATCGGCCGGCAATTCGTTCGGATTTAAGGGAAATTAACGAAACTGCTTTATCCATGAACCACGGGCATATGTCAGGACGCGACCGGGTACGGATGCAGGACTGTCGGCGGCATGATGCGGCACCCTCGCGCAGCCTTCGTGGCGAGCGCCATCATCAATCATCCGCGCTCACCAGCCACGACAGCGCGCCACTCGCTCACGCCCCGGACGCCTGGGAGGAATGTTAGACATGACCAACACGAGTTCCACTGCGATTTTCGAAAGCGACACGCTGGAAATCATCGCCTTTCGTCTCCACGACCAGGAATTCTGCGTCAAGACCACGACAATCCGCGAAATCCGCGGCTGGGCGCCGTCGACCCCCATTCCGCATGCACCGAAGGAAGTCATCGGTGTGATGAACCTGCGCGGCACGGTCATCCCGATCATCGATCTTGCCTACAAGCTCGGCCTGCCGAGCACCGCCGCCAACGAGCGCAGCGCCATTGTCGTCACCGAAGTCAAGAACATGGTCATCGGCATGCTGGTCGACCGGGTCTCCGACATCCTGACCATCAAGGGCTCCGAAGTGCAGCCGGCACCCGAGATCACGACGTCCTTCGACAAGGGCTACACCGACGGCATCATCGCCCGCGAAGGCGGCATGATCTGCTTCCTGAACCTCGCCAAGATGTTCCATGACCAGGAAGCCATCGCGGCCTGACGCCGACGGCATCCGATTCTCCTGAAATCAAAAGCGCCCGGGATCCTCACGGATTCCGGGCGAGTTCGACTGGATCTTTCTTAGTAGGCCGAGCCTTGTCCTGCCTCCAGCCTGTGGCGCTCGGTCCCCTTGAGCGGCGGATTGAAGACGCTGACCAGGATCAGGTCCGCCCGCTTGCCGCCGCGCAGATAGTGCTTGTCATGCTTGTCGAGCACATAGATATCGCCCGGCCGGATCGGCAGGACATTACCTGCCATGTCCTCCACCTCGCCTTCGCCTGATATGCAGTAGCAAGCCTCGAGATGGTTGCGATATTCGAGCACGGATTCCGAGCCGGCCCGCACCACCGTATGGCAGACCGTAAAGCCCATGCCATCAGCCTGGGTCAGCAGCCGATGGCTGGTGCCATTGCCCCATTCGACGAAGAAATCGCTGGTCTCGACATCGGACAGGCTGCGCTTGAACATCTCGTTCTCCTCAGGAAATTTGACAGATATTGGACTGCCATCCATTTGCTTTCCTGGAAGCTTCGTCGAAAACTGACAATACTTCTCCAATATGTGAGATTTATTGACAGATGAAGCTGCCGCCGGCAAATGCCCTCCGTGCCTTCGAGGCCGCCGCCCGCCTCGGCAGCATTTCGCGCGCCGGCGACGAACTGGGCGTGACGCATGCCGCCGTGTCGCACCATATCCGTCATCTCGAACAATGGTTCGGCACCGATCTTTTCCGCAAGGAAGGCCGCAATGTGGTGACGACATCCGAGGGCAGGGCGCTGTCAGAGACGCTCACTGACAGCTTTCGCCAGATCGAGGCGCAGTGCCGCGCGATCCGCAAGGGCAGCAATCCCGCAGGCCTCACCATCGCCTGCATCCCCTCGATCGCCAGCCGCTGGCTGATTCCCTCGCTTGCCGAGTTCCAGGCCAGCCACCCGTCGCTCGAACTCCGCGTCATCTATGCCAAGGCAAGCGACCGGCTCGCCGATCTCGATGCCGACATTCTGGTGACCCTGACGGAGGGTGACGAGCTGGGCACAACAAGCCGCCGGCTATTCTCCCGGCGGAACCATCCCGTGGCGAGCCCGCATTATCTGACAAAGCTCGCCGGCCACAATCCGTCGGACATCGCCGCGGCCAACCTGCTGCATGACGAAGACATGACGAACTGGCGCGAATGGTTCCGCAAGGCCGGCGTCTATCCGTTGCCGGAGCTGAAAGGCCCGATCTTCCAGGACTTCAACCTGCTGGCAACATCGGTCATCGCCGGCCATGGCGTGGCGCTTTGCCCCGTCGAGGTGTTTTCACGTGAAATCACGGCGGGAGATGTCATCGTGCTCTCCGACATCGCGACGATGGAGGACGCCAGCTATTTCGTCGTCACGCCGGCGCGGACCCGAAGCGAGGTCGGCGCCTTCGTCGACTGGTTCCTGGCATCGGTCAAGAACTCAGCCGGTGCGTGCCCGTAGCGCCTCGCCGATCTCTTCGAGGATGGCAGGGTCGTCGATCGTCGCCGGCATCTTCCAGTCTTCCCGGTCGGCGATCTTCTGCATCGTGCCGCGCAGGATTTTCCCTGACCGCGTCTTGGGCAGGCGTTTCACGCAGAGCACCATCTTGAAGGCGGCAACGGGACCAATCTGATCGCGGACCAGCCCGATCACATCCTTTTCGATATCCGCGACCAGCCGCGTCGCATTGGCCTTCAACACCAGGAAGCCGCACGGCACCTGGCCCTTGATCGGGTCCGCAACGCCGATCACCGCGCATTCGGCCACATCAGGATGCCTGGCGCAGACCTCCTCCATCGCACCCGTCGAAAGGCGGTGGCCGGCGCAATTGATGATGTCGTCGGTGCGCGACATGATGAAGAGATAACCGTCCTCATCGAGATAGCCGGCATCGGCGGTCTTGTAGTAGCCGGGGAACTCCTCGAGATAGGCCGAGCGGAAGCGCTCGTCGGCATTCCACAGCGTCGGCAGGCAGCCGGGCGGCATCGGCAGCTTGATCACCACATTGCCGAGGGTGCCCGCAACTACGGGATGACCTGCGTCATCGACCACCTGGACGTCATAGCCCGGCATCGGCCGGGCGGGCGAACCGTGTTTCACGGGCGTCAGGCCGAGGCCGAGCGGATTGACCGCCACCGGCCAGCCGGTCTCCGTCTGCCACCAGTTGTCGATCACGGGCACGCCGAGCTGGCTTTCCGCCCATTTCAGCGTTTCCGGATCGGCGCGCTCGCCGGCCAGGAATAGCGCGCGGAAATCCTGCCGTGGATATTTCTGCACCAGCTCGCCTTCGGGATCCTCCTTGCGGATGGCGCGGAAGGCGGTCGGCGCGGTGAAGAGGGCTGCGACCTTGTGTTCAGTAATCACTCGCCAAAAGGCACCCGCATCCGGCGTCCCCACCGGCTTGCCCTCATAGAGGATCGTCGTATTGCCATGCATCAGCGGGCCGTAGACGATGTAGGAGTGCCCGACGACCCAGCCGATGTCGGAGGCCGCCCAATAGACCTCGCCCGGATCGACGCCGAATATGGCTTTCATCGACCAATGGAGCGTCACCGCGTGCCCGCCATTGTCGCGCACGACGCCCTTCGGCTGGCCGGTCGTGCCCGACGTGTAGAGCACATAGAGCGGATCGGTCGCCTTGACGGGCACGCATTCAGCCTCGGTGCCGCCCCTTGCGCGGATATCGGCTATGGCAGTGGAATAGTCGACATCGCGTCCGTCAACGAGTTCTGCCATCAGTTCCGGACGCTGCAGCAGCAAGCAGTTCGAAGGCTTATGCTTCGCCAGATTGATGGCCTGGTCGATCAGCGGCTTGTAGGCCACGATGCGGCCCGGTTCCAGACCACAGCTCGCCGTGATGATCAGTTTCGCCTGCGAATCGTCGATACGGGTCGCCAGTTCCTGCGCCGCAAAGCCACCGAACACGACCGAATGCACGGCGCCGAGGCGGGCGCAGGCCAGCATGGCGAACACCGCCTCCGGCACCATCGGCATATAGATGATGACGCGGTCGCCTTTCGTCACGCCAAAGCCGCGTATGACGCCGGCGAGCGCCTTCACGTTATCCAGCATCTCGGCATAGGTGAAAGTCAGTTTCGTGCCCGCCATCGGGCTGTCATAGATCACGGCAATCTGATCGGCTCGGCCACGCTCCACGTGGCGATCGAGCGCGTTGTAGCAGGTGTTCAATTCCGCATCCGGGAACCATCGGCCGTAAACACCGGCTTTGGCGTCGAAGATCGTCTCTGGCGCTTTGACCCAATCGATCGCCTTGGCCGCCTCGCGCCAGAAGCCCTCGGGATCACGGCGCCAGCCTTCATAGACCTCGAAATATCTGCTCACCATGTATTCCTCCCGACAAGCCCGCTCCTCAACGGACCGCATGGTGTGCCATGCTGTTCGGGCTAGTTATGGAGCAAAAGCCGCTACGCCGGAAGTGCGACCAAGGATCTAAGCGGAAAGCGGTAGGGTCCCCATATTCATACGCTCGCGTAACAGTCGATTGCCAAGCCCCTTCAACCGGCATATCGTTCTGCCGTTGTTCAGAAATTCGGGGGAAAACGATGAACACGCTTGCCAGAATCTGTTGGATCTCGTCGCCTGTCTACCTCTTGGTAGGCATGACATTCGGCATCTGGATGTCGGCCACCCAGGATCATACCCTGGCACCGGCCCATGCCCATCTCAATCTCATCGGAGGCGTTCTGATGGCCATCTTCGGTGGCTTCTATACGCTGTTCCCAACGGCGGCGCAGACCATGCTGGCCAAGATCCAGGTCGGGATAACCCATCTCGCGGTCTGGTTCATGTTCCCGGGCATCATCATGGCCATCCTGGGCAAGGGCGACTCGCTCGCCAAGATCGGCTCGATCCTCGGTATTCTCGCCATTGTGCTGTTCCTGGTCCAGGTCGCCCGCGCGCCAAATACCCGCTCAGCGTGATCCGAAGATCGCCGACCCGACTCTGACGCTCGTCGCGCCGAAGCCGATCGCGGTTTCGAAATCACCCGACATGCCCATGGAGAGCTTCTCAACGTTGCTCTCCCGGGCGAGCTTCCGGAGCAGCGCGAAATGCGGACCCGGATTCTCATCGGCCGGCGGAATACACATCAGGCCTTCGATATCGAGGCCCAGCTCGTCGCGGCAGAGCGTCACGAATGTCGCCGTCTCATCCGGCGCGATCCCAGCCTTCTGCGGCTCGAGCCCGGTATTGACCTGGACATAGAGCCTCAGGCGCTTGCCCTGCTTGTCCATCTCCGCCTTGAGTGCGCGGGCAATCTTCTCGCGGTCGACGGTCTCGATCACGTCGAACAGCGCAACGGCATCCGCCGCCTTGTTGGATTGCAGCGGCCCGATCAGATGCAGTTCCAGCCCTGAAAATTTGTCGCGCAGGTCAGGCCATTTGCCCTCTGCCTCCTGCACGCGGTTCTCGCCATAGACACGATGCCCGGCTTCGAGCACCGGCAGGATGTCCTCGGCGCCGAACGTCTTGGTCACGGCCACCAGCGTCGCATCATCCGTCCGGCCGACCTCTTTGGCAGCCTTCGTCATCCTCGCCTTGATCTCCGCGTAACGCTCCAGAACAGTCATCCGACACCTCTCATTCCGCCCTCTTCCTAGTGCTTTGGAAGCGGAATGCAAAGCCCGGAAAGCTTGACGCGGCGCACCTTTCGTGGTGAAGGTCGGCCCCAAATTTTCCGGGAATTCAGGGTTACTGACGAGAATGGCGACAGAACGTTACAATCCGCGCGAGGTCGAACCGCGCTGGCAGAAACATTGGTCCGAGAACAAGGTTTTCGAGACCAACAATGACGATCCGCGCGACAAATACTACGTCCTGGAAATGTTCCCCTACCCGTCCGGCCGCATTCATATGGGCCATGTGCGCAACTATGCGATGGGCGATGTCGTCGCCCGCTACAAACGCGCCCGCGGCTACAATGTGCTCCACCCCATGGGCTGGGACGCCTTCGGCATGCCGGCCGAAAATGCAGCAATGAAGAACAAGATCCATCCCAAGACCTGGACCTATGAGAACATCGCCACGATGCGCAGCCAGCTGAAAAGCATGGGCCTGTCGCTCGACTGGTCGCGCGAATTCGCCACCTGCGATGTCGAATATTACCAGCGCCAGCAGCATCTCTTCCTCGACATGATGGAAAAGGGCCTGGTCTACCGCAAGAATTCCAAGGTCAACTGGGACCCGGAGGACATGACCGTGCTCGCCAACGAGCAGGTCATCGATGGCCGCGGTTGGCGCTCCGGCGCGCTCGTCGAACAGCGTGAGCTGACCCAGTGGTTCTTCAAGATCACCGACTTCGCACAGGATCTGCTCGACCAGCTGGATCACCTCGACCAGTGGCCGGAAAAGGTCCGGCTGATGCAGAAGAACTGGATCGGCCGTTCCGAAGGCCTTACGGTCCGCTGGAAAGTGGTCGAAGGTACTTCGCCGGATAAAAGCCGAGAGATCGAGGTCTATACCACCCGGCCCGACACGCTGTTCGGCGCGTCCTTCCTCGCCATTTCCGCCGATCATCCGGTCGCCAGGGCGGCCGCCGCACGGAATGTCGAGATCGAGGCCTTCTGTGACGAAACCCGCCGCCAGGGCACGTCGCTCGCCGCTCTCGAGACTGCCGAAAAGAAGGGTATCGACACCGGTATTCGCGTCACCCATCCCTTCGATCCGGACTGGCAGATCCCGGTCTATGTCGCCAACTTCGTGCTGATGGACTACGGCACGGGCGCCATTTTCGGCTGCCCGTCGGGCGACCAGCGCGACCTGGATTTCGCCAACAAATATGGCTTGCCCGTCGTGCCGGTGGTCCTTCCCCCGGGCGCCGACAAGGATACGTTCGCGGTGACGGACGAATCCTATATCGGCGACGGCACGATGATCAATTCGCGCTTCCTCGACGGCATGGACACCGACACGGCCTTCGACGAAGTGGCCAACCGCCTCGCCGCACAGAGCCTGTTCGATGCCCCGCAGGCCGAGCGCAAGGTGAATTTCCGCCTGCGCGACTGGGGCATTTCGCGCCAGCGCTATTGGGGCTGCCCGATCCCGGTCATCCATTGCGAAGTCTGCGGCGTCGTACCCGTTCCAAAGAAGGACCTGCCGGTGCAACTGCCCGACGATGTGACCTTCGACACGCCCGGCAATCCGCTTGATCGCCATCCGACCTGGCGTCATGTCGCCTGCCCGCAATGCGGCAAGGACGCGCGGCGCGAGACCGACACGATGGACACCTTCGTCGACTCGTCCTGGTATTACACTCGCTTTACTGCGCCCTGGGAAGATGCACCGACCGATCCGAAGGCCGCCGACGCCTGGCTGCCTGTTGATCAGTATATCGGCGGCATCGAGCACGCGATCCTGCACCTGCTCTATTCGCGCTTCTTTACGCGTGCGATGCGCGCCACCGGCCATGTCGGATTGGACGAGCCGTTCAAGGGCCTGTTCACCCAGGGCATGGTCGTGCACGAGACTTATCGCCTGGGCGAAGGCCAGAATGGCGCTTGGATCGAGCCAGCTGAAATCAGGATCGAGGAGGTCGACGGCAAGCGCCGCGCCTACATGCTGTCATCAGGCGAAGAGCTGATGATCGGCTCGATCGAGAAGATGTCGAAGTCGAAGAAGAACGTCGTCGATCCCGACGATATCATCGCCTCCTATGGTGCTGATACCGCTCGCTTTTTCGTCCTCTCCGACTCGCCGCCGGATCGCGATGTGATCTGGACCGAGGCCGGTGTCGAAGGCTCGCACCGCTTCGTCCAACGCGTCTGGCGTCTGGTCTCGGAAGCCGCGGATGTTCTGCGCGATGCGGAAAGTAAGTCGGCTAAGGATGGCGACGCACTGGCGATTTCTCAAGTCGCCCACAAGACGCTGAAGGCCGTCGGCAGCGACTATGACCGCCTCGCCTTCAACAAGGCCGTGGCGCGCATCTATGAACTGGTCAATGCGCTCGCTGCTCCGCTCGGCCAGGTCGCATCCGGCAAGGCCGACAGTGCGACCATCTCGGCCGTTCGCGAGGCCACCGAGATCCTGGTCCGCCTGATCGCCCCGATGACACCCCATCTCGCCGAAGAGTGCTGGACGCTGCTCGGCTGCGGGGGAATCGTCGCAGAAGCAGCGTGGCCAGCCTATGATGAAGCCCTGGTCGCCGACAATGTCGTCACCATGCCGGTGCAGATCAACGGCAAGAAGCGCGCGGATTTGACAATCGCCCGCGATGCGGATCAAAGTCAGGTCGAACGCGCGGTGCTGGAACTCGAGGCCGTCCGCACGGCGCTGGAGGGGAAGGCGCCGAAGAAGATCATCGTGGTTCCACAGAGGATCGTGAATGTCGTTGTCTGATGCGAGAAATCTGAGGCTCGCGGGCCTCGCGGCTGGTCTATGCGCGATTCTTGCCCTGACCGGATGCCAGGTAAAACCGCTCTATGCCACCAGTTCCGGCACGGCGCAGGCCATGGCCTCGATCGATTTCTCCGAAGCCGATGACCGCGTGGAACTCGAGGTTCGCAACAATCTCGTCTTCCTGGCCGGCGGCGGCGCGAGCGAGCCGGTGAACCCGGAATATGACGTCGATTTCAACGTGACGACGCGCTATATCGGCGTTCTGCTCGACCTCAAGGACGATCTGCCGCGCGCCGGTCGCGTCGAGCTTCGCGCCGATTTCACGCTGAAGCGTCGCGAGACCGGCGAGATTCTCAAGACCGGCAAGCGCCGCACGGTCGCCCTGGTCGACTATCCCGGCCAGGAGTTCGCCAAGATCCGCGCCACGCGTGACGCGGAGAACCGCGCGGCCCGCGAACTCGCAGAATTGATGCGCGCCGACATTGCGAGCTGGCTCGGCCGCTGAGTGCATCCGGGCGACGCGAAACATCGCCCGGCACTTGCCCCGAAGACATGGAGCGCCCCGCTCCCAGGAAACAGCATGGCGGAGATCAAGGCTCACGAATTCGACCAGTTCGCCAAGCGCCGTGCCCGCGAGTTCAGGATTTTCCTGATCTATGGGCCGGATCGCGGCCTTGTCTCCGAACGCGCAACGGTATTGGCGAAGATGACCGGCGTCGACATGAACGATGCCTTCTCCTTCATGCGGCTCGACGCCTCTGATATCAATGCCGATCCCGGCCGCCTGTTCGACGAGGCCAATTCAACGGGCCTGTTCGGTGGCGAGAAGCTTATCTGGATCAAGGGTGCAGGCGCCGACAAGACCCTCTCGGAAGCTCTTTCGGGCCTCGCGGAAAACCCGCCCTCCAATGCCTGGGTCATTGTCGAGGCGGGTGATCTCAAGAAGGGCGCCAACCTGAGGAAAGCGGCGGAAGGTGCCGGCGCCGCCATGGCAATCCCGTGCTATGCCGACGACGCCAAGTCATTGAATCTGCTGATCGATGAGGAACTCGCCGGGGCCGGATTGCGCATCACGGCGGACGCCCGCATGGCGCTGCAAGACTGCCTCGGCGGCGACCGGATAGCGTCTCGCAACGAAATCCGCAAACTCGCGCTCTACGCCAGGGACGACGGCCTGATCGAGGAAAGCCATGTCACCGCAATCGTCGGCGACGCCAGCGCCATCTCGACGGACGATGCGGTGGATGCCGTGCTCAAAGGAGACTTAGCCGGCTTTCATCATGCCATCCAGAAAGTCGTCGCATCCAAGACGCCGGTGTTTCTCGTGCTGCAGGGCTGCCTGAGGCAACTGCAATTGCTTGATATTATGCGCACGGAGATCGACGGCCGCCGCGCCAGCGTACAGGACGCCGTCAATGCACATGGTCGGCATCTCCACTTCCGACGCAAGCCCGTCGTGGAAGGCGCGCTCAGAGCACTTTCGGCACAGGCGATCTCAACGGAAATGAATCGTCTGCAGGCCGCCGTGCTTCAAAGCCGCCAGAGAGCCAGCCTTGAAGACACCATCGCGATGCAGGCACTGCTCGCGACGACACTGGTCGCCGGGCGAGGACAGGGCAAGCGCTAGATTTCGTTCCGTATTCGAAACGATTATCTGCGTTCCAGCAAACGGCAGATATTCTCAAGCTGTTCCAACGACTTATAAGAAATCGTCAGGCGGCCGCCATTGCCCTTGTGATTGATCACCACATCGAGACCAAGGCCATCCGACAGCGTACGCTCCAACGCGATCGTGTCCGGATCCCTTTGCACCGACTTTGTTTCCGGCGCAGGCTGCGACTGGGCACGAATATTGTTCTGGGCGATGCGTTCGGCATCGCGGACCGAAAGGCCCTTGGCGATGATGGTTCGGGCCAGGCCAACGGGATCGGAGGTCGGAATCAGCGCGCGAGCATGGCCGGCGGAAAGTGTGCCCGATATGATCATGTCGCGCACGAGATCGGGCAGTTTGAGCAGGCGCAGGCTGTTGGCAACATGCGACCGGCTCTTGCCGATGATTTCACCGAGATCATTCTGGGTGTATCCGTGTTCTGCAATCAGCTGGTCGTAGCCCAGTGCCTCTTCGAGCGGATTGAGGTCGGCGCGCTGGACGTTCTCCACGATTGCCAGCTCAAGCGCGGTGCGATCATCCACATCCCGGACTAGGACGGGAATCTCGTTGAGGCCAGCGAGCTGCGCCGCCCGCCAGCGGCGTTCGCCGGCGATGATTTCAAGCTTGCCATCCGCGATCGTGCGGACAACGACGGGCTGGACGATGCCGTGCTGACGGATCGACGAGGCCAGGTCCTGCAGATCTTCCTCGGCAAAATGCTTGCGCGGATTCTTCGGGTTGCGAACGACGAGATCGATCGCCACTTTGCGGTCGGCGCTAACGCTCGGCCGTGCGGTGATATCCGACATCGGCTGGTCCATTTCGCCGATGAGTGCTGCGAGGCCGCGGCCCAGACGCCGCTTTGAAGGATCGTCGTTCATCTCTCTGTCCGAATTCATTTCGTTTCTGAATCGATTACGCCGCGCGGGCTTGCCGCTCGCGTTGAATGACCTCAGAGGCCAGCTGCAGATAGGCCTGGCTGCCGGCGCATTTCAGATCGTAAAGGATCGCCGGCTTGCCATAAGAAGGGGCTTCAGACACCCGAACGTTGCGAGGGATAAGTGTTTGATAAACCTTGCTTCCCAGGTGTTCGCGCACATCCGAAACGACCTGTTGCGCCAGGTTGTTGCGGGCGTCGAACATGGTCAGGACGATACCCTGGATGTCGAGGCCGGGATTGACCGTTCTGCGCACCTGATCGATGGTTTCCAGAAGCTGGGACAGGCCTTCCAGTGCGAAGAACTCGCATTGAAGCGGCACCAGCACTGATTGGGCAGCGGCAAGCGCATTCATCGTCAGCAGGTTGAAGGAGGGCGGGCAGTCGATCAGAATATAGTCGTAGAGATCCGCATCGGGGTGCATCAACGCCTTCTTCATCCTGAAAACGCGATCGTTCTCCCGGCCGATCTCCATCTCGACACCCAGCAGGTCCATCGTCGACGTCGCAATCCAGAGATTGGGCACCGCGGTGGGCATAGCGACTTCTCTGATCGTGTTGGCACCGACCAGGAGGTCATAGGTCGAGAATTTGCGGTCCTTTCGGTTGATTCCAAGGCCGGTCGACGCATTTCCCTGTGGATCGAGGTCGACAATCAGCACGCGCTCGCCAATGGCGGCAAGCGCCGTGGCCAGATTGATGGCAGTCGTGGTCTTTCCCACGCCACCCTTTTGATTGGCGATGGTGATAATGCGATGCGTTGGCTTGTTCATTGCTTTGCCCAGGCTGCGCCTAAAGGGGTCGAATTCCGCCGATTTCGAGCACGACGGAATCCTTTTCGATGATACTCTCATGTATTACCAGATCGAACTCCCATCGCCTACGCGATTTCTCGATCTCGCTGCGGTAATCCCGGCCTTTGTGGAAGTAGGCCTTGAGCTGGCCGTTCTTATCGGCCCAGGGACGGGCGAATTCGAGCAATAGATCGAGCTCAGCGAGCGCGCGAGCCGATATGGCATTGCATTCAGGAACCAAATCCGCCGCATTCTCGATCCGAACGGGGTGCACCGTGCCGCGTGCACCTGTTTCCGCTAAGACAGTGCGAAGGAAAGCGGCCTTCTTGTTGTTGCTCTCAACGAGATGCACCCAGCCATCACCCAGCTCCGCCAGGAAGATGGCTGTAATGACACCCGGAAATCCGCCGCCACTGCCCAGGTCAACCCAGGTCCTTGCGCCCGGCGCCAGTTGAAAAATCTGAGCCGAATCAGCGATGTGGCGATTCCACAGATCGTCGAGGGTTGAGGGCGCGACGAGATTGATCGCCTTGGCCCATTTGGCAAAAAGCGCGGCAAAATGCTCCAGCCGTGCCGCTGTTTCACGTGAAACAGCCTGGCCGTTTAACGAGCGCGGCAGACTCGTGCTCGTTGAACTCATCCGGCGAGGCTCTTCAATTCGTTGTGTCGTTTCACCGCCAGAAGGATCAGTGACGTCGCCGCGGGAGTCATCCCTTCGAGCCGCGATGCCTGGGCGATATTGGCCGGTCGTGCGCGACCAAGCTTCTGCTTGAGCTCGTTCGAAAGGCCAGGCAGCGCCTGATAATCCATATCGGATGGGATCTGGCGGCCCTCCTCCCGACGAATCTCGGAAATGTCGGCCTCCTGGCGACCGAGAAAGACCGAATATGAGGCCTCGATCTTCAATGCCTCGGTCGTGCGGCTCGAAGCCTTGCTCAATTCCGGCCAAACGCGCAACAGGTCGCCATACTCAATATCGGCGCGACTGAGAAGTTCATAGGCACTCCGCCTTTGTCCGTCGAGATTGATGTCAATCCCATGAGCGCGGGCCTCGTTCGGTGTCAAACTACGCGCCTTGAGTTCGTTGCGAGATGCGTCGAGTTCTTCGTTCCACCGCCGGAACTTCTCACGCCGCCCCTCAAGAACCAACCCAAGTTCATCGCCCCATGACGTCAAGCGCTGATCCGCATTGTCGGCGCGCAAGCTGAGACGGTATTCTGCGCGCGAGGTGAACATCCGATAGGGCTCAGCAACGCCGCGTGACGTGAGATCGTCTATCATCACACCGATATAGGAATCGGTGCGGCTGAAAACCGTCTGCGGCGAACCGGCAGATTTGCGCGCGGCGTTGAGCCCCGCGACAAGACCTTGCGCGCCCGCTTCTTCGTAGCCGGTCGTGCCATTGATCTGTCCGGCGAGATACAGACCTGACAAGCGTTTGGTTTCCAACGTCAAATGAAGCTCGCGCGGATCGACGTGATCATATTCGATCGCGTAACCAGGCTGAAGAATGCGAGCCTTCTCCAGACCGGGGATCGTATGAATAAAGGCTTCCTGCACGGCTTCCGGCAGCGACGTCGAAATGCCATTCGGGTAGATCGTGTCGTCATCGAGACCCTCTGGCT
Source organism: Rhizobium sp. SRI_017 (assembly GCF_057586295.1). Taxonomy (NCBI): domain Bacteria; kingdom Pseudomonadati; phylum Pseudomonadota; class Alphaproteobacteria; order Hyphomicrobiales; family Rhizobiaceae; genus Rhizobium; species Rhizobium sp. SRI_017. The sequence continues at coordinate 97,670 of NZ_JBYCZP010000006.1, read as the reverse complement.
CAAGGAAGATCTGATGGCCGTCGCGCTCGCCGAATTTCACGATCTTGTCTTCGATCGACGGGCAGTAACGAGGGCCCACCCCTTCGATCTGACCGGAATACATCGCGGATTGATGCAGATTGTCGGCAATCAGCTTGTGTGTCGCTGGCACCGTGCGCGTCACGCCGCACTCGATCTGCGGATTGTTGATGTGATCGGTCATGAAGGAGAAGGGCACGGGTTCCTCGTCGGCGCCCTGCCGGCCAACCGAGTCCCAATCGACTGTCTTGCCGTCAAGCCGTGCCGGCGTACCGGTCTTCAATCGGCCGAGCGCGAAGCCGGCTCCGTCGAGGGTCGCCGAGAGCCCAACCGACGGCGCTTCTCCGACCCGACCCGCCGGAATTTTCTTGTTGCCGATGTGAATCAGTCCGCGAAGGAACGTTCCTGTGGTCAGGACGACGGCCCCGCAGCTAAACTCGCGCCCGTCTGCCAGAATGATGCCAGAGACCGTTTCGGAATCGACTCGAAGATCGAAAGCGTCACCTTCAATGATCGTCAGATTGGCATGGTCGAACAGCTCCGCCTGCATCGCCTGGCGATAAAGCTTGCGATCTGCCTGCGTTCGTGGACCTCGGACCGCCGGACCCTTGCGTCGATTCAACAGACGAAATTGAATGCCCGCGGCATCGGCCACACGACCCATGAGACCGTCCAGGGCATCAATCTCGCGGACAAGGTGACCTTTTCCCAAGCCGCCAATCGCCGGATTGCAGGACATGACACCGATTGTGTCGCGTTTGTGCGTGATCAAAGCCGTTCTGGCTCCGAATCGAGCCGACGCAGACGCAGCTTCACTGCCGGCATGGCCGCCACCGATCACGATGACATCAAATGTTGTCGGTTCGGCCATCAGCCAATACCACTTCCTGTTTCACGTGAAACCTTCGACTCGCTCAAGCTGTCACTTGCCGATGCAAAACTCAGAAAAGATGACATCGAGCAAATCCTCGACATCAACTCGTCCGGTGATCTTGCCCAAACTATGCCCCGCGAGACGCAGATATTCTGCTTTTAATTCCAATGACATAGCATCCGCCACAAGGCAGTACTCGATATCTGTGACGGCCTTGCGCAAATAGTCGGCCTGTCGTTTCCGGGCCGGGCCGAGGCCCCCCGCAGCCGCCGTGCTCGCCTCGATCTCTTCCGAGATTCGTTTCGCGAGTGAATCGAATCCCTCGCCTGTCGTGGATGACAGATAGAGAATGCCTGACTGGCGAGGCGTCGCAGCATCTAGCAGATCGGACTTCGAGTGTATAGTCAGGAATCTTTTGCCCTCCGGCAGGGGGGTATCATCAACCATGTCGCCGGCCCCTCCCAACAGCAGCACCAGATCCGCCTGCTCGATTGACCGGAACGCCCTGCGGACTCCCTCCCGTTCTACGACATCGCTGGTTTCACGAATACCGGCCGTGTCCATGAGATGGACGAGGTAGCCGCCGACGTCCAGATCCACGCCCAACACATCCCGGGTCGTACCCGCGACGTCGGTGACGATGGCGACGTCGCGCTTGACGAGTGCATTGAGCAGGCTGGATTTCCCGGCATTGGGCGGACCCACAATGGCGATCCGGTAACCGTCGCGGACAATCTCCGAAGCCGCGGCGCCAGCCAGATGTTGGTTCATCTCCATCATCAGCTCCGACAGAAGCGGCCACAACTGATTGCTGACGGCGCCGGGAACATCCTCCTCGTCGGGAAAATCCAGCTCCGCCTCGATCAAAGCGCGGATGCGGGTCAGGCGCTCGGCCCAGCCCGCATAGAGCGACGATAGCGCTCCGCCGGATTGCTCGAGCGCCAGTTTCCGCTGCATCTCGGTATCGGCGGTGATGAGGTCGGCAAGGCCCTCGATCTCGACAAGGTCGAGCCGGCCATTGTCGAAGGCGCGCCGCGAGAACTCACCCGCCTCGGCATGGCGCAGGCCGTCAAACGTCGCGAGTTCCTGCAGGATCGCCGCAACGACCGCCCGGCCGCCGTGGAGCTGGAATTCGACGCAGTCTTCTCCGGTGAAAGACGCAGGCGCGGGAAAGGTCAGAACCACGCCCTGGTCGATGCGGTCGCCGTTCCGCTTCCGAATCCATCGCAGCGATGCGCGCCGGGCATCCGGCGTCGCGCCAGCGAGCGTCTCGGCGACGCCGAGAGCATGCGGGCCACTCAGGCGTATGACGGCCACGCCGGAGGGCAGGCCGCCCGAAGAGAGGGCGAAGATCGTGTCGCGTGCGGTCAAATCGAGCGCGTCCCGGATTGCAGTGTTGGCCTCTAGCGCTTATCGCGCCTCGCAGCCCACGGCAATGGTTTCACATGCCACGGAGCAACATGGTGGTGCGACAAACGGAAAGGTCGCCGCGGACATCCGGGCGACCTCAAGAATCCGGCTAAGAATCCGGCGAAATTTCAAGTGTTCATCGAGTCGAAGAAATCGCCGTTGGTCTTCGTCTGCTTGAGCTTGTCGATGAGGAATTCGATCGCGTCGGTCGTGCCCATAGGTGCCAGGATGCGGCGGAGCACGAAGACCTTCTGCAGATCCTGGCGCGGCACGATCAGGTCTTCCTTGCGGGTACCGGACTTGAGGATATCCATGGCCGGGAAGATGCGCTTGTCGGCGACCTTGCGGTCGAGCACGATTTCCGAGTTGCCGGTACCCTTGAATTCTTCGAAGATGACTTCGTCCATGCGGCTGCCGGTATCGATCAGCGCGGTTGCGATGATGGTGAGCGAGCCGCCTTCCTCGATGTTGCGGGCGGCACCGAAGAAGCGCTTCGGGCGTTGCAGGGCGTTGGCGTCGACACCACCGGTCAGGACCTTGCCCGACGACGGCACGACGGTGTTGTAGGCGCGGCCGAGGCGGGTGATCGAATCGAGCAGGATGACGACGTCTCGGCCGTGTTCCACGAGGCGCTTGGCCTTCTCGATGACCATTTCGGCGACCTGAACGTGGCGCACGGCGGGTTCGTCGAAGGTCGAGGACACGACTTCGCCGCGCACCGAGCGCTGCATGTCGGTCACCTCTTCCGGCCGTTCGTCGATCAGCAGGACGATCAGGTAGCATTCCGGATGGTTTGCGGTGATCGAATGCGCGATGTTCTGCAGCAGCACCGTCTTACCCGTACGGGGCGGGGCGACGATCAGGCCGCGCTGGCCCTTGCCGAGCGGTGCGACAAGGTCGATGACGCGCGCCGAGATGTCCTTGGTGGTCGGGGCATCCAGTTCCATCTTAAAGCGCTCATTGGGATAGAGCGGCGTCAGATTGTCGAAATGGACCTTGTGGCGGATCTTTTCGGGATCCTCGAAATTGATTGTATTGACCTTGAGCAGCGCGAAATAGCGCTCGCCTTCCTTGGGGCCGCGAATCGGGCCTTCCACAGTGTCGCCGGTCTTGAGCGAGAAGCGGCGGATCTGCGACGGGGAAATATAGATGTCGTCAGGACCCGGCAGGTAATTGGCGTTGGCCGAACGCAGAAAGCCGAAGCCGTCCTGCAGCAATTCGACGACACCCTCGCCGATGATCTCCACTTCCTGGGCCGCGAGATTCTTGAGAATGGCAAACATCAGCTCCTGCTTGCGCATGACGCTGGCATTTTCCACCCCGACCGATTCGGCAAATGTGAGGAGGTCGGTGGGTGTCTTGTTTTTGAGTTCTTGAAGCTTCATTTCAGCCATGAAGTTAAACCACTGGAGGGGAGGAGGAGCGGACGTCTGGGGGAGGTCTGCGAAAAGGCATGCGCAGAAGAGGAAAGCACGCCGCAATGCCGGAAGGCGCTTGTTAGATAGCGCCTCGGTTTCGACGTCGCAAGAGCGCTGTGCCAGAATCGTCTGGCTTTGGCAAGATATATCAGAACGGCTTCAATACGACGAGAAGCACGATGATGACCATCAGCAGGGCCGGTACCTCGTTGACCATCCGCCAGTGCCGCGTCGTTCTCGGCCTTTGGTCGCGACCGAAGGCGCGCAGCGCAAGGCCGTAATAGACGTGCATCGCCGTCATTGCCAGGACAGCGACAAACTTGGCATGCAGCCAGGCCGCGTCGAACCATTGGCCATGCCAGACGAGGATGAAGCCCAGGATCCAGCTGAGCATCATGGCCGGGTTCATGATGAAGCGATAGAGCCGGGTTTCCATCGTCTTGAAAGTCTCCGACGCATCCGAGCCGGGTGCCTTCTCATGATGATAGATGAAGAGCCGCGGAAGGTACAAAAGTCCGGCCATCCAGGCGATGACGGCCATGATATGCAATGCCTTGAACCAGAGATAGGCATTGTCGGACAGGACGTTGACGGCGATCGCGCCTGCAACGAAGACGACGAGCGCGATTGCGGCGCGCAGCCCGCTCTTCGCACCCGCATCATCTCCGCTCATGACCTTGCTCCGTCCGAGCGCACGCGGGCAATCAACCGTTCGACATTGGCGGTATCCGCTTCCGGCGTGATGCCATGGCCGAGATTGAAGATCAGCGGTCCCTGTCCGAGCTTCTGGAGAATGCGGTCGACGGCATGATCGAGATTGTCGCCACCACTCACCATTTTCAGCGGATCGAGATTGCCCTGGACGGCGCCATCCTTTTGCAGCTCGGCGGCAAAATCGAGCGGCACGGTCCAGTCGAGACCGATCGCGTCGGCGCCGGTGGCCTGGCGATAGGTCTTGAGATTGTAGCCGGCGCCCTTGGCAAAGGCGATGATCTTTGCGCCCGGACGTTCGGCGCGGACCATATCGATGATCCGTTTCACAGGCTTTGCGGCATAGGCGTCGAAATCCTCATCGCCCAACACCCCTGCCCAGCTGTCGAAAATCTGGACCGCATCGGCGCCGGCATCGAGCTGCGCTACCAGATAAGTCGCAGATGCCTCAGCGATGAGGCTGAGCAGCTTCTCGAACGCCTTGGGGTGACGTGCCGCAAACAGCCGCGCCGGGGCCTGGTCGGGCGTACCGTGGCCGGCAATCATGTAGGTAGCAATTGTCCAGGGTGCGCCACAGAAGCCCAGCAGTGTGGTCTCATCGGGCAGCTCGCGCCGCAACCGCCCGACCGTCTCGAGCACCGGGGCGAGATAAGCCTTCACATCAGGCACCGTCAGCTTCTCGATGCCGTCGACATCGATCGGATCGAGAAGCGGTCCTTCGCCTTCCTTGAAGCGAACATTGCGTTTCATCGCATCAGGAATGACGAGGATGTCGGAGAACAGGATGGCGGCGTCGAAGCCAAAACGACGGATCGGCTGCAGCGTCACTTCGGTTGCGAGATCGGGCGTATAACAGAGATTGAGGAAGCCATTGGCCGTGGCGCGCACCTGTCGGTATTCCGGCAGATAACGCCCCGCCTGTCTCATAAGCCATATCGGAGGCGGTGTGACGGTGCTGCCCGAAAGGACATTCATCACCTTGCGTTCGGCAGTTCCCACAGGCGCCCCTAAATCAAATAATTTCTTAATGACTGGTTTCTATTTCTTAAGAGTCGGTGAGATTCAAGGATTAAAGTGCCGCACAGGTTTTTCCCTGATCCGTCCACCGGGAGCGCTCGTGTGGATAGCGATCCTGATCGACGAGCAGGATTTCGCGGATAACGCAATTCTTTCTTTGGAATCAAGGCGCTTGCCGCTAAGGCGAAACGAGCTAGATTGTGGACAGCGTGTTGACGGTCATGGAAAGTTCATACTTTCTTAACCCGCTCCACAAGGCTCCCGGAGATCTGTCCTTTCATGCTAAGGCTGTGGAGAAATCGGCGGTTTTCCCGAGGGCGGTTAAGGATTCGTTAGGATCCGTGACTTTCTCCACAGGCATCAACAGGGCACCTCAATAAGCGTGGAAAACAAAAAAAACTTCTTCCACCTGCATCTCATCTCCGATTCGACCGGCGAGACGCTGATCGCAGCGGGGCGGGCGGCTGCTTCGCAATTTGCCGATTCACATGCGGTCGAACATGTCTATCCGCTGGTGCGGAACCGCAAGCAGGTCGCCGATGTGCTGGCCGAAATCGATCGTCTCCCCGGCATCGTGCTCCACACCGTGATCGACCAGGAGCTTGCGGGCGTGATCGACGAGGCCTGCACCGCGATGGGCGTGCCCTGTGTTTCGGTGATCGAGCCGGTGCTGCAGATCTTCCAGTCCTATCTGGGTGCGCCCTCGAAGCGCCGCGTCGGCGCCCAGCACGAGCTCAATGCCGGCTACTTCGCCCGCATCGAAGCACTCAACTTCACGATGGATCATGACGATGGTCAGCTGCCGCATAATATAGACGAGGCCGATGTCATCCTGCTCGGCGTCTCCAGGACGTCGAAGACCCCGACCGCCATCTATCTCGCCAATCGCGGGATCAAGACGGCGAACGTGCCGATCGTCGCCGGCATGAAACTGCCCGACAGCCTGTTCAAGGCAAGGCAGCCGCTGATCGTCTGCCTGATCGCCGCGATCGACCACATTTCTCAGGTCCGGCAGAATCGCGTGCTGGGTTCGACCATGGGCTATCAGGAGACCTATACCGATCGCGCGGCGATCGCCGAGGAGATCAAGTTCGCCAAGCAGCTCTGTGCCCGCCACAACTGGCCGGTCATCGACGTCACCCGCAAGTCGATCGAGGAGACCGCGGCAGCCATCGTTGCACTGCGCGTGAAACAGCGATAGTCAGCGCGAAAACGGGAGGACAAATATGGCGGCAAGACTGATCCTCGCCTCGAACAGCGCATCGCGAAAAGCGCTGATGAGCGGGGCCAAGCTCGATTTCACGACCCAGGCAGCTGACGTCGATGAGCGCCGGATCGAGGCTGAACTGACGGGCAGGAATGCAACGCCTCCGGAGATCGCGGTGGCGCTTGCCCGTGCCAAGGCGGTCGATGTCTCGCGGCGCGCGCCGGATGCATATGTCGTCGGATCGGACCAGGTCCTCTCGCTGGCCGGCCGACTGTTGCACAAGCCCGCCGATATGGCCGAGGCGGGTGATCACATCCGCGCCATGTCCGGCACCACCCATCACCTCAATTGCGGTGTCGCCATCGCGCATGACGGCGAAGCGATCTGGTCGGATGTCTCGATCGCCCGGATGACCATGCGGCCGATCTCGGAAGCCTTCCTCGAAAAATACCTCGCCATATCGGGGGAGGGCATCCTCGGCAGCGTCGGCGCTTATCATTTCGAGGGGCCTGGCGTTCAGCTTTTCGAAAAGATTGACGGCGACTATTTCACCATCCTCGGTCTGCCGATGCTGACCCTTCTGGCGGGACTGCGCGAACTGGATCTCATCGATGCATGATTCACGTGAAACATCATTGACCCGGGCCTTCGTCACAGGCTTTCCGGTGAAGCATTCCCGCTCGCCCATGATCCACGGTCATTGGCTGAAGCATTTCGAGATATCAGGGACCTACCAGGCGGTCGAAGTTGCGCCGGCGGATTTCGCGGATTTTATCAGTTCGCTGAAGGATGGCAGTTCGGGCTTTGCCGGCGGCAATGTCACCATCCCGCACAAGGAGCAGGCCTTCGCCCTCGCCGACGCACCGGACGAGATCGCGACGGAACTCGGCGCGGCCAACACGCTCTATCTCCGCGACGGCAGGCTTTGCGCGACCAACACGGATGGCTACGGCTTCCTCAACAATCTCGATGATCGCGCGCCGGGCTGGACGGACCGCAAGGATCGGGCGGTGGTGCTCGGTGCCGGCGGAGCGAGCCGCGCCATCATCCAGGCGCTGCGCGATCGTGGCTTCAGCGAGATCCATGTCCTCAACCGCACCGTGGAACGGGCGCAGGAACTGGCCGACCGTTTTGGCCCCCGTATCCATGCCGCACCACTGGGTGAACTTGCCGAACGGCTCTCGGGCGCCGATCTCTTCGTCAACACGACTTCGCTCGGCATGGATGATTCGGATGCCATCGCGATCGATTTCACCGCCACGCGCTCTGGCGCGCTGGTGACCGACATCGTCTATGTTCCCCTGATCACGCCGATCCTGGCCCAGGCCAGGGAACAGGGCATGCGCATCGCCGATGGCCTCGGCATGCTGTTGCACCAGGCCGTGCCGGGTTTCGAAAAGTGGTTCGGAAAGCGGCCGACGGTCACGCCGGAACTTCGTGCGCTCATCATCGCGGATATGGAGAAGCATTGATGATACGCCTCGGCCTCACCGGTTCGATCGGCATGGGCAAATCTACGACCGCCCAGATGTTTCGCGACGAGGGATTGCAGGTGATTGACTCGGATGCTGTGGTCCATGATCTCTATCGCGGCGAAGCTGTGCCGGCGATCGAGCGCGCCTTCCCCGGCGCAGTTGTCGATGGGCAGGTCGACCGTGTCAGGCTCTCGGCTCATCTCGCCGCCCATCCCGAGGATTTCAAACTCCTCGAAATGATCGTCCACCCGCTGGTCCGCAAGCGGGAGATCGAGACGATCAGTCAGGCCCAGGCAGCCGGTGCTGACATCATTGTGCTCGATATCCCGCTACTTTTTGAAAGTGGAACCCAGGCCCGCGTCGACAAGGTCGTGGTCGTCACCTGCGATCCGGAGATCCAGCGCGAAAGGGTGCTGGCGCGGCCCGGCATGACGGAGGAGAAGTTCAGGATGATTCTCAGCCGCCAGACGCCCGATGTGGAAAAGCGCCGGCGGGCGGATTTCATCATCGACACCGGCCGGGGATTTGACCATGCTCGTGCCGAAGTCCGCCGCATCATTTCCGCGCTTCGCCCCAAGGGATAGACATGGCACTTCGCGAAATCATCTTCGATACGGAAACCACGGGACTCGATTCCCGCGAGGACCGGATCATCGAAATCGGCGGCATCGAGCTGATCGATCATTTCCCGACCGGCCGGACCATCCATCTCTACATCAATGCGGATGGCCGCAAGGTTCATCCCGATGCGCTTGCCGTGCACGGCATCACGGATGAGTCTCTTGCCGACAAGCCGAAATTTGCCGAGGTCGTGGACCAGATCCTCGACTTCTTCGGCGACGGCCAATGGATCGCCCACAACGCGACCTTCGACATGGGTTTCGTCAATGCCGAACTCGCCCGGCTCGACCTGCCGCCCATCCTGCCGGCCCGGGTGGTCGACACACTCGCCATCGCCCGCCGCAAGCATCCGATGGGTCCGAACTCGCTCGATGCACTCTGCAAACGCTACGGCATCGATAATTCCCACCGCCTCAAGCACGGCGCGCTCCTCGACTCCGAGCTGCTGGCCGAAGTCTATATCGAGCTGATCGGCGGCAAGCAGACGGCACTCGGCTTCGGCGGTGCATCGGATGGCCGCGCAGGTGGTGCGGTGGTCACCCAGGTGGTCGAAATCATCGCCCGCCCGGCGCCGCTTGCGCCACGACTGACGGCCGAGGAAGCCGCCGCCCACGGGGCGATGGTTGGCAAGCTGGGTGAGAAGGCGATCTGGGCGAAGTACGGTCTGGGTGGCGAGAAGCATTAATCGACGTTCTTAAGACCCCTCCCCATCCCTCCCCACAAGGGGGAGGGCTAACCCAGAGCGGCGCCTCGCCCCAACGGACCGACCTGCCACTCAGGCGGCGCGTTGTCCGGTGGAGGAAGAAGCGCATTAAGCCCTCCCCCTTGTGGGGAGGGTTTGGGAGGGGTCTTCTTTCCGCCATCCACCCAACAAAAAACCCGGGCCATTTGAAATGACCCGGGTTCCTCATCAGTCCATCAGCGACCGAAAATCAGTTGGTGGCAACCTTCGCCTTGACCTGTTCCTCAGCCATGCGCTGCTGGAACATCTGGGCGAAATCGATCGGGTCGATCATCAGCGGCGGGAAGCCGCCGTTGCGGGTGGCGTCGGCGACGATCTGGCGGGCGAAGGGGAAGAGCAGGCGCGGGCACTCGATGAAGAGCACCGGCAGCATGTGCTCCGGCGCGAAGCCCACGACACGGAACAAGCCGCCATAGGAAAGCTCGGCATGGAACACGATCTTGTCGCCTTCCTTGGCCGAAGCGTCGAGCGTCAGGACGACATCGAAATCGGTTTCCGAAATCGGATTGGCATTGACGTTGACGGAGATGTTGATGTTGGGAGCCTTCTCGCGCGACTGCAGCGAGCGCGGCGCACCGGGATTTTCGAACGAAAAGTCCTTGGTGTACTGCGCCAGGATGTTGATGGAAGGCTGGGCGGCAGCAGTGGCCGCGCCGTTGGTGTTTTCGTCTGCCATGATGTTTCCTCGTGGGCCGGCGTGAAGCCTGGCGTACCCGGCGTCACCGAATTCTATTCGGTTGCCGCTCTATCACTTAGACCCATAAGTGACAACCCTCGGAACCAGCCTGCGCGTGAGTGCTAATCGCGGTGATCGATGGTCGGCCGCGGCGGTTCGCGAGGCTCCTTGCGATGGAAATCTTCGGGCGACAGGTCGACGACGTCTTCCCCGCGGCGAGACCGCCGAAAGCCGCCACGAAAGCTGCCGAATCCCCGCACCGTGACGCGTGATTTGAGAAAGTTACGGACCAGCCGCCGCACGAAGGGGATCATCAGCATCAGGCCGATAATGTCGGTGACGAACCCGGGCACGATCAGCAGCACACCGCCGACCACGATCAGGAAGCCATCGAACAGGTTGGCATCCGGGGTGCGGCCCTGTTTGAGATCGCGATCAAGCCTGCGGATCACGCCGATGCTCTGGTAACGCAGCAGGGCGGCGCCAAGAATTGCGGAGAGGAAAACCAGCGCCAGCACCTTCCAGGCACCGATCGCCTGGCCGACCTTGATGAAGACGGCGATCTCAACCGCGGGCACGAGAAGCAGCAGGATCGGAATGAGGATGAGCGGCATATCGTTTTCCCTTGTTCCTGCCGTTTGAATGATCGATAAATCACGACTATATGGGGGACGAAGATGTTCCAGCCAAGGTGAGAAATGGGTACCGACAATATCATTACGCTGTTTTTCCTGATCGTCGCCGCGCTCATATTCCTGAATCTGCGCAGCGTGCTCGGGAAGCGGACCGGTAACGAGAAACCCCCATTCGATCCCAACAGCCGCGATCAGCGGCAAATGGACAGCCAGGCCCAGCCCGCCGACGATGGCAAGGTGATCACGCTGCCGCGCCGCGAACAGTCGCAGCAGGCACCCGCGGAGACATTCAACCGCTACCAGGTGATCGACGATTTCGTGCCTGCCGGCACCGAACTCAATGACAAGCTGCGGCGCGTCTATGATGTCGATCCGACTTTCGAGCCCCGCCAGTTCGTCGACGGCGCCAAGGTCGCCTATGAAATGATCGTGCAGGGTTTTGCCGAAGGCGACCGCAAGTCGCTCAAGACATTGCTTTCCAACGAAGTCTATCAGGGCTTCGACCAGGCGATCGGCCAGCGCGAAAAGGCCGGCCAGAAGGTCAAGTCGACCTTCGTCGGTATCGAGAAGGCCGAAATCACGGACGCCCGCCTCGATGGTTCCGAGGTGACGATCGTCATGCGCGTCGTCAGCCAGCTGATCTCCGCCACCTATGACGCGGATGGTGAAGTGGTCGACGGCAATGCCGATGCCGTGGCGGAAGTGATCGACAGCTGGAGCTTTGCCCGCGACACGCGTTCGCGCGATCCGAACTGGAAGCTCGTGCAGACCCAATCGGAAGGCTGACGCCGGCGATGGAATTCTCGCTCAGGCCCGTGCCGTTTACAGAACTCGAAGGCTGGGAGGATGATGATCCTTCCAGCCTTTTTCCCGTCATGATCAGATGTCTTGGCCATATCAGGGATGTGAAACCCTACAGGACCGGCTCGCTCGGCGTCACCGCGGATGAACTGGCTGCGGTGTTCGCGGCCGCCGCCGATCGGTCGCCGCAGACGCCAGCCGAGGCACGCGCCTTCTTCGAAGAGGCATTCCAGCCCTTCCGCATCATGCGGTCCGATGGTGGGACCGGGTTTGTCACCGCCTTCTACGAGCCCGAGGTCGAGGTCTCCGACGCTCCCTCAGACGAGTTTCGCTTCCCCTTCTATCGCCGTCCACCCGACCTGATCGATATCGATGACACCAACCGTCCGGAAGGATTCGATCCGACCTATGCCTTCGCCCGGAACACCAAGGAAGGCATCGGCTACTATCCGCGCCGTGAAGCGATCGACAAAGGCTATCTCGACGGCAAGGGGTTGGAGATTGCCTGGGCGAGGTCACGCGTCGATGTCTTCTTCGCTCATGTCCAGGGCGCCGCACGACTCGTCTATCCCGATGGCCGCATTCAGCGCATCACTTATGCCGCCAAGGCCGGCCATCCCTTCACCGGCATTGGCCGCCATCTCGTCGATATCGGCGAAATCCCATTGGCCGAGGTCTCGATGCAGTCGATCCGTGCCTGGCTGGCCGCCCATCCCGATCGGGTGAGTGAGGTCCTCTGGCAGAACCGCTCCTACATTTTCTTCCGTGAGGCGCCGGTCGATAATGGCTCACTCGGACCGGTTGCGGCGGCAAAGGTGCCACTCGAGGCGATGCGCTCACTCGCGGTCGACCGCCTGATCCACACCTTCTCCTCACCCTTCTTCATCCGCAGCGAGACGCTCACCCATCTCACCGATGGAAAGCCCTTCGCGCGGCTGATGCTGGCGTTGGATACCGGTTCGGCCATCGTCGGGCCGGCGCGGGGCGATATCTTCACCGGCTCGGGTTTCGATGCCGGCGAGCTCGCCGGCAATGTCAGGAACGATGCCGACTTCGTCATCCTGATCCCCAGGGCAGCGGCGCCGAGGTTCGGCTGATGGCGGGGCGCGGTCGAAAGACGCTGAGCACGGACGACCGCATCCTCTGGGGCAAGGTCGCCCGCTCGACCCATCCGATGCCGGGCCGCATGGAAGAAATCGAGGCGCTTGAGAAGACGATCGCCGAGGCCGAAGAGGAAAAACCGGTCATCAAGGCGGCCGCACCGTCTCTGCGCAAGGGCGCGACAACCCGCACTTTCGACGACATGAGCTATCAGGCGCCGCCGCAACCCAAGCCGGTGCCCGGTCGCCACCAGCCGCTCGAACGACCGGTCAAGCGCAAGATCGCCAAGGGCCGGCTGGAACTCGAGGCCCGCATCGACCTGCACGGCATGTTCCAGAACGAAGCGCATGGCCTGCTCCACGCCTTCATCCAGCGCGCCTTCGACCGTGGCCTGCGGCACGTGCTTGTCATCACCGGCAAGGGCGCTTCCATGGGTTCGGACGGGGCGCTGAAACGCCTGGTGCCGATGTGGTTCGGCAAGCCTGAATTCCGCCACCTGATTTCCTCCTGGGAGACTGCGGCACAGAACCATGGCGGCGAAGGTGCGCTCTATGTCCGGCTGGCCCGGCCCAGGGGAGTCGAGAGGAGGGGAGGCGAGGAATGACCACCCCCTTCGGTGAGGCGATCCGCAGGATCAGGCGTGAGCGCGGCATCAGCCAGAAGGACATGGCCCGGGCGCTCAATGTGTCCGCTGCCTATCTCTCGGCGCTTGAAAACGGCAAGCGCGGCCAGCCGGGTTTCGACTTTCTCCAGCGCGTCGCCGGCTACCTCAATATCATCTGGGACGAGGCGGACGATCTCTTCCGTGTGGCGGCGATCTCACACCCGCGCGTGGTGGTCGACACATCAGGAATGCCAGCCTCCTACACCGCCTTCGCCAACCGCCTGGCCCGGCAGATTCGCGCCCTTCGACCCGAAACGGTAAGGGAATTGGGCGATGTTCTCGAGCGGGCCGCGCGAAGCGGTGAAAAGCATCGCTGATCCCCCGATTTCTGCCGTATTTTCAGGCTCCTGATTTGGTAACCGGAGCCAAAATCCCTATATTCGACATATATTTCGCGAAGTGATTCGGACTGGCCCCTGTGACGCCTCCGATCCGCAATAAGAAAGTTCTCCATGGCCGAAGAAGTTGTTCAGCCGTCCGCCGAATACGGCGCCGATTCCATCAAGGTGCTCAAGGGACTGGATGCCGTCCGCAAGCGCCCCGGCATGTATATCGGCGATACCGACGACGGCTCGGGCCTGCATCACATGGTCTATGAAGTCGTCGACAACGCGATCGACGAGGCGCTCGGCGGCCATGCCGACCTTGTGACGGTGACGCTCAACCCGGATGGCTCCGTGACCGTCACGGACAATGGCCGCGGCATCCCGACTGGCATGCATGACGAGGGCGTCTCGGCGGCCGAAGTCATCATGACCCAGCTCCATGCCGGCGGCAAGTTCGACCAGAATTCCTACAAGGTCTCCGGCGGTCTGCATGGCGTCGGCGTCTCGGTCGTCAACGCGCTCTCGGTCAAGCTCAAGCTCAAGATCCGCCAGAAGGGCAAGATCCATGAGATGAGCTTCACCCATGGCGTGGCCGATGCGCCGCTGGCCGTGACCGGTGATGCCGGCGACGAGACTGGTACCGAGGTGACCTTCACCGCCAGCACCGATACCTTCACCAAGACCGAGTACGACTACGCCACGCTGGAGCACCGCCTGCGCGAGCTCGCCTTCCTCAATTCCGGCGTCCGGATCGTGCTGACCGACAAGCGCCATTCCGACATCAAGCAGGAAGAGCTGCTCTATGACGGCGGCCTCGAAGCTTTCGTGCGTTATCTCGACCGTTCCAAGAAGCCGCTGATCGACAAGCCGATCGCGATCCGGAGCGAAAAGGATGGCATCACGGTCGAAGTCGCGATGTGGTGGAACGACAGCTACCACGAGAATGTACTCTGCTTCACCAACAACATCCCGCAGCGCGATGGCGGCACGCATCTCGCCGGGTTCCGCGGCGCCCTGACGCGCCAGATCACCGGCTATGCCGACAGCTCCGGCATCCTCAAGAAAGAAAAGGTCTCCCTGACCGGCGACGATTGCCGCGAAGGCCTGACCGCCGTGCTCTCGGTCAAGGTCCCGGACCCAAAATTCTCGTCGCAGACCAAGGACAAGCTCGTCTCGTCCGAAGTCCGGCCGGTGGTGGAAAACCTCGTCAACGAGGCGCTCAATCAGTGGTTCGAGGAGCATCCGTCTGAATCGAAGGTCCTGATCGGCAAGGTGGTGGAAGCTGCCGCCGCCCGCGAAGCCGCCCGCAAGGCGCGCGAACTGACCCGCCGCAAGGGTGCGCTGGATATCTCGTCTCTCCCAGGAAAGCTCGCCGATTGCTCCGAGCGCGATCCGGCCAAGTCCGAAGTCTTTCTCGTCGAAGGTGATTCGGCCGGCGGCTCTGCCAAGCAGGGCCGCTCGCGCGAGACGCAGGCGATCCTGCCGCTTCGAGGCAAGATCCTAAATGTCGAGCGGGCGCGCTTCGACCGCATGCTGGGAAGCCAGGAAATCGGCACGCTGATCACGGCGCTCGGCACGAGCATCGGCAAAGACGAATTCAACGCCGATAAGCTGCGCTACCACAAGATCATCATCATGACGGACGCTGACGTCGACGGCGCCCATATCCGCACCCTGCTGCTCACCTTCTTCTTCCGCCAGATGCCGGAACTGATCGAGCGCGGCCATCTCTATATCGCCCAGCCGCCGCTCTACAAGGTAACCCGCGGCAAGTCCTCGACCTATCTCAAGGACGAGAAGGCGTTCGAGGAATATCTGATCAATGCCGGCCTCGAAGAGGTCACGATGACCCTGGGCTCCGGCGAAATGCGTGCCGGACGGGATCTTCGCGAAATCATCAGCGATGCAATCCGCCTGCGTGGGCTGCTGGAGGGACTCCACTCCCGCTACAGCCGCTCGCTGATCGAGCAGGCGGCGATTGCCGGCGGTATGAATGCCGAACTGATGAGCGACAAGGCGCGCGCCCAGTCGGTGGTCGACGAGATCGCCCGCCGCCTCGACATGATTGCCGAGGAAACCGAGCGCGGCTGGACCGGCGCGCTCGGTGACGACGGCAGCCTGCGCTTCGAGCGCATGGTGCGCGGCGTCAAGGAATTTGCCCTGATCGACATGGGCCTCATCGGTTCGTCCGATGCCCGGCATATCGACCAAATGAGCGCGCGTCTCAACGAGATCTATTCCGTTCCGCCGAAACTCGGTCGCAAGGAAGGCTCGACGGAGATTTCGGGACCGAAGGCACTGCTTGAAAGCATCTTCAGCTTCGGCCGCAAGGGCCTCTCCATGCAGCGCTACAAGGGTCTCGGCGAGATGAATGCCGAGCAGCTCTGGGAAACCACGCTCGACCCGAATGTCCGCTCGCTGCTGCAGGTTCGCGTCCACGATGCCGTCGATGCCGACGGCCTCTTCTCCCGCCTGATGGGCGACGAGGTCGAACCCCGCCGCGAATTCATCCAGGAAAATGCGCTGAACGTGGCGAATCTCGACATCTGATCGGATCAGCATCACCGAAATGAAGAGCCCGGCCGCAATCGCGACCGGGCTTTCTTCTTTTCGCGGACCAGGTCAGATCAGTATTTGCAGATCTTGACACGCTTGTAGTGGGCGTAGCCATAGTCGTCGTACCACACGACCTTTTTCCAGTGGCAATGCCGATACTTCTTGTGATGATAGGTATAGCCGTAGTCATCATCTCCATAATAGGAGCCAGCATTTGCAGCCGGCGCAACGGAGGTGAAAGCAACCAGGGAGACAAAGGTGGAGATAAGCAGGTTCTTCATAGTAGTTTCCTTCGGATGTTTGGTTTGTGTTCCGAACTACTCAGTTCGTGATCCTGTTGTCGCATCGAAATCCTCCCGCTCATGTTTCCGCAGGAACAGGTTTGAAGAATTATGAAAATTTCCGCGAATAAATCGGCAAGCGCATCCGTTGAGGTCCTTCCGCCGTTGACCCAGCCCCAGGGGCAAGGTCGATAAGGGGCTGCACAGGGCTGCGAGGTGATTCGTGAGGCAGAAGGTTCGATTTCTGAATGCCGGCGAGGCGGCGCGTCAGCTGGGCGTCTCTGCGAAGGCGCTTCGGCTCTATGAGAAGTTCGGGCTAATCGTGCCCGACCGGAGCCGCGCCGGATGGCGGAACTGCGGGTCGGCTCATATGGCCCGCGCTGCAGAAATCGTATCCTTGCGGAAGCTCGGACTCGGCCTGGCGGA
This sequence comes from Rhizobium sp. SRI_017, assembly GCF_057586295.1. Classification (NCBI taxonomy): domain Bacteria; kingdom Pseudomonadati; phylum Pseudomonadota; class Alphaproteobacteria; order Hyphomicrobiales; family Rhizobiaceae; genus Rhizobium; species Rhizobium sp. SRI_017. The sequence continues at coordinate 80,711 of NZ_JBYCZP010000006.1, read as the reverse complement.
AATTTCTGCTCTTCTCGCAACCCCGCCGGCTCCACGCGAGAAGGTGCTGGCGGCGCATCAATCGCATCTCGAATCGCAGCTGCGCGAATTGAGCGGCAGGTTAAGAGCGGTGGGAGAGCAACGATCCAGCCACCGGCCGGCGCGGGGTGGGCAAGAGGAAATCTCCTTCGGCCTGCCGTGGCCCTGGAACGGCGAACGGTTTGTGGCGCCGGCGACCGAGCCCCTGACCTACATCACGGGCCCGCTTGGATCCGGCAAGACGCGACTGGCCCTGCGCCTGTCCGAAAGGCTGCATGGTGGTTCGTTCCTGGGCCTCGATCGCTTCGACGACGCGTCGCATCCGGTGCGATCGCCAGCCGATAAGGGCCGGCGATCGGCCACCCAGCAAGTGCTGGATGCACTGGGAACCGACGGCGCCACGATGTCTTCGGCTCTCACGATCCTGGTCATGGCGCTCTGCTCGGGCGACGGTCCGCTGGTCGTCGACATGATCGAACAGGGGCTCGATCACACGACCCAGCTGGTTCTCGTCGCTTATCTGAGACGCCGGGAGAAACCGGCACGACCGCTTTTCCTCATGACGCGATCCTCTGCAATCCTTGATCTCTCGATAGCCGAATCCGGCGAAGCAATCATCTATTGCCCGGCCAATCACGCGCCGCCCATGATCGTCTACCCCGATCCGCCTTGGCCAGGCTATGAAGCCGTGGCGTCATGCCTCGCCAGTCCAGAGGTCCGCGCGAGGACGGCTGGTGTTATCGCCATTCTGCCTGTCGAGACGCGACCATCCCGTGGTGATTCACGTGAAACTATTTCTTAACCGCAGATATTAATCCGGCGGGGTGCCATTCTCTTCGAGAATGTTGCCGGCGAAATAAAGCGAGCCGCCGATCAGGATGCGCGGAGGCCGCTCGTCGGCGCGGGCGAGCTGGGAGATGCGGATCAGCGCATCCCTCGCCGAATCGACCGGTTCGGCCTTGAGGCCAGCCTCCGCGGCGTCGTGGGCCAGCGCCACCGGATCGATCGTCGCGTCCGAATTGCGGATGCCGACGGTGAAGGTCTGGCGGGAAAGTCCCTCGAAGGCCTCGAAATAGCCCTTGGGGTCCTTCGTGTTGATCATGCCGGTGATCATATAGAGCGGTCTTGGATCGCGCTCTTCGAAGGCGGCCATCGCCTCGGCCACCGCCCGGCCGCCATGCGGATTGTGCCCGCCGTCGAGCCAGATCTCGGAGCCCTCGGGCGCGAGGTTCACCAGCGTGCCGGTCTTGAGGCGCTGGAGCCGAGCCGGCCATTTCACATTCCTCATCGCGCGTGACGCGATTTCCTCGGTGACTTTGAATCCCGCGGCCTTCACGGCCCGGATCGAAGCGCCGGCATTGGAATATTGATGTCGCCCCGGCAGGGCCGGCAGCGGCAGGTCCATCAGTCCGCCGTCATCCTGGTAAAGCAGGCGGCCATTCTCCTCATGGGCGAGATAATCCTGTCCATAGACAACATAGGGCGCACCGAGCCGCTCGGCACGATCGATCAGGACACCGAGCGCCGCTTCGTCGTCCTGCCGGCCGAACACCGCAGCCACGCCGCGCTTGATGATGCCGGCCTTGGCGAGCGCGATTTCTTCGATCGTCTGGCCGAGCCATTGCTGGTGATCCATGGCGATGGGCATGATCAGCGACACGGCCGGATGCTGCAGCACATTGGTCGCGTCATACATGCCGCCGAGGCCGACCTCGATCACGGCCGCATCCGCAGGGTTCTCGGCAAAGAGAATGAAGGTGACCGCGGTCAGCAGTTCGAAGACGGTGATCGGCTGGCCGGCATTGACGCGCTCGGCCTTGAGCACGGCCTCCAGCAACACCTCGTCGCTGACCAGCCTGCCCGGCTCGCCCTTGACGCCGATGCGGTAGCGTTCATGCCAGCGGACCAGATGCGGGGAGGTGTGGACATGGACTGCGAGGCCCTGTGCCTCGAGCAGCGCCCGCGAAAAAGCGGTCGCTGAACCCTTGCCATTGGTTCCGGCGACATGGATCACCGGCGGCATCGCATCCTGCGGCCGGCCGAGCTCGTCGAGCAGCCGGGCAATGCGGTCGAGGGAGAGATCGAAGCCGCGCGGGAATATCCCGAGCAGGCGGTCTATTTCCTGCTCGGCACGGCTTGGCGCCATCGTCGTCATATCGGGACCCGTTATTCGGCGGCGAGCGCCAGATGTTGCGGCTTTTCGGCCGGCATATGCGTCATGATCCGGCAGAGGCGGGCGACCATGTCGGGGATTTCGTGGCGGGTGATCACCATGTCGACCATGCCGTGTTCCATGAGATATTCGGAGGTCTGGAAGCCCTCCGGCAGCTTCTCGCGGATCGTCTGCTCGATGACGCGTTTGCCGGCGAAGCAGATTTCCGCACCCGGCTCGGCAAGATGAATGTCGCCCAGCATCGCATAGGATGCTGTGACGCCGCCGGTGGTCGGGTTGGTCAACACGACGATATAGGGCTGGCCGGCTTCCTTGAGCATCTCGACGGCGACCGTGGTGCGCGGCAACTGCATCAGCGACAGGATGCCCTCCTGCATGCGGGCACCGCCCGAGGCCGGGAACATGACGAGCGGGCACTTTTCAGCGACAGCGCGCTCGAAAGCCTTCACGATCGCTTCGCCAGCGGCCATGCCGAGCGAGCCGCCCATGAAGTTGAATTCATGCACCACGCCGACCATCTTGACGCCGCGGACATAGCCGAAGCCGGCAAGGATCGTATCCTCCTGGGCAGTCTTGGCCTTGGAGTCGCGCAGGCGGTCGGTATATTTCTTGGAATCGCGGAAGCGCAGCGGATCCTGCGCCACCTTCGGCTGCGGCAGGGCCTCATAGACGCCGTCGTCGAACAGGTCGGCAAGCCGCTCCCTGGCCGGCATTTTCATGTGATAGCCGGAATTGGGGATCACCCACTTATTGGCTTCCAGCTCCTTGTGGAACACCATCTCGCCGGTCTCGGGGCACTTGATCCAGAGATTCTCGGGCGTCTCGACAGTGGGGCGGCCCAGCATCGAATTGATCTTGGGGCGAACGAAATTTGTAATCCAGTTCATTTCGAACTCCTTCTAGAGCGCCGCGCGTCTCTTGAGACGCGCAAAGGGCGCTCGAAATCCTCAAACGGAGATATGGCCCGTTTACTCTGCCGCTGCAAGACGGGCAGCGCGGACGCCTTCGGCAACGTTAGCCACGAAATTGGTCACGGATGAGACGGTCTTCGCGGTCGCCTTGCCATCGCCATCGAGGGAATCGGCGATCACGTTGACGATCGCCGTGCCGACCACGACGCCGTCGGCTGCCGCGCCGATCAGGCGGGCATGTTCGGCAGTCTTGACACCGAAGCCGACGCAGACCGGAAGCGCGGTATGGCCCTTGATGCGGGCGACCGCCGCGCCGATCTTCGAGGGATCGGGAAGGGCAGAACCGGTGATACCGGTCATCGAGACATAATAGACGAAGCCCGACGTGTTCTTCAGCACGGCCGGCAGACGGCGGTCGTCGGTCGTCGGCGTCGCGAGCCGGATGAAGTTGAGGCCCTTGGCCAGCGCCGGCACGCAGAGCTCGTCATCCATTTCCGGCGGCAGGTCGACGATGATCATTCCGTCGATACCGGCCTCGACCGCCGCGTCGAGGAATTTTTCGACGCCGTAGACATAGATAGGATTGTAATAGCCCATCATGACGATCGGCGTCGTCTGGTCGACCTTGCGGAAATCCCGCGCCATCGAAATGGTCTTGACCAGCGTTTGCCCGCCCTTCAGCGCGCGCTGGCCCGCCATCTGGATCGTCGGACCGTCGGCCATCGGGTCGGAGAAGGGTGAGCCGAGTTCGATGATGTCGGCGCCGGCCGCGGGCAGGCCCTTCATGATTTCGAGTGCGGTGTCGTAATCGGGGTCGCCGGCCATGAAATAGGTCACGAAGGCCGGGCGGCCTTCCGCTTTCAGCGCAGCAAATTTTTCGTCCATACGCTTTGTCATTCTCAGAGCCCCATACCCAGAATCTTGCCGACGGTGAAGATGTCCTTGTCGCCGCGGCCGGAGAGGTTCATCAGAATGATCTCGTCCTTGCGCATCTTGGGCGCACGCTTGATCACTTCCGCGATGGCGTGGCTGGGTTCGAGCGCCGGGATGATGCCTTCGAGCTTGGTGAGGAGCTGGAAAGCTTCGAGCGCTTCGTCATCCATGATCGGCACATATTCGGCGCGGCCGATATCGTGCAGCCAGGAATGCTCGGGGCCGATGCCGGGATAGTCGAGGCCGGCCGAGATCGAGTGACCCTCGAGGATCTGCCCGTCATGGTCCTGCAGCAGATAGGTGCGGTTGCCATGCAGAACACCGGGCGAACCGGCTGTGATCGAGGCGCAATGTTCGGCGCCCTGCAGACCGCGTCCACCGGCTTCGACGCCGACGATCTTCACGCTCGCGTCATCGAGGAACGGATGGAAGATGCCGATCGCGTTCGAACCGCCGCCGACGGCGGCAATCACCATATCAGGCAGCCTGCCTTCGGCTTCCATCAGCTGCTGCTTTGCTTCCGTACCGATCACCGACTGGAAGTCGCGCACCATTTCCGGATAGGGATGCGGGCCTGCCGCTGTGCCGATCAGGTAATAGGTATCGTCGACATTGGTCACCCAATCCCGAAGCGCTTCGTTCATCGCGTCCTTGAGCGTGCCGCTGCCTGATGTGACCGGCTTCACTTCTGCGCCGAGCAGCTTCATGCGGAACACGTTCGGCGCCTGGCGCTCGACGTCAGTGGCGCCCATATAGACGACGCAAGGGTAGCCGAAGCGGGCCGCGACGGTCGCCGAGGCGACGCCATGCTGCCCGGCGCCGGTTTCGGCGATGATACGGGTCTTGCCCATGCGCTTGGCAAGCAGGATCTGGCCGATGCAATTGTTGATCTTGTGCGAACCGGTATGGTTCAGCTCTTCGCGCTTGAAATAGATCTTGGCGCCGCCGAGATGCTCCGTGAGCCGTTCGGCGTAATAGAGCGGGCTCGGGCGGCCGATATAATGGGTGCCGAGGCTCTTGAGTTCTGCCTGGAATTCCGGATCGGTCTTGGCCTTTTCCCACTCGGCCTGCAGCTCGAGGATCAGCGGCATCAGGGTCTCGGCGACAAAGCGCCCGCCGAAAATGCCGAAGCGGCCGTCCTCGTCGGGACCGGCGCGCAAGGTGTTGGGTCTCAGGGTTTCGTTCATTGTTGTTCTCCCCTCAGGCAGCGACGCGGGCTGCGCGCACCGCCGCGAAAAACTCGTCCATCATTTGCAGGCTCTTGACGCCGGGGCTGGATTCGACGCCGGACGACAGGTCGATCCCTGTCGGCTTGGCGATACGAAGCGCTTCGGCGACATTATCCTTGTCGAGCCCGCCCGACAGCATGTAGTCGATCCGTTCGCTGAGCCCGGCAAGCAGCGTCCAGTCAAAGCTGATGCCATTGCCGCCCGGCAGCTCGGAATTCTTCGGCCGCTTGGCATCAAACAGGTAGCGGTTGGCGATCCCGTCGTAGTCATCGACGCGTTCGAGATCCTTGGCCTCGGAAATCGACAGCGCCTTCCACACCGGCAGGCCGGTCACGGCCTTGACCGTCAGCACCCGATCGGGGCTCTCGCGGCCGTGCAGCTGCAATATGTCGGGGCGGATCATCGCCATGATCTCGTCGAGTTCGTCATTGTCGGCATCGACGGAGACCGAGACGATCTTGGCCCGGCCGCGGACACGATCCGCCAACCGACCAGCGTCCGCGGGTTCGATATGGCGGGGGCTCTTGCCGAAGAAGATGAAACCGATATGGGTCGCGCCCAAGGCCACCGCATGATCGACGGCTTCAGGCGTCTTCAATCCGCAGATTTTGATGTCCAACCTCATGCGCATGCCACTGACATGAAATATCGGTCGAGTCGAGGCCAAATTGCGGCATTTGCCTGCGTTTGCCGCCTCAGCGGCTCGCGGAAATCAGCATGGCAATCATGGTCGCGATGGCCCCGACCAGGAAGAACAGCGCCACCAGCGGCCAGGATGCAGCCAGCGCCAGCAGCCAGAGCCCTTCAAAACGATCGGAGGCCTTTCCGGTCATCGCCACGCCCACGAAAATCAGCGTCGCTCCGAGCAGCCAGACGTAGAATACCAGCTCCACCATGGCACCATGATAGCATGGCGATTGTGACGTTCAGCCGAAATCCATCACATGCAGCATGGCGCCGTTTCGCTTCAGCCAGCGCTTGGCCTCATCGGCGCGCGGGCAAAGATCCTCGCAGATCACCCAGAACCGGTCGGAATGGTTCATCTCGGCGAGATGCGCCACCTCATGGGCCGCGAGATAGTCGATGACATGTTCCGGCGCCATCACGATCCGCCAGGAGAAGGACAGGTTGCCGTCATGCGAGCACGAGCCCCAGCGGCTCTTGGTGTCCTTCATCGAGACCGAAGCCACCCTGCGGCCGATCCGTGCGGCGTGCTGGCGCGCCAGAAGGTCGAGATCCTTGCGCGCCTCCTGCTTGAGAAAGTCGCGGATGCGGCGGGCGAGATGATCCTCGGCGCCGCCGACCAGCAGCACTCGCTCGCCATCGACCTCGGAAATCTCCGTCAGTCCGCGCAGCTTGCCGGTCCTGATGATGCGATGGGCTTCGCCACGGATGCGGATGTAGCGGCCTTCGCTCACCGCTGATGATGTCGGAAAACGGGCGAGCTTGGTCATCAGCCAGCCCTGGTGGCGGGCGAGAAAATCCTGGATTTCCCGTTCCTTGAGCCCCTTCGGCACCGTGAGCTTCAGCGATTGTCCGCCCGGATCTATCCGCAGCGTAATGCGCCGTGCCCGCGCATCCGGTCGCACGGTCAGCGGCACGCTTCGGCCCGCGACATCGATCGTCCGGGTCTTGGGTTCGGACGGTCGCTCGGGCTTCTGCAAAAAGGAGAGGCGAGACAGCATAGTGTGTTGGTAGCAGATTCGCCCGAGATCGCGATATAGCCTTCAGCCCGGCGTCAGACCCAGCGCACGGGCGAGATCGTCCTCGTTGAAGGGCTTGCCGAGCACGATGCTGTTTTCGAGCGGCGGCTTCATCTGGTGGCCCGTCGCGAATATGGCTGGCACGTCGGGATGGCCCTGTCGCAGCTTTTCGGCCAGTTCTATCCCCGAACCATCGGGCAGGCTGACATCGAGGATCAGCATGTCGACGCTCGAATTCATAGCCGCCAGAGCGTCGCGCACGGTGGCTGCCTCGATAGTCTTGATACCAAAATCCTTGAGCATTTCCGCAACGACCATGCGGATCAGCGGCTCGTCCTCGCAGAGCAGGACCGTGCGTATGGGCGGGGTTCGTTTTGTCGCAATATCCCTGTCGTCCAATACCTGCCTCACCTTTCGTGCCAGCTGTTCGCGGCTATAGGGCTTGCTGAGAAAGTTGATGCCCCGGTCGATCCGGCCATCATGGACAATCGAATTCTCTGCATAGCCGGAATTGAACAACACCGGCGTCCGGGGCCGCATCGCCTTCACGCGTCCGGCAAGTTCCACCCCTTTGATCGCCCCCGGCATTACGACGTCTGTGAAGACGAGATCGATGGCCGGGTCGTGTGTCAGGAGATTGATCGCGCTGTCTCCGTCCCGGGCGATCAGCACGTCATAGCCGAGGTCGCGCAACAGTTCCGCCGAGGTCTCCCGCACAGCGTCGTCATCCTCGACTACGAGGATCTTCTCGGTACCGCCCGCGACAGACTCGATGACCTTGTCGACAATCTCTTCCTCGGCCGTGGCCTTGGGCAGATAGAGACGCACGGTCGTTCCTTTTTCCGGTTCGGAAGAGATCTTCACATGGCCGCCTGATTGCTTGGCAAAGCCGTAGACCATGGAGAGGCCAAGCCCGGTGCCCTTGCCTTCCGGCTTGGTCGAGAAGAAGGGATCGAAGACCTTGTCGATGATATCGGCAGGAATCCCGGAGCCGGTGTCCGTGACGGCGAGCATCACATATTGCCCGGCCGTCACATCGATGGCGCGGCGCGCATAGTCGTCGTCCAGCTCGACATTGCCGAGTTCGATCGTCAGCTTGCCGTGGCCGGACATCGCATCACGGGCGTTGATCGCGAGATTGAGCAGCGCTGTCTCGACATTGGTTGGATCGGCCAGCGTGTTCCAGAGGTCTTCGGCCACGATCGTGCGGATCGCAATGCCTTCGCCGATGCTTCGACGCAGCATGTCATCCATCTCACCGACCAGGCGTTTGAGATTGATCGCTTTGGGTTCGAGCGGCTGCCGTCGCCCGAAGGCGAGAAGCTGGGAGGCGAGCTGCGTGCCGCGCTTGGTCGCCGAAAGCGCATTGTTGAGGTAGTTCTTCCCGCGCTCGTCCTGGATCTGTCTTTCCAGAAGCTGCAAGCTGCCCTGCATCACTTGCAGCAGATTGTTGAAATCATGCGCGATGCCGCCGGCAAGATTTCCGACCGCCTCCATCTTCTGCGACTGGCGCAACACTCCCTGCATCTCGAGCAGTTCCTGCGTCCGTTCTTCCACCCGGCCTTCGAGATCGGCCGCGAGCTCTTCCAGCCGCGATTGCGCAACCTTCTGTGCGGTCACGTCATGGCCCTGGACGAAGATGCCGGTCGTGCGGCCGTCGGCATCCTGGATCGGCTGGTAGACGAAATCGAGAAAGCGTGACTCCTCAGCGCCGCCGGGTCCACGGTTGAACACGATGCGCGCGCCTTCGGCGACCAGCGGCGCGCCACTCGCGAAGACATCGTCAAGCGCAGCCACGAAGCCCTGCTCCACCACTTCCGGCAGCGCCTCCGCCACCGATTTTCCGATAATGTCGGAGCGGCCGATAATGTCGAGATAGGCCTCGTTGGCGAGTTCGAAAACGTGGTCGCGACCGCGCAGCACGGCCATGAAGCCCGGCGCCTGTGCGAAGAGCGAGCGCAGATATTCGCGCTCCTGCAGCAGAGCCAGATTCTGGCCCGCAACCTTTCCGGCGCGTTCGAGAATATCGCTCTCGACCCGGAAATCCCGCTTCCGGGCGGCTTTGCGCAATTGGGTGAGCTCAGTCACATCCACCGTGTGCTGCAGCACATAGACCCGCCCGTCCACCGATCGAAAGGGCGTATGCGTGGCGCTCCAATAGCGATCGGCGACAGTCCCGTCCGGAAGGGCGATTGGATAGGGGATTAGCGGCAGCATATCCACTTCGCCGGTCTGGATCGAGTGCTCGAGCGACCGCCGAAGCATCTGCTCGGACTCCGAACCGGCCTCGCTCGGAAAGGCGTCGAACATATTGCGCCCGACAATATCTTCTCGCCGCCGCATCGTGACATCAAGGTAAGCTTCATTCATCTCGACGATCACGAATTGATCGTCGATGATGACATAGGGATTCGGCGCCTTGCCGAATATCTGACCGAAGTCGAACTGCGCATCTTCCATGTCCCGATCACTAGACCAAACACGGGTCTGTGACGAGAGATTCAATGAACCAGATGCGCGGCGACGAACGAAAAAACCGTTGCAGGTACGCTAGCGTACCGACAGCAACGCCAATTCCGCCTAGCCCTTGAATTCGCCCCGAAAAGCCATCTCTTCGAGCGGCCGCCGCTGGCTCTTCTTTTCGCGCTCCCGGAAGCGCTCCGGAAGCTCTTCCTTTGGCGCCAGCCTGCCGATCGCGACACCGCATTCGACCTTGTAGTCCTCGTCGTCGATACCGAGTTCCTCGCAAATCTTTTCGGGCAACACGCCGCCCATCGGATGGGCGATATAGCCCATCATTGACGCCTGCAGCGTGAAGCTCTGCAACGCGCATCCGGTGTCGAGCGAGTGCGTGCCGATGTTGCGCGGCGCCGAGCCGTCCGTCGGCTTGGTCCTACGTGCGGAAATGACGATCACGACGGCGGCCGCCTTGTGCGCCCATTCGCGATTGCCGTCGTCGAGAAAATGGACGTACTGATCGAAATTGGCGTCTCCGCGCAGTGCATAGGTAAAGCGCCAAGGCTGGCGATTGGAGGCGGAATGCGCCCAGCGCGCCGCCTCAAGCATCGAGAGAATATCCTCCTCCGGCATTGTTTCGCCGGTGAAGGACCGCGCGGACCAACGCGTGGTGAAGATCGGATTGATCGCGTGATCGGGCTTGCGTTCGTCCGTCATTGTCTTCTCCTGCCGTCAGGCCGCCTTCGCTCAATCGAATACCAGCTCTTCGCGGAAAGCAAAGCGCTTGAGGTGATCGGCGACGACGCCTTCCATGCGGTCGAGCGAATCCTCGGGCGCGTCAAGCTTCAGATGCAGGCTCGAACCGTCGGCTTCGAGAAAGAGTTGCGCGCCGGAAGGAAAGTCGACGCGGCCCTTCGCCGGATCGAATTCCGTCACCATCTTGTGGGACCAGTGCTTGCAGAGCTGCTGCAGATATTTGCTGCCGTGTTCGGTCGCGACGTCGGCGGTGGACTGTGCCATCGGGTTCTTCTCCTGTTTTGCTGTCAAATATGGCGGCGACAGAGACGATCCGCAATCGCGATACCCGCGACATTCCGTTCACTGTGGGCAAACAGGGTCACGCGACACCCTTGAGCATGTCGCGCAACGTCGGCGCATCCGCACCGCTCCAGTCGAGAAAGCCGCCCATACGCCGCCGGATCTTTTCCTCATGGTTCTGCAGGATGTCGGAAAGCCGGTGCTCGAGGAACGGGTTTTCAAACCGCTCGACAGTCTGCCGGACATAGGCCTCCGCCGCCTCGCCCATGCCCTTGAGCGCAAAGCCGGGTACGACCTCCTCGGCATAAAGCCGTTCCAGCGCGTCGCGCATGTCGGAGCGCGCAAGCAGCTTTTTCACGGTCATGTCCCGGTCGAGACCCGCCTTCACCCAGCGCTCGGTAAGGAAGCTATGGCCGAGATTGAGGATGAACAGCTTGAGTTTTTCGTATTGGCCGATATCGGGCGCCACGATGATATCCGGATGGCTGCAGGGCAGGGTCAAGCCCGGCCGCGACTGGATGGCCCAGAGCGCGTAGGGCTCGGCCACGGCGCCGGCCGGCTCGATCGGTTCGGAGACGATTCGATCGACCAAGGTATTGGAGACGATGACCTTTTCATCGAGCCAGGCCATAAAGTCGTCGCCGAGCTGCCAGGTCTTGGCCAGCGTCGTGACGATCTCCTTCAGTCGGTCGCCATTCTGCGGGATGAGTTCGGCGGGCAGTATGGAGAGAGGCTCGCCGGAGCGCTGGAATCGCGCCAGCAACAGCTTCGTGAGCTTGCCCGGAAAGGAGACGGGCACGCCCTCCGGGAGAGCGTCCGCCTCCTGTGAAATGTCATAGCCCTTGTCCGCAGTATTGCAGATCACGAGCTTTATTTCGCCGGCGAAGATTCGTTCGACCTCTTCCCATTGCGCGAGCGCCGACAGGGCCCTGTGGACAGACGTAACGCGCACGATCTCATCGACGACCTGGCCGCCCTTCTTGCCCTTGATATGAACCGGGAAGCCTTCGGATGCCGCCAGCGCCGCCAGCCGCCCACTCCTTTCGCTCGATCCCGTTGTCTGGACCACCGTGACCGGGCCAAGCGCCTCGCCTTGTTTCATCGCCTCGCTGACGAAGAGATCGGCATGCGCCTGGAGGAATCGGCTGGTGCCGAACTGGAGAATGGGAGTTTGCATGAAACCTCAGCCTGGTACGGATTGCAGCAGCGTCTCGCGCGCCGAATTGAGATGCAGCCGGCAGGCCGCCTCGATGCGTTGGGAATCGCGCGAGCGCAGGGCCGCGATATAGTCGAGATGTTCGTGGATCGCGCGTTCGTTGCGGGCGCGGGCAAATGCCTTGTTCCACTGGTAGTGATAGTGGAAGATGAACGCGATCACATCGTAGAAATCGACGACGAAACGGTTGCCGCTGGCCCGATGCACCAGCAGGTGGAATTTCTCGTCAAGCGCGGAAAAGTCCTTGTAGCGATCGTCGATCTCATCGAGCAGCGTGCGGTGCTCGTCCTCGATCGCGTCGAGATCGAACCAGGCCGGATGATCGTCGGCAAGCAAGGCGAAGGCCGCAGCCGAACGCAGCTCGAACATCTCGCGCACCTCGGTCAGTTCCAGTGCGAAATCCAGGGTGAAGCCCTTGAGGATCCAGTGGCTGTTCGGGCGCTTCTCGATCAGTCCGAAGCGCGAGAAGCGGATGAGGAATTCCCGCACGCTCGTCGTGCCGGTACCGATCTCGCGCGCCAGCTCTGCCTCGTTGATCTGCGCGCCGGGCTCCGCCTCGCCGGTCAGGATACGGCGCATGAAGCTCTTTTCGATGATGTCGTTGAGCGAATTGGTCTCTTCGTCGGGGAAGAAGTCGCAATCCTTGGGCACGCGCAGCACGGTCTTGACGCGCTTGTCCCAGTTGATCAGCCCGCTGTCATGCATGCGGCTGAGGATGGCGCGCACCGTGGTGCGGCTGATGCCGAGCCGTTCGCCCAGCTCCGGCTCCGAGGGCAGGCTTTTTTCTGCGTTGAGACCCGCCAGACAGCGATTGTAGGCTTCCTTGAAGACGGTGTTGTGCCGCGCCATCGCTTCGATCCAACCCTGCTGTTGCTGCGTCATAATACCGATTGACGGTCTTCTGTCTATTGTCGATAAAAGACAAATCCTCCGCGCCGACGATTCCAGGACATGTCATGCGAGCACTGATCTGCAACGAGCCGGGCCGTCTCGCCCTCATCGATCGCCCCGCACCAGGCGCTCTTCAACCCGGGCAGGTGCGGCTTGCGGTCAGCCATGTCGGCATCTGCGGCACCGACTATCACATTTTCGAGGGCAAGCATCCCTTCCTGCAATATCCGCGTGTCATGGGACATGAGATCTCCGCTCGTGTGGTGGAGGCCGGGCCGGACTCGATTCTGCGCATCGGCGAACTGGTCATCGTCAATCCCTATATCGCCTGCGGACGCTGCATCGCCTGTCGCAAGGGCAAGCCGAATTGCTGCATGGCGATCCAGGTGCTGGGCGTCCATACAGACGGGGCCTTCTGTGATGAGATCGTCGTGCCGGAGAGCAATGTTTATCCCGCCGGCGGGCTGACGCCGGAACAGGCAGCGACGGTCGAATTTCTGGCGATCGGTGCCCATGCCGTGCGCCGCGCGGGACATGCCGATGGCAGTCGCGCCCTGGTGATCGGCGCCGGCCCGATCGGCCTCGGCACCGCATTGTTCGCCCGCATCGCTGGCTTCGCGGTGACGCTGGCCGATGTCAGCGAGGAGCGCCTGGCGACCGCGCGCGATCGTTTCGGCTTCGCATCATCGTTGCTTGCGGGGGATGAAGCCCTGGCCGCCGCCATGATCCTGACTGACAATGAGGGTTTCGACGCGGTCTACGATGCGACCGGCAATGCGCGCTCGATGAATGCGGCGCTCCCTTTCGTCGCCCATGGCGGCGCGCTGGTCTTCGTCAGCGTTGTCAAGGACGAGATCAGTTTCCACGACCCGGAATTCCACAAGCGGGAAATGTCGATCATCGGCAGCCGCAATGCGCTCAGGGAAGATTTCATGCATGTCGCGGCATCCATCGCCTCGGGCGCCGTGGATACCGGCAAGCTCATCACCCATCGCACGACCCTCGAGGCCGCGGTCGCCGACTTGCCGCGCTGGGCGCATGCCAAGGAAGGGCTGATCAAGGCGACGATATCGGTCGCCGCCTGATCAGGTTGGCACAGGCAACAATGGTTACTACATTTAGTCATACGAATTGATAGGTTGACCATGATTGGAACAATCGGATTTGTTGTCGATTAAGGGAAACCTGTTAAGTTCTTCGCGACTGCAAAAGGCATAAGACGGAAGACGGGAATCCGCGATGCCTGAAAAAAGTAAGGCGTTTGAATGTTTTACCAGCTCTATGAATTGAATCATGCCGCCATGGCTCCATGGCGCGCTGCAGCAGACTCTCTTCGCGTCGCCTACCGCAATCCCTTCAATCCGCTCGCCTATACCAGCGTTGGTCGCGCCTTCGCTGCCGGCTTCGAAGTTTTCGAGCGGGCAACCCGCCGATACGGCAAGCCGGAATTCGGGCTGCCCCATACCATGATATCTGGCAAGCCGGTGGAAGTGCATGAGTCGGTGGTCTGGTCCAAACCCTTCTGCGATCTCCTGCATTTCGGCCGCTGTCTGCCGCCGGGCCACCCCAGGGATCCCAAGGTCCTGATCGTGGCGCCGATGTCCGGCCACTATGCCACGCTCCTGCGCGGCACCGTCGAAACACTGCTTCCTTCCGCCGATATCTACATCACCGACTGGAAGGACGCGCGCATGGTGCCGCTGTCCGAAGGCCGGTTCGATCTCGACGACTATATCGATTACGTGATCGAGATGCTCCATCATCTCGGCGAAGACACCCATGTCATCGCCGTTTGCCAGCCGGCGGTGCCTGTCCTGGCCGCCGTCGCCCGCATGGAAGCCGAGAAAGATCCCTTCGCCCCTTCGAGCATGACACTGATGGGCGGACCGATCGACACGCGCGTCAACCCGACCGCCGTGAACCAGCTTGCCCAGACTCGACCGCTCTCCTGGTTCGAGGAAAACGTCGTCATGCCGGTGCCGTGGCCGCAGCCCGGCTTCATGCGGCAGGTCTATCCGGGCTTCCTGCAGCTTTCAGGCTTCATGTCGATGAATCTCGACCGCCACATGGTCGCCCACAAGGAGTTCTTCGGCCATCTGGTGAAGAATGACGGCGATTCCGCCGACAAGCACCGCGAGTTCTACGACGAATATCTCGCGGTCATGGATCTCACCGCCGAGTTCTACCTCCAGACCGTGGACACGGTGTTCATCAGTCACGCGCTGCCGAAGGGCGAGATGACCCATCGCGGCAAGCCGGTCGATCCGTCCGCCATCGTCAACACGGCGCTGCTGACCGTCGAAGGCGAGAACGACGATATTTCCGGTGCCGGCCAGACTCAGGCCGCCCAGACGCTCTGCTCCAATCTGCCGGACCATATGCGCCTGCATTACGTCCAGCCGGATGTCGGCCATTACGGCGTCTTCAACGGCTCGCGTTTCCGCCGCGAAATCGCGCCGCGCATCATCAAGTTCATGCAGGAACATGCCAAGGAAAACCGCACTGCGACGAAGTCGAATATGCGTGTGATCGAGGGAGGAAGGCGTCGTAGCGCCACTTCTGGAAAGTAAGTAACAGACTGATATAATTAAGTTTTGTAAAGCGGCTCGAAGCGAAAAATCGCCTCGGGCCGTTTTTCTTGTATGAAATGTGACTTGAATATCAAGGACCTGTTCGATTTCCCTGCTGGCTCTTCTTGAAGGCGCTCAACTCCTTCCCCACTTCGTTCTCATCGGTTCACGCTTCCGTGAGCCGTATACTTACGAGGACTGAAAGATGTACCGCACTGCACCACTCATACGGCCCGACTGGACGCCGGCCACCATCGCGCTGATGGTGCTGGGCTTCATCGTCTTCTGGCCGCTTGGCCTGGCCATGCTGGCCTATATCCTCTTCGGTGACCGGCTGCATGCCTTCAAACGCGAGGCAAATGAAAAGATGGATGGATTCTACAAGAGCTGCCGTCGTGGCGGCTGGCACGGTCGCGACCGTGGCGGCTGGCACCGCGACACCGGCAACGTCGCCTTCGACGACTGGCGCAAGGCCGAACTGGAACGTATCGAGGAAGAGCGCCGCAAGCTCGACGCGATGCGCGAGGAGTTCGACAGCTATCTCCGCGAACTGCGCCGCGCCAAGGACCAGGAAGAGTTCGACCGCTTCATGCGCGATCGCGACAATCGCCAGGCGCCGTCGAACAACGACCACCAGAACGGCTTCTCCGGCTGATCCGCCAGCAGCCAGGGGAATCGGAGCCCGCGCCTCGAAAGGGCGCGGGCTTTCTCATGCCGCGTTGAAGGCCGGATGGAAGACTATCGCCCCTTTGGGAAGCGCGCCGCCGAAGGGCAGAGCCATCACATATTCGTCCGGCACCCCGTCATAGCCGAGACCGGGCACGGTCTTGAACCCGAAGCGGCTGTAATAGCCGGAATCGCCAACCAGCACGCAGCCGATCGCGCCTGTCGCGCGCATGCGATCCAGTCCCGTCTTGATCAAAGCCGAACCGATACCGCCGCGTTGCAGCTCAGGCTTGACCGAAACCGGCCCCAGGCCGACCCAGCCCACCATGCCGTCGATCGTGACGTCCGAGAACACGACATTGCCGATAACCTCGCCACCGGACACTGCCACAAGCGAAAGCCGGATGGCGTCGGCAGCCCTGAGCCCGTCGATGACCTCGGCCTCCGTTTGGTCGCTATAGGGCTTGTCGGCAAAGGCCGCTTTGGTGACGGCGCGGATCGCGTCGATATCGGCGGGTGTTTCGTCTCTGACGTCCAACATTCCTCTGCCCTCACGGTTTCTGTTGCAGAAGTCCCCTCCCCATCCCTCCCCACAAGGGGGAGGGCTAATCCGCAGCACCGTCGCGACTCCCCAGCCGGCCTTCAGTATGCAGAACGGCCATTCGTGGCAAAGCGGATCAGCAAGTTAGCCCTCCCCTTGTGGGAAGGGATGGGGAGGGGTCTTATCTAACAGAACAAAAAGCCGCGCATCTTGCGATGCACGGCTCTTCGACATTTCATCTCAGCGGCAACAAGTCACCGCATGGTTTCACGTGAATCACGCGGCGCCAGAAATCCAGGCAGAGAGCGCGGTCTTCGGCGCTGCACCCACCTTGATGTCGGCGACCTTGCCGTCCTTGAAGATGGCGAGCGTCGGGATCGAGCGCACGCCGAACTGCGCGGCGAGTTCCGGATTGTCGTCGATATTGAGCTTGACGACCTTCACCTTGCCGGACATCTCGATGGAGATCTCTTCCAGCGCAGGCGCGATCATCTTGCACGGGCCGCACCATTCCGCCCAGAAATCCACGACTACGGGTTCTGCGGAATTCAGCACTTCGCTCGCGAAATTGTTGTTGTCGACCTTCACGGTGGCCATTGCACGCTTCCTTTCTCAACGGCGCAACCCGCGCCTGTCAGCATTCTTGACCCCTATGTGAGCATCTGGGCCGTCTGTTTCAATGGGGTAAATCATCCCGCCGAAATAGCAAGCAGGGCTTTTTCAAGTTCCTCAGGAGTCAGGGAATAAAGATGCGGTCCCTCGGTATAGACCAGCAAGCATTCCACCGTTTTGCCCTCAAAAAGAGGAGACAAAACCTCGCGGTAAAGTGAGAGCTGGGCGCGATGCGCGAAGGGGATATCGTCGCGGCTTGCCGGCGGCACACGGTTGGTCTTGTAGTCGGCGACGAAGACCCTGTCACCATCGACCCCCATCCGGTCGACGCGGCCGGAAATCGCATAGTCGCGGCCGCGCACCCGGATCGTTCCCATCACCGACACCTCGGCGCGCGAGCCCTCGCCGAACAATGCCGCGAATCGCTCATCCGCCACGATGCCGAGCACATTCGCTGCCAGCTGTTCCCTATCCGCCGCGCTCCAATGCGGCGCTGCGCGCAAGAGATAGCGCTCCGCCGCCTCGGCACGTTCCGCGGCTGGAAAGTCCGGCAGCGCCTGCAGCAGCCGATGGACGATCTTGCCCTTCACCTGCGCGCCACTGCCCAAGGGTTTGTCGGCAAAAAGCGCGGAAGGAACGATCAGGTCGCCATCCTCCTCGTCGATCACGGCGGTGACGCCCGACGGTGCGAGCGGACGCGGGAGCGACGGCATCGGCGGCAATGGCGCGAACAGCGAATCCGGCAAAGCAATCTGCTCTCCCGCTGCCACAGGGGGTGCACCCGGCGTCGCCCTGTTGGGTGCGCGGTGATGATAGCGCCAGCTCAGGCCTTCCCAACTCTGGCCACCGGCCGCGAAACTCGCCGGCACGCATCGCAGCTCATCGGCGGAAAGTGCCATCCGCACCAGTTGCGCCCAGCTATCCGGTACATCCCGCCGGCGGCGATAGCCGCAGACCACCAGCCGGTCGGACGCGCGTGTCAGCCCGACATAGAGCAGCCGCCGATATTCCTCCTCCGCCAACCGCCCCAGCCGATCATCGTCAGCGGTAGAGATCCGGCTCTGCACGTCCTTGACCGGCACCCAGAACGGAATGTCCGGCTGATCCTCGCTGCCCGGCCGCAATCTCAACTTCGGCAGCAGCGACTTGTCGAACGGCTTCGAGCCGCCATCGACAAGGAAGACTACCGGCGCTTCGAGACCCTTCGACGCGTGCACGGTCATGATCCGCACTTCATTGCGGCCCTTGTCCTGCTCGCGCTTGATCTCCGGCGAATCCTTTTCCAACGTTGCAATGAAGCTGGTCAGTCCCGGCAGCCCGGCTTCCTCATGCGCGAGCGCGAAATTCAGGAATTCGTCCAAGACATCGCTGACCTCATGCCCGAAGCGCGACAGGAACAGCTTCCGCCCGCCTTCGCGCCCCAGCAGCGCGGCATAGAAATCATGGACCCGCATCGCGCAGGCCATCTGCACCCAGCGGATCAGCTTGTCCTCGACCTGCCTCCAGCGCTGGTCGGCCTGCGCGAGGTCCTTCAGTCGCTCCCAGACCCGCTGCCCGTCGGCGCGATGGCCGCAGAGCGTGTCGACATCTTCCTCGGTCATGTCGATCAGCGGGCTCTTGATCAGGGCTGCGAGCGACAGGTCGTCCTCGTTGAGCAGGGCGAAGCGGCCGAGTGCCATCAGGTCCTGGATGGCGATATGGCTCGCCAGCACCAGCCGGTCGGTACCGGCGACCGGAACGGAGCCGTTCCGCTTCAATTCGCGGGCCAGCGCGCCGGCAAAGGCATCGCGCTTGCGCACCAGCACGAGGATATCGCCCGGTCCGACCGGCCGCGGCCCATCCTTGGTTTCCAGCACCTCGCGACCGATCATCTCGCGGATCACGGCCGCCATGCGGCCCGCAAGCTGCATGACCGAGGATTTCTCCGCCGGCCGGTCGAACGGCGCGAGCCAATCCTCGTCCTCCTCGTCCGACCCTTCTTCGGCGATGACATCCCAGAGATCGACCGCGCCCGCCTGGCCGATGCGGTTGGAGACATGCACCACCGCCTCGCCCTCGGCGCTCAGCCCGCGCCGGTTGTCCTCGCGGGAAAACACCTGGTCGACAGCGGTCAGCACATCCTCGGTCGAGCGGAAGGAGACGCGCAGCATCAGCGGCTCGAACCGTTTCGCGCCCGATTCGGCCCGGGCCTCGGCGCGCCGTCTTTCGCTGGCGAAGCGTTCCGGCCGCGCGCCCTGGAAGGAGTAGATCGACTGCTTCTCGTCGCCGACGGTGAACAGCGTGCGGTTGACCATCCTCGCCGAGGCACCGGAGAAGAATTCCTCGGTCAGCGACATGATGATCGACCACTGCGTCGGGCTGGTATCCTGCGCCTCGTCGAGCAGCAGGTGGTCGATGCCCTGGTCGAGCTTGTAATGTACCCAGGGGCCGATATCGCTCTTGCGCAGCAGCGCGTCGGTGCGGGTGATGAAATCCTCGAAATCGAGGAAGCTGCGCTCCTTCTTCAGCGCCTCATAGGCCGAGAGAAAGTGCCGTGCCAGAACCAGCGCCGACCGCGTCGCTTCGAACATCCGGTAGACCTTGAAATCCTGCCAGACATCGGCAAGGAAGGGTGCCGCCTGCGCCACCGCATCGCAGAGGGCGGGATCGATCTTGCCCATCGCGCTCGTATAGTAGCCCGTCGCGGCATAGGGCTGCTCGTCGCTCTTCTTGAGCAGCGCCGCGCGCAGCAATTCCAGCCGCCGCACCGGGTCCGCCTCGCTTCGCGCCAGCCCGAGGCCATAGGCGCGTTCCTGTGCATTGGCCCCGCCCTTGCTGTTGGCGAGCGCGACATAATCCTGCACGCGTCCGTCGCTGAGGCCAGCCAGCGGCCAGGCACGGGAGGCAATCGAAGCCGCATCGGCAGAAACAGCGATGCCGAGCCCGCGCTTGAGGGACCGCTCGACACCCTCGCGCCGTGCACCGTCGAAGAAGCGCTGCAGCGCAGAGCGGTTGGCAACGATATCGCCCAGCAGCCGGTCCAGCCCGGTTTCGTCGGCTATATCAAGCACATCGTGGAAGGCCGCGGCGAGTTCGGCATCGTGCCCGCTCTGCGTCTGGGTCAACAGGCTGCGCCGCGCCTCGGATATGAGCGCCGCGGCCGCCTTGTCGTCGAGCACGGTGAAGTGACCCGCGACATTTGCTTCCAGCGGAAACTGATGCAGCAGCGCCTCGCAAAAGGCATGGATGGTCTGGATCTTCAGCCCGCCCGGCGTCTCCAGCGCCCGCGCGAAGAGTTTTCGCGCATTGGCAAGCGTGATCCGGTCCGGTGCCTTGCCCTCGACCTCGGCGATCTCCTTCGACAGCGCCGCGTCATCCATCGCCGTCCAGCGCGCCAGCCGGTCGAACACGCGGTTCGACATCTCGCTGGCTGCCGCCTTTGTATAGGTGAGGCACAGGATCGAGGAGGGCCGCGCACCCGCCAGCATCAGCCGGATCACGCGCTGGGTCAGCACATGCGTCTTGCCGGAGCCGGCATTGGCCGAAACCCAGGCGGAATGCCCGGGATCGGAGGCGAGGCTTTGCAGCCGCCGCGTTTCGTCCATGATATCGCCGGGCGGCGGCGCGATCTCATTCATCGGCGTCACCTCCCTCGGCATCGGCGACCGACCATTCGGCGACCCGGGCGAGATGGTCATATTCGCCGCCATGGTCGCCGTCCTTGAAGGGCGCGACGCGGCTCTTGAATCCGGCTTTCTTTCCCCGGAGTGCGTCGGTGAGACGGATAAGCTGGCTCATCGACTCCTCGGCCAGTTCCATTGCCGAGCGCCTGTTTTCGCCCTTGCCGCCCTCATTGTTGACGGTGTCGACGGAAAAGCGGCTGCCTGGCCTGAGCCGGACATATTTGAGGTCCTGCGTCTCGCGCGATTGGATCTCGCGGAAGCCGCCACCCTTGAGCACCGCCGCCTCGAGCGCCAGCTGCGGATCGAGCAACGTCCGCGCCACCTTGGCCGAAGGCGAGGCGCCGGTCTTGTAGTCGATAATGTCGGCGCGGCCATCCTTGCGCATGTCGATCCGGTCGGCCCGGCCGGAGACGGCCAGCGCGTCGGTGACCTCGAGATAGGCCGATTGTTCAACCATGCTGCGCGCCACCAGCGGCCGCCGCTCGCCGTCCCACTCGAGAAAACGCCGTGCCATCTCGATCGCCCGCGAGCGCCAGACGGCATCGACATGCGCGGGCAGCGCCCATTCCTCGAACACCTGATGGACGATCTCGATGATCGTCGCCTCTGCCGCATCTCCCCGTGAGTCGATCTCGCTCTTCATGAAGCGCTCGACGATGGCGTGATAGATATTGCCACGGTCGATCACGCCGGGATCCTCGTTGAATGCATCAAGTGGATCGAGCTTCAGCACCCGCCGGGCATAGACGGCATAGGGGTCGCGGCGAAGCTTCGTCACCTCGCTGAAGGAGAAGCGCTTGGGCTGGCGCTCGGCCTCCGGCGTCGGCGCCGGACGTATCGCGAAAGCCTGCCGCGCCGCTTCCGGAGTCTCGTCGATCAAGGCCGCATAGCCGAGATAGTCTGCACCCCGCGCCCGCATTGAATCCGCAATGTCCTTGCCGGTCACGGCGAGCAGCCGCTGCAGGAAGCGCGAGGCGACCGAGGGCGCGCCGCCCTGCCGGAGCGCGCGGGTCAGCAACAGTGTCTTCGTGCCGAGACCGTCGATGAAATCATGCGCCGATTGGCCGATCCGGCGTTCGGGCGGCTCGAGTCCGATCTCGGTCTTCATGGCGAGTGAAAGAAATGGATTGTTGGCCGTGGCGCTGGGCCAGGTGCCTTCGTTCAGCCCGCCGAGAATCAATGTGTCCACACTCTGCAGCCGGGCTTCCAGCGTACCCCAGATGAAGACGCGGGGGTGGCCGATCGATTTTGGCTTGATGCCGACTCCGGCTAACAAGGCAGTCGCGATATCGACCCATTGCGGTCCGGTGGCGGTGAGCGTGTCCTGCGTATCGATCAGGTCCTTGAGCAGACCAGCCAGCGCGTCGCCGGCGTCACCGGACCAGAGCGCGGCCAGGTTTCCGCGTTCGTCGCTGCAAAGCGCCTCCAGCACCCGACCCGTCGCTTCCGCCCAGGTTCCGAGCGGGAACTCGGTTCTGAGGCCAGTATCCGTGTCGCGCAGCAGCAACCGGGCCAGCGGCTCGACAGCACGTTCGAGTTCGCGGGCGAGGTCGAGCACCTCGGCCTGGCATTCGACCGTGCGGATACGCGCCTGCCACTGCCTGAGAAAACGATCATTCTCCGCCATCGCGTGAACGGCCTCCACCACGACGGGCGAAAGGCTCGCAATATTGACCGAGGCTGTGCCGCCGCGCAGTGCCATAAGTTCCAGTGCATGCGTCACCGGATCGAGCGCCTCGCGCGAGCGGCCGAGCCGCACCAGCGGATGCTTGATCAGGCTCGCCAGCGCCACAGGGTCACCAGGCCTGAGCACGCATTCGAGCGCCAGCATCAGCAGGCTGCCGTGCTGCGAAGAGGAGAGCGGCGTGCCGGCCGAATCGTCAGCCTCGATGCCGAAACGCAGCAGTTCCGACGAGACGCGCCGCGCGAGCGTTCGATCCGTCGTGATCAGCGCCGCCTGCGCCTCCGGCCCCTGCCGGTCCAGCGCCAGTTTCAGCGCGATGGCGATGCCCAGCGCCTCCTCGCGTTCATTCGCCGCTTCGATCAGGGCGACATCGGCGAAGGCCTCCGTGAGCGCTTCGCCCTGTCTGTCGCGGAAATCATGATGATGGATATCGGATTGCGAGGGCAGGAAGGCGGTCGAGGCGGCGCGCAGACGTGTTTCGATAGCCGGCTCCATATCGCCGATCGCAATGACCTCCTCGCGATCCACTCTCAGCTTCGAGAGCAGATGGAAGAGGCCATATTGCGGATGGCTGCGGCTGGCAGGGTCCGGATTGCGAATCGAATCCATTTGCATCGCGCCGGCGAGCTGCCAGTCGGCCGGCGCCATCATTCTATCAAGCCCCGGCAGCACGACCGCACCTTTCTCCAATCCATGGATGGCGGCGATCAGATCCGCGGTCGAGGGAATCGAACCGGTAGAGCCTGCGACGACGACGGGTCCTTTCGCGCCATCGCGGCCGATCCGCGCCGCCTCCGCCCGGATGGCGAGATTTCGGTGCAGCGCCGGCGACGAGCGCTTGAGTTCTTCCAGCCGCGCCGGCCAATATTGGCTCGCGACCTTGATGAAGGCGCCGCTCAGCTCCCACCACAGCGCGCGGTCGGCCTCCTTGAACTTCTCGACACCCTCCCAGCCGGTCTCTTCGGTCTCAACCGCATCGATGAGCTCGATCAGGCTGCGGGCCAGCCAGATTGCGTCCGCCGGGCTGGCGGGGGCCACGAGCGGCGAATCGTCGTGCACCGAGAGCAGATGCTGCGGCAGCTGGTTGCGCCAGGCGAGCACCAGCCGGGCGAGCTCGACCAGCCGTGTCAGGCTAGAGACCGGTGGCAGCAGATCGAGATCGCTTGAAGCTTCGTCGTCGAAATAGCCGGCATCGTCATCCACCTCGCCAAGCGGCCGGATAACCGGTAGGATCGCCGAGCGCCCGCCGAGCAGGTCGACGAATTCCGAGCGCAGCACGCGCGCAGCGCGCCGGGTGGGTAGATAGATGGTGGCGGAGGCGACGCTGAGAGGATCGGCGGGATCGTGCCGAAAGCCCTCGACGAGCCGGCCGTCGCAGATGGATTGCGCGAGCACCTTGAGGAAGGGCGCACCGGGCGGAATGGTGAAGACATTGCTTTTGCGCATGGTTCTTTCGCCTCCCCCTAGTTTCGATGTGTTGATGAGGGAACCCCTCACCCCGCCTCCGCTAGGCTCGGCGGACCTCTCCCCAATGGGAGAGGGGATCCGAGGCCGAGCGGCAGTCTCCCCGCTTCTCCCCTTGGGGAGAAGGTGGCCCGAAGGGCCGGATGAGGGGTTCTAAAGGTCTGCCCGATTCGTATACCGCCGCACCGCCTCCTCGGCGGGTGCGATGGCCTCGGGCGTGCCGGCCGTCACCCAATGACCATCGAGTATTAGGCCATAGAGACGATTCGCGGCAATCGCGCGGTCGAAATAGATGTTGAGATTGAACGGACCGTCTGGAGCATCTTCGAGCAGGTGCGAGTCCATGACGATGGCGCCGGCATAGACCACACCCTCGCCATCGGGCAGCTTGCCGCCGACGGGGCGGTAGCGGACGAGCTCGCCCTTGCCACCCATCGCGAAATCCACCTTGCCGTCATGCCCGGTCGTGTCCTCGATCCGGACGCAGAGCATCGCCATGTCCATGCGGTCGGGGTCGAAGAATCCGGCTAAGCGTTCCAGGCTGGTCAACTCGTCCCAGGCCTCGCCGATCCAGAACAGATCGGCATTCATCACATAAACTGGGCCTGGATCGAGCAGCTTCAGCCCCTTGGCCAGTCCGCCGCCGGAATTGAGCAGCGCGGCCCGCTCGTCGGAGATGACGATGTCCATGCCTGGATAGCTGGCGAGATGGGCCTCCATCTGGTCGGCGAGCCAATGAACATTGACCACGGCCTTCTCGCAGCCCGCTGCCTTCAGCGTATCGAGCGCGTAGTCGATCAGCGGCTTGCCCGCGATCTTGACCAGCGGCTTCGGGATCGTGTCAGTGATCGGCCGCATGCGCGTGCCAAGGCCGGCGGCCAGAACCATGCCCTGGCGAATCGGATCACTCATGCCGGCACGGCTTGCGGCGCCGCCTCGAACTCGACACCCATCTTGCGGCACCAGTCCCTGAGCGGCGCATTGACCGGATGTTCGAAGGCCATGGAGAGATGCCAGAGCGTGCGCGGCATGTGCCGCATATAGCTTTCCATGCCGTCGCGCTGCCAGAGCCGCACCCAGAGGCCGTTGAGCCGGCAGGCGCGTTCGGCGGACATGATGGCGAAGCTCTTGGCAAAGGCCGTGCGATCGAAATCACCCTGCGCCTCGCGCGCCGTCTGATAGATTTCGATCAGCCGCTCCATCAGCGGCCGCGGCACCGTCACGCGGGCATCCTGCGCCAGCGACACGACGTCATAGGAGGTCGGGCCGATGATCGCGTCCTGGAAATCGATAATGCCGACGCGGTCGAAACCCTTGCGCTCCGGCATCCACATGATGTTGGGCGAATGATAGTCGCGCAGCACGAGATTGGTCTCGAGCCCGGCGAGTTCGTCGATCAGGTGGTCCCAGATCTCGAGATATTCGCGGGCTTCCGCCTGGCTCGCCTTCTCGCCACCGCGCAGCCAGGGAATGTGCCAGTCGAGCAGCACCTCGGCCTCGAATTTCAGCGTCTCCCGGTCGAAGGACGGCAGGTCGTGGTGTTCGCCATTGCCGACGGGCAGGCGCACCGGCGGCTGTTGGCGATGCATGTCGGCGAGGCCGCGGACGGCTTCCTCGTAGCGCTCGGCGATCGGCTTGCCCTCGGTATCCAGAACGCCCCCGGAGCCGAGATCCTCGATCATGAGGATGCCTTCTTCGATATCCATCTCGTAGATATCAGGCGCCGAGAGCCCCATGCCCTTGAGATATTTGCCGATGGCGATGAAGGGCCGGACATTCTCCGCGAGATGCACCAGTTGCGAATAGGGCTTGCCGTCGCGGATCGGCGGACCATTGGGCCGCGCCGCCGAATCCATCAGAATGAAGGGCTTACCATCCGAGGTCTTGACCCGCTCATAGGCGCGGAACGAGGAATCGCCGATCAGGAAGCGCCGCCGCCCACCCTTGTAGCCGTTCTGATCCATGAAGGCGCGGATTGCGTTGACGCGGGTCAGGCGATCGGCAAAACGGCCCGTACCGCAGGTGATCGTCACCCGCCGCCCTTCGCCTTCATGGGTGATCTCGACCGAGATTGCATCTTTAGGCAGCGAAGAACCGGCCTTGTCCGGCCATTCGATCAGGACCACGCCGCGGCTCAAGGCCTCGTCGAGCCCGAGTTCGGCAAGCTCGCTCTCGTCGGCGAGGCGATAGAGATCGAAATGGAAGATCGGGTATCGCAGCTCATAGCTCTGGACCAGCGTGAAGGTCGGGCTGGGCACTTCGAGCGCATCATCGCCGGCGACGGCGCGAATCAGCGCGCGTGACAGCGCGGACTTGCCGGCGCCGAGATCGCCACGCAAGGCAAGGCAATCGCCCGGCTTGACCGTCAAGGCGAGATCTTCGCCCAGCGCGCGGGTGGCATCGTCATTTTCGAGGAAATAGGAAAAACTCGGCATTTAGTCCCAATATGTCTATTCGGCGGCTGACAGCCGCGAGGCCTCCCCGGCCGGAATGCGGCAGGTGATCCGGGTTCCCTTGCCCGGTGCCGAATCGACCGAAATCGAGCCATGATGCAGGCTGACGAAGCTTTCGACAATCGCAAGGCCGAGACCGGCGCCGGTGCGGCGTCCGCCGCGGCCGTCGCTTTCGAAGCGGTTGAACACCTTGGCGATCATTTCCGCGGTCATGCCTGGTCCCGAGTCGGACACGATGAACAGGAAATCATGCCCCTCGCGCCAGCATTTCAGGCCGATCGCACTGCCTTCGGGCGCGAAATTGGCGGCGTTGGACAGGAGCTTGATGAAGATCTGCTTGAGCCGCTGATGGTCGGCAAACACAGTGCCGAGATCGTTGTCGGCGGTGATCTTGAGCGTCAGATTGCCTTCCTGGAGGCGGTGGGCGATCTGCAGCCCCACTTCGTCCAGCAGTTCGTTGACGTCAAGCGGCTCGAGACTGAGCTGCATGATACCGGCATCGACGGTGGCGAGATCGAGGATGTCGTTGACCAGTGTCAGCAGCACCGAGGACGAATTCGAGATGTGGTCGAGATAGTCGGCCTGCCGGCTCGATAGCGGATCCATGCCCGGCGTGCGCAGCAGGTCGGTGAAGCCGATGATGTTTGTCAGTGGCGAGCGCAGCTCGTAGGAGACGTGCTTGACGAAGTCGTTCTTGAGCTCGTCGGCCTTGAGCAGCGCCTCGTTCCTGTCCTTCAGCGCCCGCTCGGCAAGCTCGCTGTCGGTCACGTTGACGAAGGTCAGCATGGTCTGGGCGTCGGGCAGCGGGATCACGGCATAATCGAGCACCAGACCGGTCTTGAGCTCCAGCTTGCCCACGATCTGCTCGC
This sequence comes from Rhizobium sp. SRI_017, assembly GCF_057586295.1. Lineage (NCBI taxonomy): Bacteria > Pseudomonadati > Pseudomonadota > Alphaproteobacteria > Hyphomicrobiales > Rhizobiaceae > Rhizobium > Rhizobium sp. SRI_017. The sequence continues at coordinate 53,621 of NZ_JBYCZP010000006.1, read as the reverse complement.
GCCTGTCCTCGAAGGAGGTGATGGCGCGGCTGAAGGTCTTCCAACCCTCCGGTCCGTCATGACTCGGTGCGCAGGCGGCCTCGATCGCCTTGATATGGGTGCCGGGCTCGGCCTCCGTGGCGGTGATGCCCCAGAGCGCGCGGAAGGCCGGGTTCGATAGCGTGATCCGCCCATCGGGCGCGAAGACCGCGACGCCCTCGGCGAGATGGTCGATGGTTTCGCCCTGCACCTTCAGCAGCGTGTTATAGCGGGTCTCGAGATCGACCTGCTCGGTCAGGTTCTCGAACACCCAGGTCGCGCCGCCGCGGGGACGCGCGGTCGCGAAGACGCGCAGCGTCTGCCGGCTCGGCAGGTGCCAGACATCGGTATGGGTTTCGAGCGAGCGGTAGACCGACAGGATCGAATCCTTCCAGGTCTTCCAGTTGAGCTGTTCCGGCACGCGGCCGGCGGCGCGCAGCCGCTCCAGCAATTCGCCATGCGCGGGCTGGGAGTCGAGAAAGGGAACGTCGAGGCCCCAGAGATGCCGGAAGGCCTGGTTGTAATATTGCAGCTGCTGGCGGTCATCAAAGATCGCCACCGGCGTTGCCAGCAGTTCGAGCGTCTCGGCATGGCTCTTGATCGTGCGGTTCAGCTCGTCGCGGATTGCCTCCTGGCGGCTGACATCGGTGGCGATCCCGGCCGAACCATTGGCGGTCTTGACATCGACGACCTCGTAGAAGGTTCGGTTGCCGTTCACCACCGTCGCCACCTTGTCGCGGTAGGGCGTATCGACAGTGGCGACCGCCTTGATCTTCTCGCGGCTCACGGTTTCGAGCAGTTCGCGGCCTTCAGAGAGGACGGCCTCCTTGTTCGGCGCCTGCACGGCCTCGCTATAGGCATCGTTCACCCAGGCGAGCTTGCCGTCCGGCGAGCGCTGCCAGCTCGGCGTGTCGACCGCGTCGAGCAGGACCTGGAACGTGCTGATCGAGCCCTGCAGTCGGTCACGCTCGAGCTGCAGTTCGGCAAGCTGGGCGCGGAGATTGTTGAGCGAGACGAAGCGGACGAAGGCGCGGCCGCCGGAGACGCGGCCCTGGGCTTCCAGCACTTCGTCGCGGCTGGTCTCGATGACAAGATCGAAGATCGTGGCGTCGCTGCGCAGCGCGTCGACAGCCTTTTCCAGCGCCGAGGCCGAGCGCGGCTTGAGCCAGCGGCCGAAGGCGAGGAAATCGCGATCATTGGCCGGCGCGCCGATTTCGGGCGGCAGCTGGCCAAGCAGTTCGGCACTGCCGCTGCGGCCTTCCCAGATCACGATCCGGCGGTTCTTGTCGGCGATCAGCGATTCATAGCGCGAGATACGGCTCTGGGCATCTGACAGCGCGGAACGGATCTCGCGATTCTCGTTCTCGATCACCGTGCGGCGCTTCATCAGCATGAAGGCGCCGGCAAGCGAGACGGACACGACACCAGCCACGGCGGCAAGGCCGATCATATGGGTGCTGGTCAGCAGGCGTTCGGCCTCGGGGGCCGCGAGTGCGGAAGCGGGAATGAGGGCGGTCGCAGTGGAAAGCAAGTTGCGCAGCAGGCCGCCGCGACGCTTCGGAGCCACAGGCTTCCGGGTCGAATACGTCGCTCCTTGCGAATGCGCCGCAATATCCTCGATTCCCGAATGCATCAGGCAGTCCCCGTTATTCCGCCACATAACTTGTCTTATGCGGCCGGTCACGCCGCTGTCGGACCAAGGGTCCAGACCCGATGCCGCAACCTAGGTCGCCGGCAGAGGCTTGCCTCATGCGAAGCCCGTCGATGCTCCACCGGTCCGTACCGGTGGCCGCCCGTTTCGCATCCCGCCACCGCCGCCGTGGGGTGGGATTCGTCACAGTCGAATCAACATAGAAAACAATACTATCGCGGGCCTGACCTAGGAAGCGATCTGCCGAAAAAAGAAAGCCACGGCCGCAAGTTACGGCCGTGGCTACAAGATTTGGTATAATGGTTAATAAATGGTTAATAGCGGTAGTGTTCGGCCTTGAACGGACCGCTCTTCTCGACCGAGATATAATCGGCCTGCTGGTCGGAAAGTTCGGTCAGCCTGACGCCGAGCTTCTCGAGATGCAGGCGCGCGACCTTCTCGTCGAGGTGCTTGGGCAGAACGTAGACTTCGTTCTTGTACTGGCCCTTGTTGTTGGCAAACAGTTCGATCTGGCCCAGCACCTGGTTGGTGAAGGAGGCGCTCATCACGAAGGACGGATGGCCCGTGGCGTTGCCGAGGTTGAGCAGGCGTCCTTCCGAGAGCAGGATCATGCGGTTGCCGCGCGGGAACTCGATCATGTCGACCTGCGGCTTGATGTTGTTCCACTTGAGGTTCCGCAGCGCCTGCACCTGGATCTCGTTGTCGAAGTGGCCGATATTGCCGACGATCGCCATGTCCTTCATCTCGCGCATATGGTCGAGACGGATGACGTCCTTGTTGCCGGTCGCGGTGATGAAGATGTCGGCGGTCTTGACGACGTCTTCGAGCTGCACGACTTCGAAACCGTCCATTGCGGCCTGCAGCGCGCAGATCGGATCGATTTCCGTGACCTTGACGCGGGCACCGGCGCCGGCGAGCGAAGCGGCGGAGCCCTTGCCCACATCGCCATAACCGCAGACGACGGCAACCTTGCCGGCCATCATCACGTCGGTGCCGCGGCGGATGCCATCGACCAGCGATTCCTTGCAGCCATACTTGTTGTCGAATTTCGACTTGGTGACGCTATCGTTGACGTTGATCGCCGGGAAGGGCAGCAGGCCCTTTTCCTGCAGCTGGTAGAGGCGGTGCACGCCGGTCGTGGTTTCTTCGGTCACGCCCTTGATCGCATCGCGCTGCTTGGTGAACCAGCCGGGAGAAGCGGCCATGCGCTTCTTGATCTGGGCGACCAGAACTTCTTCTTCTTCCGACTGCGGGTTGGACAGCACGTCCTCACCGGCTTCGGCGCGGGCGCCGAGCAGGATGTACATGGTGGCGTCGCCGCCATCGTCGAGGATCATGTTGGAGAAGCCGCCATCGGCCCACTGGAAGATCTTGTCGGTGTAGGTCCAGTACTCTTCAAGGGTCTCGCCCTTGACGGCATAGACCGGAATGCCGGCAGCGGCGATCGCGGCAGCGGCATGGTCCTGAGTCGAGAAGATGTTGCACGAAGCCCAGCGGACTTCGGCGCCGAGCGCGACCAGCGTCTCGATCAGCACACCGGTCTGGATCGTCATATGCAGCGAACCGGTGATGCGCGCGCCCTTGAGCGGCTTCTTCTCGCCGAATTCAGAGCGAGCGGCCATCAGGCCCGGCATTTCGGTTTCGGCAATGGTCAGTTCCTTGCGGCCGTAGTCGGCAAGGCCGATATCGGCAACCAGATAGTCCTTGGCAGCGGTCATATGGAATCTCCAGATTGGCAGGATGCGCCACACGTCAGGCGCTTGCCGGGCCGCGGGTCGCAGCGCACCGACATTGGCGCGGGATGTACCAGTGTTCGCGGCAAAAGGCAATAAGGATATAAAGAAGTCTTTATATGATTTGTCGCCGCTGCCACAAACTTGCAATCGGCCTGACGTGCAAGCGCCAAGCATGGATACTGATGCTTGACACATCACAGTACATGCGTCATACAGTGATTGTGATAGATTGAAGAGATTCTCGAGATGATGACCGCCGCGCAATTGCGCGCAGCCCGCGCTCTCCTCGGTATCGATCAGAAGACGCTCGCCGAGATGGCGGGGGTCTCGGTGCCGACGATCCAGCGCATGGAAGCGAGCCAGGGCAATGTCCGCGGCGTCATCGACAGCCTGTCCAAGGTGGTGGATGCGCTCAATGCCGCCGGCGTCGAGCTGATCGGAGAGGGTGGTCAAAGTCTCGGAGGCGGTCGCGGCGTCAGATTGAAGGAGCCGGCTGTCAAAAGAGATGCCTAGGCGGTTGCGGGAAAGCGTCACACGGCTTTCGATCCGAAACCGCAGCAAGACAAGAACCTGACGCGGTTCCGCCTCCCGAGGGGAGATGCGGTACCGCGTGAAAATGCATTCATCGCTCGTTGCGACGGCGACCGCCGACATTCAAGCCGACGATCCCGCCGCCTTTTCGCAAGGTCGCCGGAGATCATGTCCGCAAACACCACCGCTTCCCCGCCGCTCAGGTCGGAACCCACCTTCGCCGAGCTCTTCACGCCCAAATCCGTCACCGTCCTGCGGGAGGGCTACGGCCTCGCCAATTTGCGCGCCGATGCGGTTGCGGGGCTCACCGTCGCCATCGTGGCACTGCCGCTCTCCATGGCGATCGCGATCGCGTCCGGGGCCTCGCCGGCGCAGGGCCTTATCACGGCGATCATCGGCGGCTTCCTCGTCTCGGCGCTCGGCGGCAGCCGGTTCCAGATCGGCGGCCCGGCCGGCGCCTTCATCGTGCTCGTCGCCGCCACAGCGGCGCAGCACGGCATGAGCGGCGTCATTCTTGCCACCTTCCTCTCGGGTCTCATTCTGCTCGCGATCGGCTTTCTCAGGCTCGGCACCTACATCAAGTTCATTCCCTATCCGGTCACGGTCGGATTCACCGCAGGCATCGCCGTCATCATTTTCGCAAGTCAGGTCAAGGACTTGCTCGGCCTGTCGCTCGCCGGCCCCGAGCCCGGACCACTGCTCGAGAAACTGCCCGTCCTGTGGGCGGTGCTGCCCAGCGCCGACCCGGCCTCGATCTGGCTCGCATCGATGACGATACTGCTTATTGTCGGCCTCAAGCGCTTCAGGCCGCATTGGCCCGGCATGCTGATCGCGGTCGCGGTGGCGGCGGTCGTCACCGTGCTGCTTTCCCTTCCGGTCGCCACCATCGGCACGCGCTTCGGCGGTATTCCGAACAGCCTGCCCATGCCCGGTCTGCCCGATCTCAGCCTCGACAAGATCCAGGCGGTCTTCCCGATGGCGATCGCCTTCGCCCTCCTCGGATCGATCGAATCGCTGCTCTCAGCCGTCGTCGCCGACGGCATGACCGGACGCCGCCACCGGTCCAATTGCGAACTCGTGGCCCAGGGAGTGGCCAATATCGGATCGTCGCTCTTCGGCGGCATCTGCGTCACCGGCACCATTGCCCGCACCGCCACCAATGTCCGTGCCGGCGCGCATGGACCCATATCGGGCATGCTGCATTCGGCCTTCCTGCTCGCCTTCATGCTGCTCGCCGCCCCCCTCGCGAGCTATATCCCGCTGGCCTGCCTCGCCGGCGTTCTCGCGGTCGTGGCCTGGAACATGGTCGAGAAACACGCCTTCGCCACGCTGGTCCGTGCCTCGCGCGGCGATGCGGCGGTACTGCTGACCACCTTCCTGCTGACGATCTTCCGCGACCTGACGGAGGCGATCGTCGTCGGCTTCGCACTCGGCTCGGTGCTTTTCATCCACCGCATGTCGAAGACCACGGCCATCGAGACGCACACGCCTTTTGTGACCGATGACCGCGCCGACGACGCAAACGGTGACCGCAAGCCCTATGACGAAGCGATCGCCAATGATCCCGAGGTCGTCATCTACCGGATATCAGGCGCTTTCTTCTTCGGCGCCGCCGCCTCGATCGGCTCGGTGCTCGACCGTATCGCCGACACCCACCGGCTGCTGGTCGTCGACCTCGCCGCCGTGCCGTTTCTCGATTCCACCGCAGCCAATACGATCGAGAGCCTGGCGCACAAGGCCAGGCGCCACAAGGTGGAGGTCTATCTCACCGGCACCAACCACGACGTCCGCACGGAACTCTTCGCCCACGGCATTAAGCCGCCGATGGTGCATTACGCCCTAACGGTCGAGGACGCGGTGCGGAAGGGCAAGCACGCCAAGGAGTGAGGTGATAAAGGGCGTTCCGGGCCTCTATTTCCTCGGCCTGCATCTGATGCATACGATCAAGTCCGGAATGCTTTTTGGCGTTGGCGCGGACGCCTTGTTCATTGCTGAACATATGGAAGCAAGAAACGACACCAGGCAATCGGCTCAACCGAACAATTCTTAGCGGCCCCTTGGAAATCCCCTCTATTCAAGACAAACTCACCCGCTCTGGTGTTTGGGGAAATTCGGATGGAAAACCACGAACCGTTCTTGCGCGAGGCGATCGCGCTCTCGAAATCCGCGGTGGAAAAAGGCGACGAACCGTTTGGCTCGGTGCTGGTGAAAGACGGCGAAGTCATCCTGCGCGCCGAAAACAGCGTCTTCACCGGCCACGATATGACGAACCACGCCGAGATGAACCTGGTGAAACTGGCGGCGCGGCACTACGATACCGCCTTTCTCGCCGACTGCACGCTCTACACCAGCACGGAGCCATGCGCGATGTGCGCCGGGGCGATTTACTGGTCGGGCATCGGGCACATGGTGTTTGCCTGCTCCGAAACGCGGCTTGGCGAGATCGCCGGGATCGGATTGAACGTGCCGAGCCGGGCGGTGCTGCAAACCGGCGCGCGCATCGTCACCGTGGTTGGCCCGACGGACCTCGAAGACGAAGCCGCCGAAGTGCATCAGGAATTCTGGCCGAAGCATCTCGGCAAGGCATAGCCTCTTTTCGTTCGATATATCGCGGTCGATAGACATCAGGCGCGAATTAGCCAGCGAAACGCGCGGCGGAGAAATGCCTGCCCGTCGGCGGTGACCGGGGCGCCATGCGCGATCAGCACCTTGTCGGTGGGCCAGGCCAGAATGCGCGCGACGGCTTCCCGGGCGGCCGTCCGATCGGTGAAGGCAAGCCGAAACTTCCTGGGCACCGTCGGCTCGCCGGCGACCATCAGATCCAGCCGGGCGATCAGCAACCGCCATCCGCTGAACCAGTCGGACGGAAACTGCTGCAACAGATCGGCAAAGATGGCGGTGCCGCTCTTTCGATGAAAGAGAACGGCTTCGTTTGTTATGCGGTTGCCCCAGACAATGGCGACATCAATCTGCCCCGCCCATGCCGGTATCCCGGCATCGATGAAGTCACCCTCGAACTCGATATCCTTGCGCTTTTGCCTGAGGCCCGGTGGGGCATAGACCCTGGCTTTGGGGTAGGCCCGTTGCCAATCGCCAAGGAAGCTATGATGCAGGGAATTGGGCGGAACGAGATACCGGACGATGCCCAAATCTTCGACGGCGCGACGCAGCGCCTCCGAGAACTGCACCGGCGACCACAGGACGAGATCGCCGTTCTTCAGTCTGATGATGGCCATGCGTGTCGGAAAATGAAACCCAGCCGCCGCCGTGACGATCGGACCGTTCACAATCCAGATGTCAGGGCCGAACACCTGCAGCACGCAATGTCTTCCATTTATTTACACATGTATAAAAATACACTACAGTGTAAATATGGCAAGCCCGAAACGCACCGACCGCTCGCGAAATCTCATCCTCGACGCTGCCGACGCGGCGTTTCGCGAACTCGGCTTTACCCAGACATCGATCGAAGAAATCGCCAGCCGCGCCGGCCTGACCCGCAAAACGATCTACAATCTCTTTGCCTCGAAAGAGGCTGTTGCCCAGCAGCTCATCGCCCGCGTGGAAGGGCAGGATGCCGGCTATCGCGCAAAAATGGCCGCGGATGAAAACGTCATAGATTTGCTTGAACTGGTCCTTCTCGACAGCGCCCGCTGGTGCCTCGCCAATCCGTCGCTCGCGCGGCTTGCCCTCAGCCCTGCCGACCGTCCGTCGCCCGCGCCCGCCCCGGACCGGCCATCCTTCCAACGCCTGGTGCGGGACATACTAATCCTCGGCCAACGCCAGGGGCGCATCCGGGGCGACGAAGATCCCGATTTCATGGCGCTGGTTCTGCTCGGAATCTTCGGACAGGCCATGCTGAGCGCGATGTCGGCCGGATCCTACAACGAGTACGATATCAAGAAGATAGTCCGCATCGTCATCGAAGGCATCGGCAATCGGAGTCGGACCGCCTGAAGCTGCGGCCGGCTGCTTGCCGAGACGTAGGATTGTGTGAAAAACTTGAAACGACCAGGCTCGGCCGCCAATCGCCGCCTCACATCTCCTCGCCGAACTTGTCGGCGATAAGCTGCTCGATCGTGTCGAGCGCTTCCTGCGCCTGCGCGCCCGAGGCGGTAATGTGGATGGTGGTGCCGGGTGATGCTGCGAGCATCATCAGCCCCATGATCGAGGTGCCGCCGACGGTCATGCCGTCCTTGGAGACATGGATTTCGGCGTCGAAGCCTTCCACGGTCTGGACGAACTTCGCAGACGCCCGCGCATGCAGGCCGCGCTTGTTGATGATGAGGATTTCGCGCTCGAGTCCGCCGTCAGCCATCTGAGCCCTTATTTCCCGGACAGAACGCGGCTGGCGACATAGATATATTTGCGGCCGGCTTCCGAGGCCTCGACAAGCGCCTTCTGCATGTTGTTCTCGCCACGTACGCCGGCCAGCTTGATCAACATCGGCAGGTTCATCCCGGCGATGACTTCGGTATTGCCGCGCGACATGACGGAGATCGAGAGGTTGGAGGGCGTGCCGCCGAACATATCGGTGAGGATGATGACGCCATTGCCGTCATCGGTGCGCGTCACCGCATCCATGATGTCCTGGCGGCGGTTGTCCATATCGTCTTCTGCACCGATCGGAATGGTTTCGAGCGCTTTCTGTGGGCCGACCACGTGCTCGAGGGCGGACCGAAATTCATCCGCCAGATTTCCGTGCGTGACTAGCACCAGTCCGATCATTCTGAAGAGGGCTCCATATGCGGTCTTTTTCAGATCTCGTTGTTCTCGGGCGGTGCTGTTAGCCGAAAGCAGATGCCGCGTCCACTCTGTGGGCGGCCATCATGACGAGGAAACCCGGAAGTTCAAGTCAAAAAAGCGACAAACAGCAAGCTTTCATTCACCATTTGGTATGAGGGAGCGAAGGGGAAATCCATCGATCAGCGCCTCGAGCCAGGGATAGGGATCGCGCACCTTGCGGTCGAGAAACAGCATCGGCAGCTCAACCCCGCCTTCCGCCCGCCAATATTGATTCTCTTCGGGAATCCGGTTCTCCGAATGAACGTCGACGAGGCGGATCGCGTGGTGCAGTGCAGCCTCCGGGACGGACTTCACCTTGCCGATGCCGCTGCCTCTCAGCTCGATCAATCCGGAAATCGTCGTCGGCGTGCTCGCCCGGATTTCGCCATTAACTGCTTCGAGAAAAACCTGATCGTCGCTCACAAGCGCAGCGGAATGCCCCGTGAGTCGGGCGGAAAACATCGTCTGCAGCGCAAGCGAGGATTTGCCCGAACCGGCCGGTCCGACGAAGAGCAGGCCGGTATCGCCGACGACGATCGCCGTAGCATGGGCCAGGATGCGGGTCACGACGAACCTTTTTCGGGCAGGATGAGGATGAAGCGCGCGCCCTTGCGGTCCCCATTCGCGTCGAGCACGTTCTCGGCCTCCAGCGAACCGCCATGGGCTTCGGCGATCTGCCGGCTGATCGACAGGCCAAGGCCGGAATTCTGGCCGAAATCTTCGGCGCCCGGCCGGTCGGTATAGAAGCGCTCGAAGATGCGGTCGATATTCTCCGCCTCGATGCCGGGACCGTTGTCCTCGACCACGACGATGCAATTGCCGTCCTTGCGGGAGAGATGGACGTCGATGCGGCCGCCGTCTGCCGGCACGAAGGAGCGCGCATTCTCGATCAGGTTGGTGATGATCTGGCCGAGACGTGATTCGTGGCCGACAACCTTGAAGCCGGACTTGCCCGAGGTCTTGCGCTCGGCCTGGAAGGTGACGGCGACCGTCTTGCCGCGCGCCCGCACCTGGCTGGAAATCTCGCAGAGCCCCGCGAGCAGCTTTTCGAGGTCGACGGGCTTGGCATCGGCGCGGGCGAGCTCCGCATCCAGCCGCGAGGCGTCCGAAATGTCCGAGATCAGCCGGTCGAGCCGGCGCACGTCGTGCTGGATGACATCCATCAGCCGCTTCTTCGATTCCTCGGTCTTGGCGAGCGGCAGCGTTTCGACGGCACTCCTGAGCGAGGTCAGCGGGTTCTTGAGTTCGTGGCTCACATCGGCCGCAAAGCTCTCGATCGCGGCGATCCGGTCATAGAGCGCATTGGTCATTTCGCGAATCGCCGAGGAAAGGTTGCCGATCTCGTCCTGGCGGAAGGAGAAATCCGGGATCTCCTCGCGGCTCTTCACGCCGCGCCGCACCCGGATGGCTGCGGCCGACAGGCGACGCAGCGGATTGGCGATGGTCGAGGACAGTAGCAGCGACAGGATGACCGTCACCATGGTCGCGACGCCGAAGACGCGCATGATGGCGAGACGTTCGGCATGGACGATCTGGTCGATATCGCCGGCCTGGGTTGAGAGCAGCAGCACGCCGACCACGGCACGGAAGCGCTGCACGGGCACGGCGACCGAGACGATCAACTCGCCATTCTCGGTCACGCGCACCACAGCGCCGCGCACGCCGGTCAGGGCATTCTTGACCTCGGGGTAGATCAGGCCGTCGCCACCCGGGCTTTCCTTGTAGACCGGCAGGTTCGAGGGCTGCAGCAGCCGGTTGACGATGCCGCTGAGCCGTTCCGACCACGGCACCGACTGGGTCTCGACGGGCGGCAGGTCGAATCTGAGCACCTGGCCGCGCGAATAGAGGAATCGCGTGTCGAGGATCAGGTTGGCGTCGGGATCGAAGATCCGCGCCCGCGTATGCGTCGGCGAGATCAGTCGCCGCAGCACCGGCGCAACCTTTTCCGGATCGATCGGGAATTCGAGATCCTCGTCGTTCGGCACCGGCGTTATCGATTGTCCCGCCTGCAGTTCGAGCAGCTTCTGCGGGTCGATGGTGATCGAATTGGTGTCGATCGAAGCCTGGGCCGACACGGCAGACGCGATGATCTCGCCTTGGGTCAGCAGACTCTCGACCTTGGCGTCGATCAGCCCCTCGCGGAACTGGTTGAGATACATGATGCCGCCGACCAGAACGACCAGCGCCACAAGGTTGAAGAACAGGATCTGCCGGGTCAGGCTCGAAAAGACCGCATGGCCGAGAATGCGGCGGATGAAGGTGAATGGGCGGCTCCAACGGCTCCGCCGCCGCGCCCGCGTTCTCACGGGTGCGGTGACTTGCTTCACCAGATCTGCATCTGCAACGGCCATTCACTCCGCCCGACAGTGGAGCCTCAAGCAGGCACGCTCTCGCGGAAGCGGTAGCCGACGCCGTAGAGGGTCTCGATCATGTCGAAGTCATTATCCGCCATTTTGAATTTCTTGCGAAGCCGCTTGATATGGCTGTCGATGGTGCGGTCGTCGACATAGACCTGTTCGTCATAGGCCGCGTCCATCAGCGCATCGCGGCTCTTCACCACGCCAGGCCGCAGCGCCAGCGCGTGCAGAATCAGGAACTCGGTCACGGTCAGTGTCACCGGCATGCCCTTCCAGGTGCAGGTATGGCGCTCCTGGTCCATGCTGAGCAGTCCGCGTTCGAGCGATTTCGATTGTGCGGTCGCACCTGGCTTGGTGGGCGCAGCGATACCGGCAATGGCGGCATCCCGCGCAGCACCACGACGCAGCACTGCCTTCACGCGCTCGACCAGCAGCCGCTGGGAGAAGGGTTTGGTGATGAAATCGTCGGCGCCCATCTTGAGGCCGAAGAGTTCGTCGATTTCCTCGTCCTTGGACGTCAGGAAGATGACCGGCAGGTCGGATTTCTGGCGCAGCCGGCGCAGCAGTTCCATGCCGTCCATGCGCGGCATCTTGATGTCGAAGATCGCAAGCTGCGGCGGACGCTGCAGCAGGCCGTCCAGCGCCGAGGCGCCATCGGTGTAGGTTTCGACCTTGTAGCCTTCCGCCTCCAGAGCGATCGATACGGAGGTGAGGATGTTACGGTCGTCATCCACCAGGGCGATTGTCAGCATAGGGGTCTCCGTTACTGCAGGTCCTTGGCCACGATTGCCGCGGCACGACGCAGTCTCATGAGTATAAAGGTGGAACAAATTGTGGCAAAGAGTGCTGTGGTTGTTTTTTGGCTTGTGCCGGACCTGGCACATTTCCGTCCCGAAATCACCTGATCGACCGATCAATTCAAACGATTTAAAAAATGTGACAATTCTTTAAATCGATTAATACATTGATAGGATTGGCTTTTTCAATGTTTCCCCTCTTGTCTTTTTAAAAGAGCTGTGTCCTAGCTGCCCCTGTCGAACAACGACTGCGCTCCTCGGAAAGGATAGAGCCATGAAAGAACTCGGAATGACGAACCCTGAAAATCGCCTGGAAGCGTTTGGTTTTGCCGGCCTGGTTTCGGTTCGTTATAACTATTCCGAGCCGGAGCTCTATGAAGAGGCGCTGCGCAATGGCGAGGCGGTTCTCACGGCCCATGGTGCGCTACGCGCGCTGACCGGCCAGCATACCGGCCGCTCGCCCAAGGACAAGCATGTCGTCCGAGATGCCAATACCGACGGCACGATCTGGTGGGACAATAACCGCGAAATGTCGCCCGCGCATTTCGCCGTGCTCAAGGCCGACATGCTGGCTCATGCCAAGGGCAAGTCGCTCTATGTGCAGGACCTGATCGGTGGCGCCGATAAGGACAATGCGCTGCCGACACGCGTGGTGACCGAGCTCGCCTGGCATTCGTTGTTCATCCGCAACCTGCTGATCCGGCCTGACAGGGAAGAGCTCGAGAGCTTCGTTCCGAAACTGATGATCATCGACCTCCCCGACTTCAAGGCTGACCCCGCACGCCACGGCACCCGGTCGGAAACGGTCATCGCCTGCGACCTCACCAACGGCCTCGTCCTGATCGGCGGCACCTCCTATGCCGGCGAAATGAAGAAGTCGGTCTTCACCGTGCTCAATTACCTGCTGCCGGCAAAGGGCGTCATGCCCATGCATTGCTCGGCCAACATGGGCAAGGATGGCGACACGGCGGTGTTCTTCGGCCTCTCGGGCACAGGCAAGACCACGCTCTCGGCCGATCCGAACCGTACGCTGATCGGTGACGACGAACATGGCTGGGGCGAGAACGGCGTCTTCAATTTCGAAGGCGGCTGCTATGCCAAGACCATCAAGCTCTCGGCCGAATCCGAACCCGAGATCTTCGCCACCACCCAGCGCTTCGGCACGGTGCTCGAGAATGTCGTGCTCGATGAGAACAGGAAGCCGGATTTCAACGACGGCTCGCTGACCGAGAACACCCGCGCGGCCTATCCGCTGCACTTCATCCCGAATGCGTCGGAGACCGGCCGCGGCAATCACCCGAAGACGATCATCATGCTGACGGCCGACGCTTTCGGCGTGATGCCGCCGATCGCCCGCCTCACGCCCGACCAGGCCATGTACCACTTCCTGTCCGGCTACACCGCCAAGGTCGCCGGCACGGAAAAGGGCGTGACCGAGCCTGAGGCAACCTTCTCGACCTGCTTCGGCGCTCCCTTCATGCCGCGCCACCCGACCGAGTATGGCAACCTGCTCAAGGACCTGATCGCCCGTCACGGCGTGTCCTGCTGGCTGGTCAATACCGGATGGACCGGCGGCGCCTATGGCGTCGGCCGCCGCATGCCGATCAAGGATACCCGCGCCCTTCTGACAGCCGCCCTTTCCGGCCAGCTCAGCAATGCCGTCTTCCGCCGCGACGCCCATTTCGGCTTCGAGGTTCCGGTGGCCGTGGAAGGCGTTTCCACCAAGCTGCTCGACCCGCGCTCGACCTGGGTCGAAGGCAAGGCCTATGACGCCCAGGCCCGCAAGCTGGTCGACATGTTCGTCGCCAACTTCGCCAAGTTCGAAAGCCATGTCGAAGGCTCGGTCCTCGATGCGGCACCGGGCATCCGCATCGCCGCGGAGTAGCCGGGTCGGATTCACGTGAAACTTCAAAGGGCGGCTCCTGGGTGCCGCCCTTCTTTTTGTTTGGGCTCGTCCAGCCTTGACTGGCGCGTGACCGGCTCTCGTGGCATTCAGGTGCCAGGAGAAGACCATGCCCGCCGACACCCTTTATATCGACGACACCATCGCCATTGCTGGCTGGGAAATGACGGAAAGCTTCGTGCTCGCGTCCGGCCCGGGCGGCCAGAATGTCAATAAGGTCGCGACCGCCGTCGAACTCCGCTTCGACCTGCTCGGCTCGCCCTCGCTTCCCGAGCGCGTGAAGAGCAACGCCCGCCGCGTCTTCGGCCGCAAGCTCACCAAGGAAGGCGTGGCGGTCATCTTTTCCGATCGCTTCCGCTCGCAGGACCGCAATCGCGAAGATGCCCGCGAGCGATTGAAGGAACTCATCCTCGAAGCCAATCAGCCACCGCCGCCGCCGCGCCGCAAGACCAAGCCGACCAAGGGCTCGATCGAACGCCGGCTGAAAGCCAAGGCGGGCCGCGGCGAGATCAAAAAGGGCAGGGGCAAGGTGGGCGAGGATTGAACTACTGGTAACCCGTAGGTGGCTATGGTAGAATTCGAGTGGGATGATGAGAAGAACCGTATCAATAGGGTCAAACACGGCTGGGATTTCGCCGATGCGATCCGAGTGTTTCGCGATCCCCTGTTCTACATAGCGGAGGACAGATCGCTCGACTATGGTGAGCGGCGCCACAGGATAATCGGCTATGCCGGACATAAGCTGGTGACTGTCATTTATACCGAACGGGGCGGCACTATCAGAGTGATATCCGCTTACAAGACATCGCCTCAGGAGCGAAGAGATTATGAGAGTAAAGCTCGCTGATTTGGACAAGCTTCCTCCGGGCGACACCGATTGGGCTCGGATAGAAGCGATGACCGATGAAGAGGCGGCAGCTAACGCCCTGGCCGACCCCGACAACATTCCGGTGGAAAAATGGGTTCCAGCTGCACCTTCAAGGGTAGTGCGGACCAGACTCTTGCTCACCCAGGAAGAATTCGCCGCCCGCTATCACATCCCCCTCGGCACCCTACGCGACTGGGAACAGCACCGCAGCGAACCTGACCAAGCAGCGCGCGCTTTTCTCAAGGTGATCGCCAAGGAGCCGGACATCGTGGCACGTGCCCTGGCAGAGGACCGACCCGCCGCTGCCGAATGAAAGCTGACTCTGGCGCGTCTGAGGGGAAACATTCCCGAGGAAGCCTGATGTCACGCAAAGCCCAAAGCCCCATGGAGATCGAATGGCGCGTCATGGAGGACCTCCAGGCGCTCGACGGCCGATGCTGGAAAGAGGCGCAGGGCGAATATCACGGCGCCTATGAGGAGATGGCGGTCTGGATCCTGCTGGCGAAAGCCGAGGATATCGATGCGGCCCACAAGAAATTCCGCGATGTCATCTCGGACTATGCTTATCAAGCCCGCTTCACCGTCTCTTACAGCGTCAGAATGCCGGAAGGCGAGATGCTGCTCGAATTCCTCGCCGGCAATGACGCGATCGACGGAATCGGTGTCAGTCGGCCGCTGGGTTCGAATCCGACCCTCAAGCGTTCCGGCAGAAGCATCTTCCGCAAATAAAGGTCGCGAGAGAATTTCTCAGCCCGCTTTCAGAGTCGCCACGACCTCCTGCCCCAGCATCTTCTTGACATATTCGATCAGCAGACACTTGGCCTCGTCGAGCCACATATCCGTCTCCGAATGCCCGCGCCGGAGCCACAGTCCGTCGATCATGGCAGCAAAGCCGCGCACGAAGTGATCGATCTCGTCGGTCGCCATCACCGGTTTGAGGATGTCGGCGATATTGGACCGCAGCCGCCGGTAATAGGGCCGGATCAGCCTGGCATAGCGCTCGTTATGCGCCGCCTCGGCATAAAGCGAGATCCAGGCCCGCGCCGTCGGCCGGTCATAGTGGGCGGCCGGGAAATTTCCGTCGATCAGTGCGATCAGCCGCTCCCAGCCATTCCGCGCTGCCCTGAGATGGGCGACAATCTCATCCGCCAACAGGCGGTTGTTCATCCGCACCATCTCGAACAGCACCTCTTCCTTGTCGCGGAAGTAATAGGTGAGAATGCCCTGCGACATGCCCGCCTCGGCGCAGATCCTGGTGGTCGTCAGCCCCTTCAGCCCCTCCCGCAGGAATATGCGATGCGCGGCATCGATCAGCTCGACGCGGCGAATGTCCTCGATGCGGGTCTTCTGTCGCTGGGTCTTTTGTGTCTTGGGCCTGGCACTCATGCATTTTTCCTTAGCATCTCAAAAATTTGTACGCCCTAACAATTTTTTGTCTTGCCACAGAAATCGCATCGCCTATTCTGCCCTCAAACCCCGACAAGGGGCCAAAACAAGGGGAACGCCATGAAAACCAAGACGCTTGCGATGTCGATCGCGCTCACCGCCCTGATGGCCTCGACGGCGCTCGCCGCGGAGAAGCCGGAATGCAAGCAGGTCCGCATGTCCGATCTCGGCTGGACCGACATCGCCCTGACCAATACGACCGCCGAACTCATCCTCAAGGCGCTCGGCTACGAGCCCAAGCAGTCGCTGCTCGCGCTCAACGTCACCTTCGAATCGCTCAAGAACAACGAGATGGATGTCTTCCTCGGCAATTGGCGCCCGGTGCAGGATATCGACTACAAGGCCTATTTCGACGACGGTTCGGTCATCCCGGTCGCAACCAACCTGACCGGCGCGAAATATACGCTGGCCGTGCCGAAATACGTCTCCGACGCCGGCCTCAAATCCTTCGACGACCTGCAGAAATTCGCCGACAAGCTCGATCGCAAGATCTACGGCATCGAGCCGGGTTCGAACAAGCCGCTCGTCGACATGGTCGAGCAGAAGACCCACGGCCTCGACGGCGACTGGGAGGTGGTCGAATCGAGCGAAGCGGCGATGCTGCAGCAGGTCAAGCGCGCCGTCCAGAACCAGGATTTCATCGTCTTCCTCGGCTGGCAGCCGCATCCGATGAATGTCAACATGGAGATGGCCTATCTCGCCGGCGGCGATGTCGAATTCGGCCCGGATTTCGGCGGCGCCACGGTGCGCACCATCGTCCGCAAGGGCTATCCCGAGGATTGCCCGAATGTGACGAAATTCTTCTCGAACCTCGTCTTTGACATCACCTACGAAAGTACCGGCATGAACCTCATCATGAGCGACGGCATGGAGGTGCCCGATGCCGCCACCAAGATGATGCAGGCGCACCCGGAAAAGCTCGATGCCTGGCTCAAGGACGTGACCACCATCGACGGCAAGCCCGGCCTTGAGGCCGTCAAGGCGGAACTCGGCATCGGGAAGTGACGTGACCAGCAATCAGATGCGCGCGGCGGTGCTCGCCGGATATGGCGAGCCGCTTGCAGTGGGATTCGTCCCGAAACCCACGGCCGGGCCGGGTCAATTGCTTGTCCGGCTAATGGCCTGCGGCATATGCCATTCGGATGTCCATATCTGGAAGGGCGATGTGCAGCCGCCCCATGCGCCAACCCCCTTCGTCCTCGGCCACGAGGGCGTCGGTGTCGTCGAGGCCGTCGGCGCGGGCGTCGCAGGCTGGGCGGTCGGTGCTCCTGTCGGGGTGCCCTGGCTGCATGATACCTGCATGCATTGCGACGAATGCCGCGACGGCCAGGAATCCTTCTGCCAGCACCAGCGCGCCCATGGCCTCAACGTGCCCGGCGGCTTTGCCGAATATGTCGTGGCGGATGCGCGTTTCGCTGTGCGCCTGCCCGATGGCGTCGATCCAGTGACCACCGCGCCGGTCATGTGCGCCGGCGTCACCGCTTATGGCGCGATTCGCCGCGCCGAGCTCAAGGCCGGCGAGCGCCTGGCGGTCTTCGGTTGCGGCGGCCTCGGCCTTTATGCGGTGCAGATCGCCGCCCGCATGGGCGTCGATGTGCTTGCCATCGACCGCGATCCGGCCAAGCTCGAACATGCCCGCCTCTATGGCGCCCGCGCGACGGAACTCGCCGACGCCGGGCTTGCCGAACGGCTCGCCGCCAGCCCGGCCAAACCCCATGCGGTCATCAATTTCGCGCCGACCCCGGCCACCTGGCCCGCGATGATATCAGCCATCCGCCCGCGCGGCCGTATCGTCGCCGCAGCCCTTGTCTCCGAGCCCGTTCCGCTCAGCCAGGAATGGCTGACCGCGACCGGCGTCACGATATCAGGCACCAGCGTCGGCACGCGCAAGGAGATGGGCGAAGTGGTGGCGCTGCACGCCCGCCAGCCACTCCGCAATCCCATCGAAGTGATCGGATTGGAGGGCGCATCCGAAGCACTCGAAATGCTGGAAAGCGGAAAAGCGGCAGGCCGCTATGTCATAAAATTCTGACGTGGAACGCGCTTCGCGACATCCGCCTGAAACAAAACAATATTACATTTTCGTAAGGCGTTGGAAAAGCAGAATGAAGCGAGCCGCTTGTGCGTCATTTGATCAGTCGAACGGGATAACTGATCAATGCAACACACTCAGCCGAATTCAGCGGAAGTCGCATATCGTGCCTTGGAAGAACTCGAGGCCCTCCAGGGGGTCTATTGGCGGGCGGTCAAGGGAGAGTTCCAGGGCGATCACGATGAAGTCACCATCTGGATCCTTCTCACCCATGTCGGCGACATAGCCCGGGCCCATCGCCGCCTCCGCGATGTCGTGTCCCCGCGCTTCTATCTCGCCCATTTCACCGTGTCCTACATCTGCTGGACGCCCGACGGCGAAATGCTGCTGGACTTTCTCGCCGACAATGACGAGATCGAGCAGGCCGGTTCCTCGCGACCGCTCGGGATCAATCCCGTTCTGCGACGCGCCGCCACGAGCATCTTCCGCCCGAGCGTCAGGGCGATCAGTTCACGCCGCCGCGTTCACTGAACCAGCGCCGCGCTGATCGATGAGATAGGCCTCCAGCCCGCGCCGGCCGCGTTCCATCACCTGGTTATGGTTCCAGGCGAAGACCGGGCGGAGCAGGAAGGCGAGCCGCACCATCCACGGCTTGGTGACCGCGACGATCCAGTCATAGCGCACCCGGCTGCGATTACCCTCCGGCGTCAACGTCCAGCGCCCGATGCCGTCGAGCTCGCCCTTGGCGTGACCCTCGATCAGCCGCATCGGCTCGACCTTGACGGTTGTCGTCTCGAAACTGATGTCATAGGGCAGCGCGGTCGACCATGTCAGTCGCCGCACCGAACCGACGCCATTCTCATCCCCCGGATCGAGAAGCTCGACGCGTTTAACGGTCGGCCACCACAGGGGCCAGCGCTCGGGCTCGATCAGCACGTTCCAGACTTCCTCCTGCGAGGCGTCCAGCAGCCATTCGGTGACAAGATGAAATTCCGTCGACGCCATCATTCCCTCCCGGCGCAAGCAGGCGGCCGGTCTGGCTCGGCCACCCGCTCGCACCACGATACGCCGACGGCCATCGGGCGCAACTGCTTTGTCGGGGAGCATCCAGGGTCACTTCGGCAAGATGCCTGTTTCGCGCGCGGTGCGAATCATCGCCAACAGTACCTCGCCCTCGTCGATGCTGCCGGTCAGGACGTCGAGCGCCGCACGGAACGCTTCACCTTTGGCCTCCATGACTCTCCGCCGGTTTTCGAGTTCACGCGGATAGGGTTTGGGGAAGGAGTCGATGGCCGCCTGTAGCTCCTCGGCATATTTCGGCAGTCCCATGGCCGAAAAGGCGCGCACAACATCCGGCGCAAGTGTGCCGGAGGAATTGTTGAAGAACTGCTCGACTGCGCCGTTGAGTGTCTCGGCCTGGAAAATGAAGGTCACGGCTATATGACGATACGGTTCGGGCAGTTCGGCAAGCCGCACGCTCACTACCTCTGGCGAGTCGTAATGGCCCAGGCATTTCCAAAGCCCGAAACCGAGATAGGAAAGCCTTTGTTCGTCATCGATGGCGGCGCGTGTGGGCTCGAATAGCGCCGTCAGTGAAGGCGACGCCATAATGCGTTCGGCAGCGAACTCGATCGGATCAGGCAAGGCGCGATAACGGCTCGAAAGAGCGAGAAGTTGCGCATCGAGCACGACATCACGGATTTCGCCATGTCCATCACTCCACCGGTCGTAGCGCTGTTGAACGCTGCCATAGTCGGGTCCGAAGAGAGCCCGCCCCTCCCGGAAAAGCGCCGCATGTTCCTTCAATCCCATAGTGTCGAGTGTCCGAACGACCTCATCATAGTAGGTGCCTTGCGGCAGGACAAAGAAGTTGATCATCGGATCCGTACCGCTGGTCCACTCGGAAATGGCAGCGAGCATGATTATCGGACGCAGCTCGGGCTCAAAGCCCGCGAGCCCGCGCGCGAGCGCTGCGAGTCGTGCAGATTCGGGCGCCGGATCCCAATAACTGAAATTCTCTCCCGGTCCAGGAAAGTGGAATTCGGGGGCGGCAAAGCCAATTGCTCCCGCCTTCAGTACCTCACGCATCGGGTATTGCTTGAAGGCATCGAGATCACAGGTCTTGGGCATTGCAGGGACCGCCTCCGCAGTTGAGAATAGAATGAACAGTGCAATGATGGGCTTGAGAAATCCGGACAACTTTCCGCTCGCTTCCTGTGGCCCGCCGTCAATGTCGGACCTCCGGGATGACGGGCCAACCGCCAAAAGCATTCGCTGGGCGGAACCCCTTTCTCACCAACGGCGGCCAAGGATTCACTCTGCTCACCCGGCCTGCATATCCTTTCCGGCAAGGACAGAGGTGCGGTGCCACAAGCTCGGCCTCACCTGGAGCACGGCGTTGCCGCGAGTCTGCCTCTCCCCTTGTGGGAGAGGATAGCAAGTCTGCATGAGACAAAGTCGAATGCATAGACGCGCTTGGTGAGAGGTAGAAACCCTTCCAAAAATTTCGCGGCATTATTGATTGAATACAATTCACTAACCCCGCTTTTCCCCACCCCCCAGAACCCGTGCGATAATCACTCCGTCCCGCATCGGCTACAACGCATGGCGATGCGTCGAGGCGGGGCCGGTGTTGCTGGTGTGGAGAGACGACGCAAAGCTCCATGCCAGGGCCCGTGCAGAAAATGGTCCTCCTCAGGCCTGAAAAAGGGCCTGGCGTGCCTGTGAGGCATAGGAGGCATTCGAATGCCAGCCGGGGGTGATGGACCGGCACTTCCGGACTGCCAGCGATGGAGGACGGAGGAACATCGTGGGCGTGGAGGCTGAGCAAGCGTCTGCGTACCCAAGGCATTCGGTGACGCAGAGGGACCGGAGTTGCGCGGGAAGAACCACCGAACGGGGCACGGAAACGCGCCTTATCGGCTGCCGCGAGGCAGTCATTACTAACGTGGCACGATTTCGTGCCCCGGCCGATATCCTTTGCGAAAGCGGGGGGATCGGGAGCGAGAATGGCCAGAACCCGGAAGCAAATCGGCTTGCCGGGCGTTCGATGCTGCGCCACAAGGGGATTAGAGGAGACTGACATGACGAGATTTCTTGCAGCTACCGCTCTCGCGATGACGATGATGACCGCCGCCCTTGCAGGCGAAGTTCATGAGCCGGCGAAAGGATCGGCCGAGCGCAAGGCGATCCTCGATGCCATCCGCCCGGCCATCGAGGCGCAGATGCGCACGGAGGTCGAATTCCAGATCAACATCATGCTCAGCGACGGCGACTGGGCCTTTGTCGCCGCCAATCCGCAGCGTCCCGGCGGTGGCGAGATCGATCCCGAAACCACTGCTTTTGCGGGCAAGTCCGACATGATGGATGGCCTCACCACCTATGCGCTGGTTCGCTTCGCCGACGGTCGCTGGAACCATGTGGATGACATCGTTGGTCCGATGGATGTCGCCTATATGAGCTGGCTCGAGCAATATCAGGTGCCGAAGACGGTTCTCGGCATGGAGCAGCAATGAAGTCGCCGCTTCCCCCGGGCGTCCGCCACCTGCCCGGTCATCTCGACAAGGCGAACCAGGAGGCGCTCGTCGAGGTCGTCAGGGCGATCGTCGTCGAGGCGCCGCTCTATACGCCCACCATGCCGAAATCAGGCAAGGAAATGTCCGTCCGCATGACCAATTGCGGCTCGCTTGGCTGGGTGACCGACAAGGAGCATGGTTATCGCTATCAGCCGACCCATCCCGTCACCGGCAAGCCCTGGCCCGCGATTCCCGACATCCTGCTCGATATCTGGCGGGATACGGCGGAGAGCGATGTCGAGCCCGAGGCCTGCCTGATCAACTACTATGATCCCACAGCCAGGATGGGCCTGCACCAGGACCGCGACGAACGCGAATTCTCCGCGCCGGTCCTCTCCATCTCGCTCGGCGATGATTGCCTGTTTCGCGTCGGCGGCGTCAGGCGCGACGATCCGACCACGTCCTTCCGCCTTTCGAGCGGCGACGTCGTGGTCATCGGCGGCGAGGGGCGCCTCGCCTTCCACGGCGTCGACCGAATCTATCCCGGCACGTCGATGCTGCTGAAACGCGAGGGGCGGATCAATCTCACTTTGCGACGGGTGAATCCGGCGAAGTGATTTTTCACCTAAAGTTTGCGCAGCGAAACCTGCTCGACCAGATGGTCCTTACCCTTGCGCAGGATAAGATCCGCCCGCGGCCGGGTCGGCAGGATGTTGCGCCGGAGGTTCTTCAGATTGATGTTCTTCCAGAGATATTCCGCCCGCTCCAGCGCCGCCTCGTCGGTAATTTCGGAATAGCGGTGGAAGTAGGATTTCGGATCGACGAAGGCGGTTTTTCTCAGCCGCATGAAGCGATCGACATACCAGCGATGGATCTGCGCCTCGTCGGCGTCGATATAGATCGAGAAATCGAAGAAATCCGACACCATCGGTACGATCTTGCCGTCGGCCGGCAGATCCCGCGACTGCAGAACGTTGATGCCCTCGAAGATGAGGATGTCCGGCCGGTCGACGATCTGGACCTTGTCCGGCAGCACGTCATAGGTCAGATGCGAATAAAGCGGCGCCGGCACGCCCGCCTGCCCGGCCTTGATCGCGGAGAGGAATTTCAACAGCGAGGGCATGTTGTAGCTCTCGGGAAAGCCCTTCCGCTCCATCAGATCGTGTTCTTCGAGATAGGCGTTCGGCTGCAGGAAGCCGTCCGTCGTGATCAGGTCCACCTTCGGGCTCGTCGGCCAGCGCGACAAGAGTTCCTTGAGCACGCGGGCCGTCGTCGACTTGCCCACCGCCACCGATCCGGCAATACCGATGATGAAGGGCGTCTTCTGGTCGAAGGCCAGATTGAGGAAGTGCTTGCGCTGCGCGAACAGGATCTGCGACGACTCGACATGGGCCGAAAGCAGGCGCGACAGCGAGAGATAGATGCGCCGGACTTCCTCGAGGTCGATCGGGTCGTTGAGCGACCTGAGCCGCGTGACTTCGTCGGCAGTGAGCGTCAGCGGCGTATCGGCGCGGAACTGCGCCCATTCGGCGGCAGTAAAGAAGCGATAGGGCGAATAATCGGCATCGCGGAGGTGATCGAGGGCCACGGCTTCCCTGCCAATCTTCGGCTTCTGGTTCATCAGCCCTTCCTCGCTGCCTTTTCGGCAATGCCTGACTGTGTCGTACGCCGCTCGAGTTCGGCCATCACGTCGGAAAACGGGATACCGGCAATCTTGAGAACAACGAGGAGGTGGAAAATAAGGTCCGCGGCTTCGTCGGTGAGATTTTTGCGGTCGTCTGATATCGCGGCGATGACGGCCTCGACCGCTTCCTCGCCGAGCTTCTTGGCGGCCTTCTTCTGCCCGCCTGCGACCAGCTTGGCCGTCCAGGACTCCTCGGGCGACGCCGCGGCGCGCTGGGCGACGATCCTTTCGAGATCGGCGAGCGTAAATCCGCTCATCGCAACTCCCTCCTCAGTCCAGCCGCATCGCGATGCCGTGGTCCGACATATAGCGCTTCGCCTGGCCCACCGTATAGGTGCCGAAATGGAAGATCGAGGCGGCCAGAACCGCGGTGGCATGGCCATCCCGGATGCCCTCGACCATGTGATCCAGCGTGCCGACGCCGCCGGAGGCGATGACCGGCACCGGCACGGCATCGGCGATGGTGCGGGTCAGCGCAATGTCATAGCCGGTCTTCTGGCCGTCCTGGTCCATCGAGGTGACGAGCAATTCGCCTGCACCGCGCTTGACCATGGCATCGGCAAATTCAACGGCATCGAGCCCGGTCGGATTGCGGCCGCCATGGGTGAAGATTTCCCAGCGGTCGATCTCGCCCGCGGCCGAGACCTTCTTGCAGTCGAGAGAAACGACGATGCACTGATCGCCGAACTTGTCGGCGGCTTGCGCCACGAAATCGGGATCCTTCACTGCGGCCGAATTGATCGAGACCTTGTCGGCGCCGCAGAGCAGGAGCTTGCGGATATCGGTGAGCGCGCGCACGCCACCGCCGACGGTGACCGGCATGAAGCATTGTTCGGCGGTGCGGGCGACGACATCGAAGATCGTCTCGCGATTGTCCGAGGAGGCGGTGATATCGAGGAAGCAGAGTTCGTCGGCGCCGGCGGCATCATAGGCGATGGCGGCTTCGACCGGATCGCCGGCATCGACGAGATTGACGAAGGAAACGCCCTTGACGACACGGCCGTCCTTGACGTCGAGGCAGGGGATTACGCGGGCCTTGAGAGTCAAACTCTGTCCTCTACGCTCATGGCTTGCAATTGCCGGCTTCATACCGGCCAAAACGCCAGATGGCGAGGAGATTCTTTGGTGCCCAGACCTGCATGCGTCGCATGCCTGCCCAGCCAGCCTCCCGCCTTATTGCCTTCCCTACACTTTTTTCCGATGAAGGGCCATTGTCGGAAAGTCGCAGCAATGTTTCAGTGGATACGAGCGCAGATAGCATGGCACAGCAGGCTTGCACCGCACGGCTGTGCCATAAGCCGCTTATCCGAGTTGAAGTGATTCCATGGCGTATAGTTCGAATTCCACCAATATTCTTTTCGACCGCACCAGCGCCCGCGATCCGCTCGATATTCTCAAGCGGATCTATGGCTATCCCGCCTTCCGGGGAAAGCAGGCCGATGTCGTGCGCCAGGTCGTTGATGGCGGCGACGCCGTGGTCCTGTTTCCGACCGGCGCGGGCAAGTCGCTCTGCTTCCAGATACCGGCACTCTGCCGCGACGGCGTTGGCATCGTCGTCTCGCCTCTGATCGCGCTAATGCGCGACCAGGTCGAGGCGCTCAAGCAGCTGGGCGTCCGGGCGGCGGCGCTCAATTCGTCGCTGACGCGCGAGGAATTCATCGACGTCAGGCGGTCGATAGACAATGGCGATCTCGACCTGCTCTATGTGACGCCGGAGCGCATCGTCACCCCGGGTTTCAAGGAGCTGATCGGCAATAGCAGGATCGCGCTCTTTGCCATAGACGAAGCGCATTGCGTCTCCCAATGGGGCCATGATTTCCGGCCGGAATATCGCGAACTCGGGAGCCTCGCCGAGCTCTATCCCGGCGTACCGCGCCTGGCGCTGACGGCCACCGCCGATCCGCATACCCGCGACGACATCATCGACAAGCTCGGCCTCGGCGCGGCGGAAGTCTTCACGACCTCCTTCGATCGGCCGAACATCTCCTATGAGATCGTCGAGCGCGACCAGCCGCGCCAGCAGTTGCTGCGCTTCCTCGAGCGCCACAAGGGTTCGAGTGGCATCGTCTATTGCCTGTCGCGCGCCAAGGTCGAGGATATCTCGGACTGGCTGAACACCCAGGGGATCCGATCCCTGCCCTATCACGCCGGCATGGACCGGGCTCTGCGCGACGCCCACCAGGATGCCTTCCTCAAGGAAGAAGATCTCTGCCTCGTCGCCACCGTCGCCTTCGGCATGGGCATCGACAAGCCCAATGTCCGCTATGTCGCCCATCTCGACCTGCCGGGCTCGGTCGAGGCCTATTACCAGGAGACCGGCCGCGCCGGCCGCGACGGCCTGCCGTCGGAGGTCTGGATGGCCTATGGCATGGCCGATGTGATCCAGCGCGCCCGGATGATCGACGAGGGCAATTCGGCCGATGATGTCAAACGCGTCGAGCGCGCCAAGCTCAATGCCCTGCTCGGCATCTGCGAGACGGCGGGCTGCCGCCGCCAGGCGATCCTCGCCCATTTCGGCGAGGTGCATGCCGGCCAGTGCGGCAATTGCGACACCTGCATCAAACCCGTCGATACCTGGGACGGCACCGATGCCGCGATCAAGGCGCTGGCGGCGATCTACCGAACCGGCGAGCGCTTCGGCACCGGCCATCTCATCGACGTGCTGCTCGGCCATGAAAACGAGAAGACCAGCCGCTTCGGTCATACCGGCATGCCGGTCTTCGGCGCCGGCAAGGATATTTCGTCTCGCACATGGCAATCCGTCTATCGCCAGCTCCTCGCGAGCGGCTTGATCAGCGTCGACCACAATGCTTTCGGCGCATTGAAACTGACGCCCGATGCCCGCGCCGTCTTCAAGCGCGAACGCGAAATCCGCTTCCGCCACGACCGGCCGACCAAGGGCAAGGCGGCGAAGAGCAGTTCGTCGAGTTCCGCCAATGCGAAGGCAGCGCTGCAGGGTTCGGACGTCGAGCTTTTCGAGGCGCTACGAAAGAAGCGGACCGAGATCGCCAAGGACCTGGCCGTGCCGCCCTATGTGGTTTTTCCGGACACGACGCTGGTGGCATTTGCCAAGGAACGGCCAGTCGATGAGGACGAGATGCTGGGCATTTCGGGGGTAGGACAGTCGAAGCTTGAGCGGTACGGGGATGAGTTTCTGAAGGTGATCAGGGCGTTCGAGGAGTAGGAAAGGGAATGTCAGTTTTCGACGGCCGATCTGATTACAAAGTTTTCGCGAATGCTTTTGCCAGCGGACCGTTCTGCTTCGCCAGCCGGCAGAATCCGGGTTTTTCGCCCGGCGCCATCGTGGCCCACAGCTCTTCGCGGATTTAAATGAGCACTTTTGGGTCCTCAGCACTTTGCAACTGCCAACCCACCGCGAAATCCGCTTCGCTTTCGGGCAGAGCGATATTCAAATCAGTCCTGACGAAGTCTTTGGGGTTTGTAAACGGCTCGGTTGGACGCTGGTCCCATTCCGGCACTTCTGGGGTTGGGCACCGATTGTAAAGCCAGACATCTGCCATGATCGCGCCGTCCGAGGCACGAAGATAGGCGTAGGAGACCCGTCCATCATCGTCGATGACAATGGTGCATCCTGTCTGGCTATCCCTAAACTGGACAAGGATGTCGACCGTCATCAGCGCCTCAAGATCTGCAGCGCCTCACCCGGATCAATCCGCCCGTCATACAGCGCCCGCCCCGAAATCGCGCCTTCCAGGATCGCCGCATCCGGCTCCGCCAACCGCCTGATATCATCCAGCGACGCCAGCCCGCCTGAGGCAATCACCGGGATCGAGGTCGACCTCGCCAGTTCCAGCGTCGAATTCCAGTTGATGCCCGCGAGGATGCCGTCGCGGTCGATGTCGGTATAGATGATCGCCGCCACGCCGGCGCCCTCGAAACGCTTAGCCAGCTCAATGATGCCGAGCTCGGAGGCTTCCGCCCAGCCCTCGACCGCCACCTTGCCGCCCTTGGCATCGATGCCGACGGCGACCTTGCCGGGGAAGAGTTTGCAGGCCTCGATCACCAGATCAGGATCGCGCACGGCCACCGTGCCGAGGATGACGCGGGAGAGGCCCTTGGCAAGCCAGGCCTCGATATGGGCGATGGTACGGATGCCGCCGCCGAGCTGGACCGGGTTCTTCGTGGCTTTCAGAATCCCTTCGACGGCCGCGCCATTGACGCTCTCGCCGGCGAAAGCGCCGTTGAGGTCGACGACATGCAGCCATTCGAAGCCCTGGTCCTCGAAAGCCTTGGCTTGGGCGGCGGGATCGGGATTGTAGACAGTCGCCTGCTCCATGTCGCCGAGCTTGAGGCGCACGCATTGGCCATCTTTCAGGTCGATCGCGGGGAAGAGGATCATGTCAGGTGGACCTTTTAAACGGGCTTTCTCAGGGTGCCCATTTCAGGAAATTGCCGATCAGGCGTAGACCCAGTGTCTGGCTCTTTTCCGGATGGAACTGGGCGCCGGCCATGTTGGCGCGGGCGACGAAGGCGGTGACCGGACCGCCGTAATCGGCTGTGGCGATCACGGTTTCCGGCTTCTCCGCCGCGAGATGATAGGAATGGACGAAATAGGCATGCAAACCGGTCTCGCCGGTCGGAATGCCGTCGAACAGCACATGCGGATGGGCGAGTTCCAGCGTGTTCCAGCCGATCTGCGGGATCTTGAGGTTGGGATCGGAGGGCTCGATCAGCTTCACGTCGCCGGGAATCCAGCCGAGACCCTGGGTGACGGTCTTTTCCAGACCGCGCGAGCTCATCAGCTGCATGCCGACGCAGATGCCGAGGAAGGGCCGTGCTTTCGCCTCGACGACGTCGCGCAATGCCGCGACCATGCCCGGCACGGCATCGAGGCCGCGACGGCAGTCGGCATAGGCGCCAACCCCAGGCAGCACGATGCGGTCGGCGGTGGCGACACGCTCGGCCTTGTCCGTCAGGTCGATCTCGGCATCGACGCCGGTTTCACGTGAAGCGCGCTCGAAAGCCTTGACTGCGGAACGGAGATTGCCCGAGCCGTAGTCGATGATGGCGACCCGCATCAGCGGTCTCCCTGCGGCCCGATCAGGCCGAGTGCGACGGCATTGTTCTGCCCGAGCGGCTTGGCGGTCGGCAGCGATGGAAGCGGCTCGGTCGGCCGGCGCCTGCTGGCAGCCGCCTTCTCGGCGAAATAGATTGCCTCCGCATCAGCAACATTCTCGGCTGCCATCACCCGGTCGATCTGCCAGCCGAGACGTTCGAACCTGCCCGCCCGCGCCAGCCCGCCCTCAAGTGACACCCAGAGGCTGAGCAGGAAGGAGAAGGCGATCGGCACCGTGTCGAGCTCATATTGCTCGGCAACGAAGATCGACACGAGATAGAGCGCGACGGCGATGGCTGCCGCCAGCCAAAGGCGGCGAAACAGCAGCCAGGGCAGCGGAAACAGGAAGGCGAGCCACGAAAAGCCGTCGCGGATGAAGACCGTATCGCGGTCCGGATCGACCGCGGCGGGCGCCGTCATCACATAATAGCTCTTCATCAGAGCGTTCCCTTGGTCGAGGGAATGCGGCCGGCCTGGCGCGGATCGATCTCGGTCGCCGTGCGCAGCACCCGGGCCACGGCCTTGAAGCAGGTCTCGGAAATGTGGTGGTTGTTGGCGCCGTAGATGTTCTGGATATGCAGCGTGATGCCGGCATTCATCGCCAGGGCCTGGAAGAATTCGCGCACCAGTTCGGTGTCGAACGTGCCGATCTTCGGCGAGGTGAAGGCGACGTTCCAGACCAGGAACGGCCGGCCCGAGACGTCGATGGCGGCCCTGGTCATGGTCTCGTCCATGGCCAGATCGAGCGAGGCATAACGGGTGATGCCGCGCCGGTCGCCGAGTGCCTTGGCGATGGCAAGGCCGATCGCGATGCCGGTGTCTTCGACCGTGTGATGGTCGTCGACATGAACGTCGCCCTTGGCTTCGATTTCCATGTCGATCAGCGAATGGCGCGACAGCTGGTCCAGCATGTGGTCGAAGAAACCGACCCCGGTCAAGATCGTGTTGGCGCCGGTCCCGTCGATATTGACGGTCACGGAGACCTGCGTCTCGTTGGTCTTGCGGGAAATCGTCGCCTGGCGCGTCGCGCTCGTCTCTGCCATGGAGGCTCCATCCTGTTTGGGAGGATATTACGGGCGGTCAATAACAGGGGCAATTTGAAATATCCAGCGCGCTCTTGCTCCCTCTTCTCCCCAGCGGGGAGAAGGTGGCCCGAAGGGCCGGATGAGGGGGTGCGCGAAGCACCAAGTGCTATGGGCCTTCGGCACCCCCTCATCGCTTCGCATGCGCTCGGCACTCACCGGGGTCGAGACACTTGTCTCGCCCCGTCCTTCGGACCCCCGCTGGGGAGAAGAGGGAGCCTGCCTCAGCGCCTTGACTCCGCCAATCTGCCTCCGGATTGCATTTCCAGCCCCCAAGCCTACATATCAGCGGAAAGCGGCCATATCGGCCGAGAACCAAGAGTTTTGACATGAGTGAACACAATCCCTTCGGCGACATGCATGCCACCACCATCATCACCGTCCGCAAGGATGGCCAGGTGGTGATGGCGGGCGATGGCCAGGTTTCGCTCGGCCAGACGGTGATGAAGGGCAATGCCCGCAAGGTGCGCCGTCTTGCCAAGGGCGAGGTGATCGCCGGTTTTGCCGGTGCCACGGCCGATGCCTTCACCCTGCTCGAGCGGCTCGAAGCCAAGCTCGAGCAATATCCCGACCAGTTGCAGCGCGCCTGCGTCGAGCTCGCCAAGGACTGGCGGACCGACAAGTATCTGCGCCGGCTCGAAGCGATGATGCTGGTGGCCGACAAGTCGATCACGCTGGCCGTCACCGGCAATGGTGATGTGCTGGAACCGGAGCATGGCACGATGGCGATCGGCTCCGGCGGCAACTATGCCTTTGCCGCCGCCCGTGCGCTGATGGATTCGGACAAGTCGGCCGAGGAAATCGCCCGTAAGGCCATGGGCATCGCCGCCGATATCTGTGTCTATACCAACCACAATGTGGTGGTGGAGAAGCTGGATGCCTCTTGATTCCACTCGGATCGGCTTCGCTCCCGTCGAGCCTGCGCATTATGCGCTGCTCGGCAACTGGTTGGCCGCACCGCATATGCGGGAGTGGTGGGGCGATCCGGACGAGGAACTCGGCTTCATCAGGGACATGGTCGAGGGCCGTGATACGACGCGCCCCTTCATGATCCTGCTCGACGGCGAGCCGGTGGGCTATATCCAGTATTGGTTCATCGGCCATCACCAGAACGAGGAATGGATCAAGGACAATCCATGGCTCATGGCGCTGCCCCCGGAGAGCGTCGGCGTCGATCTCTCGATCGGCGATGCAGAAAAGCTGTCACAGGGCATCGGCTCGGCGGCACTGCATGAATTCGTCACCAAGCTGCGCGTCGAAGGCCATGCCACCATCATCATCGATCCCGATCCAGCCAATGTTCGCGCCGTGCGTGCCTATGAGAAGGCCGGCTTCACGCCGATCCCAGAGCTCGTGGGCCGCAGCGGCGACGACGTGCTGATCATGCAACATCATCTGAAAGCGATAGAATGACCACCTTTACCCCCCGCGAGATCGTCTCCGAGCTCGACCGCTACATTATCGGCCAGAAGGACGCCAAGCGCGCCGTCGCCATCGCGCTGCGCAATCGCTGGCGCCGCCAGCAGCTGACCGGCGATCTGCGCGATGAGGTCATGCCGAAGAACATCCTGATGATCGGACCGACCGGCGTCGGCAAGACCGAGATTTCCCGCCGCCTGGCCAAGCTCGCCGGCGCCCCCTTCATCAAGGTCGAGGCGACGAAATTCACCGAAGTCGGCTATGTCGGCCGTGACGTCGAGCAGATCATCCGCGACCTCGTCGAGGTCGGAATCACCCTGGTGCGCGAGAAGAAGCGCGCCGAAGTGAAAGCCAAGGCGCATATCAATGCCGAGGAGCGTGTGCTCGACGCACTGGTCGGCGCGACGGCCTCGCCCGCGACACGTGACAGCTTCCGCAAGAAGCTGCGCGCCAATGAACTCGACGACAAGGAAATCGACATCGAGGTCGCCGACACATCAGGTGGTCCGGGCTTCGAACTGCCAGGCATGCAGGGAGCCTCCGTCGGCGTCTTCAACCTCAACGACCTGCTCGGCAAGGCCATGGGCGGCCGTTCGAAGAAGGTCAAGACGACGGTCAAGGACAGCTATGGCCTGCTGGTTGCTGACGAATCCGACAAGCTGATCGATTCCGACCAGATCAACCGCGAGGCGGTGCAGTCGGCCGAGAATGACGGCATCGTGTTCCTCGACGAGATCGACAAGATCGCGGCGCGCGACGGCGGCATCGGCGCCGGCGTGTCCCGCGAAGGCGTGCAGCGCGACCTGCTGCCGCTTGTCGAAGGCACGACGGTCTCGACCAAATATGGTCCAGTCAAGACCGACCATATCCTGTTCATCGCCTCGGGCGCCTTCCACGTGTCGAAGCCATCGGACCTGCTTCCCGAACTTCAGGGCCGGCTGCCGATCCGCGTCGAGCTCAAGGCGCTGACCAAGGAAGACTTCCGCCGCATTCTCACCGAAACCGAAGCGAGCCTGATCCGTCAGTATGTCGCGCTGATGAAGACGGAAGGCGTGACGCTGAACTTCACCGAGGACGCGATCGACGCGCTCGCCGATGTTGCCGTCAAGCTCAACTCGACCGTCGAGAATATCGGCGCCCGCCGGCTGCAGACCGTGATGGAACGGGTGCTGGATGAACTGTCCTTCGATGCGCCCGACCAGGACGGCCAGGAGCATCAGATCGATGCCGCCTATGTTCAAACACATGTTGGTGAAATGGCGGCCAATACCGATCTTTCGCGTTATATTCTCTGATTGCATGCCGCCCCCATTCTTGTGGGGCGGCCATTCAGACCCTATGTGCTCAAGAGAGTTCTGGAGAATAATCCGATGAAGAAGCTTGTCCTCGTTGCCATCGCCTCGATCTTTGCCGCTACCGGCGCGGTTTCGACCGCCTCCGCTTCGCTGTCCGATCGCGACGGTACGGTGTGGCATCAGAAGAATGCAGTTCAGGTCGCCCGCGGCGGCGACAAGGGTGGCCGCAACGAGGGTGGTCGCAACGATGGTGGCCGCGGTCGTGACGCTCACCGTGACAAGAAGGGTGACAAGGTCATCTGGCGCATTCGCGACGGCAAGCATCGTCCGTTTTGGCTCTTCCGCCACGATCGCGGCGAAGATTGCTTCGTGCGGAAGATGCCGGTCGAGAATGCCGATGGCAGTGTTTCGACCAGAAGCATCCGCATGTGCGAATAAAGACACGCCTTAGCCACAGGTCCGCCACAAGCCTGTCTGTCGGATGAACGGCCACTTCAGGGCCGGTTCAACCGAGGTCACTTAGCTTCTCCTCCAGAGCATTGGCTCCCCTGGAGGAATTCCCCATGAAGAAGCTTGCATTGACCGCCCTCGCTGCCGCGATTGCACTCGGCAGCCTCGCATCCACCGCATCCGCAGACTCTCGCAACAGCAACGACGATGAATGGCGCCGTCACAGTCAGCGTGACAGCAACGACTGGGATGGCCGGCGTGACGGCGACCGCGAAGCCCGCCGCCATCACAACGATAACGACGAATGGCGGTGGCGCAACCGTCGTGACAATTGGCGTCATCACCGCCCGCACTGGACCCATCGCTACGATCGCGACGTCTGCTGGGTGAAGAAGGTTCGTCGCTACGACGATTGGGGCAATGTCTACGTCAAGCGCATCCGCGTCTGCCAGTAGCGGCCTCCGAAGACAGCCCTTATCCTGGACAGCGACCTCTCCCACGATATCGGGGGAGGTCGCGCCACATCTGGGATTGAACTCGATCCGGGCCTTCGATTAGCCTGCCCCTGATATCGAAGGCGGATGACATGTATGAGATCAAGGGCATCGTGGGTCGGCAAAACGATCTCGGCCTAGTCGCAGCGCTCGACGCCCGGTTTTGTGTTGTCGCGCTGGCACTTGAACCATACGCGCTGTTGCCACTCGATGATTCCGCCATGAAAGCCGTGCGAGAGCTCTGGGGTCTGCCTGCGCCGGATGCTCGTCCGGGCAACACGGTCGGCGTCGGCTTCTTCAAGGCATTGACCGAGCCTGTGGTTCTCGCGACGGGAGCGCAAGCGGCGCTCGCTTTCGTGGAGGCCGAGTTCTTTGGCGGTTCAGGCCAGGGTGAGGCACTGGCGATGCGCATTGGCGAGATCGCGGTCTTCGACGCGCCCGACGATCCCTGGCCGGACACAAATATCAGCCAGGCGCTCAAATGGATCGGGGTTCCGGAGCGACTTGATGTTCATCAGGACGCCTTCGATGTCCTCGGTCTCGGGCGGTTCCGGCGCAATGAACAATGGCGGACATCATTCACCCTCTCTTGAATTCGCCATCATTGCGGTACAAGCGACCAATCCGGTATAACCTTCCCAACGCCAACCGGATCTCAGCCCTTGCGCCGTCTTCTCGCCACGCTCATCGTCGCTGTCGGCTTTGCTGCCGTCTCCATTCTTCCCGTGCAGGCGGCGACGCTGGTACCGGAAGGCAACCGGCACGCGGAACAGCCTCCGGTGCCGGGCGCCTCCAAGCGCCGCACCAAGGCCGGCAAGACGACCTTCGACCTGAAATATGCCAAGGTCGTCAAGCTGCTCGCGCGCGACAAGAAACTGATTTCCAAGATCAAGTCGATCTCGAGCCAATATGGCATCGCCCCGATCCACATGGTCGGCGCCCTGGTCGGCGAGCACACCTACAATGTCGACGCCTATGACCGTCTGCAGTCCTATTATGTGAAAGCGGCCGCCTATTCGGGCGACAAGTTCCGCTTTGCCTATGAGGGGCAGTCGATCGAAGACCTGATCGCCATGCCGCAATTTTCCGATTGCAATGGCAAATCCGGCTCCTACGAACTCTGGACCTGCCGCGAGCGTGTCTGGAACAAGTCCTTCCGCGGCAAAAATGTCGGTGGGATCAGCTATCCGAAAAACCGCTTCTCGGCGGTGTTCTTCCAGCCATTCTATTCCGGCCAGACTTTTGGCCTCGGCCAGATTAACCCGCTGACGGCGCTTGAGCTTTCCGATCTGGTCAGCCGCGTCTCTGGCTATCCCAAGCTCGACGAACGGAATGCCGGCCAAGTCTATGACGCGATCATGGACCCCGACAAGTCGCTCGCCTATATGGCCGCCTCGATCAAGATGTCGATCGAGGAATACCGCAAGGTCGCCGGCGTCGATATCTCGAAGAATCCCGGCATCACCGCCACGCTCTACAATGTCGGCAATCCGCGCGAGCGGGCCTATGAACTCAAGGCACGGGGGGCGGGCGTGATGCCGGAAGAGAATTATTACGGCTGGCTGATCAACGACAAGCTGGCCGAGCTGGAAAGCCTGCTCTGATGGACATCCGGCCGGAACCCTTCGAGCCTCCGGCCCCGATCCCCAGGACGATCCCGCCGTCGCGGCTGGAAATCATCAAGGTCATGTTCCGCAATCCCCTCGAACTCTGGGGAAAGCCGAGCTACACCCTGCCCTACATGCAGGTGAAGTTCTTCGGGCAGCTCACGACGATCTGCCATGATCCGTCGCTGATCAAACACGTGCTCGTCGACAACGCGCAAAACTATGCGATGCAGCCGATCCGCCAGCTCGTGCTGCGGCCGATCCTGCGCGACGGGCTGCTGACGGCGGAGGGGGATGTCTGGAAACGGTCGCGCAAGGCGATGGCGCCGGTTTTCACGCCGCGTCACGCCCGCGGCTTCGCCGGCCAGATGCTGAAAATGTCGGAAGCCTTTGCCGAGCGCTATGCTGAGCCGGCTAAGAAAGGCGCGGAGATCAACATCGCGACTGGCATGACCGAGCTCACCTACGAGATCCTGGCCGAGACCCTGTTTTCCGGCGAGATCGCCACCGGCACCGAGGGTTTCGCCGAGCGCGTCGATTCGCTCCTGCACAATATGGGCCGCATCGATCCAATGGATCTGCTGCTCGCGCCGGCCTGGATCCCCCGCGTCACCCGCTTTCCCGGCCGCAAGGCGCTCAAGGCTTTCCGCCAGATTGTCGCCGACACGATGACGGCGCGACGGGCGAAGATGGCGGCGGGCGAGACGGTGCCCGGCGATTTCCTGACGCTTCTCCTGAAGATCGAAGGCCCCGACGGCCTGACCCGTGACGAGATCGAGGACAATATCCTCACCTTCATCGGTGCCGGCCACGAGACCACGGCCCGGGCGCTGGCCTGGGCGCTCTATTGCATCGCCGAGTCGCCCCACTTCCGCATCCTGATGGAGGAGGAGATCGACCGCGTGCTGTCCGATGGCGCCGATCCGGTCGACTGGCTCGAGCTGATGCCGCATGTCCGCGCCGCCTTCGAGGAGGCGATGCGGCTCTATCCACCGGCGCCGTCGATCAACCGCGCGCCCATCGAGGACGACACCTGGACGGCGGCCGACGGCACCAGGCTAACGCTTCCCAAGGGCGAATCGGTGCTGGTCATGCCCTGGACGCTGCACCGCCATGAGCTCTACTGGGACCGGCCGCGGCATTTCATGCCCGAGCGCTTCCTGCCCGAGAACCGCGAGAAGATCCATCGCTTCCAATACCTGCCCTTCGGCGCCGGCCCGCGCATCTGCATCGGCGCGACCTTCGCGCTGCAGGAAGCGGTGATCGCGCTCGCCGTGCTGATGAAGCGCTACCGCTTCGACGTGACCGAAAATACCAGTGCCTGGCCCGTCCAGCGCCTGACGACGCAGCCGCTCAACGGGATTGTGCTTCGGGTGTCGGCGCGCTGAGCTTGTTCTTCGGCTTGCCGATCTTCTTGATCCGGGCGCAGGTTGCTTCGGGATTGTCACAGGGCCGGTAGGTCACGATCTCGCTGCCCGACCCGTCGGCCCACACCACCTGGATCGTCAGCGTCTTCGCTTCCTGCGCGCCCAGCGTGAGATAGATATAGCGTCCCTCCGGATCGTCTGCCGGCACATTAAACGGCTGTTCCACATCGCATTCGCCGAGCGGGAAGCGCTGGTCGAGCTTATCCGAATTCACGGAATAGCGGATTTCGGACAGACGGCAGCGCATGGTCTGCAGCGCGGTGAAATAGATCAACTGCTTGCCGGAGAATTCGCGGAACTGGATCCAGCCGGGCTGGCGGTTGGCATCCAGCATCGCCTTGTAGATCTGCATATCGGGCAGTTCGGGCTTGTATTCATCCTCCTCGCTTTCCTGTGCGAAGGCCGGAAAGCTGCAGGCCGTAATGGCGAGAGCAAGAAGAAGGCGTGGGATCAGGGTCATGGCATTGTCCGGACGGTCGTGAGGCCTATCATTTTTCATATATCGGTGTCGCTTGGCGCACTGGATAAAGCACTGGGAATGCCATAATCCCGTTCCTCACGGAACGTGCCTCCACCTGAAGGTGGATTCAAGGCGCGAATCGTCAATCGAACTGATTCAAAGTGGTAGACGGCGTGGCATCGCGATTTCTTCTCGGCATCGATACTGGCGGCACTTACACCGACGCGGTTCTCTTCAATCCTGAAGAGGGAGTCAAGGCGCGTGCCAAGGCGCTGACCACGCGGCATGACCTGTCCGAGGGTATCCGCGGCGCGGTCGAGAACGTGCTGGCGGAAACCGGAACCGACCCTTCTGCAATCCGGCTTGCCTCGCTTTCGACGACGCTTGCTACCAATGCCCTGGTCGAAGGTCAGGGCGGCCGCGTCTGCCTCGTGATGATTGGCTTTGGGCCCGAAGATCTCGAGCGTGATGGTCTCAGGCAGGCGCTCGGCAGCGATCCAGTCATCTTCCTGCCCGGCGGACACAACGTCCATGGCCACGAGGCGCCGCTCGACACGACC
This sequence comes from Rhizobium sp. SRI_017, assembly GCF_057586295.1. Classification (NCBI taxonomy): domain Bacteria; kingdom Pseudomonadati; phylum Pseudomonadota; class Alphaproteobacteria; order Hyphomicrobiales; family Rhizobiaceae; genus Rhizobium; species Rhizobium sp. SRI_017. The sequence goes on along the minus strand of NZ_JBYCZP010000006.1, from coordinate 16,427 downwards.
ACTCTGGTCGAGCGACTTGACGAACTCGCCGGTGCCGTGACCGCCTTTGCCATTGCCGGCTATTTCGCCGTCCGCAATCCCGACCACGAACTGCGGGTGCGCGACCTGATCCGCGAGAAGACCCATCTGCCTGTCACCTGCAGCCACGAGCTTTCCTCCAAACTCGGCGGCCCGCGACGTGCGCTCACCACGCTGCTCAACGCGCGGCTGGTGTCGATGATCGACCGGCTGATCGGCTCGTCCGAGGATTTTCTCAAGGCCCACGGCATAGAGGCGCCGCTGATGGTGGTGCGGGGCGACGGTGCGCTGATCTCGGCCGCTGAGGCGCGGCTGCGTCCGATCGAGACCATTCTCTCCGGCCCGGCGGCGAGCCTTGTCGGTGCGCGCTTCCTGACCGGCCTCGACGATGCCGTCGTCTCCGATATCGGCGGCACCACCACTGACGTCGCCATTCTCGACGAGGGCCGGCCGCGGCTCGATGAAAACGGCGCCGTCGTCGGCGGCTACCGCACCATGGTGCAGGCCGTCGCCATGCGGACCTATGGCCTCGGTGGTGATTCGGAAGTGCATGTGAATACCCGCGGCCTCGAAGGCGCGCTTACCCTCGGACCCCGGCGGGTGCTGCCGCTCAGCCTGATCGGCAAGCTGCATGGCGCGCCGGTGCGTGAGATGCTGGAACGGCAGATCAAGGCAACCCATTCCGGTCGCTATGACGGCCGCTTCGCCGTCCGTTCCGGTCTACCGGATCGATTCGCCAGCGGCCTCTCCGCCGCCGACCAGGCGCTTTACGAGCGCGTGCCGTCGACGCCTGTCGCATTGAACGACCTCCTGATCTCCTCGATGCAGAAAGCGTCTCTCGATCGGCTGGTCAGTCGTGGTCTGGTGCATATTTCGGCGATCACCGCGTCGGACGCCATGCATATCCTCGGCCGGCAGGGCCAGTGGGACAAGGACGCGGCCCGTCTCGGCCTCGAGCTCGCCTGCCGCACGCGCGACGGTTCGGGCAAGCCGATCGCCAGGTCGGCCGTCGAACTGGCGCATAAGATCGAGGCGCGGATGACGCGTCAGTCGGCGGAGGTGATTCTCGCGGCGGCGCTGGGTGAGGACGGCGTGGAGAGCGTCGATCCTGCCAAATCCGTCTCGATCGACCGTGCTCTCAACCGCACGTCGGGTGTCGTGCGATTCTCGCTCGCACTGGACCGGCCGCTGATCGGTCTTGGTGCGTCGGCGCATGTCTACTATCCGGCTATCGCCGCGATGCTGGGCGCCGAATCGGTGATCCCTGCCGATGCCGGTGTCGCCAATGCCATTGGCGCGGTGGCCGGCGAAATCAGCCAGACCGTACTCGTCACAGTCACGTCGCCGGAAGAAGGCGTCTTCATCGTCTCCGGCGGCGGGCCGACGGAGCGGATGACCGACGAGGATAAGACGTTCAAACTGGCCCGCCAGCGCGCCCGCGAAGCCGCGATTCGGCTTGCTGTGGACAATGGCGCCGAGGATCCCGTTGTGCGGATGGTCGAGCAGATCGACGCGCCGGAGATCGAAGGCAGCCGCAAGCTGGTCGAGGCACGATTCTCCGCCACGGCATCGGGCCGGCCGCGGATTACCTGATACGGCTTCAGGATTTCGGACAAGACCCCTCCCCAACCCTCCCCACAAGGGGGAGGGCTTAACCCAGGCTCGCTGTAGTGCCCTGCTCAGCGTTGCACATGTTGCGAGGTGGTTGGAGGCTGGGGAGAGTGCCACAAATTAGCCCTCCCCCTTGTGGGGAGGGATGGGGAGGGGTCTTACGGCGCTAGCCTTATCTGAACAGCGAAATGATATTTTCAGGATTGGAATTGGCCATCGACAGCGCCTGGATCCCAAGCTGTTCCTGCGTCTGCAGCGCCTTGAGCCGTGCAGACTGATCGTTGAGATCCGAATCGCGCAGCCGACCGACGCCCCGGGTGGCGGCATCACGCAGGTCCTGAACGAATTCGGTCTGCCGGTCGAAGTAGTTCGCCATCGCCCCGAGCTTCGCTGCCGTCGTGGTCATGCCCTGTATCGTCCAGTCGGCGAACGAGATCATATTGTCGATTTCTTGGTTGGTCGTATCCGCATCGACGGCAATTTCCTCGCCCAAGGGCCAGGGATCCTCGCCAAGCACGAAGACGTCATAGAGCGGACCCGTCAGGTCGAAACCTATCGCGGGCGACGGCATCGTCAGCCAGCCATACATGCCCGCCGAGGTACTGCTTTCATCGATCAGGCGATTGGGCTCCCCCAAGCTGCCATTGTTGGCCCCATAGGCCATGTTGCCCAAGCGCACCGTGTTGTCGCTATTGCGAATGAAGGATGTCACGAGGTTGCGCGTCGGCTCACTGGCTCCGTCCTGCGTTAGGAGCCAGTTCTCGCCATTGAAGGACGAACTCTCGGCAATGGTCCGCAACTGGTTTCTGAGCTCGTTGAGCTCGGACGTGATCTTGTTTCGGTCGACGCCGGGCTCACGGGCCGCCACCAGCTTGGACTTGAATTCGTCCATCACCTCAAGCGCATTGCTCATGCCCATGGAGGCGACATCGACCGAGGCGGCACCGAGCGCCAAAGCATCCTGCACCGCCGACATGGCCTTGTCGTCCGATCGCATGGTCGTGGTGATCGACCAATAGGCCGCGTTGTCGCTCGAGTTCGCGACTCGGAGGCCGGTGGCAACCTCTTTCTGGGTGTGGGACATGTCGCGGCCGACAGTGCGCAAAGTGTCCAATGCGGCAATGGCGCCGCTGTTCGTCATAATACTTGACATAGCAAACTCTATCAATCGGGTGGCGGACCGATACTGTTAACGCAACGCTAACCATGTCCATTATGGTACTATTATCCTTAATTTTTCGCTTCTTTCCGGAAGAACAACGAAAGCCGGGCCTTGCGAGGTTCGTGAGGTCATTGGGCGTCGCCTTGTCTGAATGTCGGGCCTCCGTCCGATCGGAGAACGCTTTGCCTCGAAGGTGTTATTGACGTGCGACATCGGCTGTCGCAGTGTCCGCGCGACTTGAATTCGGCGACGGGACGACAGGCATGGCAAAGATCGAAGAACACGGCCTTCACATCGATGAGGTTCTTCACGACTTTCTGGTGAACGAGGCGCTGCCAGGCACCGGGATCAAGCCCGACAAATTCTTCACCGCCTTTGCCGACATCGTCCACGCGCTGGAGCCGAAGAACAAGGCGCTGCTGCACAGGCGCGACGCGCTGCAGATGAAGATCGACGACTGGCACAAGGCCAATGGCGCTCCCTCCGATATGGCGGCTTATGAAGCCTTTCTGCGCGAGATCGGCTACATCGTGCCGGAAGGTCCGGACTTTTCCGTTTCGACGACCAATGTCGATCCTGAAATCGCCTCGATCGCCGGTCCGCAGCTCGTCGTGCCGGTAATGAATGCGCGTTATGCGCTGAACGCCGCCAATGCCCGCTGGGGCTCGCTCTATGATGCACTCTACGGCACCGATGCGATCCCGGAAACCGATGGCGCGACCCGGGGCAAGGGCTACAATCCCGCCCGTGGCGAGAAGGTCATCGCCTGGGCACGCGATTTCCTGGATCAGGCCGTACCGCTGGCGGGCGGCAGCTGGAAGAGCGTGTCGAAGCTTGCCGTCAAGGACGGCACGCTGCTCGTGACCAACGAAATCGGCGAGACCGGTCTTGGAAATCCCGGACAGTTCGCCGGCTATCTCGAGAAGGATCTCTGCGACCTGCAGGTCCTGCTGCGCAACAACAATCTGCTGATCGAGATCCTCGTTGATCCCACCAGCGAGATCGGCAAATACGATCTGGCCAATATTTCCGACGTCTGGGTCGAATCGGCGATCACGGCGATCATGGATTGCGAGGATTCGGTCGCGGCCGTCGACGCCGAGGACAAGGTCGTCATCTACCGCAACTGGCTCGGCCTGATGAAGGGTGATCTCGAGGAGGAGGTCACCAAGGGCGGCAAGACCTTTACCCGCAAGCTCAATCCCGATGCCGAATACAACACACCCGATGGCGGCAAGCTCTCGGTCAAGTGCCGCTCGCTGATGCTGATCCGCAATGTCGGCCACCTCATGACCAATCCGGCGATCCAGGACAAGCACGGCAATGATGTGCCCGAAGGCATCATGGATGCCATGGTCACGGCGCTGATCGCTTTGCATGATATCGGCGCGGGCGGCCGCAAGAAGAACTCGTCTCAGGGTTCGATGTATGTCGTCAAGCCGAAGATGCACGGGCCTGAGGAAGTCGCCTTCGCCACCGAGATCTTCACCCGCGTCGAACAGACGCTCGGCATGCCGCTCGACACGATCAAGATGGGCATCATGGACGAGGAGCGCCGCACGACGGTCAACCTCAAGGAATGCATCCGCGCCGCCGCCGGCCGGGTCGTCTTCATCAATACCGGCTTCCTCGACCGCACCGGCGACGAGATCCATACCTCGATGGAAGCGGGTCCGATGATTCGCAAGGGCGATATGAAGCAGGCGGCCTGGATCTCGGCCTATGAGAACTGGAATGTCGATATCGGGCTCGCCTGCGGCCTCTCCGGCCGGGCGCAGATCGGCAAGGGCATGTGGGCGATGCCGGACCTGATGGCCGCGATGCTGGAACAGAAGATCGCCCATCCCAAAGCCGGCGCCAACACCGCCTGGGTGCCGTCGCCGACGGCGGCGACGCTGCATGCCACGCACTATCACAAGGTCGATGTCGCAAAGGTCCAGGAGGGGCTCAAGACTCGCGCCCGCGCAAAACTCTCGGATATCCTGAGCGTACCGGTGGCGCCGCGTCCGAACTGGACGCCGGAGGAAATCCAGCAGGAAATCGACAACAATGCCCAGGGCATCCTCGGCTATGTCGTGCGCTGGGTGAGCCAGGGGGTCGGCTGCTCGAAGGTCCCCGACATCCACAATGTCGGCCTGATGGAGGACCGCGCGACGCTGCGCATCTCGGCCCAGCACATGGCCAACTGGCTGCATCATGGCGTGATCTCGGAAGCGCAGATCATGGAGACGATGAAGCGCATGGCCGAGGTGGTCGACGGCCAGAATGAAGGCGACCCGCTTTACGAACCGATGGCGCCAAATTTCGGCAGTTCCGTCGCCTTCCAGGCAGCGCTCGAACTGGTGATGAAGGGCCGCGCCCAGCCGAACGGCTATACCGAGCCGGTGCTGCACCGGCGGCGGCTGGAAGAGAAGGCGAAACATCCCGCATGACGGTCACGGTCTACGGCGCCGATTACAGCTGTTATGTGCGAATCGTCCGGCTCGCGCTCGAAGAGAAGGGCGTGCCGTATCGGCTGGTGCCGGTCGACATCTTTGCCGAGGAGGAGCGGACGCCGGAATATCTGGCGCGGCATCCTTTCGGAAAGATACCCTCATTCGACCATGATGGTTTTGCGCTCTATGAGGCGTCGGCGATAACCCGTTATGTCGACGCGGCCTTCTACGGGCCTCCGCTGCTGCCCGACGATCCCAAGACGAGCGCGCGTGTCGAGCAACTGATGTCGGTGTGCGACTCCTACGTCTACCAGCCTCTGGTATGGGATGTTTATGTCGAGCGCCTCGAAAAGGGCAGTCGCGGCGAAGCCTCGGACGAGGACAGGATTGCCGACGGTCTCGACAAGGCAAAGATCAGCCTGGCGGCGATCACCAGGTTGATGAGCGGAAAGGCCTGGCTTGCCGGCAATGACATCACGCTCGCCGATCTTCATCTCGCGCCGATGATGGATTTCTTCCTGATGACGCAGGAAGGGCGGCGGATGATCGCCGGTTTCCCGCTGCTCGGCGCATGGTGGGAGCGCATGAAGCGCCGGCCCAGCATGCTGGCGACCCCTTATCCCGCTTAGTGCCCGAGAAAGTTCGCCACCGCGGCCTCGATCGAGTGCCGCGATATCGCGACCAGCAGCGGATTGGTTTTGATGTAGTAAAGGCAAAGCAATCACGGCGACTGAAATTGCCCAGGCTCGACCGCGAATCCACGTGGCATCATCAACGTTGAGCTCGGCGCGGAAGATTGCGCGGCTTTCCTGATCCAGCATCGACCAGGCCACCGTCAAGTCGCAGGCCGGGTCGCCCGCGCCGAGGCAACCCCAGTCGATGACGCCGGTGATTCGGCCACCTTCGGTCAGGAGATTGCCGACATGGATGTCGCCATGGAGCCAGATGGGCGGACCTTTCCATCTTGGCGTAGCGAGCGCGTCGATCCAGATCGCATGGAGCGTTTCGGTATCGACGAGACCTTCACAGGCCCCAATCGCCCGTCGGGTGGCGGAATCTCGGTAGACCAGATCGACGCCGCGGCCTGATGTGGTCACGGCACGCGATGAATCGGTGGCCACGGGTACCTCTTGGAGCGATCGGACGAAGCGGGCCAGCCGGTGTGCCGAATCGATCAGATCATCGACCGGCCGGACGAAGGCATTTTCGCCGTCCAGCCAGCGGCAGATCGACCAATGATGCGGAAAGTCATGCGTCGGCAGGCCGAGTTCGATCGGTTCGGGAATGGCGAGCGACAGATGATTCGCGAGCCGTGGAAGCCAGATTGCTTCCCGTTCTGCCTGCTTCACCGCACCCGCCACGCGCGGCATGCGAATCGAAAGATCATCGCCGAGGCGGAAGATGGTGTTCTCGGTGCCTGCCGAGGAGAGCTTTATGATCGGCAAATCGGCGAGATGAGGAAACTGCTGCGCGACCAGCGATCTGGCCAGCGCGGGGCTGATGTCGATCTCGTCGGCGTGCATCCGCACATCAGCCATTCGCCGCCTCCAAAAGCAAAAGCCGCCAGGGTTCGCCGGCGGCTTTCATAGTCAGCTATATCAAGATCGATCGTATTCGATTGATCTCAGAGAACGACCACGCGGGCACCCGTGCCCGGACGGACGCGCGAATAGAGATCGATGACATCCTGGTTGATCATGCGGATGCAGCCCGACGAAGCGGCGGTGCCGATCGAGTTCCATTGCGGCGTGCCATGGATGCGGAACAGCGTGTCCTTGCCCTTGTCGTCGAAGAGATACATCGCACGTGCGCCAAGCGGGTTGCTGATGCTCGGCTCCTGGCCCTTTTCGACATATTTCGCGTATTCAGGCTTGCGCTCGGCCATTTCTGCCGGCGGATGCCAGGTCGGCCATTCCTGCTTCCAGGCGATATAGGCCTCACCCTTCCAGGCAAAGCCCTGCTTGCCGATGCCGATGCCGTAGCGAACAGCCTTGCCGCCGCCCAGCACGTAATAGAGGAAGCGATTCTTGGTATCGACGATGATCGTGCCGCGCTTCTGGACCGTCTGGTAGGAGACAATCTGGCGATGGAACTTCGTGTCGAGGCGCTTGATCGGGATCGCCGGCAGTGCGTAACCGGAATCCGTGACTTTGCCATAAGAATCGGAGAAGATTTGAGAGGTCTCGACAGCACCGGGATCGCCGGACGTCGTAGCAGAGGTGGAGCAGGAGGCCACGCCCAGGCTGAGCATGATGCCAACTGCCGTGACAAGTGTGCGGACGCGCATCTTATTCTCTTATATTCTTGGGGGCGGGCTGCTCCCCGCGAGCCGCCCGTAGGTTATGGATATGTCCGAAAGCCCGTGATTTGCAAGGGATTGGGGGGCGCGCGCCGCTGGCCGGAAATGCAAACGGAAAACAGATGACTTTTTTGCAACAGAAACGGGACTGACATGCCGATTGTCTCGCTTCACGGCGATAATCCACTCAAGGACGGGCGCCAATCCGCACGCGCGATGCAGATCCGCCGCGGCATGCAGCGCCAGCTGATCGAGATGCGGCATGTGACGCTGCCGGAACTGCCGCTCAGGAGCGGCCGGCGCGCCGATATCGTGACGCTCTCGGTGAAGGGCGAGATCTGGATCATCGAGATCAAGTCGTCGATCGAGGATTTCCGCGTCGACCGCAAATGGCCGGAATACCGCGATTTCTGCGACCGGCTGTTTTTCGCGACCCACAAGGATGTACCGGCTGAGATCTTCCCCGAGGATGCCGGCCTGTTCGTCGCCGACGCCTATGGCGCGGAACTCCTGCGCGATGCGCCGGAGCACCGGCTGTCGCCACCAATGCGTAAATCGATGACACTGAACTTCTCACGGATCGCTGCCGCCCGCCTGATGCATGCCGAATGGGCTGCTGATCGGCTGGGCATTCCCAACCCGAACGATCCGTCAGAGAGCGAATCGCCGGACTTTTGAGCGATTGACTGTTCGTCCGGGCAACTTGGTACGAAAGGCGCCTTGGTGTCCCGCCTGTCGCTACCCGATGCTTCCGGCGAAGCGTTGCGGCCAGCGATCGCGTTGCGACATCTCGGTCACGAAATCGATGAACACCCTCGTCTTCGACGGCAAGAGCGTGCGGTTGGCGTAGTAGATCGAAATCGGTCCGGCGTCTGCATACCAATGCGGCAAGAGCCGGACGAGCCTTCCGCTCTCCAGGTGCGGCTGGGCGTCTGGCTTGGCGATCATGGTCATGCCGAGGCCAAGAAGGGCGGCGTTGCACATGGCGGCCGGATCGTTGACGACGATGCATTCTCTTGGCGAAGCCAATTGCTCGATGCCGTCGGCGTTGCGCATCTGCCAGTGCCTGATCCGGCCGGTCCGAGTCGAGCGCATCACAATGCCGTCGAGCTCTGCGAGCCCAGCGGGTTCGAAGGGGTGCAGCCTGTCCTGCAAGTAGGAGGGCGAGGCAACGGCGATGATATGGGCCGGGGCCAGGGTCTTGGCGATGATCCCGGGCGAAAGATCGAACCCGCCGCCGATCGCTGCGTCATATCCCTCGGCGATCAGATCGACTTGCCTGTTTTCGAACGTCCATTCTGGGCGTACCAGCGGATAGCGCTTCTGGAACTCGGGCAGGAGCGGCAGCAGATAGCCCATCCCGAAGGTCGGGCTCATTGAGACCTTCAGCGTTCCCGCAGGCGCGGACCGATCGGCTGCGGCATCGGCAATGGCATCCTGAAGCCCCGTCAGGTTATCGCGGATCGCGAGCAGGAATCGCTCTCCCGCCTCGGTCAGCGTCAGGCTGCGGGTGCTTCGTTGGAACAGGCGCACACCAAGATTGCCCTCGAGCGCCGCCACGTTGCGGCTGACCGCTGCCGGCGTGACGGAAAGACGGCGGGCGGCGGCCGAAAAGCCGCCAAGCTCGGCACTGCGAACGAAAGATTCGAGATTGGCCAGAGTCTCCATGTCATCATTTTCAACGATTGCTTGAAGATTAGTCAAGTCACTCCAGGCTAATCAACGGGGAATTAACAAGCGATATTCACTCCATCGAAACTACCACGGAGCAATCGCAATGACTGACCTTACAAACAATCTCGCCGGCAAAGCCGCCCTGGTGACCGGCGGCTCGCGCTCGATCGGCGCCGCAATCGCCAAGCGCCTGGCCGCTGGCGGGGCGGATGTCCCCATCACCTACAGCGCCTCCCCCGACAAGGCGGCGAACGTCGTCCGCGAGATCGAAGCGGCGGGCGGCCGCGCCATCGCCATCCATGCCGACGCCGGCGACCCCGCGGCCGTTCGGGCAGCCGTATCGACGGTGGAAAACAACTTCGGCACCCTCGACATCCTGGTCAACAATGCCGGCATCGCGCTTGGTGGCCCGATCGAGGACATCACGTTCGAGGATTACGAAAGGATGATTGCCGTCAATGTCACGGGCGTGTTCGTGGCGACGCAGGAAGCCGCTCGCAAGATGAAGCCGGGCGGCCGGATCATCCATATCGGGTCGTCGATGTATCGCTATGCGGCATTTCCGACTGCATCACTCTACACGCTTACCAAGGGTGCTGTGGCCGGCTTCAACCGCAGCCTCGTGCGCGACCTCGGCCCCAAGGGGATCACGGTCAACACGGTCCATCCCGGCCCCACTGACACCGACATGAACCCAGACGGTGGTCCGGTTTCAAAAGTCGTCGGGCCGGGAATGGCCATCGGCCGCTACGGCAAGGACTACGAGATCGCCAGCCTGGTCGCCTACCTCGCCAGCCCCGAAGCGGCTTTCGTCACCGGCGCCGATATCGTCGCCGACGGCGGCTTCACCGCCTGACCCAAGCAGATCAACATCGAAAGGATATGACCATGTCTATAGGTATCATTGGAGCTGGAAACATCGGCTCCGCATTTGCCCGCGCCCTCGCCCGCAACGCCGTCGGTGCAACGATCGCAAACAGCCGCGGCGCGGCCTCCCTGGCCGCTCTCGCCGGCGAGCTTTCGCCCTACATCAGGGCGGGCGACATCAGCGAAGCCGCAGCAGCCGATATTGTTCTCGTGGCGGTGCCCTGGTCGAAGCTGCCCAAAGCGCTGGTCGACCTGCCGAACTGGAACGGCCGGGTCGTCATCGACGCCAATAATCCCATCGAGGCTCCGCTCTTCCAGCCGGCAGCACTGAATGGCCGACTGTCGACCGAGGTCTTCCAGGATCTCGTTCCAGGTGCCCGCGTCGTGAAGGCATTCAATCATCTCAGACCGGACCTGCTGTCGGGCGACCCCAGAGCGGAGGGTGGCAGCCGTGTGCTGTTCTATTCCGGGGATGATGCCCAGGCGAAAGCGCAGGTCGCGGGTTTGATTGACAAGCTCGGCTTCACTGGCATCGACCTCGGGCCGATCAGCGTGGGCGGAAAGCTCGCCCAATTCCCTGGCGGCCCACTTCCCAGCCTGAACCTTGTCAACTTCAGTTGAACCGACCGGCCCCGGCCCGAGAGTGGCGAGTGCACTCGGGCCGCAGTTGTGTCCGCTGAGGCCGGGCGCTGCCAAGCAGGCCTTCCCTGATCAAGAACAAGCCGCTACTTCGGCGCCCGCTTGGCCAATATCCGCTGCAGCGTCCTGCGATGCATGTTGAGCCGCCGCGCCGTCTCCGAGACATTGCGGTCGCACATTTCATAGACGCGTTGGATATGTTCCCAGCGCACGCGGTCGGCTGACATCGGATTTTCCGGTGGTTCGACCTTGTCGCCCAGGCGGCGGGTGAGCGCGGCGAAGACTTCGTCGGCATCGGCGGGCTTGGAGAGATAGTCGACGGCGCCGAGCTTCACGGCGGTCACTGCGGTCGCGATATTGCCATAGCCGGTCAGCACGATCATGTTGGAATCGTCGCGCTTGGTGCGGATGGTCTCGATCACGTCGAGGCCGCTGCCATCCGTGAGCCGAAGATCGACCACCGCATATTTCGGCGGCCGGGCCTTGGCCTTGGCAACGCCTTCGGCCACAGTTTCCGCCGTCTCGACGGCAAAGCCGCGCGTTTCCATGGCGCGCGCCAGGCGCTTCAAAAAGGGTGCGTCGTCCTCGACGATGAGCAGCGAGGGATCGGCGCCAATGGCGTCAGCGGCGGCTTTCGGATCGGTCATTCTGTTTTCTACTCTTCAGCTCAGCGGCCAGTTCTTGATCTTAGCCAATTCTATATAGAGAGATGTGGCGACAAATGCGAGATTCACCGCACTTCCATAGAGTCGCGCCTCCAGTCGACCTTGATCCGGGCGCCGGGTGAGTTTTCGAAGGAGAGCTCGGCGCCGGAACGCTCCAGAAGCGTCTTGGCGATGAACAGGCCGAGGCCAAGGCCGCCGGCCTTCGCCTGAGGATTGCGCCGGGTGACATAGGGGTCGCCGATGCGCTGCAGGATGTCGGGCGCGAAGCCTTCGCCATCGTCCTCGATTGTCAGCGTCACCCTGTGCTCGTCATGCATGACTGTAATGGTGACCTTGGACTTGGCGTAGTCGACGGCATTCTCGATCAGGTTGCCGAGACCATAGATGATGCCGGCATTGCGCCGGCCCAGCGGTTCGGTCGCCCGCGGCGAGCGCTCGTTGACCTCGATCGCTATGCCGAATTCGCGATGTGGCGCGACGACCTCCTCGATCAACGACGAGAGCGGCAGGAGCTTCATATGCTCTTCGGTGCCGGTCGAGAGCGTCGTCAGCCGCTTGAGGATGTCGCGGCAGCGCTCGGCCTGTGAGATCAGCAGGTGCACATCGTCGAACAGCCGGTGGCCCGGTTCGATTTCGCGGCTCATTTCCTTGGCGACCAGCGAGATCGTCGCGAGCGGCGTGCCGAGCTCATGCGCGGCGGCGGCCGCGAGGCCGTCAAGTTCGGACAGATGCATCTCCCGTTGCAGAACCAGCTCGGTCGCCGTCAGCGCTTCCGACAGCTGATTCGCCTCATGCGACACGCGATAGGCATAGAAGGCGGCGAAGGACGTGGTCGAGACGATGGCGAACCACATGCCGGCGAGCAGCAGCGGTTCGAAGGGCACGACGCTGCCGGGATACCAAGGCAGCGGGAAGGGCGAGAAGACAAGGGCGGTGATGGCGAGCATGGCGATCAGCACCAGCGCCAGCGAATAGCGCAGCGGCTGCGAGGCGCTCGAAATGATGACCGGCACCGAGATCAGCGGCGCGAAGGGGTTTGAAATGCCGCCGGTGACGTAGAGCAGGGCGGTGAGCTGCAGCAGATCGAAGGCGAGCAATGCCAGCGCCGAGGAGGGCTCCAGCCGGTGCGTCGCGGGGTAGGAGAATTTCAGCCAGGCATTCACCGCCGCCAGCAGCACGATCAGCCCGATCGAGATCTCGATCGGCATCGAGAACTGCATGAAGACGCCGACGATCGCCACGGTCGCCATCTGGCCGCCGACAGCCAGCCAGCGCAGCCGGATCAGGGTCTCCAGCCTGAGCTTGCGGCTTTCCGGGCCTTCGCGGATGAGTTCAACGGTCATGGATGTCTCTCTTCTCACGTGCCTCGCGGCTTGGCGCGGCTGGTCGGCGGCGCCTCGGCCGGATCTTCGGGCCAGGGATGTTTCGGATAGCGTCCGCGCATATCGGCCCGCACGTCGCGCCAGGAGCCGGCCCAGAAGCCCGGCAGGTCGCGGGTCGTCTGGATCGGCCGATGCGCCGGCGAGGTCAGCTCCAGCGTGAGCGGGATGCGCCCGCCGCCCACGGCTGGGTGAATCTTGAGGCCGAACAGTTCCTGAACGCGCACCGAGACCAGCGGCTCGTCGCCACTATAGTCCAGCGGATGGCGGTTGCCAGCTGGCGTTTCGAAATGGGTAGGTGCCAGCTTGTCGAGATCGCGGCGCAATTCATGGGGCACGAGGTTCAGCAGCCCGTCATGCAGTGAACCGGCATCGATCGAATCAATCCCGCGGATGTCGGTCTGGAACGGCAGGAACCAGTCGTCGAGCGAATCGAGCAATGCCTGGTCGGAAACATCGGGCCAGGGCTCGCCGATCGTACGGTGCAGAAAGCCGATGCGTTCGCGCAGTTGCAGGGCGGCTTTCGAAAATGGCAACGCGTCGATGCCCAGAAGCCGAACGCCGTCTGCCAGGGCCGCCTGAGCGGCAGGGCCCTTGGGACGCGGCAGCGGCTTTTCCTCGAAGATGATCGCGCCGAGCCGCGTCACCCTCCGCGCCCGGACCTGCCGGCTGGTGGGATCGAAGAAGCTCTGGCCCTCGCTGACAACAGCGTCCGGCAATTCCTCTTCGAGCTCAGCCCGCGAAATCTCCGCCGCCGCGAGGATGCGCTGGGCGGCCGCCCGGCCGGTGAGATCGGCGACGACGATCATCCCGGCATTGGCCAGCCGCTCGGTCTCCATGATCTCGCCGCCGCGTCCATTGGCCATGACGAATCGTCCGCGCCCGCCGCGCTGCAGAGCGATTCGATCCGGGAAAGCATGGAGCAGCAGCCGCCCGGCATGGGTTGGCGTGCCGCCCTTGCTTCTGCCTTTGACGCTTTCCGCCAGCCGCCGCGCCAGCCGGCGCGACGATTCAGCCCGCTCGCCGCGCTCGTTGCGGAAGCGGGAGAGCCGGTCCTCGAGATCGACCGAATTGCCGCCGAGTCCCTGCTCGGTCAGCAACACGGCGAGTTCGGCCGCCGCCAGTGCCTGTCCTTCATGTGATGCTGCGACCACCATGGCGGCAAGCCGCGGCGGCAAGGCGAGGTCGCGAATGCGTTTACCCTCGCCCGTGATTCGCCCCTCGTTATCGAGCGCGCCGAGCGAGATCAGCAGGTTCCTTGCCTCCGTGATGGCGGATGCCGGTGGCTGGTCGAGAAAGGAGAGCTTGTCCGGTCCCGAGACGCCCCAATGGGCAAGGTCGAGCATCAGACCGGAGAGATCGCTTGCGAGAATTTCCGGCGGGGTGAAGGCCTCGAGCGCCGCATTCTGCCCCTGATGCCAAAGCCGGAGCGCGATGCCGGGCTCGGTCCGGCCCGCACGACCGGCACGCTGGTCGGCCGAGGCTCGCGAGGTCCGTCGGGTTTCGAGCCGGGTGATTCCCGTGGCGGGCTCGAACACCGGCAGGCGCTGCAATCCGCTGTCGATGACGATCCTGACGCCATCGATGGTGATCGACGTTTCGGCGATCGAGGTGGCAAGCACGATCTTGCGCTGGCCCGCGGGCGGCGGCCGGATCGCTTGGTCCTGCTCGGCCTGGCCGAGATTGCCATAGAGCGGTGCGATGATCGTCTCCGGCCCGAATCGCCCTTCGAGCCGCTCGGCGGTGCGGAGGATTTCGCGCTGGCCGGGCAGGAAGGCGAGGATCGAGCCTGATTCGCGGCCATGCGACTCCGATATCGCCCGGCTCATTACGTCCTCGATCCGCTCGCTCGTATCCCGGTCCTGGTAACGGATATCGATCGGGAAGGAGCGGCCCATGCTCTCGATCGCCGGCGCGTCGCCCATAAGCCGTGCCACGCGCGACACATCCAATGTCGCCGACATGACGAGAATTCGCAGATCCTCGCGCAGCCCGACACGGACATCGAGCGCCAGCGCCAGCCCGAAATCGGCATCGAGCGAGCGCTCGTGAAATTCGTCGAAGATGACGAGAGCCACGCCCGAGAGTTCCGGGTCGTCAAGGATCATCCGGGCGAAGACACCCTCCGTCACCACCTCGATCCGGGTCTTCGCCGAAATCCGGGAGTCGAGCCGCATCCGGTAGCCGACGGTCTCGCCGGTCTTCTCGCCGAGAAGCGAGGCCATGCGATTGGCCGCCGCCCGCGCTGCAAGCCGACGCGGCTCGAGCAGGATAATCTTGCCGTCGTTGCGCCACGGTGCGTCGAGCAAGTGAAGTGGCACGATCGTCGTCTTGCCGGCGCCCGGCGGCGCCGAGAGCACGGCCATGCCCCGCGTCGCAAGCGCTTCCGACAGGGCTCCGAGCGTTTCGCTGACGGGATAGTGGGGCAGTCCTGGACGCATCAGAGTTCGTCGGCAGCGTCGCGATTGTTCTCCTCGAAGGCGAAGATCGCGCCCGCGAGGTCTTCGAGGCTGGCGCCGACCGACTTGAAGAGCGTGATTTCCTGGTCGTTCGTCCGGCCCGGATGGCGCTCGCGGGTCAGTTCCGCCAGATCGGCGGCGATTGAACCGGCCGTGATCAGCCCGGCCTTGATCGGCTGGACGATATCGCCTCCCTCGGAGAGTGCACCGGCGCGGGTATCGACGAAGAGCGTCGCGCGGATCACGCATTGGTCGTCGGTCTCGCGCATATCAGGCTTGAAGGCGCCGACGAGATCGAGATGCGCACCGGGCTTCAGCCATTCGCCCGATATCAAGGGTTCGGTAGACAACGTGGCGCAGGAGATGATGTCGGCCTGCCGCGCCGCCGCTTCGAGATTGTCGGTGGCGATTGCTTCGAGGCCGAGAGCCGTCGCCTGCCGGGCGATCGCAGCAGCCTTAGCCTGGTCGCGTCCCCAGATGAAGACCTTCGTGAGCGGCGAGACGGCCTTATGCGCCTCGATCAGATTGGCGGAAAGGCGTCCCGTTCCGGCCATCAGCATCACGGAGGCATCCTTGCGCGCGAGATAGGAGGCCGCGAGCGCCGAGGCGGCGGCCGTCCGGCGGGCGGTGAGCTCGCCGCCGTCGATGATCGCGAGCAGTTCGCCGGTGACGGCAGAGGAGAGCAGATAGGAGCCGAAGATCGACGGCAGTCCGCGCGTCGCATTGCCCGGAAACACGGAAACCTGCTTCAGTCCCATATAGCGGCCCGGAAGCCAGGCGGGCATCAGCAGCAGCGTGCCATTGGGCTCGCCGGGAACCTGGACATCATGATGATGGCGTGGCGGCGCCTCGCAGCCGGAAATGAACATGGCGCGGAGTGCCCCGATCAGGCCGGGAAAGGGAAGCGCATTGCGGGCGTCGTTATCGTCGAGGATCAGCATGGTCAGGCTCGCTTGGCATAAGGCGTGAACAGTCCTCCCGGCCTATCCCGCTCCGGAGCAAAAGTCGAATCCGCGCGCATATGCGCATGCGTAGGGGCGGTTCAGGGCGCCTGTTAATCGCTGGTCAACCATCCCGTACAGCTTTTACCGCTTGGTCAAAAAAATCCGGTGGATTCCACGGAAAAATCGGCCTGAAAAAGGGAATACCACCCTCAAAACGAGATTTTTCGTAGCATGTTCAATAACATGACACAAAAATGACTTTTCTCGAAAAACCG